>NZ_JAQKGO010000003.1:0-604853 GCF_027956545.1 Agrobacterium sp. ST15.16.024
CGTGATCGCGGCAGTCAGCGACGTCTTGCCATGGTCAACGTGACCGATCGTGCCAATGTTGACGTGCGGCTTATTGCGCTCAAACTTGCTCTTTGCCATGTGAATTGCTTCCTGTGAACGTGAAGTAGTTTCCCCGGCGAACCGGTTTGGTGTCGCCGTTTAAGGCTTTGTAAGCGAATGCGCAAGACTTAATTGTGAAAGCGCCTGCGCACGCGCTTCAAGCGTGCCCCGAGGCCCGCATATGGTGTGTTGTTTGCGACATTTAAACCCTTGGAAGGATGACATCGACACAAGCCGCGCGGAGCGCCTTCCCGCTATTCTCGATCACTAATTAAGATATTTCCATCACAACTTCTTTACCTGCACCGCCATGATGGCTTAAGGACAATCCATCGCCGGGGGGAGACGGGCGATCCCGATGCGGCGCCGGGCGCGCCATCCCATGCCTTATCTCGTTCCGTCGCTTTCCCCCGCGACCTTTCTATCCGTTTCAGGACCATTCCATGGAAATCTTCACAGCCGCCGGCTTCACGGCATTCTTACAGGTCATCGCGATCGATCTCGTTCTGGCGGGCGACAATGCCATCGTCATCGGCCTTGCCGCCGCCGGTCTTCCCGCCCATCTTCGCCGCAAGGCAATTCTGGTGGGCATCATCGCCGCCACCGTTTTGCGCATCGCCTTTGCCGCCGTCACCGTGCAGCTTCTCGCCATTGTCGGACTGCAATTGTTCGGCGGCCTGCTGCTCGCCTGGGTGTGCTGGAAGATGTGGTCCGAACTGCGCGAAGCTGCCGGCTCCATCGAAGACGAGGTGACCGACGACGAAGCCGATCTGACCAAAGGCCACAAGACCTTCTTTCAGGCCGCAACCCAGATCGTCATCGCCGATGTCTCCATGTCGCTGGACAACGTTCTGGCTGTTGCCGGCGCCGCACAGGAACATGTGACCGTCCTGGTGATCGGCCTCATCGTCTCGATCGCCCTCATGGGGCTTGCCGCCAACTTCGTCGCCAAGCTGCTGCACCGCTATCGCTGGATTTCCTATCTCGGTCTGATGGTCATCATCTATGTGGCACTCAACATGCTCTATCACGGCGTGATCGAAGTCTTGCCCTATATCAAGGCCTATCTGGGCTGAGCCGCCCCGCAGAAACGCCATTTGAAAGGCCCGGAAACGTGAAGGTTTCCGGGCCTTTTTTACGCGCTGCCGAGCGCGATGAACGTCTTCGAAAACCCCTTCGACCCACCGGCAGGCACACCTCGAGAATCACGCGATTCAACCGCTGCAACATCCGGGCAAGGCAGGGAAATCGTAATTTCTCGCCTATGGGTTCTGGCAATTGAGGTCAGCCACAAGCAAGCCTAGGGAGCTAGTAATAAGTCATAATAATAAAAAGAAAGGTAAAGCTGCCAATGGCTTATGACTGGAGCGGCGGTCGTACCCGTCGCCTTCGAAGGGTGAAACTCGGCGTTGTCGCAAGCTCCCTCATCCTTCTCGCGCTGCTGGCGTCGCTCGTTCTCGTCTGAACGCGACGCAAGCGCAGACCAACACTGACCGGCGGCACGGCAAGGTTTCATAACCGCCCTGCCGCCGCTCCTTTAAGCGCTGCCGCTAGCGATCAGGACTTCTTCTTTTCCACGCAGTGAACCGGCTTCTTCATCTCCGGATCCGCCATCAGATCGTAAAGATCGGCCTCCTCACCCTTCGACCACCAGACGTAAACGCCGCCCTGATATCTGGCGCCTGAGCCTGAAATGACATTCGCGGCAACGATGACGCCATCCTTCAGCCCCAGCCGCACGAGGCTGATATCGCCGGCATTGAAATAAACGGCGTCCACCGTGTCGGCGTCGCATTGATAGACAGCCTCGACCTTCTCGATCGTCGTGTCCTTCGGAAGCGGAATCACCAGATCGTCAGCCAGAGCGCTGGAAGCGACCGCCGACGACAGGATTGCAAGACACGTGATGGCGATGGATTTTCTCATGTTGACCCTTTCCTGATCCAGTCGAAACATAAGGTCACGACAGCAAAGCCAAAATTGGGCGGGCCATTCCTGACTTTTGGAATTTGCGGGAACATGAACGACGGGGACATACCGAAGCGTATCGACGACACGTCTATCCGCTGTCAGCTCATGCCGGAAGGCACACCCGGTGCCCTTATCGATACATCCAATAAGCGGCGCCAAGGATCACCGCCCACATCAGCAATGATATGGCCAGCACTGTAAGATAGTTTCGAAATCGTCTGGTCATCCGCCCACATTGCCGGTCGGCCGTCACGGGACAACTCGCACCGTTGAATTGCTGGATGCGGGTCGAACCGCAGGATCAACTCTTTCTACCAAGATACTGAATCACGGACTATTCACAGATTTTACCCGCCCGAAAACGGGGTTGCCCCAGGGCTCCGGATGTTACCGGCTGTAAGAGTTAACTCCCGGCCAAGCCTGACCATCTTGCATGGCCATAAGAAGCCTTGCCCACCTTTGCCCTATCTGGTGGCGGCGATGGAGAGCGCATGAACACACCCTCCCCGGCTGAACGGTTCCCACCTGCCAATATGATTCTGGAATCAGTCTGATGGTCGGGCGACGGCAGTCGGCCGCCGCCCCGTCGCTTGTCAGCTCTTCAGCGCCGTGTTGCACAGGCTCCAGTAGCCGCCGCCCTTCTGAATCCACTTCAGATCGCCGAGCGTGCCGTCATTCTTGTTCTTGTGGTAGGAGTCGACACAGGTCTTCAGGCGTGCCTTGCCAGGCGTTTCGCTTGAATATTTCTTATCGACAGCACTCGGAAAAGCGACGCCCTTCGGGGCCTTTGTCGTCGCTTTTTCGGGTTCTTTGTCGGTTGTAGCCGCGACCTGCTTGTCGTCGGCCGCATCTTCGGCCGCCGCATCGGCACCGCAGAATTTGGCGCGATAGTCGTTCCACTTGACGTCCTTCGCGGACCCGTCGGCTTTCGCCGCCTGATACTTCACGCTGCACTCCTTCATGGTGAGTGCGGCTGCGGGGGAGACGAACGCTGCCGATGCCAGCAGCGCAAAGGATGAGAGAATGACAACCCTGTTAAACATTGAAGACTCCCGTTTGCATGATTGCCGGCCGACTATCAGACCGGATTTTCCGCTTGTCAACGAGCAGTGCGGGAAGGACGGAAAGTCGAATTGACGGGGGAATGAAACGTGTTCAGAGGACACGGCATCTTCCTGATGAAGACGGCATCATGCCGGCTCACATTTGCGCGTGGACGCGTAATGCCCAACAGCCGCAGCAAGCGACCTCTCCAATCCCGCCGCCTCACCTTTTTTCAGTCGCGAAGAATCACGTGTTCGTGTGACGTCAACCCTGTCACGGAACGAATTTCCTAAATTTTCGTTAGCATCCCGAACGAATAACGAGGATTTATCGATGTTGAGGATGCCGAAGACTATCTCCGCACTCGCTCTTGGCGTCGCATTATCTGGCGCTTCTGTCATGCCCGCCCACGCACTGAGCCTTATACAGCCGGCCTATGAACCGCCGGAACAGGCGCAGAATTCGAACCAGCGTGGCTATCCCGCGTCCGCCTTCGCCGCGGGCAAGGGTGAGGAAGCCACATCGAATGGTTATGCCCTGTCGCAGGCGGAGATAAACCACGTCAAATGGTGTGCGGCGCGATACACCTCCTACCATCCGACCGATAACAGCTACATGGCCCCTGCGGGGACGCGCACCCCGTGTCTTTCTCCCTATTAACGCCCGGCTGGGAGAACAGCCTGTTGCGCACGCAGGTCCCGCAGTTCGCTCCAGTTACGATACGCTTTTAGCCGCCTCGTCGATCAATCCGGCGACGGCGGCAGGATGCGACGCAAGGGATGCGTGGCTTGCTTCAAGCGAAATAACCTGACGAGCCCCCAATCGAGCCGACATGAGATGCTGGTTCTCCGGGGAGATCATCCGATCATCGGTTGAAATCTGATACCAGGTCGGCTTCGCCTTCCAGGCAGGCTTTGAGATAGCATTTCCAAAAGTCGAGGCGAGCGGCGCCTTCTGGGTCACCGCCATGACCAGCGCTTCGTCAGCGCTGAGATCCTGGCAAAAACTCTCATGGAACTTGTCTGCGCGCAGCCAGAGATAACCGTCGTCATCAGGCGCAAGATTCGCAACCGCCGCAGGCGGATGCTGCTGAGTGATGCCTCCGGGGCTCTCGCCTGCATCGGGGGCGAAGGCGGCGATATAAACAAGCCCGACAACATTCGGCAGATTGCCGACTTCCGTGATGACAGCGCCACCGTAGGAGTGTCCAACAAGCAGGACGGGCCCATCCTGTTGCGCAACCATCTTGCGGGTGCGCTCAACATCGTCGGCGAGTGATGTCAGTGGTAATTCGACAGCCTTGAGAGTGTAACCTCTGCCGGCAAGATCGACGATTACTTTGCTCCAGTGGGCAGCCCCGCCCCAGAACCCATGCACGAGAATAATCGTCGGCTTCGAACCCATGTGTCACTCCTCGGTTGGAATTACGACACCGGTCGTTGGCCGCTCTTGTCGGACATTCGCTAGCGTCGAGTGATTACTGCACTTGCCGGGACAGGAATAATCGGCGCATCCTGGCCCCGCGAGAGCAATGTAGCATGCTGTTATGGTGCCGGTCGAAATCATATGTAAACACGATAGCGTCACCTGTGGGCTTGGCCCGGCGAGCGCTGATTACGCAACTGCGTGAATTGAGAGTAACATCAGATAGTCGACAGGCAAGCCCATATGGGCTCCTGCTCCAAAAACTCTATCGATGTTGGAAAGAGCCGTTGGATTTCCAGCAAGATTTTTGACGGGCGACTTCAAGTCGTGACATTTTGAGGGCGAGGTCGGCCCGGCTTCCAACCGCTTTAATCAATACCGCGATTTCTAACACCAGAATTGCTGGGTGCCCTACACGATCTCGCGCGCGTCGGAAAACGCTGCAAACAGTATCTAATGAAGGCTTTGATCGTACCGGGAGAGTAAATGGAGCGGGTAGCGGGAATCGAACCCGCGTATTCAGCTTGGAAGGCTGCTGCTCTACCATTGAGCTATACCCGCGGTGGTGATTTTGATCCGTGCAGAATGGTGGAGGGAGTTGGATTTGAACCAACGTAGGCGTAGCCAACGGATTTACAGTCCGTCCCCTTTAACCACTCGGGCATCCCTCCAGCTTTCTGCTAGGATCGAGCTACCAAGCTCTTCAGATTTTGCCGCGGCGAAGCGCCGTTGCGTCGTCTGTGGCGCGTATATGACGGCCTCGTTCGTTTCTGTCAACACGCCCTTTCACGAATTTTCGGGAAAAAATTCAAACATGTTTACAGTCCTGTGGATTATCGCGGGGGCTGGTGCGCGCCTCCTAGCGGAGATATAAGGCGCCATGAGCAAAGACGATCCAAACAACAAATCCACCCGCGATACGCACTACGCCACCCTGCGCCGCGCCGTACGCGACGCCAAGCGCGAAAGGGGAGAAATCCCCACTCCGCCGCAGCAGAGGCGCAGGAACCGCGATGCGGACGACTGGAAGCCGCCGCAGCTTGCACCGGATCAGGTGCATCTTTACGGCCTGCACACCGTGCGCGCCGCACTCACCAATCCCGAACGGCAGATCGTCAAGCTCTCCGTCACCCAGAACGCGCTTGCGCGTCTGGATATCGGCGAGGCGGACGCCCAGCCCTTCCCGGTCGAGATGGTTTCCCCGCAGGATATCGACAAGGTGCTCGGCCCCGAGGCGATCCATCAGGGCGTGATGCTGGAAACGAAGCCATTGCCGGTCAAGAGGCTCGGCGCGCTGAAGGACAGCCCGCTCGTCCTCGTGCTCGATCAGGTTACCGATCCACACAATGTCGGCGCCATCATGCGCTCGGCGGTGGCCTTCAACGCCGGTGCCGTCATCACCACCATGCGCCACAGCCCGACCGAGTCGGGCGTCTTGGCAAAATCCGCCTCCGGCGCGCTGGAACTCATCCCCTATATCCAGGTCACCAATCTGGCGGATGCGTTGGGCGAGTTGCACAAGCTCGGCTTCTTCTCAGTCGGGTTGGATTCAGAAGGCCCCGCCCCCATCGAACAGACCTTCAGCGGCGCAAAAGTCGCGCTGGTACTGGGAGCCGAAGGCAAGGGCCTGCGCCAGAAGACTCGCGAAACCGTCTCGGCGCTCGCCCGTCTCGATATGCCCGGCGAGATCAAATCGCTTAACGTGTCGAATGCGGCGGCCATCGCCCTTTACGCAACGCAGCAATTTCTGGGCAAAGCGTCGTCCTGACGCTTTCCCTTCCTTGCGAAATCACAAAGCGCAACGCATGCTGCGCTTTTTCGCAAGGAGCAAATTTCAACATGACCGAGCAGACCATCAAACCGACCGGCGAGCTGACGCTCAGGACGCTTGCCATGCCGGCCGACGCCAATCCCGCCGGTGATATTTTCGGCGGCTGGGTCATGTCGCAGATGGACTTGGCAAGCGGCATCCGCGCAGCCGAACGCTCGCGCTGTCGCGTGGTGACGGCGGCGGTCAAGGAAATGGCTTTCGAACTGCCGGTGAAGATCGGCGATACGCTGTCCATCTATACCGATATCGCCCGCGTCGGCCGCACCTCCATCACATTGACGGTTGAGGCCTGGGCACAGCGGTCGCGTTTCGACAAGCTGGAAAAGGTCACCGCCGGCACCTTCATCATGGTGGCGATGGACGAAAACGGGCAACCGACGCCCATTCCTCCGGGGGAGTAGGCACGATGGAGGCCGCCGTCAACGCCGCGGAAGCCTATTCGCACATCCGTGCCGTCATGGGCATGGTGGTCGGCCTCAGCCTCGCCCGTCTGCTGACCGGCCTTGCCGGTTTCGTGCAACATCCAAAGAAGGAACGCATCTATCCGCTGCATCTCGGCTGGGTGGCGTTCCTGTTTCTGATGCTTGTGCATTTCTGGTGGTGGGAACACCGGCTTTCCGCCACCGGCCACGTGCTGGGCTTCGGCGCCTTCCTGTTCCTCATCCTGTTCTGCTCGCTGTTTTATTTCCTCTGCGTGCTGCTGTTTCCCACCGACATGAAGGAATACAAGGGATATGAGGACTACTTCTTTTCCCGCAAAAGCTGGTTCTTCGGTTTTCTGGCAGCGCTTTTCGTCACCGATGTCGGCGACACACTGCTGAAGGGACAGGACTATCTTGCAACGCTCGGCCCGGAATATCTCATCCGTACCGCCATTTACGTCGTTCTTTTCACGTCCGCTGCCTTCATCGGCAATCGCCGCTTCCACCGGTTCCTCGTCATCTTCGCATTGATCTACCAGATCGCCTGGATTTTCCGCACCTACGACCTGCTGGCCTGAAGACCGTAACGCCCTGACGCCGTCATTGTGTCGCGGTGACATTTCGCCGCGATTATGGCATTCCGGCCTTATGGGACATATTCGCAGGATCATGCAGGACAGAAGCTCGGCTGGCGCCATCGCCACGCTGGCCGTCCTGCTTTTCCTCCTGCAGGGTCTCGCCAACGGCCTGACCAGCGGCAACATGGCCATGGCCGCGCTTGCGGCGGATGAGGTCATCTGTTCCAGCCACATGCCGGAAGGGCCCGCAAAGCAGGACCCGGCGGGCAAAATTGCCGCCGACTGCTGCGGAACGCTGTGCCGGCTGGCATCGGCCACCATTGCCACTCTTCCGGTTACACCTGTCGAACGCGCAGACAGTGTCGTTACGACAGACGAAGTCGCCTTTTTGAACTTCGATGCGGCATTGCCGCCATCGCCGCCCAATCTGGAATCACGCCCCCGCGCCCCGCCCGCGCCTCCGCAGAACTGAAACACGCCCGGCCTGCCGGCAATCACTCTTCTTGCGGAGACATCCATGTCCGTTACGACCTCTTTCGAGGGCGAGCGCGCGCCTGCGCATTCCTCGTCCATCAATCTTTACCGCGCCGTGTGGCGCTGGCATTTCTATGCCGGTCTCTTCGTCCTGCCCTTCATGATATCGCTCGCCGTCACCGGCGCCCTTTATCTTTTCCGGGACGAATTCGATAACCTCATCCATTCGGATTTGAAGCGGATAGAGGTGGTGCAAAACGCACCGAAAGCGCTGCCTTCCGAAATTGTTGCCGCTGCACTTGCTGCGGTTCCAGGCACTGCCGTCAAATATACGACCCCGACCGATCCCGGCGCATCGACGGAAATCACCGTCAATACGGCGGATGGCAAGCGCGCCGTCTACGTCAATCCCCATACGGCTGAGGTTGCCGGCTCCCTGCCGGATCGCGGCACCGTCATGTGGACGATCCGCTACCTCCACAGCCTGAAATATTTCGGTACCTATGCCCGTTATCTGATCGAAATCGCCGCCGGCTGGTCCATCCTGCTCGTCGCCACCGGCATCTATCTCTGGTGGCCGCGAAAACAGACCGGCGGTGTCGTCACCGTGCGCGGCACGCCGAAAAAACGGGTCTTCTGGCGTGATACCCATGCCGTCACCGGCATCTTCGTCGGCTTTTTCATCGTCTTCCTCGCCGTCACCGGCATGCCCTGGTCGGGCGTCTGGGGCGCGAAGGTCAATGAATGGGCGAATGGCAGCAATTTCGGATATCCGGCGGGCGTCCGCACCGATGTTCCTATGTCCGGTGACCATCTCGATCACGTAGCCAAAACAAGCTGGTCGCTGGAACAGGCAAAAATTCCCGAATCCAGTGCGTCCGCTACCGGCCAACCGATCGGGATCGATGCGGCCATGGCGCGTTTCGACGCCTTGGGCCTCGCTGCCGGTTATGCCGTCGCACTGCCCACCAAATCGTCCGGTGTCTATAGCGGCTCCGCCTATCCTGACGATCTGACGCAGCAGCGCGTCGTCCACCTCGATCAATATAGCGGCGAGCCGCTGATCGATATGAGTTACGCCGATTACGGCCCGCTCGGCAAAGCGCTCGAGTGGGGCATTAACGTGCATCTGGGCCAGCAATTTGGCCTCGCCAACCAGCTCGTGCTTTTGGCCGCCTGTATCGGCATTGTGCTGCTTGCCGTCTCCGCCGGTATCATGTGGTGGAAACGCCGCCCGCAAGGCTCGCTCGGCGTTCCGCCCCTGCCGCAGGAAAAACGTGTGCTACGCGGGCTCCTCGCTGTACTCGCCATCGGCGGCATCCTTTTCCCGCTGGTGGGTGCGAGCCTGCTGGTGATGCTGGCGCTGGACCTGATCGTGCAGTCTCGCCAGAAGCGGCGGGCCGGTTAAAAAGACGTCCTCTAAAATGAAAACAGCCGGGCGAAATCCCGGCTGTTTCCCTCGATATTGACGAAAGCTCGACTTAGAACATCGTATTGTTGTTCGCCGCCGTCTCCGGCACAGGCTGGATCACATCCCAATGCTCGGTGATCTTGCCATCCGTGACGCGGAAGATGTCAACGATGGCCCTGCCGCGATCACCGTCGCTCTTCGTCGAATGAATATGCAGATAGACGAGATCGCCATCCGTGGCGCTGCGGACAATCCGTGCTTTCGACTGCGGGTTTTCCTTAAAGAGCCCCGTAAAATAATCAACGAACGGCTTCTTGCCGTCAGGCACATTGGGGTTGTGCTGCTTGTAGCTGTCGACGACAACGGCAGCGCCCTTCTCCACCTCGTGCTTGTTGAAGACGGTGTCGTAAAATTCGATCACCAGCTTGCGGTTGGCTTCTTCCTGAGCCAGATCGCGATTTGCGGTTTGCGCCAGAACCGGCGCGGCCACCAAAGCGGGCACGAGGGCGAAAGCGGCGATGGCAAGACGACGTGTTACAAAATTCATGGGTAATACCTCTCAATAACCGACGGTGAAACGCTGGCGGGAATGCTGCGGCTTCTCGATTTCATCGACAAGCGCGATGGCATAATCTTCGAAGGAAATACTGCTGCCTTCGTCATTGCTGAGCAGGCTGTCCTTACCGATGCGGAATTTTCCGGTTCTTTCCCCCGGCACAAATTCGGCTGAGGGTGACAGGAAGGTCCAGTCGAGCTGCTTTTCCTGTTTCAGCAGGTCTAGAAACTCCGCACCCTTCGTCGCCTCGGCCTTGTAGGCGGCGGGGAAATCCGGAAGATCGACCACACGCTGGCCGGGCGCGATTTCAAGGCTGCCGGCACCGCCGACCACGAGATAACGCTGAACACCGGAAGCACGCACGGCCTCGATGAGCTTCAGGGGATCGCTGGCAGTGAAGTGCACCGAGCTTATCACAGCATCGTGACCCTTAAGCAGCTCAGAAAGCCCCGCCTGATCGAAGACATCGCCCTTTTTGGCCACCACATTCGGCAGGCTGGCGATCTTCTCAGGAGCGCGGGCAATCGCCGTTACCTGATGCCCCCGATCGGAAAGTTCCTTCAAAATACGGGAGCCGGCATTGCCGGAAGCGCCGACGAGCGCGATTTTAGCCATGGCTTCTGTCCTTTCGTCACAATCGTTATCGGTCCAGATAATAGACCGCGAAAGAGAGCTATGATATCGCAACCATAGCCGCAAGAAGTCAGCGGCGGCTGATCTGGTCACACGGCGATGACCTTGAAGGGTGAAAACGGGCAAGGGGTAAGAAACAGTGTCGGACACGCAAACAAAGGAATTCTTCACCTTCGAGCAGCCCTGCCCGATCCGTGACGTACTGGACCGCATCGGCGATCAGTGGAGCCTGTTGGTTCTGGGAGAACTGCAGGGCGGCGTGCTACGCTTCAATGAACTGAACCGCAGGATCGACGATATTTCCAAGCAGATGCTGTCGCGCACGCTGAAGCGGCTGGAAGAAGACGGCTTCATCCGCCGCACGCTTTATGCCGAAGTGCCGCCGCGCGTGGAATATGAACTCACCAATCTCGGCCGCTCATTTCTGGTACCGATGCAATTGCTTGTGCAATGGGCCGACGAGAACCACGTTCGTATCTGCAAGGCGCGCCTGCAATATTCCGAAAACGACAATCGCAGCTGATCGCACTGCCGGCACGGGCCGGGTCGCAAACCCCATACCTAGGCCAGACGATAGACCTTGCAGACCAGCCCTTCCGGCTGACGATAGGTCGTGAAGCCTATCGCCTCGTAATAATTCTGCCCGAGCCTGTTATCCGCGCCGATGCTGGCATCGATATTTTTCAGGCCGCGAGCCTCCGCCGCCTTTCGGGTAGCCGTAAAAAGCGCGGACCCCACGCCCCTTCGCGCCGCATGCGGACTGACATGGGTGCCGATGATACCCCAGCCTTCCGCCACGCCGTAGGGATTGTCCGCCCGCGCGTAACGCAGCGACTGGAAGCCCAGAATACGCCCGTCCTCGTCCTCGGCGACCGAACACTCGATACGGTCGGCATGCCGGATGTAATTTTCCAGCACCGCACCGATATCAGTCGGTGCCTTTCGGAGGCCTGCCGAGAATATCTCGTTCTGGACCGCCGCCATGCCAGCCGCATCATCGTCTCTCGCAGGCCGTATTTTCATCAATGTATCGACCTCATAGGTTGCGACTGCTGGCATATGGTCCCGGGCCGAGCCTCACCATGCGGATCAGGACCGGAAAATGAAGGATGCCCCAAAAGCGATCAGGGCAAAACCGATCACATGATTGATGGTGATGCTCTCCTTCAGCCAGAAGATCGAGAACAGCGCGAAGACCGCAAGCGTGATGACTTCCTGGATGGTCTTGAGCTGCGCCGTGGAATAGACCTCCGAGCCGATACGGTTCGCCGGCACGGCGAGCATATATTCGAAGAACGCGATGCCCCAGCTTGCGATGATCGCCAGGAAGAGCGCGCTGCCCTTGTGCTTGAGGTGGCCATACCAGGCGAAAGTCATGAAAACGTTTGAGGCGACGAGCATCAGGACAGGCCAGATGTGGGCGGGACTGATCGAGAACGGCATGATGGTTCCTGAAAATAGGGAGGGATGTCATGAAAGGCAGTTTGAAAACGCAACCATCATTCTGCCGGTAGAGATTTGCTCTAGCGCATCGCAGCGAAAACCGGAATCGATTTTCGACAGGTTTCGATAAAGCTGCATTCAGCCGCTATGCAACGCATCCGCCTGAATTTTGTTCCGGACGCTTCGTTTCCTTTTTGTACTCATTTTTTCACGGCCTCCCCTTCCCTTTGCGCGTGACTCCCTCCATATTTCGCGCATGGCCAGATCACCGAAAAATCCCCCGTCCTCGCCCTCCGGCTTTGAGGAAGCCCCGCAATCGTCGTTCGAAGGCGCGCCGCTCAGCGGCAGCGTCGCCGACTGGGTGAAGCAGCTGGAGGCGGAAGCCGAGGCGGGCTCGGTGGAAACCCAGCGCGAAATTGCCTCGAAAGCGGGCAAGCATCGCAAGAAGATCGAGATAGAGGCCCGCAAGGAAGCGGAAAAGGCAGCCTCCAAGACGGCGAAGAACACCACCGCGTCCAAAACCGCGCGTGGCGTGTCCATCGGCGCGTCGAGCGATCCGAAAACCCGTGCCGCCGCTGGTCTTAATCCGGTGGCCGGCATGGACGTCTCGCTGGAAGAAGCCGCCAATCTCGCCCCGGGCGCCGTCACCGCCACCGTGGACGCATTGTCCAAGCTGATCGAGAGCGGCAATCCACTGTTCAAGGACGGCAAGCTCTGGACGCCGCACCGCCCCGCCCGCCCGCCAAAATCGGAAGGCGGCGTCGCCATCCGCATGGCCTCGGACTACCAGCCCGCCGGCGACCAGCCGACCGCCATCGCCGACCTCGTTGAAGGCATCGATTCCGGTGAGCGCAGCCAGGTGCTGCTCGGCGTCACCGGCTCGGGCAAGACCTTCACCATGGCCAAGGTCATCGAGGCGACGCAGCGCCCGGCCGTCATTCTCGCACCCAACAAGACGCTGGCGGCACAGCTCTATTCCGAGTTCAAGAACTTCTTCCCCGATAATGCGGTGGAATATTTCGTCTCCTACTACGATTATTACCAGCCAGAAGCCTATGTGCCGCGCTCCGACACCTTCATCGAGAAGGAATCCTCGATCAACGAACAGATCGACCGGATGCGTCACTCCGCCACCCGCTCACTGCTGGAGCGTGACGACTGCATCATCGTCGCTTCGGTCTCCTGCATCTACGGTATCGGCTCGGTGGAAACCTATACGGCCATGACCTTCCAGATGCAGGTTGGCGACCGGCTGGACCAGCGCCAGCTTCTGGCCGACCTCGTGGCCCAGCAATACAAGCGCCGCGACATGGATTTTCAGCGCGGTTCGTTTCGTGTGCGCGGCGATACCATCGAAATCTTCCCCGCCCACCTTGAGGATGCCGCTTGGCGTATCTCGATGTTCGGCGACGAGATCGATTCCATCACCGAATTCGACCCGCTGACCGGCCAGAAGACCGGCGATCTGCAATCGGTCAAGATTTACGCCAATTCGCACTATGTCACCCCGCGCCCGACGCTGAATGGCGCGATCAAGTCGATCAAGGAAGAGCTGAAGGGCCGCCTCGCCGAGCTGGAAAAGGCCGGACGCCTGCTGGAAGCCCAGCGGCTGGAGCAGCGCACCCGTTACGACATCGAAATGCTGGAAGCGACCGGCTCCTGCGCCGGCATCGAGAACTATTCGCGTTACCTCACCGGCCGCAACCCCGGTGAGCCGCCACCGACTTTGTTCGAATATATCCCTGATAACGCCCTCCTCTTCATCGATGAAAGCCATGTCTCCGTCAGCCAGATCGGCGGCATGTATCGCGGCGACTTCAGGCGCAAGGCGACGTTGGCCGAATATGGCTTCCGCCTGCCCTCCTGCATGGACAACCGGCCGCTGCGCTTCGAGGAATGGGATGCGATGCGCCCGCTCACCGTCGCGGTTTCGGCCACCCCCGGCTCATGGGAAATGGAGCAGTCCGGCGGCGTCTTCGCCGAACAGGTCATCCGCCCGACCGGCCTCATCGATCCGCCGGTGGAAGTACGTTCCGCCCGCAGCCAGGTGGACGACGTTCTCGGCGAAATCCGCGAGACCGCCGCCAAGGGTTACCGCACGCTCTGCACCGTGCTGACCAAACGCATGGCCGAGGACCTGACCGAATATCTGCATGAACAGGGCGTGCGCGTCCGTTACATGCACTCTGACATCGACACGCTGGAACGCATCGAGATCATCCGCGACCTGCGCCTCGGCGCCTTCGACGTCCTCGTCGGCATCAACCTGCTGCGCGAGGGCCTCGATATTCCCGAATGCGGTTTCGTCGCCATCCTCGATGCCGACAAGGAAGGCTTCCTGCGTTCGGAAACCTCGCTGATCCAGACCATCGGCCGCGCCGCCCGTAACGTCGACGGCAAGGTCATCCTTTATGCCGACAACATCACCGGCTCGATGAAACGGGCGATGGAGGAAACCTCCCGCCGCCGCGAAAAGCAGATGGCCTATAATGCCGAACACGGCATCACGCCGGAATCGGTCAAGGCGAAAATCTCCGATATTCTTGATTCTGTTTATGAGCGCGATCACGTAAGGGCTGATATTTCAGGCGTTTCCGGCAAGGGCTTCGCCGATGGCGGCCATCTGGTCGGCAACAATCTGCAGGCCCATCTCAACGCGCTGGAAAAATCCATGCGCGATGCCGCAGCCGACCTCGACTTCGAAAAGGCCGCTCGCCTGCGCGACGAAATCAAACGCCTCAAGGCCGCCGAACTCGCCACCATGGATGACCCCATGGCCAAGGAAGAAGCGCGCGCTGTTGAAGGCGGCGGCACGGCCAGGAAAAGCGCTAAAAACGCTCGCCCCGAGTCGATCTCCCCCCCTGAGGGGAAGATGTCCGGCAGGACAGACGGGGGTGAGCCACCCGCCGCAACCTCCCTCTTCGCCAAACCCGAACTGGACGAGATGGGCCCCGGCTCGGATGCTGGAAAGCCGCTGTTCCGCAGAAACTCGCTGGACGAAATGACAGTGGGCAGAACCGAAAAACCCGTGCGCGGCACAGTGCCCGACAAACCGGAAACCGAGCCCGGCAAACGGTTCTCACCGCTGCTGGAAGGCCAGCCGGAGCGTGCGACGGACGATCCAAGACCGCTGGTGCGCGGCAAGATCGGCGCTGGCTCCTACGAGGATGCCGGCGAACAGAAGCGCAAAAGCCGAACCAAGGGGAAGACCGGCCGTCCCGGCCGCTGATACGCAACGATCAATCAGGCGGGTGGCGATAAATTTGCCCCCGCCTCAGCGTTGTGCGTGGCAGAACAGCTTCCGATCATAGCCGAAGCATTTCCAACATCGGTTCACGGCCGCTTCACGTCCGGAAATGCGTAAAACACAAAGCACGTCGAGCGCCTCCGTTTAACCGGATACCGTTCTAACCCTCGCAGCGGCTGGCCCGCGTTGCAATCTGCGCTGCTCCAAACACCTTCACCAGATCCGCATCGATGGACATCGGAATGTAGTCCTCATTTTCCGCGGGCTTGATATAGGTCGAGAAATAAATCGGCCCACTCGGCAGGGTGCCGGCGACGCAGACGCGCAATATCTCTATCTCCGTGCTGCCGCGGATGCGCGGCCCCTCAATGCGCGAGTGACGCACCTTCTCCTGCAATGCGGTGAGCCGTGCCACATCCTCGGGCTTTATTCTCCACGCGGTTGTGCCCCATCCGGCCCGGTTTTTTGCCTTGAACCGGGCGCGGTCAGCTTCAGACATATCTTCTTCAATCAGCCCGAATGTTTCGACAGTCTTGTTCTTAACCCCATCGGTGGCGCTGCGGATGATCATCACCGCATCACCGGCACGGAGTGAAAGGAAGGTGGGAAGCTGCAACCCCACCCGCACATGCTCGAAATTCATCGTCAGAAAATCGAGTCGCATCAGCTTGGGAATACTGGAAATCGGCGTGGTCATGCAGCCGGAGAGAAATACGATCAAAATAAGCAATGGTTTGAAATGTGATAATGTCAATGTCATCATGAAACCCTGAAGACTGTGGCGCAATATGAACGGCCGCCGCATCGAGTTTCCCGAAGCTGAAGCCATTAGATCGCCCGCAAACTTGCAAGGAGAGCATTACCGCAACATTATGCCCTGACGACGCGGTTCCCACGAACGTGGATTATCGTCTGGGAATAGCAGCAGGGAGACACGGCATGCATCGAAAAAATCTGGCGGCCTTCTGCCTTTTGCTTTCCTGCGGACCGGCCTTCCCCGGACAGATCGAGGATGCAACTTTCCAGAGCGCCGCCCTCAACGCGCCGCTTCCCGTCAATATCTACCGCCCGGACGGCACGCCGCCTGAAAACGGCTGGCCGGTGCTTTATCTCCTGCATGGCCATGATGGCGACCAGAATAGCTGGCGCGATCTCGGCAACATCGAAAAGACCCTCGATACGCTCATCGAAGCAGGCGCCATCCGTCCGCTGGTGGTCGTCATGCCCGGCGTCAAAAACAGCTGGTACGTCGATTCCGCCGCCGTCGGCGGCCCCGGCGACTATGAAACGGCACTGACCGGCGATCTGCGCCACCAGATCGAAAAAACCCTGCCGGTTCGCAAGGATCGTGAAGGTCGCGCCATTGCCGGCCTTTCCATGGGCGGTTTCGGTGCCCTGCATCTCGCCTATGGCCACGAAGACCTCTATGGCGCCGTCGCCAGCCTGTCCGGCGCGATCTGGCAGAACGTGCCCGCCTCCGATCTCGACAAGACACCCGCCGAATTGAAGCTCATTCAGGACAGCGCCTTTTTCCACCAGGTCGACCGCACCACCATCACCAGCGGCATCGTGCTGCCTTCCACCGGTGACCATTTCTCCGGCGCCTTCGGCACGCCTTTCGATGCAAGGCTCTTTAACGAGAAAAACGTCTTCACCCTCGTCGCCCAGCACGTCGCCGAAAGCGAGGATCTGCCCGCAACCTATCTGACCGTCGGGGATGATGACGGCTTCTTCCTCTGGCGCGGCGCCATCGCTCTGCATGAGACCCTACAGGCCGACAAGCGCAAATCCGAACTGCGGGTGACCGATGGCGATCACGTCTGGTCAGTGTGGAAAATTTCGATCATCGACGCGCTGAAGTTTGTGGATAGTCTGTGGAAATAGCGTTAGCGCGTCTCTAGGAAGATGGTTCTTCAATTCCCAAAATAAACATCGCGAACAACACACTCGCGCAAACGCAAGTTGTGGAAGCCGAACTTACGAAGGAAGAAAATCAGCGCTTTAAGTTTCCTCTAATTTAGTTTTAAACTACTTTGAGTCGAAATGAGAAATCATAGGAGCGCAACTTGGTGGCCCTTTCTGAACGTTATTTTGGTGACTTGGAAGCATTTGACGAAGCTAATCAAAACGATTCGTTTTTTGAAAATACGTTTGTATTGCCAAGTTCGCTGAGCATGGAGGCGCTTAAGAACAATCGAAAGTTCATAATCGTCGGCCGAAAGGGTTCCGGTAAAACCTCAGTGCAAATGCACCTAGCCGATACAGTGAAGAAGAAAGGTTACTTCGTTCATCATTTTCGGTTTTTTTATGATCTCCGTACAGACGATTATGCAGACATTGCAAAAACACAAAATGAAATTTCGTTCTCCAGTGTTTTGAGTAACAAAAACCTTTTCCTACATTATGACTTCAGAGACATCTGGGAGAGAGTATTTTTCCAAAAAATCGCCAATACACTGACATCTGAAGGGTACTCAAATAAATTTACTGATTTTGTCGAGCCACAAAGTTCAATTTTATCAAATATATTTGATGGAATCAGCAAGACACTTACCGTTAAAATAAAGCCTAAGATGGGACCAATCGCTGCAGAGATTGGCATCGATCTAAGTAAGCTTGAAAGGCCAGACGAGCTACCGATAAAAGTATTTAATAAGATTACACGCGAACTATTTGCGAAACACTGCATTCAATTTCAAATGTATTTCTTCGTTGACGAATTGGTTTTTTCACGACTAGACGCTAGGGAGGATGAAATTACAATTAGAGCAGCCATGGTTAGAGATATAATTCGAACAGTGTGGGAATTAAACTCTTACTCCTACCAGAATAAGATGGAGTTTCATTTCATCTGCTCGATCAGACCCGAGGTCCGAAATATGATCAACGACCTGGACTCCGAGTCTGGAAAATATCTTGATGGAAAAGACGTTGAACTCAACTGGATCACTCGATCATCAGACAATAGACTCCTTATAGTTGATGTTTTGAGAAAAAAAGTAGAGTATAGTCACTTCAAGAAAACTGCTTTTGACAGTTTTTTTACTGAGAAAATCAAATTCGGTTCAAGACAGTTTTCCGTTGATCAATTTGTTAGAGAAAATATGTGGGGAAGACCTCGCGATGTCGTGAGACTTTTAATAGCAATTCAAAAAAAATCACCCAACGCGGAATTGATTTCAGAAATCGAGATTAAAGCAGGCCTTGATGAGTATTCCAGGATGTCGCTAAAAGAACTAGTGGATGAACTTGGCGTCACCTTTGGCTCTCAGGTAATAGACACACTTCGATTTGGAATCAGGAAAAAAAACTACAAAAGCGTTGATGAACTCTGGAATTCTTTGAACAATACAAAATTAAACGTAAATAGGGACCGATTTATAAAAGAATTATTTGAACTCGGATTCATCGGCGGACATCTCCCAGCGCAAGGGAAGTATTTTTGGTTTCATCGTGGTGAGAGTTACCTAAAACCAGATCATAACATTATCATACATCCTGGCCTCTGGAATGAGTTGAGTATCCGCGGTTAAGTCATAGAAATATCAGAAGTTCGTCTGGAACCAAATCCGCCCCCCATCGTTTCTTCCCCGAACGCAACGTTCAGCATACAAAGGGAAGAAACATCATGAAAATCAAGGTCATCGCGCTCGCTGCCGCGGCAGCGCTCTCCTCTTCCGTGGCTTTTGCCCAGACGGCCACCACGGCCCCTGCCGCCGGCGCGGATGCCGCTTTGTCCGGCCCCGGCATCACCATGGGCACCAAGGCCAACGGCCCGCTGAAGTTCGTGAATGTCCAGAAGACCGATCTCACCGCCTCCCAGCTCGACGGTCTCGACATCTACAATGCCCAGAACGAAAACATCGGCGAAATCGAAGATGTCGTCATCGGTGACGGCAAGGCGGTGATCGGCCTTGTGGCCAGCGTCGGCGGTTTCCTCGGCATCGACAAGAGCTACGTGGTGCTCGACCCGGCCTCGGTCGCGGTCAACAACGACAACGGCACCTGGAAGGCCTATGTCGACACCACCAAGGAAGCGCTGCAAAATGCGCCGAAGCTCGACTACGACAAGCTGGACGACTGATTACCCCTGCAGTCGCAAGCTTGCCCCCGCGATCCGTCATCGCGGGGGTTTTTCCTGCGTTATATTCCGGCGGGGCATCTGGTAATCCCATCGCACAGACCTTGCCTGACAGCCCGCCTCTCGCCTATCTTCGGCACGCAAATCACAAGGATCCATGCGTGCCCGCCAAGACCGTCTCCGCCCTCGCCACCAGCACCGTCATGATGTTGCTAAGCGCCGTTCCGCTGTCCGCGCAATCCACCGGCTGGAAACCCGCAGAGCAGATAAAAACCTATGCCATCAGCGGCAATACCGGCGGTGCACTGTACCAGTCGATCGGCGAACGCGGCCCGACCGCCGGCGTACAGGCGATCGCCCACACGACCTTCAAGCTGACCTGGCGGCGGGATTATCGTCCGCAGCCAGACGGCGCCTGTGTGCTGGCCACCGCAAGGCCCAATCTCACCATCATCTACACCTGGCCGAAAGCACCGGCGCAATTGCCATCCGCCGTTGCCGCCAGCTGGAAAACCTTCATTTCCGGCGTCGAAACCCATGAGCGTGTCCATGGCGAACATATTCTCGACATGGTGCAGAAGATCGAAGCCTTCAGCACGGGTCTGAGGGCAGAAAACGATCCGAAATGCCAGAAGGTGCGCGTTGTCCTGCAGCAACGGCTGGGCGAGCTTTCCAACGAGCAGCGCCAGCGCGGCCGTGATTTCGACCGCGACGAGCTTTCCCCCGGCGGGCGGGTGCACAAGCTCATTCTCGCGCTGGTCAACGGGCCCTGAAGAGCGATTACTCCGCCGCCTCGCCTTTCAGCAGCGGCTCGGACAGCACCATCGTCTCCAGCTCATAGGAATAGCCCTCGAGCATCGTATAGGCCTGCTCGATCGCCTCAATCTGGGCCTCCGCATTGCGGATGGCTTCGGCGATCGACTGGCTGCGGGCGCGCAGCATGGAACTCAGCACATCGGTCTCCGGCTTCCTGCCAAGACGATCCATGTGTTTGCGAACCCGGGTGCGGTGCCGCTCAAGTTCCAGAATATGGAAGCGGCTTTTGAGAATATCGTCAGTGAGCTTGCGACGCATGGCGGCCACGGGATCAAAACTTCCGGGTTCGCGCTCATCCAGAATGAATTCGTTGACCAGTGTTTCCAGCATCAGCAGACCCTTCAGGTCCTTGGCGTCGGCAAGCTGTGGATCGTAACCCGTATCGTCGAACACTTTGCGGCGCACCGGATCCTTCAAAAGCTCGTAAGCCGTTTGCAGGCGGGCGAATTGATCGGCGTCGCCACCGCTGTCGGGATGGGCCGCCTTGGCAACCTTGCGATAGGCCGACTTGACCGCCGCCTCGTCGGCATCACGCTCCACGCCAAGCAAAACATAGGGATCGATCACAAAAACACCTTCAAACGCAAACTGTTACCCGCATGCCCGATACCACCGTCACAAGACCTGCGGGCGGATCATAAGCCAAATCCGCCCCGCACGGCACCCCGCACCGGCGGTTAAACCGGCAAAGCCCACATAAAAGCCTCATGGCACGCCGCAGGACGACCGGCGGAAAAGCCCTTGATGCCGAAATTTGTCGGACCCAAGGCGACTATAATGACAGGCGGGACAAAATTGTGGAAAGCGGCAGCAAAACATGCCGCCACTCCACGCGCCGCCTTCGCGGCAGGCCACCGTAAAACACTTTTGTGAAGGCGTAAGGAGCGCGTTTTCAGGAGGTTATGGTGGAAACTCCCCAACGGGTGTAAGCTCGGCTTTTGGATCTGAAGGGAGGGATGATCCGATGCCGCAAACCATTACCCAGACCGTCACGGACTATGTGCACGCCATGGCCTATGCCGATGAGGGCCTGATGCGTGACGTTTTCGACCCGCGCGCCAGCATCGTCGGTACCTTCGAAGGGGAGACCGAATGGCTGTCGCTGGAGGACTTCGTTGACCAGATGCGAAAAAACGAACGCGGCCTGCCGGATCACGACCCCACATTCGAAATCATGGGCATCGACAAGGAGGGCGACAGCGCCTCGGTGAAGCTGACGACAAGTTTCGATGGCATGGATTTTTACGAATATCTGTCCCTGCTGGAACACGACGGCAACTGGTCGATCGTGCACAAGCTCTACCACATCAAGCGGTAGGTGCCGTCCGGAAAAGCAACGAAAGTGCGGATTGGGGCAGGTTCAAGCTATTGAAAATACTGGTGCCCCCGACAAGGTTCGAACTCGTGACCCCCTGATTACAAATCAGGTGCTCTACCAACTGAGCTACAAGGGCAATCCAGTGCCTTGCCAACTATCAGATTCTGACTTGGTGTAAAGCAAAAACTGATGACACTGCATCAGCGAATAGCTTTTCCACATCACCTGCTCTCGTCGTCCCCTTGACTATCATCGCGGCAAACGCCCGGAAAATAAGCGAAGTATTTACGCAGCGGCGGTAAGATGGCGATGAAACATAACCATTGCAGCGAGAACGACGCCTCAGATGCGCGCGAGCATACAGAAAATACAGCTGACAGGCACGATCGTCATCGCCGCGAGTTCAATACTGCTGGCCACTCTGGCCGCAGTGCCAAGTGTCGCCAATTACCTGCGTTACCGCACCAATGCTGCCCAGCTCACCCGTTTCGAAACTGCACTTCAGTCCGCATGGCTGATCTCGGCCGAGCGCGGCCCTGCAAACAATCTGATGGGCGCATCCGCCCCCGATCCGAAGCTGGTGGAAGGGCTTGCGGCTGCACGCAAGGCGACGGATGACAAGCTGTCGGAACTTGAAGTTTCCTTCACCGAGGAAATCAAGGCCCAGCCCGAATTTGCCAAATCACTCGCCGAAACCCGCCAGAAACTGGCGCAATCCCGCGAAGCCGTGGATCGGGTTGCCGCGCTGCCCCCTGCCACACGCAGCCAAAGCGCCATGTCCAGCGCGATTCTATCGATGTTCAAGGCGGCTGACAGCGTCAACCTGCTGCGCGGCAAGGTGGCACGCGCCGTCATCAAGGTCACGCCTGAAGTGGCGATCGATATCACCATGACCGGCACCGCCGGCGTGATGCGCGACAGGATCGGGCGGCTCGGCTCTTATGTGGTGATGAGCCTGCGGGCAAACAGGCAGGAAAAGCTGGGATATCGTGCCAGGTTTGACAATGAGATGCAGAGCCTGTTGTCGCTGAAAGCGTCGCTGATCAACTACACCGCCGCCTATCTCTCGACGCCGCAACTGGACAAGGCGTTTCAGGATATGGAGACCTATTATTTCGGTCAGGCGCTGCGTTATGCGCAGAATACCATCGTGATAACCATGCCCTCCGCCCAGCCGAGCATTCTTGAATTCTCCAGGAACTATATTGCCGGCATGCGCTCGTCCGATACGCTGCGCGACCTCATTCTCGCCGAAACCCGGGCAAGACTCGAGAAAAGGAAGAACGAGGCTCTGGTCTTTGGTGCAGCATCCCTTCTTCTTGCCGCCTTCGCGGTTCTGGTCCTGCTGCGGCTTACTTCCGTCTATAGAACGGCGCTGTTCCAGCCCATGCAATCCGTCCGGGCGCAGATCGCCGCGATCGCCGCCGGAGACCTTTCCGAAGCCCGTTGTGAAGACAGGGTTGCTCCGGAAGTGAAGAAGATGTTCGAGGAACTCGATTTCCTGCGCGAGCAGCTTCGCCAGAAGGGCGAAATGGAAAACCAGCAGCGCGCGCTGGCCGAGCAGCTTCGCACGCTCTCTGAAACCGATGCCTTGACGGGCGTCTTCAATCGCCGTGCGCTGGAAAGGGCCGTCCGTGCCATATTGAGCGGCGAGGAACAATATCAGTCGCTCGGCGTGATGATCGTCGACATCGACCACTTCAAATCGATCAACGATCGTTATGGCCACGCCATGGGCGACCTCGCGCTGCAAAAGACGGCGGGGCTTTTGCGCAGCGCGTTGCGCAAGAACGATATTCTGGCCCGTTACGGCGGTGAGGAATTCGTCGTCGTGCTGCAGAATGTCAGCCACGCCACTGCGACGGCAACCGCCGACCGGCTTCGCCGCCTGATCGAAGCGCAGATGATCGATGAGCAAAGCGGCCTGTCGCTGACGGCAAGCTTTGGCGTGGTGTGGCAGGAAGCGCGGGCGATAAACAGCTGGGACGAGTTGATCGCAATCGCCGACGACCGGCTTTATGAAGCCAAGCGCGCCGGCCGCAACCGCGTCTGGGCCACCTATTTCCCAAAGGTCGCCAACGGATAGCTGCTGGCATGGATTGGCAAGCTGCCGGCGGCTGGAGCATTTCCAGTCAGAACAGAAATCGTTTCTTACGTCGAAAAATGCGGAAATTCTCTAGATCAGGTCCAGCGTCATCACGACAGGGCAATGGTCGGAAGCCTTGGGGCGATCCCAGCCGGTGCGCGGATAACGCTCCACCTCCTGCCCCGGCGGAAAGATGGTGCGATACGGCTGGCCCGCCCGGATGATTTCAGGAGCCCTTGCCGCGTTGATTTCAGCCAGACGTGGTGAAAGCCAGATGTAATCCAGCTGGCACAGATGCTGCTCCTGCGGCCCACGCGAATGATAAAGCGTCCAGCGATCCATGACATCGCGGCGCATCATCGGATTGGTAACGAAATCATCGGCGGTGAAGACATCGAGCGCGCTCCTCGCCTCCTCGACGGGCGTGAAACTATAGCCATTGCGCCGGTCGCCGGAAATCGCCACCCGCTCCTGATAATCGTTCATATCGCCACAGATGGCGAAATTCTTGTTGCGCGTATTGCCGACGCCCCAGCGGTTTTCGATGATACGGCGCACGGCCATGGCTTCCGCTTCGCGGATCGGCATGGTGGCGAGCCGCGCATCGACCGGATCGCGGGAATTGGTCATGGATTTGAAATGCGTGACGTAAAGTGTCAGCGGCTTGCCGCCGATCCGGAGGTCGATTTCCAGGCAATCCCGTTTGAAAATCTTGTCATCGATCTGGTTGGTGGCCGAAAGCGTCGGATTGAAGAGATCGAGATTGCGATAGGTCAGCGCCGCATGGCTCTTGATGTCGACCACCTCGATCTTGTCACCATCTCGGGTCTGCTCGCGCATGACGACGGCGACATCGATGCCGCGGCTGTCATTGCCCTCGACCAGATATTTCTGCAGGTAGCCATTACCGACCATGCGGTAAAGATAACCATATTCGAAGGCCTGCAGCGCGGCCATGTTATCGACCTCCTGCAGGCAGAGAATGTCGGCATCCGCATCCGCTATGGCGAGCGCCGAAAGCTGGCGGGTATCGTCGGTGGAGGAGACTGTCCGCGCGCTTTCCAGCGCCTGATAGGTCGCCTCGTCCCTGATATCGAACAGCTGGATCGCCCTGTCGCGCCGCGTCTGGTTGCGAAAGCCGGTGAAATCAAAACGGGTGAGAAGATTTTCGATGTTGAAGGTGGCAAGCCGAAGCGACATGGTTCATTCCTATTGCTGGAAGAAAAGCTTAACCGCTCCGACCCTGTCTCGCCAATAGTCTAAAGCCGCCACGCCGCCCTGATAGCAACCGGCAGCCTATCACC
This sequence comes from Agrobacterium sp. ST15.16.024, assembly GCF_027956545.1. NCBI lineage: Bacteria > Pseudomonadati > Pseudomonadota > Alphaproteobacteria > Hyphomicrobiales > Rhizobiaceae > Agrobacterium > Agrobacterium sp. ST15.16.024. The sequence goes on from NZ_JAQKGO010000003.1 coordinate 24,701, forward strand.
AATGGCAACCGCTTCCCGCGAGTAAGCCCTGAGCGCCTGCCCATCCGGCAGGTCGAGACGGAGGGCATAACGCTCGCCCTCGTAAAGGACCGAGGTAACGGTGCAGCTGACACCCTCAGCATCCCGCACCACATCCTGCGGCCGCACGAGAATATCCGCCTGCGGCAGGTGCCTGCCACTCTCCATCGCCGCCCGAAGCGCCGTCCAGTCAAGATCGCGCGAAACCCCTTCCGTTACCGGCAGGGTCAGGATCGCCCCCTGCCCCACCAGCGAACCGACAAGCCTGCCTTCCGGCCGCGCATAAAGCTCCGCCGGCGGCGCCACCTGCAAGAGCTTGCCCTGCGACATGACGGCGACATCGGTTGCCAGCGCCATCGCCTCGGCCTGATCATGGGTAACATAGATCATCGTCGCGCCGGAGCGGATGTGGAATTCGCGGAACGTCTCCTCCATCTCCTGGCGCAGATGCCGGTCGAGATTGGCGAGCGGCTCGTCGAGCAACACCACGTCAGGCTCGGTAACGAGGCAGCGTGCAAGCGCCACACGCTGCCGCTGGCCGCCGGACAACTCGGCGGGGCGGCGATCGGCAAAGCTCTCAAGGCGAACGGCGGCAAGCGCCTGACGCACTTTCGCGCGATATTTCTCACCGGAAATGCCGCGCACCTTCAAGGGGTAACCGGCATTGTCGGCAACCGACATATGCGGCCACAAGGCATATGACTGGAACACCATCGCCATGTTGCGCCGCTCCGGCGGCACCATGCTGCCCCCATCGGCCAGCACGCGTTCGCCAAGCAGGATGGAGCCGTCGGTCGGCTGTTCAAAACCGGCGATCATCCGCAGCACCGTCGTCTTGCCGCAGCCGGAAGGGCCGAGCAAGGCAAGGAAGCCGCCGTCGCGCACGGTAAGCGACACGTCGTCAACGGCAGGCTTCGATCCGGCTGCGAAATTTTTTGACAGGCGGTTGAGGATCAGTTTCGCCAAGGAACCACTCCTTTCGGCAGATAGCGCCCCAGAATTTCGAGCAGCAACATGAGAAAAATCACCATGATGACGACAAGCACCGAAAGCGCGGAGGCGAGATCGAAGCTGCCGCTGTCATCGAGATTGTAGATGAGGACACCGAGCGTCTGCGTGCCGGCCGACCACAGGAGCGCCGAGACCGTCAGCTCGTTACAGGCGATCAGGAAAACAAGAATAACCGAAGCGCCCGCCGCCGGGCCGACCAGCGGCAGAATGATATCCGTGAGCCGCCGCCAGAAACCGGCACCGGACAGCCGAGCGGCCTCTTCCAGCGACGGATCGAATTGCAGGAAGGCGCTGACCATGGGTTTCAGGCTGACGGCAAAGAAGGAGGAGAAATAGGCGAGCAGGATGATCCAGATCGTGCCGTAAAGCGTGATGCCCAACAACGGAATGGGGGCCGCAAAAAGCAGCACGAAGGACACCGAGATGACCACGCCCGGCAATGCATAGGGGATATCCACCAGGGCCGACAGCAGGAACATGAAGCGGCTCTTGCCGCGCACCAGGAAATAAGCGGTCAGCACCGTCACCGCCAGCAGGCAGAGCGATGTGGCGGTTGCCAGAAACAGCGAATTGCGGAAGGCGGTACGGGTGACACTCTGGCGGTAGAGCAATTCCTCATAGGCATGCAGCGTCGCGGTCTTGAGACTGAGCGGCACGCCATAGGCAGGGGCGAGCGAGCTTGCCACCAGTGCCGCGAGTGGCGCAACCAGCATGAAGAACAGCACGAGCCACAGGGCAAACTCAGCCGGCACCCGCCAGCGCGCCAGCCCGAAGGTCGCGGCCTTGCCGGAAAGGCCGATGATGCGATAGTCCCTGCCCTTCATCGCCCGTTCCTGAAGCGCGAGCCCGGCGACCGAGATGATGGCGATCATGGTGGAGAGAATGGCGATATCGCCGAAGGTGCTGGTGCCGAAACTGGCGAAACGGCTGTAGATCAGCGTCGGCAGGGTAAAGATCGACCCCGGTATGCCGAGGATTGCCGGAATGCCGAAATTGCCGACATTGGACACGAAGGAAATCGCCGCCCCGGCTATCAGCCCCGGCGTGGAAAGTGGCAGGATGATATCGAACAGCACACGCCGCGGCGAAGCGCCCGAAAGCTTGGCAGCCTCGATGCCATCCTGCGGCAGCGCAAGCAGACCGGCGCGCAGCGACAGATAGACAAGCGGTGCATGCTGCACGCCGAGCAGCAGCGCGATGCCCGCAATCGAATAAAGCGGCTGCGGCGATCCCATCGGCGGCGCAAGACCGATGGCCTTTAACAGCGTACTCGACGGGCCGGTCATGCCGATCCACGACAGCGCCGTCACCTGCGGCGGGATCATCATCGGCAGCATGAACAGGAAGCTTAAGATCGACTTGCCACGAATGTCGCAAAGCGTCAGCAAAAGCGCGAAGGCGCCGCCAATCGCCAGCGAGATCAGCATGCCGAAAAACGAGGTGGAGAGCGTGTTTAGCGCCGCATCCCAAAGGGCTGGATCAGCGAGAAGCCGCCATATGTCACCATTGAGTGATGAAATGATGCCGGTATAGGCCAGCCGGCCGAGCGGCAGGGCGCTGAGGGCAAAAACGACACTCACCACAAAAGGAAACAGCCAGCGCGGCTGGCTGCTTCCATAGGCACTTGAACGGGACATGCCGCTATATCAGCCCTTGGAGCCGAAAATATCGGAGAAGGTCTTCAGGTCCTGCTCTGAGTTCTTCAGCGCATCAGCAGCGCTGAGCGGCAGAACCTTGATCTTGTCGCGGGCCGGGAAACCTTCCGGCATGCCGGCATCGGCACGAACAGGAATGTAGCCGAGCTTGACGAAGCCCTGCTGGCCTTTTTCCGAAAGCACGTAGTCAACGAACTTCTTGGCGGCTTCCTCGTGCTTGGTGCCCTTGATGATCGCGACCGGCTCGGTGACGGCCGAAACACCCTCTTCCGGGAAAACGAACTCGACCGGCGCGCCCTTGGCCTTTTCGCGGATCGGCATGTAATCGACGACCACGCCGTAAGCCTTTTCGCCCGAAGCGACAGACTTCAGAACCGCACCGTTGCCGCCGCCGGCAATGGCTTCATTGGCCTTCAGCTGCTTGTAATAGTCCCAGCCGAGACCATCGGCAGCAGCAAGCGTCTGCGCATGGATCAGCGCCGCACCCGAGGTCAGCGGGCTCGGCATGGTCACGAGACCCTTGGCTTCAGCCTTGGCCAGATCCTTCCAGCTCGTCGGCTTCATCGCGGCAGCGGTGTTGTACATGATGCCTGTCGTGATGAGCTTGGTGGAGTAATAGAAGCCGTCCGCATCATAAAGCGAAGCATCGATGTTCTTGGCTTCGGCAGACTTGTGGGCCAGCAACTGGCCAGCCTGCTTCATGCGCTCGAGCGTCACGGTGTCGGCGATCAACAGCACGTCGGCAACCGGATTGCCGGCGCTGATCTCAGCCATCAGCTTGGCCATGATCTTCGGCGTTCCGTCACGCACCCATTCGACTTCAAGACCGGGATTGGCGGCCTTGAAACCATCAACGGTCGCCTGCGCGTCCTCGTTCGGCTGGCTGGTATAGAGCACCAGATCGGCGGCATTGGCAGCGGTGGCGATGAAGCCGAGCGATACGATGGCGGTGAAAGCGGAAAGCAGCGTTTTCATGGGTCCAGTCCCTGTTGTTTGGTGGGACCGCTTAAACATGATTGCATAACATGTATGTGACAGGCAGGATTTTTGGGGTGGGTTCTCTTGGGGCCAGCGGGGTTGAGAAGAACAATGTTCCACTGGTAGTCGCGGCTTACCCCCCTCTGCCCTGCCGGGCATCTCCCCCACAAGGAGGGAGATCGGCAAGAGGCTCTCTCACAACTTCATTCTCAAACGTTGAGATGGGCGATACCTCGCCACGGGTCGATCTCCCCCCTTGTGGGGGAGATGTCTGGCAGGACAGAGGGGGGTGAAGCCGCACCCTCCACCGCTGCCGTAAGCCGATGACATCAAATCGCCGGCAGCACTTCACCCGTTTCCGCCTGAGCCGTCGTAATCAACCGGCCAAGTCGCTTCATACCCTCTTCAATCATCGCCTCGTTGGCGCAGGAGAAGCTGATGCGCAGCGTGTTCGTGCCCGAACCATCCGCAAAGAATGCACGGCCGGGAACGAAGGCCACCTTTTCCGTGGCGATGGATTTTGCCAGCAGGGCGGCGCCATCCATGCCCTCCGGCAACGTGACCCAGATGAACATGCCACCTTCCGGCTTCGTCCAGTGCGTACCCTTCGGCATGTACCTGTCGAGTGCGGCCAGCATCGCATTGCGGCGGGCGCTATAGGCGGCCTTGATCTTGGCCACCTGCTTGTCGAAACCGCGCGAGGCGACACGTTCGATGGCGATCTGGTTGATGGTCGAGGAATGCAGGTCGGCGGCCTGCTTCATCAGCACCAGCTTGCGGATAACAGGTGCGGAAGCGACGATGTAACCGACGCGAAGGCCCGGTGCGAGCGTCTTGGAGAAGCTGCCGCAATAGATAGTGCGGGTGTTCTCGATGCCGCCGGAACGGGCAATGTCGAGCGCCATGATCGGCGGAACCGCCTCGCCATCGTAACGCAGCGACTGATAGGCGGCGTCTTCGATGACGGCGATGTCGAGCTCGTCGGCCAGCGCCAGAACCTTTTCACGGCCGGCCAGATCGACGGTCTCGCCGGTCGGATTGGAAAAATCGGCCGAGAGATAGGCGAACTTCACCGCACCGCCATGCTTGGCAGCGGTTTCGCGGTAGGCCTCCGGCGTGCGGTTGCCGCCGGGATTGAGCTGATCGTAACTCGGCTCATAGGCGTTGAAGGCGGAAAGTGCGCCGAGATAGGTCGGCCAGGTGACCAGCGCCGTATCCTTCGGCGACAGGAACAGCTTGCCGAGGTAATCGAGACCCTGCTGCGAGCCGGAAACGATGAAGACATTGTCGGCGGTGCAGTCGATGCCGATATCGACCATCTCGCCCGCCAGCCATTCGCGCAGCGGCTTGTAACCCTCGCTCACCGAATATTGCAGCGCTGCATTGACCTGCGCGCCTGAAAAAATTTCGGCATAAGCCTGCTGGAATTCCTCTGCGGGGAAAAGAGCCGGGTCCGGAATACCGCCGGCAAAGGAGATGATGTCGGGCTGCTCGAGCAGCTTCAGCAGCTCGCGGATTTCAGACGCTTTCATGCGCGAAGAGCGCGTGGCGAAAATTTGTTCCCAATCTAGCATGGGTACGTTTCCTCTTGTGTCGTTTTTATGCGTGCATCTTTACAGAAATGTCGATATGTCAGCAATACTGACTTATCAGTTTTTCGAATTATTTCTGCCTCCCTGCACATTGCCCGCAGCCGGCCCTCCCTGAGGCCCGTTTTTGCGGACAAAGCCAAATACACCCTCCCGCAAAGCTTCACAATCTCACCTTTGCGATTGACGCGGCAAGCTTTTCCGGCTGGATTGCGGCCAAGCGCCGTCACGCGGCGAAAGCATCCATGGGAGTGAGACGACATGCTGAAAAATATCGATCCGGCGCTGAACGCCGATGTGCTGCACGCGCTGCGCGCCATGGGGCACGGCGATACGCTGGTAATCTCCGACACCAATTTCCCGTCCGATTCGGTTTCCCGTCACACAACGGTCGGCAAGGTGCTGCATATCGACAACGTCTCTGCCGCGCGCGCCATGCAGGCGATCCTGTCCGTCCTGCCGCTCGATACGCCATTGCAGCCCTCGGTCGGCCGCATGGAAGTGATGGGCGCACCCGATCAGCTGGAGCCGGTCCAGGCCGAGGTGCAGAAGGAAATCGACGCAGCGGAAGGAAAATCCGCACCGATGTATGGCATCGAGCGTTTCGCTTTTTACGAAAGAGCCAAACAGGCCTATTGCGTCATCACGACAGGCGAAACGCGGTTTTATGGCTGCTTTCTGCTGACAAAGGGCGTCATCCCGCCGAAGTGATCGCCTACTGGTAATGGAAGCGGCACTGAATAATTTCCAGCTTTTGCTCGCTTCCAGACCCGGACACCCGATAGACAAAGCGATGCTCGCCGGTAATTCGCCGCGACCAGTAACCGGCCATGTCGCCCTTCAAGGGCTCCGGCTTTCCAAGCCCCGAAAAGGGTGTGCGTTTGGCATTACGAATAAGGTCGTTGATTTTCTCGACCATGCGGGCATCGGTTCTCTGCCAGAACTCATAATCGTCCCACGAACTCAAGCTCCAGACGAGCTTCATTCTTCGGTCGGATCCCGCTCGACGGTGTCACCGCGTTCAAGCTCTTGCATGGAAGCACGAAGCCGAGACGCATTTGCCGGGTTGGATAGAAGGTGCAACGTTTCCTGCATGCTCTCATATTCGCCTTCGGCCAGAACGACGACGGCTTCCTTGCCTTGACGGGTAACCAGCAGGGGCGCCCGTGTCTCCAGAACCCGGTCGAAATGGGTCGCGAAGTTCTGACGGAATTCCGTAAATCGCACATTTGCCATAGAAGCCGCCTTTCGGAAATATGTACAGATTTATGTACGTATTTGACGACGAAAGTCAAGGTTAGGTAGTTTGGCCCAGAACGAAAAAGGCCGGAGCTTTCGCCCCGGCCTCCATATCTTCCACCAAACAATGAAGCTTAGTTGACAGCCTTGTCGACCAGCTTGTTCTTGCCGATCCAGGGCATCATGCCGCGCAGCTTGGCGCCGACTTCTTCGATCTGGTGAGAGTCGTTGTTGCGGCGGATGCCCTTGAAGCGAGCGCCGCCGGCCTTCCATTCCTGCATCCACTCGGTGGTGAACTTGCCGGTCTGGATGTCGTGCAGAACGCGCTTCATTTCTGCCTTGGTGTCGGCGGTGATGATGCGCGGACCGGTGACGTATTCGCCCCACTCGGCCGTGTTGGAGATCGAGTAGTTCATGTTGGCGATGCCGCCTTCATAGATCAGGTCGACGATCAGCTTCACTTCGTGCAGGCACTCGAAATAGGCCATCTCAGGCGCATAACCGCCTTCGACCAGCGTTTCGAAACCGGCGCGGATAAGCTCGACGAGACCGCCGCACAGAACGACCTGTTCGCCGAAGAGGTCGGTTTCGCACTCTTCCTTGAAGTTGGTTTCGATGATGCCCGAACGGCCGCCGCCAACGCCGCAGGCGTAGGAGAGAGCGAGTTCAAGAGCGTTGCCCGAAGCGTTCTGGTGAACGGCAACGAGGCAGGGAACGCCGCCGCCCTTCTGGTATTCGCCGCGAACCGTGTGGCCGGGGCCCTTCGGTGCGATCATGACGACGTCGAGCGATGCCTTCGGCTCGATGAGGCCGAAGTGAACGTTGAGGCCGTGTGCGAAGGCAATCGCTGCACCATCACGGATATTGCCGGCAATGTCGGCCTTGTAGATGTCGGCCTGCAATTCGTCAGGCGTCGCCATCATCAGCAGGTCGCCCCACTTGGCGGCTTCGGCAACGGTCATGACCTTGAAGCCGTCGGCTTCTGCCTTCTTGACGGTCGGCGAACCGGCCTTCAGGGCGATGACGACGTTCTTGGCGCCGGAATCCTTAAGGTTCAGCGCATGGGCGCGGCCCTGGGAGCCGTAACCAACGATGACGACATTCTTCGCCTTGATGAGATTGAGATCGGCATCACGATCATAATAAACGCGCATTTTATGGTCCTTCCCTAATGCTTGTCTCTCAGTTGTCTGAACCGGAATCTCAGGCGGGTTTGCCGCTGAGTTCCGAATGTACCTTTTCCGTCCCGTAGAGCGTCAGAAAGGCGACGACCGCCTTCTTTGCCCGGGCGGAAAAATCCTTGTCCGGCGCCTCGCCCAGCAGCATGCGCACATGCAGATCCGAAACGATGAGACCGTAAAAACCGCGATACGCCTCTTCAGCGTCATCGAAACGCAGGTAGCCGGAACGGCGACCCGCCTCGATCAGTCCACGGGCGCGGCGGTCGATCTGGCGACGGCCGCGCTCGAGCAGCAGATCGCCGAGCTTGGAACCATCGCGGCTCGCCTGCCCGATGGCCAGACGGTTGAGCGCCAGCGACACGTCACCCGCCAGCACATCCAGCAGATCATGCGCAAAAACCTCGAGATGATCGGCAAGCTGCGGCGCGGAAACGCGGTCGCCTGCCTTTTCGAAGGTGCGGACCTTGCTCTGCTGGAATGTAATCATCGCCGCCAGCAGGCCGTCCCGGTCACCAAACCACTTGTAGAGGCTTTCCTTGGAACAGTTGGCGGCGCGCGCCAGCCCCGATGTGGTGAGCGCTTTCTCGCCGCCCTCGACCAATAGACGCAATGCCTGGTCCAGAACGGCGTTCTGACGCGGCGAAAATTCCTGCGCTGTGATCGGGTCGGAAGCCAAGTCTTTTCCACTCCAGGGGCTCGATTAATGTACCGTACGGTACGGTTCGAGCGCCATTTAAGCGGAGGCTGCTTCCCGGTCAAGCGGATTCTTCGGAGGAGGACGAGAATTGACGCGCTGCGGCATGCAATGCGCCGCAGCATGAAGCGTGGCAGGCGCCGGCATTCAGTTCTCGATGTCGAACCGGCTTCTCGCCTTGCGTATCGCATCGTGATTATCGAGCGCCCATTGAATGACGACTTTAAGCGGCGTGTAGAGCGATGCGCCGAGCGGGGTGATGCTGTATTCCACGCTTGGCGGCTTCGTCGGAAAGACCTTCCGGTGAATATAGCCTTCGCGCTGCAAATCCCGCAGCGTCTGGGTCAGCATGCGTTGGGAAATATCCGGCACCATGCGCCGCAGCTCGCCGAAACGGTAGGGCTTCGATGCTATCGCCCCCAGCAGCAAAGTGGACCATTTGCCGCCGATCTGGCTCATGACGTCCCGCACGGGGCAATCGGCAACACTGGTGGCGGAAAACACCAGCCCGAAGGCCTCGTCCAGCCTGTTTTCCTGCCTCGCGGGTCCGACAACATCCATAAGCATGGTTCCCTTTTGGTAACGATCCGCACAGAACCTGCCTTCTTTACAGCCTCTAGGCAATTCCTATTTTAGTGCTGCTCTCTTTTTGAGACTACCGAAAGGATAAAAATCATGAGCAGAATTCTGGTGACCGGCGCCGCCGGACAGCTTGGACAGGCCGTCATCCGCCACCTCATGGAGACCTACAATGTCCCGGCCGCCAATATCGTCGCCGCCACCCGCGACATATCCCGGCTCTCCGCGCTTGCAGCAAAAGGCGTCGAAGTGCGATGCGCGGATTTCGACGATCCCGCATCGCTTGACGCCGCCTTTTCCGGCATCGACACGCTGCTGGTCATCTCCACCGATGCGCTCATGGTCCCCGGCCTTCGCCTCAGACAACACCAAACGGCGGTGGAGGCAGCCACAAGAGCCGGTATCCGGCATATCGCCTATACGTCGATGCCAAGCCCCGACAAATCGCTCGTCAGCTTCGCACCCGATCATCTGGGAACGGAAGCAGCGATCAAGGCAAGTGGCCTGCCCTACACCGTTCTTCGCAATGCCTGGTATTTCGACAACCACCTGCACGGCATGCCGCAAAATCTGAAAAACGGCCAGTGGTTCACGGCCCGCGGCAACGGCAGGGTCGCCGATATCTCCCGGGAAGACTGCGCCCATGCCGCCGCCGCCGCACTGCTGAAACCGGCGGAAAACCGGACCTATACGCTGACCGGGGCGGAAACATCGACGGCCGACGATCTAGGTTCCCTGATAAGCGAGGTGACGGGCAAGCCGCTTGCCGTGGTGCAGGTCACGCCCGAGCAGCTCAAGCAGGCCATAACAGCGACGGGATTACCTGAGATCATTGCCGGCATGATCGCTTCCGCCGACGCCAATATCGCCGCCGGAAACTTCGACATCGTGACCCGAGACTTCGAAACGCTGACAGGTGTGACGCCGCAATCCGCAGCGGATTTCTTCAGCGCGCATAAATCCGCACTGCTCGGCTGAAATGCCGGCCCGTTCCACCCCGCGCCGGGACGGAACGGGCTTTAAAACAGCGACCTTTGCTCAAGCCCGAAGGGTCGAAGGCGAAACAGCCTGTTCAGCCGCGATAATCTCACGCGAAGCATCAATATCCCGCGACGGCGACAATCCGTAAAAACGGCTATATTCGCGGCTGAACTGCGACGGGCTCTGGTAACCGACACGATGGCCGGCAGTGCCGGCATCCAGCCGCTCTGCAAGCATCAGCCGGCGCGCCTCATGCAGCCGCAGCTGCTTCTGGTACTGCACCGGCGTCATGGCCGTGATCGTCTTGAAATGATGATGGAAGGACGACACGCTCATACCGATATGCTCGGCAAGGTCTTCGATGCGCAGCTGGCGCGCGAAATTCTCCCGCAGCCAGGCAATGGCGCGGGCGATGCGGTTGCCCTGGCTGCCGGCCGCAATGATGTTCATCAGCTGCCCGCCGGCTGGTCCTGTCAGGATGCGATAGAGGATCTCCTGCTCGATCAGCGGTGCCATGGCGGCAATCTCTGTTGGACGATCGAGCAAGCGCAGCAGCCGGATCGCCGCATCCAGAAGCTCCGGCGTGGCGGCGTTGACGACGATGCCGCGCTGCGCATTCGCGGGCTCCGTCGGCGTATCGATCGGCACGCGGCGCATGAGATCGAGCAGCTTCTCGCTGTCGATGGCAAGCGCGATGCAGAAATGCGGCACCTCTTTACTCGCCTCCACCACCCGCCACGCGACCGGCAGGTCGAGCGAGGTCAGCAGATAGTCGCCGGCGCCGTAATTGATGGTATCCGTTCCCAATTGAACACATTTCGATCCCTGTATCACCATCGCCAGACAGGGACGGTAGCTACCGTGGCACGGCGCGCTCGGCGCGGTACGCCGGCTGATGCCGAGGGATTCGATTGCCGTCTGCACCTCACCGTCACGGGTGGCATGTCGTGCGGCGATGGAGGCGATCTCCTGATAGACATTGAACGGCAAGGACATGAGGGGAATCCCTTAACTGAAGGAAGAGATGCTTTAGATGCCACTTATCTAGAAAGCCGCCCTGCTTCCGCAAAGAGCATGCCCGCATATTTTTGCAGGATCGTGCAAAAAGCTCGGAGGATCGCTCTAACGCCGGCTTGCACTTCCATTGCATATTCCGCCGTCCCCAACTCCCGAAAGGATATTCAGATGGCTATTGCAAGAGGTTATGCTGCGACCGACGCGTCGAAGCCGCTTACCCCGTTCACCTTCGAACGTCGCGAGCCGAACGATGACGACGTCGTCATCGATATCAAATATGCCGGCATCTGCCACTCGGACATCCACACCGTCCGCAACGAATGGAAGAATGCCGTCTTCCCGATCGTCCCGGGTCACGAAATTGCCGGTGTCGTCAAGGCTGTCGGCTCCAAGGTCACGAAGTTCAAGGTCGGCGACCACGTCGGCGTCGGTTGCTTCGTCGATTCCTGCGTCGGCTGTGCCACCCGCGATCTCGACAACGAGCATTATATGCCCGGCCTCGTCCAGACCTATAACGATGTCGATCCGTTCACGAAGACCGCAACCCATGGCGGCTATTCCGACTCGATCGTCGTCAAGGAAGGTTATGTCCTGTCGATCCCGGACAACCTGCCGCTCGATGCATCCGCACCGCTTCTCTGCGCCGGCATCACGCTTTATTCGCCGCTGCGCCGCTGGAATGCCGGCCCCGGCCAGAAGGTCGCGATCGTCGGCATGGGCGGCCTTGGCCATATGGGCGTCAAGCTCGGCGCGGCCATGGGCGCGGATATCACCGTGCTGTCCCAGACGCTGTCAAAGAAGGAAGACGGCCTGAAGCTCGGCGCGAAGGAATATTACGCCACCAGCGACGCCTCGACCTTCGAGAAGCTGGCCGGCACCTTCGACCTGATCATCTGCACGGCCGGCGTCGCCATCGACTGGAATGCCTATCTCGGCCTCCTGAAGCCCAAGGGCAGCATGGTCGTGGTCGGCGCACCGGAACATCCGATCCCCGTCCACGCCTTCGCGCTGATCTTCGGTGCGAAGAACCTGTCGGGTTCGATGATCGGTTCGATCAAGGAAACCCAGGAAATGCTGGATTTCTGCGGCGAGCACAACATCGTCTCGGAGATCGAGACGATCAACATCCAGGATGTCAATGAAGCCTATGAGCGCGTGCTGAAGAGCGACGTGCGGTATCGCTTCGTCATCGACATGGCATCGCTCGACGCGTGAGTCTTGGATTGGGGCAAACCCGCTCCATCCACCCGCCGTCACCCCGGACCAAATCCGGGGTCCGGCCAGCCCAAGTCCTTGGGTTGAAAAACTCTTCTCGCCGCGCAGAAGCGCGGCGGCTGGATGCCGGATCAAGTCCGGCATGACGGAGGAGTAGTCTGGCGCAGCTGTCATAACACAAGGGCGGGAAGCCGATGCTTCCCGCCTTTTCCTTTGCCCGCCCGACCCTCAGGCCTCGTCCTTCAGCGTCTCTTTCTGGGTAATCAGTCGCGCACTGTGCTGGCCGCTCAGATAAATCCACAACCAGCTCCACGCCACGGCAAGTCGCGAACGCGTTCCGATCAGGAAGTAGATATGGGCAAGACCCCAGATCCACCATGCCAGCACGCCCTTGAGCTTGAACCTGCCGAAATCGATCACCGCTGCACGTTTGCCGATGGTGGCGAGATTGCCCTGATGGCTGTAGCGGAAGGGTGCAGGCGATGGTTTGCCGTCCAGCCGCGCCCTGATGACCTTTGCAACATAAGCGCCCTGCTGCTTCGCCGCGGGCGCAATGCCCGGCACCGGCTTGCCGTTTTCCTGATTGACGGCGGCCGTATCGCCGATGACGAAGATATCGGCATCGTCTTGCAGATTGAGATGAGGTCCGACGATGGCGCGCCCCGCCCTGTCGGCCGCCGCCCCTAGCCACTTCGCGGCGGGAGACGCCTGCACACCGGCGGCCCAGACAACCGTGCGGCAGGGATAATAAGTGTCGCCCACCGTCACGCCTTCATCGCTGCAGGCCGTCACCGGCGTACCGAGCAGAACCTCGACACCCAGTTTTTCGAGCGCTTCCTTGGCATAGGCAGAAAGATCCTCGGTGAAAACCGGCAGGACACGTGGGCCGGCCTCGACAAGCAGCACGCGGGTCTGGCGGGTGTCGACATTGCGGAATTCCGCCGGCAGCGCCTTGTGGGCCAGCTCAGCGATCATGCCCGCCATTTCCACGCCCGTCGGGCCCGCCCCGATGATGACGAAAGTCAGCTGCGCCTGCCGCTCCTCTTCGCTGGTGGCAAGTTCGGCCCTTTCGAAAGCCAGAAGCAGACGACGGCGGATTGTCGTTGCATCTTCCAGCGTCTTGAGACCGGGGGCGGAACGCTCCCACTCGTCGCGACCGAAATAAGCATGGCGTGCGCCGGTGGCCAGCACCAGCGTATCGAAACCGATCACCTGACCCGAACTTAAATGCACGGTCCGCGCCGCCCGGTCTATGCCGGTCACCTCCGCAAGCAGGGTCGTTACCTCCTTGCGGTCGCGGTAAAGATGGCGGATCGGCCAGGCGATTTCGGATGTCGCCAGCGCCGTGGTCGCAACCTGATAAAGCAGTGGCTGGAACAGGTGATGGTTGCGGCGGTCAATCAGTGTGATGCGGACAGGGGCCCCCTCCAGCCCATGTACCAGTTGTAAACCGCCGAAGCCTCCACCCACGACGACAACATGATGTTCTTGCATATGTCTCTGCCTTCAAAAGCTCGCGCACGGAGCATGCGCAGCCAGAGCATAGGCGAAAAAATTGACTTTGGTTATGAAATAGGCTGACCACAGGCCTGACAAAAACGCCGGACTGTTTCAGCCATGCCATATTCCAACGCATCCGCCGTCAATCCGTGACCGATAGAAACTTCAGCCAGATAAGGAATGCGTTTCATCAGCCTGGGCAGGTTTGCGACAGTCAGGTCATGGCCGGCATTGACGGCAAGCCCGAGTGCCGCAGCATGGTCCGCCGTCTGTCCGAGCTTCTCAAGAAGCGCCTCGCCTTTTTGCGGATCGTCAAAACAACCGCCATAGGGGCCGGTGTAAAGTTCGATACGCGCCGCACCCGTTTCAGCCGCCAGTTCCACCGGCTCGCGTTCCCCGTCACCATCGGCAAACAGCGAAACCCGCATGCCGCCAGCCTTCAGGCGTCCGACGACTTCCTTCAGGAAAATGCCGTGCCTGCGAAAATCCCAGCCATGATCGGATGTCGCCTGCGAAGGATCATCCGGCACCAGCGTTACCTGTTCCGGCTGGGTCTTTTCGCAAAGAACGAGAAAATCCTCGGTCGGATAACCTTCGATGTTAAATTCCGCCTTGGGAAAGCTGTCGTCGATCAACGCGCGTAGCACCGGCAGGTCTGAAAAGCGGATATGGCGCTGATCGGGGCGAGGGTGTACAGTCAGGCCGCTTGCACCCGCAGCGAGTGCCAGTTGCCCGAAATGCGCGACATCCGGCCACGGAAGATCGCGGCGGTTACGCAGCATGGCGATTGCATTGAGATTGACGGAAAGTTTTGCGGGCATGGCGTCTGGCTCCGGTTCGGAATCTGCATCCTGTTTCACGCAGGTTGACGCCGACCGCAAGGAGGCCGATAAAATTTTTTGGAACACGGGAACGAAAACACACAATACACGTTACGGTTCTTATGTAGCGTTTGGCATGATGTCTTGATCAGGAGACAGACCGTTGCGGGGGAACAAGTAACGGACGTCTTTTAAAAGCAGGCGCGCCGCCAAAGAGCGCAAAGGGGGAAACAATGCAGGATGGCCGTATGCCGTTTGAACACGGCGACGAGGACAAATCCAATATAAGGCTCAGCAGCTTTTTACCTGACATAAGCCTGCCCTCTTCCCTGCCCGCCGAACCGGTGCCCATTGCCGATATGGCCAATATCTTCGGAGTGACCCACCGAACGCTTCATTTTTACGAAGAGAAGGCGCTGCTGACATCGAAGCGCATCGGCCAGATGCGGGTCTACACCCATCGCAACGTCCAGCGCATGGCCGTCATCAATGTCTGCCGCGAGGTCGGCATTTCGGTTGCCGCCATTACCGAGATCATGGAAAAACTCGTCCGCTCCCTGTCGCAGGAAGAGGCGGACGACATTTTCCACGCCGCGCTAAGACAACGGAAGAGAGAATTGACGGCAGAGCTTTCAACTCTTCAGCGTCAGGCACAGCAGATTGAAGAATTGCTCGTCATCGATAGCGATGCGGATGGCTTTGACGGTGCGGAACGTGGTCCGGCCAAGGACATTGCCCTCACCGATACCGAACGGAAATGTCTGGAACTGATGGCGGAAGGTTATGCGCCGGTGCGGCTCGCCCGGGCTCTTGGCCTTTCGGGCAGCGATCTCAATGCGCTTGAGGCGAAGATCATCGGCAAGTTCAGTGCCAGCAACCGCTTTCAGGCGGTCGCCAAGGCAGTCCTGCTTGGTGTTATCCGCGCATAAAAGCGTGTCGAGGAAAGTACGTAGCGATTTTCCGCCCGGACAATGCGCAGACAAGGAGATTGAGCCCATGCTCAATCTCAACGAACGATCGTAAGCGTCTCCGCCGCGCGGGTAATGGCTGTGTAAAGCCAACGCTCACGTGAATCCCGAAATGCATAGCTCTCGTCGAAAAGAACCACATTGTTCCACTGCGAACCCTGCGCCTTGTGCACGGTCAGCGCATAGCCGAAATCGAACTCGTCATAACGCTTGCGGGTCGACCACGGAATTTCGGTCTCGACATCCTCAAACGCCGCCTTCAGCAATTTGATCTTGGCCGCACCGCGATCCATATCGTCATCTTCAGGCCGGATCATCAGGTTGATGCCGGGCTTCACCGTCTCGCGCGAGGAGCTCATGACCTGCCAGAGCGAGCCGTTCAGCAGGCCCTTGGCCGGATCATTCCGCAGGCAGACCAGCTTGTCACCGGATTGCGGATAATCGGCCGAAAAACCCTTGAGTTCACGAAGCCGCTGATTGTAGCGGCGGCGCGTGCGATTGGTGCCGACCAGCACCTGATCGGCTTCCAGCACCAGTGACTGCGTCACTTCCGACTTCGAGATCACCTGCGCCGAGCCATAATCGCCGCGCATGATCTCGCGGCCCTCGCGCACATCCATGGCAAGATGGATGATGGGATTGTCCTTCGCCTGACGGTGGATTTCCGAGAGAAGATAATCCGGCTCCTGCTCGGTGAAGAAACCGCCGCCCGATACCGGCGGCAACTGGCCCGGATCGCCAAGCACGAGGATCGGCGTGCCAAAACTCATCAGATCCTTGCCAAGCTGTTCATCCACCATCGAACATTCATCGATGATGATCAGCGCCGCCTTGGCAAGCGGGCTCTGGCGGTTGATGGAAAACATTGGCGCGACCGAGGTCTTACCGGTTTCCTCGTCTTCCACCGTTTCTTCACCGCGCGGACGATAGATCAGCGAATGGATGGTGCGGGCATTGGTCGCCCCGCGTGAACGCAGCACCTGCGCTGCCTTGCCGGTGAAGGCCGCAAACAGCACCTCACCATCGACATTTTCCGCGAAATGTTTGGCAAGCGTCGTCTTTCCCGTTCCGGCATAACCGAACAACCGGAAAACCGGCGTCCGGCCTTCCTTCAGCCAGCGGGAAACAGCCTTGAGCGCTTCGTCCTGTTGCGGTGAAAATAACATGCGCCCTCATCGCAGGATTCGAGCACCCTGCGCAACAGAAAAAGAACGAAAGATGAATCGTGACACCAGAATGCGGCAATAAAACACGGCTGGTTTTTAAACCACGGCGGCTATCATGCCGCCTATGAAGATATTGATTCTCGGCGCGACAGGTTTCATCGGTTCGGAGGTGATGCGCAGCCTCCACGGCAGAGGCCATTCCGTCACCGGCCTGGCCCGCTCCGTCAGACGCGCCAAAGACAAGTGGCCTTTCGCCAACTGGATCTCCGCCGATCTCGCCCGCATGACTCAAGCCCCGGACTGGGACGTGCTGGTCAGGAATCATGACGCCATCGTCAATTGTGCCGGCGCGCTTCAGGACGGTCTTTCGGATGACCTGGCCGCGACGCAGGAAAAAGCCATGCTGGCGCTTTACAAGGCGGCGGTGCAGGCGGGCGGCAGGCTGCTGATCCAGATATCGGCCCGCACGGCGGGAGCGGCAGCCGACCTGCCCTTTCTCGCAACCAAACGCCGCGCCGACGCAGCACTGGCCGCAAGCGGCCTGCCCTATGTCATTCTCCGCCCAGCCCTCGTTGTCGGGCGCAATGCCCATGGCGGCACGGCACTGGTGCGCGCGCTTGCCAGCTTTCCCCTCATGCTGCCACTCGTCAATGGCGCGATGCCGGTTCGCACGGTCGCAGTCGAGGATGTGGCCACAGCCGTCAACGCGGCGATCAATGGTGAAATCCTGCCGGGCAGCGATCTCGAACTCGCCGCAGAAGAGATGCTGACATTGCAGGACGTAATCACCGCGCACCGGCAATGGCTCGGCCTGCCCCCTGCCCCTGTCGTAAACCTTCCGGCTGCCTTCATGCGACCCGTCAGTCTGATGGCGGATGCCGCAGGCGCGCTCGGCTGGCGCTCGCCGCTGCGTTCAACCGCCATGACAGTGATGTCGGAAGGCATCGTGACGGAGGATGAGGCGCGACCGAGGACGTTGTCGCTCAGGCCCCTGACGCAGACACTGGCCGCCCACCCTTCCGGCGTGCAGGACCTGTGGTTTGCCAGATCCTATCTGCTCAAACCGCTGGTCATCCTCTGCCTGTCTCTATTCTGGCTGCTATCCGGCCTCGTACCGCTGCTGAACATCAACGGAGCGGCGACGCATTTTCTGCCCTTCATGCCGCAGGCGCTGGCGGTCGCGCTCACACTCGCCACCTGCCTCCTCGATGTCGCCCTCGGCGTCACCGTCCTGCTGCGGCCGCTCGCCAGAAAGGCGCTCATCGGCATGCTGCTGGTCAGCGCCGCTTACCTTGCAGGCAGCAGCCTGCTGGAGCCGGGCCTGTGGCTCGATCCGCTCGGTCCCTTGGTCAAGGTTCTGCCTTCCATAGCCCTGACACTTGTCGCCCTTGCCACGCTGGATGAACGCTGATGACGCTTGAGGAACTGCTGCGGCTTGCCCATGTCATCGGCGCAACGGTGTTGTTCGGCACCGGCGCAGGCATCGCATTCTTCATGGTCATGGCGCGGCGAACGGCAAACCCGGCGCTGATCGCGCATGTGGCAGGCACCGTCGTTATCGCCGATACGATCTTCACCGCCACGGCCGCGATCATTCAGCCGGTGACGGGTTATCTTCTCGCGCGCATCATCGGCTGGCCGCTGACCGAAGGCTGGATCGCCCTTTCGCTTGGCCTTTATGTCTTCACCGGCATTTTCTGGCTGCCGGTGGTGTGGATCCAGATCCAACTGCGCAATATCGCCAGAGACTGCGCCGCCACGGAACAGGCCCTGCCGGCGCAATGGTTCCGCCTTTACCGCATCTGGTTCGCCTGCGGTTTCCCCGCCTTCTTCGCGGTCCTCGGCATCATCTGGCTGATGCTCAACAAGCCGGATATTCCCCTGTTCGGCTGATGCCGTTCAATGGGCCGCCTGCTTTTCGACAAGCTGCGCCAGCTGCTCCGCAACCGTGTTCCAGCCATCGAAGAACCCCATCTCCGCGTGCTTATCGCGATCCCCGGGGTTTCTGTGCATGGCATAGGCCACATATTCCATGCCCTCCGGGTGATCACGGAAAGTCATCACGGCGGTGAGGAACGGACGGGCGGAGGGGCGGAAACCCGCCGTCAGCGCATCGGTGAAAACCAGACGCTCGCCATCATCCACCGCCAGAAAACAGCCGCTGATATGGTCACCGAATGCCGTGCCGTCCTCGCTGTAGCGCGTCTCAAAAGCGCCGCCGGGGTGAAGCTCCATTTTCTCGACGCGGCACTGGCCGGGATGTGGCACCCACCATTGTTCAAGGCTGTTCCTGTCCACCCATGCATTCCACACAAGCCGGCGCGGCGCCCTTATGATCCTTGAAATCTTCAGGTCGAGATCGGGATTAAAAGTCTCGGTCATTGGTCATTCTCCCCTTTGCCTGACGCTCTATCCTGTTGCGCCATGACGAATTGTTCGAGCCGGTCCGTGCGGCCTTCCCAAATGGCGCGCTGTTGCGACAGCCAGCCATCGAGCATGGAAAACCGCTGTTTCTCCAGCGAGCAGAACCGCACTCGGCCCTGCTTGCGCGTCGCGATCAGCCCGGCCTCTTCCAGCTGGCGAATGTGTTTCATGAAGGACGGCAGGGCCATGTCGAAGGGTTCGGCCAGCATTCCGATGCTCGCCTCCCCGCCGCCCAGCCTCAGGATCACCGCCCTGCGGGTCGGATCGGCAAGAGACTGGAAGATATCGTCGAGCGCGTCTGAATAGTTTTCCATAAGGCTAACTATCACGATAAAATACTTAGCTCAATGGATAAGTTTTAAAATCGCAAAAATCGTGTCGCGACAGGGAATAAACCCGCCGCCTGCGGTGTCTCTTGATCTGTTGGCGGCAAAGCCCGCCCGAACCAAGGAGGATATGTCCATGAAGATCCGCTTTATCGTTCCCGCCCTCATTCTGGCTTTTGCCGGAACGGCCTATGCGGCCCCGGCGGTCGAAACGGTCAAGACCGACAAAGGCAATGTACTTGCCGGCGAAAAAGGCATGACGCTCTACACTTTCAAGAACGACAAGAAGGGCGTATCCAATTGTTATGACAAATGCGCGGTGAACTGGCCGCCGTTTTTCGCAGCCACTGGCGCCAAGGCCGAGGGGGCCTATACGACCGTGACGCGCAAGGACGGCAAGATGCAATGGGCAAAGGACGGCATGCCGCTCTATTACTGGGTCAAGGACATGAAAAAAGGCGACGCCACCGGTGACGGTATGAACGGTGTATGGGATGCCGCAAAACCCTGATGGCATGAATGGCAAAACGCGGGGGAGCCTCTCCCCCGCAGCCGGCACCTTCGAAGCGGAGGTTCTGGCGCTGATACCCATGCTGCGCCGTTATTCCCGCAGCCTTTCCCGCTCGGATGCAGATGGCGAAGACCTTTTGCAGGACTGCGTGGAAAAAGCGCTCGTCAATAAAAGGCAATGGCGCGGAACGGGTTTGAAATCATGGGCTTACACGATAATGACGAATCTTTATCGCAACCGCCACCGCGCCGAGAAACGCCACCCGTCCGAAAGCCTTGATGGCCATGAGACCATCGCCGTCACCGATCAGCTATCCGATACGCTGGAGAATGATCGGCTGCACGGCGCGCTCGCGCTTCTTTCGCCTGATATGCGGGCGGTTTTGATGCTGGTGACGGTGGAAGGCTACAGCTACCAGGAGGCGGCCGAGATGCTATCGATCCCGCTCGGCACCGTCATGTCCAGACTGTCCCGCGCCCGCGAAACCCTTCGCCAGCAGTTGGCGGCGGACAATATCATTCCCCTGCGGAGACCACGATGAAACGGCCCGATGCCATAACCGAAGACGACCTGCACGCCTATGTCGACGGGCTTCTTTCCGACGATGACCGCGCGGCTGTCGAGGCGTGGCTCGCAGAAAGACCTGAAGAACAGGCCCGCGTGCAGGACTGGAAACAGCAGGCCGATATTCTTCGCAATGCCTTCGCCTCCTATGCCGCAGCCCATCCGCACGACGCATCGATGCTCAGCCCACCGAAACCGGACCGTACATGGCGGCTGAAGCCAGCTCTTGCGAAAATAGCGGCCGCCCTCATGATCTTTGCTGCGGGCGCCGCAGCTGGCCGGCTTCTGCCGCCATCCGCCTCCACACCGCAGGACGTGACGCTGGCGTCGTTGACGACGGATATTCCGGCACAGGCAAAATCCGCCTATCTCATCTATGCAAGCGAAGTGCGCCACCCCGTCGAAGTTGGTGCGGGAGAGCAGCAGCATCTAGCGACATGGCTCGGCAAGCGGCTCGGTTATCCCTTTGCGATCCCTGATCTTTCCAAGATCGGATACGATCTCGTCGGCGGGCGTCTCATTCCCGTCAGCGGCAAGCCGGGCGCGATGCTGATGTATCAGGACAAGACGGGCCGCCGGGTGACGGTACTGATCGGCCATAATGAGGAAAACCGCACCACCAGTTTCCGCATGGCGAGCGCCGACGGCATCGAGACTTTCTACTGGATCGACAACGAACTCGGTTACGCGGTGTCGGCCGAACTGACACGCGACGAGGTGCAGGCAATCGCCGAGGAATGTTACCGGCAATTCCCCACGTGAAGGCTGTTATTTCAGCATTGGCCAGAGGCTGATGACGAGCAGCACGGCCATGGTGATGTTGAACCATTTGAGCCGGACCGGCACGGACAGCCAGTCGCGCAGCGCAGAGCCAAAACCTGCCCAGGTGGACACGCTGGGAAGATTGACAGCGGCGAAGGCCACGCCAACCACCAGAACAGTGACGAAATATTGCGCCTCGTTGGTATAGGTCGCCATTGCAGTCACCGCCATTACCCAGGCTTTCGGATTGACCCACTGAAAGGCTGCGGCAGCAAGGAAGCTCATCGGCCGCGATGCGGCCGTTCCTTCATTCAGGCTGCGGGAAGTGCCGATCTTCCAGGCGATCCAGACGAGATATAGCCCGCCGGCGAATTTCAGCCCGGTATAGAGCAACGGCACGGAATGCAGCACCGCACCAAGGCCAAAACCGACGCCGATCAAAAGCGACAGAAACCCCACGCCGATACCCAGCATATGCGGGATGGTGCGGCGGAACCCGAAATTCACGCCTGACGTAAACAACATCATGTTGTTCGGGCCGGGCGTGATGGACGTGGTGAAGGCAAACAACACCAGTGCAGCGAAGGTTTCAACGGTCATGATCTCTCCTGTGAAAGAGACCCTAGCCACACGACCACTATCAAACCAGCCCGGCAGACCGATGGCCGGGGTCAATTTTTTTGATGGATCGATCCCGCCCGTGCCGGGTTTGAGAAGTCGGCACAAAGGGCTATTCTCCCCCGACAACCGCTGGAGCGAAACAATGTATGACGACATTCCTTCCGTTACCCTGCCATCCGGAAAAGAGGTTCCAGCCCTTGGCCTTGGCACCTGGAACATGGGAGAAAACAGATCGTCGGCGCCTCAGGAGATCGAGAGCATCCGCAAGGCGATCGATCTTGGCATGACGCTGGTCGATACGGCCGAAATGTATGCCGATGGCCGATCTGAAGAGGTGGTCGGCACGGCAATTGCCGGCCGCCGTGACGACGTGTTTCTGGTCAGCAAGGTCTATCCGTGGAACGCCAGCGCCAAAGGCACGGTGGAGGCCTGCGAGCGCAGCCTTGCAAGGCTCGGCACCGATCATATCGATCTTTATCTGCTGCACTGGCGCGGCGAACACCCGCTGAACGAAACCGTGGCGGCTTTCGAAAGACTGAAACGCGACGGCAAGATCGGCGACTGGGGCGTCTCCAATTTCGATACCGACGACATGGAAGAACTTTTCGCCGTGCCGGATGGCAAAAACTGCGCCGCCAATCAGGTGCTTTACAACCTGTCACGGCGCGGCCCCGAGTTTTCGCTGCTGCCCTGGTGCCAGGAGCGCGGTGTCCCGCTGATGGCCTATTCGCCCATCGAGCAGGGCCGCATCCTGAAGAACCACGAACTCATCCGCATCGCCAAGGCCTATCAGGCGACGCCGGCGCAACTGGCGCTGGCCTTTCTGCTGGAAAGAGACGGCGTCATCGCCATCCCGAAATCCGCCAGCGCCTCCCGTGTGGAAGAAAACCGCGGCGCGACCGATCTTGAAATAACCGACGAAGACTGGACGGCTCTCGACGCCGCCTTCCCGGTGCCAACGCGCAAGACAGCCTTGGAAATGCTCTGAGAGAACATGGCCTTAAGAGGCGTTCCGGAATCAGGTGCTGAAGCGGGTGAATCGAAATATGAGAACCAGATCGATACCGCGCGTGCACAGAAACCGGCAATGACGGCGCGGCAAACCGCGCCGTCCGGTAGATGCGCTACCCCGTTCTATGATGGTATGCGGTGCTCATAGTCTTTCTTGAGTTCCAGCCATGTATCCCAGAAGGGGCCCGGCTCTTTTTCCTGAAGACGGGCGGCGAGAATATCGAGATGCGTGTGCCAGCCGGCGCTGATATTGAGTTTGCTATTCCGATCCCCCAGCCGGCGGTGGATGAGCGTCAGAAGCACCTGCTTGCCCAGAGCCTGAAGCTCGATCGAAACCTCAGCGCCCTCACCCCAAGTGAAGACCAGGCGATGTGGCGGAACGACGGTAATGATGCGCGAGGCCATCTTGTGTTCTTCCGAAAAACCTTCCGGGCGGTGACCCGGCGGATCGGAAAGCTCGTCATTGCGCCAGACCAGTTCGAACGGTGCATCGGGCGCAAGTTTCATTTCACCGGATGCCAGCCAGCGGCGGCGAAGCTCGCTTTGTGTCAGAAAGGCCCAGACCCGGTCGATCGGCCCCGGCAACAGTCGTTCGATCTTCAGCGTCGCGGGTTCGACAAGTTGGCCATAGGCGTCAGGCACTGCAATATCAGTCATTGTCATTTCCTCCATTTGCAGGGGATTTTCCCTGATCTTCCTCCCTGAGCATCTGCTCAAGAATATCGAGGCGGCTGTTCCAGAACTGCCGGTAGTAATCCAGCCACTCCTGCGCGCTTGCCAGAGGTTCCGGCGCCAGGTGGCAGATATGGGTGCGCCCCCTCACCTCCCGGCGGATAAGCCCGGCATTCTCCAATGCCTTGATGTGCTTGGAGGCTGCTGCAAGCGAGATGTCGAACGGCGCGGCCAACTGGGTGACCGTCCGCTCGCCACGGGAAAGCTCGCGCAACATCGTGCGCCGCGTCGCGTCGCCAAGAGCATGAAAGACAGTGTCGAGTTGTGGAACAGATAATTCAACCATGTTGTTGAATATAGGCTGCCGATCCAGAAAGTCAACCATATGGTTGAATATAACTTCACAGAGCAAATTCCATAAAAAAACCCGCGACGAACCGCGGGCTTGATATTTCAAAGGCACTTGCTTCGAGTGCGGGGATCACATCCCCTGCGAGCCACGATTCATCGCGGCAATACCCGTGCGGCAGATCTCGATCAGGCCGAGCGGCTTGATGATCGCCACGAACTGATCGATCTTCGACGACTTGCCGGTGATTTCGAAGATGAAATGCTCGACAGTCGCATCCACCACCTTGGCCTGGAACGCATCGGCAAGGCGCAGCGCTTCGGCGCGAACTTCACCCGTACCGGCAACCTTGATCAGCGCCACTTCGCGCTCGATAGGCCGTTCCTGTCCCAGCTCGCGGGCACGAACGGTGAGGTCGAGAACCCGGTGCACCGGCACGATGCGCTCAAGCTGCGCCTTGATCTGTTCCAGCACGATCGGTGTGCCGCGCGTGACGATGGTGATACGCGAGAGATGCGCCTCATGTTCCGTTTCCGAAACCGTCAGGCTTTCGATGTTGTAACCCCGGCCGGAAAACAGGCCGATGACCCGGGCGAGAACGCCCGGTTCGTTGCTGACGAGAACCGACAGCGTGTGATTTTCGACGGCAGCCGTTTCCTTCTGGATGAAGTAGGCGGAGCCGGTGGGTTGTAGGTGTGCGTTCATGTCCTTTTCCTCTCCCGGCTCAGACTAGCTGACGGCCCTTGGCGTCGATGGCGTTGGCAACAGCTTCATCCGTCGCCTCATCCGGCAACAGCATCTCGTTATGGGCTTTACCAGACGGGATCATCGGGAAGCAATTGGCAAGATTGGCAACGCGGCAATCGAAGATGACAGGCTTGTTGACGGCGATCATCTCGGCGATCTTGTCGTCCAGCTCCTTCGGGTCGTCGCAATACATGCCAACCGCGCCATAGGCTTCCGCCAGCTTCACGAAATCAGGCATGGCTTCGGTATAGGAGTTCGACAGACGGTTGCCGTGCAGCAGCTGCTGCCATTGCCGCACCATGCCCATATACTGGTTGTTGAGGATGAAAATCTTCACCGGCAGACCGTACTGGATGGCGCAGGACATTTCCTGAATGCACATCTGGATCGAGGCATCACCCGCAATGTCGATAACCAGCGCTTCGGGATGCGCGACCTGCACGCCGATGGCCGCCGGCAGGCCATAACCCATGGTTCCAAGGCCGCCCGAGGTCATCCAATGGTTCGGCTCCTCGAAGCCGAAGAACTGTGCCGCCCACATCTGGTGCTGGCCGACTTCGGTCGTGATGTAGGTGTCGCGTCCCTTCGAAGCCTCATAAAGCCGCTGCAAGGCATATTGCGGCATGATGACATCTTTGGAATTCTTGTAGGCGAAGGAATTGCGGGCGCGCCAGCGCTCGATCTGCGCCCACCAGTCGGCGGTCTGCGCCTTTTCCGGCTTCTTCGGCAGAGCGCGCCACAGGCGAACCATATCTTCCAGGACATGGCCGACATCACCAATAACAGGCACATCGACGCGAACCGTCTTGTTGATCGAGGATGGGTCGATATCGATATGGATCTTCTTGGAGTTCGGCGAAAACGCATTGATGCGACCGGTAATCCGGTCGTCGAAACGCGCGCCGATGCAGACCATGACGTCGCAATCATGCATCGTCATATTGGCTTCGTAGGATCCGTGCATGCCCAGCATGCCGAGCCAGTTCTTGCCGGATGCCGGATAGGCGCCGAGACCCATCAGGGTCGAGGTGATCGGGAAACCGGTCAGCTCGACCAGTTCGCGCAGCAAACGGGTAGCTTCCGGGCCGGAATTGATAACGCCGCCGCCAGTGTAGAAAACCGGCTTTTTCGCCTTGGACATCAGCTCGATGGCGGCGTGAATGGCATTGAGATCGCCCTGGACCTTCGGCTTGTAACTCTTCTGCTGAACGGCGGCAGAGGGCGGCGTGTAGGTGCCGGTGGCGAACTGGATGTCTTTGGGAATATCGACAACGACGGGACCGGGGCGACCGGTCTGCGCGATGCGGAAGGCTTCATGGATAATGCCCGCCAACTCGTTGACGTCCTTGACCAGCCAATTGTGCTTGGTGCAGGGGCGCGTGATGCCGACAGTATCACATTCCTGGAACGCGTCGGAACCGATCAGCGATGTCGGAACCTGGCCGGACAGGCAGACGAGCGGAATGGAATCCATCAGCGCATCCTGCAGCGGCGTTACCGCATTGGTGGCGCCGGGACCCGAGGTGACGAGCATGACGCCAACCTTGCCGGTGGAGCGGGCATAACCTTCGGCAGCGTGGCCGGCGCCCTGCTCGTGACGCACGAGAATGTGCTGAATGTCTTCCTGCTGGAAAATCTCGTCATAAATCGGAAGCACGGCGCCGCCGGGATAACCGAAGATGTGCTCGACGCCATTGTCTTTCAGCGCCTGGAGCACGATCTCCGCACCTGTCATGCGATTGCTGTTTTCCGTATTGTCCTTATCCGTCATTGCCTGTTTCCATCCCGCTTTGGCTTTGGATATCGAGGAGCCCGAGGGCCTGTTTGAAGACATAAAAAAAGGCCCCTTAAGGAGCCTCGTTCAGCGCATGGGTGCTTTCGCCGGATGGTTACACCATCCTGCCCATGCGCCGTCCCACCACGATAAGTACGTTAAGATTTTTCATGGGCCGGAGTGTTAGCCACAAAAGCCCCAGCCGTCAACGCATATTGCGGAAAAAATCGGCGACCGCTTCTTTTATTACTTAAAACCGCAAGTCGACGAAATTTTCGAACGCAATTGATACACCTGTTGTTAAATATAATCTTTTATTATCGAGAGCGCAGGTATTGCCCGAACCACCGCGATCATCCGCATGTCCCGGGATAAGATGTGAGTAATAACGAGTTTCATAAAGCGTCCGGCATGGACGAAACCGAACGGCGATCCGCTCTGCAACCGGCAGACCGCATGCTCGGCCGCGTCATCGCCTGCGACGGCGCCCATGCCACCATCGCCGCGGAAACGGAACCGGGCTCCACCGATGTTGCGCAACTCTGGTCCGTCGGACGGCTGATCTCCATCGAAATGGGCACGAGCCGTGTCGCGGCCCTCGTCTTCGCCATGCGCACCGATGAGAGACAATGGTCCTCGGACAGGTCGAACAGGTTGCTGATCGACGTCGAACTGATGGGAGAGGTTTACCGCACCGATGACGGCAGCGAACGGTTTTCCAGCGGCATTTCCCGTTATCCCTATCTTGGCGCCGTGGCCCACCGCATCCGCACCGGCGACCTTGCCAGGATCTACGACAGCGGCAAGCGTGACAGCTGCATCATCGGCAAGCTGACGCAGGATGATACGATCGGCGCGGCCATCAATATTCCGCAGATGCTTTCGAAGCATTTCGCCGTCGTCGGTTCGACCGGGGTCGGCAAGACCACTGCGGTTTCTCTGCTCTTGAACAAGGCAATCGAGACGGACCCGAAACTGCGCGTCCTCATTCTCGATCCGCACAACGAATTTGCAGCCGCTTTTCCCGATCATTCGGTTGTCATCGATACCGATACGCTCGACCTTCCCTTCTGGCTGATGCGTCTTGAGGAATTTGCGGAAGTGGTTTTCCGTGGCCGCAAGCCTGTGCCGGAAGAGATGGACGTTCTGCGTGACGTCATACCCGAGGCGAAAAAGGCATTTCGCGGCACGGATGGTTCCGCCGTCCGCCGCACCTCCGACAAGAGCGCGATCACACCGGATTCGCCTGTGCCCTACCGCATGGCCGATCTTCTGGCTTCCATCGACGAGCGTATCGGGCGGCTGGAAGGACGCGGTGAAAAGCCGGCGCTCCGTTCCCTGAAAAGCCGCATCCTCTCGGCCATCAACGATCCGCGCTACAATTTCATGTTCTCCAGCAATACGATCAGCGACACCATTCTGGAGACGGTGGCGCATATCTTCCGTATTCCCGGGGAAGGCAAGCCCATTTCAGTGTTCCAGCTCTCGGGCATCCCCTCCGAGGTGGTGAACTCGGTGGTCTCCGTGCTCTGCCGCATGTCGTTTGAGCTGGCGGTGCTGGCGCGCGGCTCGCTGCATATGCTTGTCGTCTGCGAAGAAGCCCACCGTTATGTTCCTGCCGATCCCGAGCGCGGCTTTTTCCCGACCCGGCAGGCGATTGCCCAGATCGCCAAGGAAGGCCGCAAATACGGCATTTCACTTGGCGTCATCAGTCAGCGGCCCAGCGAGCTGGATCAGACCATCCTGTCGCAATGCTCGACCGTTTTCGCCATGCGGCTGTCAAACGAGATCGACCAGAAGATCATTCTGTCGGCCGTACCCAACGCCTCGGCCTCGACCACCAGCTTTCTGTCCTCCATCGGCAATGGTGAGGCCATCGCCTTCGGCGAAGCCGTGGGGGTGCCGATGCGCATGCGTTTTGACCGCGTGCCGACAATCAAATTGCCGAAGGCAAGCGGCACGGTCAGCCACGTACCGCACGAAACACCCGATACCGTCGATCTCAATACTATTGTCACCCGCATGCGCGCCACAGCCCGGCCGGTCATCACCGGCTTCCAGCAAAGCGTCGAAGCGGCCTTTTCCGATCTGCCGGAATCGCTGGTGGCGCCCGGAGAAGCAGACGATATCGATCGCTGGAAGCGAGAATTGGGAACACCCGCAACGGAGGGCTATGAGCCTTATCGCCCGGACATGCTGCCCGGACGCACAGCGCCACCGCCACAAAATCCGGAGAGGATGGACAGCGCCTCCGGTGCCGTCAACGACTTGCGCCGGGCCGGTTTGCAGATGCAGACGCAAAATGGTCCCCCGCCGGCCGATACACGCCCGTCGCTGCGCGAAAGCCTCCTGAAAAAGCCGCTCGGCAGCCTCTATCGCAAGGACTGACGCCAGCCTTCAGGGCTGGATGCGCGTCCAGTCCTCCCCCATCTGGTTGCGGAACCAGGTCATCTGCCGTTTGGCATATTGGCGGGTCGCAGCGGCCGATTTTTCGATCACCTCCGCCTCGCTCATGCGTCCGGCCAGCATCTCGGCGATCTGGGAAACGCCGATCGCCTTCATTGCCGTCGCATCGGGCGCGAGCTTGAGAGCCAGAAGCGCCTCCACCTCCTCCACCGCGCCGCTTTCCATCATGGCCTCGAAACGACGGTTGATGCGGTCATGCAGCACCGGCCTGTCGGGCAAAACGACGAATTTCCGCGCCCGGTCGGGATCAACGATCACCGGGCCGCTGGCTTTCTGGTAATCCCGGATCGATTTTCCGGTCGCTTCGATCACTTCCAGCGCCCGGACGATACGCTGGCCGTCTCCCGGCTGCAGCGCCTCTGCCATTTCGGGATCGCGTCGCGACAGTTCCGTGTGGAGAACCACCGGCCCCTCTTCAATCAGCCGGCCGCGCAGCCTGTCGCGGATTTCGTCCGGGATGACAGGCATATCCGACAGTCCCCCGGTCAGCGCCTTGAAATAAAGCCCCGTGCCGCCGACGATGACGGGAAGACGTCTCTGCCCCTTCATATCCGAAAGCAGCACTGAAATATCCCGCAGCCATTCACCCGTGGAATAAAGGCTGCTCGCCGGCACATGGCCGTAAAGCAGATGCGGCACGCCCTGCATTTCTTCTTCCGAAGGCCGGGCGGTCAACACCCGCAGCGTGTCGTAAACCTGCATGCTGTCGGCATTGATGACGACGCCATTCCGCTCCCGCGCCAGACGAAGCGCAAGCGCGGACTTGCCGCTTGCCGTCGGGCCGGTTATCAGGATCGCATCAAAATTCTCATCAAGGTTTTTCATCATGGCTCTCGTTGCCACGCTTATCGCCAATCCGTCAAATCCTGTTCTGACGCCGGCCCTCGGCGAAGCCGCCGCAAAGGCCGTCAATGCGTCAGGTCTTTACTGGCTGGCGGATGGTGTCGCCTGCGATATCGCTTTGCCTTCCGGCACCAGTGCCGAAGAAGCCCGCAACGCCATTGCCGGCGCGCTGACTGGCCAGCCGATCGATATCGTCATCCAGGAGCAGGATCAGCGCCGCAAGAAACTGCTGATCGCCGATATGGATTCGACCATGATCGGCCAGGAATGCATCGACGAGCTGGCCGCCGAAGTCGGCCTGAAAGACAAGGTCTCCACCATCACCGCTCGCGCCATGAATGGTGAGATCGCTTTTGAGCCGGCGCTCCGGGAACGCGTGGCGCTGCTGAAAGGCCTGCCGGTTTCGGTCATCGACGACGTCATCGAAAAGCGCATCACGCTGACATCAGGCGGCAAGGAACTGATCGCCACCATGAAGGCCAAAGGCTATTACACCGCGCTGGTTTCCGGTGGCTTCACGGTTTTCACCGGCCGCGTCGCAGCGATGCTCGGTTTCGATGAAAACCGCGCCAATCTGCTCGGCGAAGCCAATGGCGAGCTTGATGGCACCGTTGCCGAACCCATCCTCGGCAAGCAGGCCAAGGTGGATGCGCTGAACGACATCGCCGCAAAGCTTGGCATCTCTCCGGAAGAGGCGATGGCCGTCGGCGATGGCGCCAACGATCTCGGCATGCTGCATCTGGCCGGCGCGGGTGTTGCCCTGCACGCCAAGCCCGCCGTGGCGGCCGAAGCACAGATGCGCATCGACCACGGCGACCTGACCGCGCTTCTTTACATTCAGGGTTACCGCAAGACGGATTTTGTCACTCCATGATCATCCGCGAAACACCAAGGCTCATTCTGCGCGAGTGGAAGGAGAGCGACCGCGACCTGTTCCGCGAAATCAACGCGGACGAAAAGGTCATGGAGTTTTTTCCCTTCCGCCGCAGCCATGCGGAAGCGGACGCCGTACTGGAAACCATCAACGGCATGATCCGTGGCAGCGGTTATGGCTTCTACGCCATGGAACTGCGCGAAACCGGCGAAGTCATGGGTTTCTGCGGCATATCGCCAGTCATGAACCTCGATCCGCCTTTCCCGCTCGGCACCATGGAGATCGGCTGGCGGCTCGCCACCCGCTTCTGGGGCCACGGCTATGTCACCGAAGCTGCACAATCGCTGCTCGTCATGGCCTTTGATGAAAAGGAAACGCCGGAAATCGTCTCCTTCGCCGTTCACGACAACCACCGCTCGACCCGCGTGATGGAGCGCATCGGCCTGAAGCGGGACCCGTCACGCGATTTCGATCATCCGCGCGTGCCTGATGACACGCATCCGCATCTGCGTCCGCATGTAACCTATGCGCTGACGCTGGCGGAATGGCGGGAACGGCAGTCGCAATAACGCCCTTCCCGCCAGTCTCGAACCTTACTTCACCGCCGCATTGCCGCCATCCGCAAACAGCGCCGCCCCGGCAACGAAACTCGACATCGGGCTGGCGAGGAAAAGGGCTGCCTGCGCCAGTTCTTCCGGCTCGGCGATGCGTTTCATCGCATGCAGGCCTGCCGCCCATTCCTTCTGGGCCGCATCTCCGGCCATGGGTGTGTCGACCCCGCCGGGAAGCAGCCCGTTGGCGCGAATGCCCTGCACGGCATAATCGGCGGTAATGCCTTTCACCAACCCCATCAACGCCGCCTTCGACGTGCCATAGGCCGCCATGCCCGGTATGCCGGCACTGGTGCCGACGAAGCTGGAGATAAAGACGATCGAACCACCGCCCCGCTTCAGCATCAACGGAATCTGGTGGCGCGCACCGAGATATGCGGAAGTGAGATTGGCTGTGATTACATGATCCCATTCCTCGGCGGAAATCTCCGCCAGCGGCTTCATGGCGCCGACCGCGCCTGCATTGTTGACGGCGATATCGAGACCGCCGAAAATGCTTACGGCCGCATCCGTCAGCCGGGAATGAGTTTCCTCAAGATTGACATCGCCGACAACGGCATGGACACGGCCACCGATCTCGCGAATCCCGGCGGCAACCTCTTCCAGTGCCGCAGCACCCCGCGCATTGATGACGACGGCTGCCCCTTGCGAGGCAAACAGCCTCGCCGTCGCCCGGCCGATGCCGGATGACGCACCAGTGATGATGGCAACCTTGTTTTCGAGTAATTTCATATCCTTGACCTCCATTGATGGAGACCAAGGATTAGAGAGGGGCCGGGATCACAACCACCCGATTCCTGCCGAACCGGGTGGAAAGCGCTTTACTCCAGCGGCAGCGCCACCACGCGCAGATTGCCCTGTGCATCGGCAACCATCATATGCGCATTCTTGCGGCCTTCGGATTTCAGGCCGTTGATGCGAACCAGCACGTCGCCGGGAACTTCCATGAAATCCTGACCGACTTCGACGATGATATCGCCCGGTTTCATGCCCTTCTGTTCGGCCGGCGAACCCGTATCGACGCTTGCGACCAGCACGCCTTCAACGCTCTCGGCGATGCCCTTTTCCGTGCGCAGCTCATTGCTGAGAACGACCAGGTTCATGCCAAGCACGCTCTGCGGCGCTTCACGCACTTCCGGCGTTTGGTCCTGAGCCTGATCGTCGGTGCCGCCATCATCATCAGGGGCAACCACGCCGCCATCACCGTCTTCGGCCTGCGGGTCTTCGGTCGCGGCCTTTTCGTCGGTCGTATCCTGCAACTGGCCGAGCTTGACCTTGACGGTCTCCTCCTTGCCGTCGCGCAGGATCACTACATCGACTTCCTTGCCAACCGGGCTTTCCGCCACGATTCGCAAGAGATCACGCATTTCATGAATGTCCTTGCCGTCGAATTTCAGCACGACATCGCCGGCCTGGATCGGGCCGTTCTCCACCGGGCCGCCTTTGGCCACACCGGAGATAAGCGCACCCTTGGCGCTTTCCATGCCGAGGCTTGCCGCCACATCGTCGGTGACCGGCTGAACACGAACACCGAGCCAGCCGCGACGGGTCTCGCCGAATTCGATCAGCTGCTGCACGATATTCTGCGCAAGCTCCGTCGGAACGGCAAAACCGATACCGATCGAACCGCCACTCGGCGAAATGATCGCGGTATTGATGCCGATTACCTCACCCTTCATGTTGAAGAGCGGACCACCCGAATTGCCCTTGTTGATCGCCGCATCGGTCTGGATGAAATTGTCATAGGGACCGGCATTGATGTTGCGGCCGCGCGCGGAAATGACACCGACAGTCAGCGAACCGCCAAGGCCGAAGGGGTTGCCGATGGCCATTACCCAGTCGCCGATGCGCATGCTGCGCGAATCACCGAACTTGACGGCCTTCAGCGGCGTTTTTGGCTCTACCTTCAAGACCGAAAGGTCGGTCTTGGTATCGGTGCCAACAAGCGTTGCCTTCAGCTTCGAGCCGTTCGGGAAAATCACCTCGATGGCATCAGCACCCTCGATGACGTGATTGTTGGTGACGACATAACCGGCGGGATCGATCACGAAACCGGAACCCAGCGAGTTGACCTTTTCACCGCCCTCCGGCTTCTGGCTGTCGAAATAATCCTTGAAGAATTCCTGGAAGGGCGACCCTTCCGGCAACTTCGGCGGAACAGGACCCTTGCCCTCAGTCTTGACGTTCTGTGACGTCGAAATATTCACCACCGCATCCAGGAGCGGCTCGGCAAGATCGGCCACAGACTCCGGCCCATGGCTCTGCGCCCTTGCCGCAACCGGCGCCGAAAGGCTGCCCGCCACAAGCGCGATGCCCGCGACTGCGGCAATGCTGTTGCGAAAAGGCGAAAGAAGGGTCACGGCCATAAGCGTCCTCGCGTTTCAGATAGTCTCGCCTTGCATATATCGACAAAGCATAAGGCGGAATGATGAAGTGTAAAAATACCTTTTCGTGAACAGGCGGATGATGCCTTGCCCCTGCCCACAGCATTGGCACGAAACGGGAGTGAAAAGAAAGGGCCGGCCAAAACCAGTCCTCAGATTACCAACAACGGCCGCCAAGTCCTCTCCTCGGCCATCCCTCGGGTCGTGCCTGAGGATGACGCCGTGCGGGGGCTGTCAAAAAGAAAGGGCCGGTAAAACCGGCCCTTTCAAACTCTCTTGATCCGATATCAGTTCGCCGGCGCGGGCGCCGCGGGTGCGGCAGGAGCCGCAGACGGCGCGCCGTTGATGTTGTTGAAATAACGGAAGAAGGTCGAATCCGGCGACAGGACCAGCGTCGTGCCGGTACCGGTCATCGAATTGGCATAGGCGGCCATCGAGCGATAGAATTCGAAGAAGTTCGGATCGCGCTGGAAAGCCTCGCCGAATATGCGGTTACGGTTGGCATCGCCTTCACCGCGCAGCACTTCAGACTGACGACGCGCATCGGACTCGAACTCGACGACCTGACGGTCGGCGATAGCGCGGCGGCGCTGGGCTTCTTCATTACCGCGGGCGCGGATGAGTTCTGCTTCAGCGAGACGTTCCGACTTCATGCGCTCGAAGGTCTGCTGCGACACTTCCTGCGTCAGATCCGTACGGCGGATGCGGACATCCACGATGCTGATGCCGAGCGATTCCGCGTCAGGACGCAGATCGTCACGCACTTCCTGCATCATCGATGCGCGTGCATCCGAAAGCGCCGATTCAAAGCCGCGAAGACCGTAGACCCGGCGCAAAGATGCGTCGAGACGGGTGCGAAGACGCGATTCGGCCGACATCTGGTCACCCGAGACCGTCTGGCGGAACCGGCGTGCGTCCGTGATGCGATAGACAACAAAAGCGTCTACTTCATAGAACTTGCCGCCCGAAACCTGAACACGGATATTGTCGTGATCGAAGCGCAGCGCCCGGTTCTCGACATATTGCACCCGGTCGGCATCCATGAAGGCGAAGGGCAGCTTGAAATAGAGGCCCGGCGCGGTTTTCACATCCTGGATCTGACCGAAGCGCACGACGATGGCCTGCTGGCGCTCGTTGACGACGAAGATCGATGAATAGCCGAGGAAAAGCACGGCGGCGAGACCGACGAGAATGGCCGTAAGACGGTTACCCATATCAGTTGCCTCCCTGCTGTGCTGCGCCCGTATTGCCGCGCATGATCTCATTCAGAGGCAGATAAGGCACCACGCCCTGCTTTTCGTCGATGATGACCTTGTTGGAGCCCTTCAGGACCTGTTCCATGGTTTCAAGGAACATGCGTTGGCGGGTCACATCAGGTGCCGTGCGATACTGGTCGTAGATGGAGATGAAGCGCTGCGCCTCACCCTCAGCCTCGTTGACGACACGCGACTTGTAGGCGTTCGCCTCTTCGACGATCTGTGCCGCCTGACCGCGTGCCGCACCCAGTTTCTGGTTGGCATACTGGTTGGCTTCCTGAACGAAACGGTCTTCATCCTGCTCGGCGCGCTGCACTTCATCAAAGGCATCGGCCACTTCGCGCGGCGGCGCCGCATCTTCGATGGCGACCGCATTGATGGAAATGCCGGCGCCATAACCGTCCATGGTGGACTGGATGATGGTGCGAACGTCGCCGGCAATCGCCTGACGGTTATCGCGGAAAATATCCTGCGCCGGACGACGGCCAACCACTTCGCGCATGGCGCTTTCGGAAACCTGCTGCAGGGTTTCCGCCGGGCTGTCGACATTGAAGAGATAGGATTTCGGATCCGAAACGGTATAGAGCACCGAGAACTGCACGTTGACGATGTTCTGGTCGCCGGTCAGCATCACGCCGCTCGACGACGAAGACGAGGCGCGCGAACCGATATTCTGCTGCTGCTCGGTGACCTTGACGATTTCAACCGTCTCGATCGGCCACAGATGGAAATGCAGGCCCGGCATCGAGATTTCATCCTTGGGACGTCCGAAACGCAGCTCAACGCCACGCTCGTCCGGCTGGACGGTATAGATGGACTGGATGCCGAGGAAAACGAGGATGACAAGAACGAGGATCGCAACCGCGCCGCCATTGAAGCCACCCGGCAGGACATTCTTGAAACGGTCCTGACTGCGCCGGATGATCTCTTCCAGATCAGGTGGGCCGCCATTGTTGCCGCCACCGCCGCCGCGAGGCCGGTTAGGCCCCTGTCCCCACGGGCCGCCACCGCCACCCTGGTTGTTTCCTCCACCGCCGCCGCCCCAAGGGCCGCCGCCGCCATTCTGATTGCTCCAGGGCATCAATACCTCTTTATAAAAGCCTCTCCCGGTTCCGTTCGAAAGCGATTGCTCGCGTGCGGCGGGAATATCGACCCGTTATAGGAAGGAGAAGCGTCCGTTTCAACGCAGAGGTGGTAACTAAATACCCAATCAGGGTAAATAGTTCACTTTGACGCGGCTCTTCGCAAATAAGTGGTGAACAGAACCGGATAATTGTCCCTTTCCCCTGCGGGAACGGCATTCTCGTCGGTTTTTTCGAAGACCTCAGGATCGATATCCGGAAAAAAAGTGTCGCCATCGAGCTTTACCGCCACATGGGTGACGGAAAGTTGATCGGCAAATGGCATGGCCTGACGATAAATCTCGCCGCCGCCGGCCACGAAAACCTCATCGACACCCAGTTCCGCAGCCTTGTCTTTGGCAAGCTTCAAAGCCTCTTCCAGCGACGAGACCACATCCACGCCCGCAGGCCTGTAATCGGCATTGCGGCTGACGATGATATGCGGCCGGCCCGGCAAGGGGCGCTCACCGACAGACAGAAACGTCTTGCGGCCCATGATGAGCGGCTTGCCCATCGTCATCGCCTTGAAGCGCTTGAGATCAGTGGAAAGCTTCCACGGCATATCGAGGTCACGGCCGATGACACCGTTTTCCGAGACGGCAACGATGATGGTGACGCGTGGCTCGCTCATACTGCGATCGGTGCCTTGATGCTTGAATCGGCCTCGTAATTCTCCAGCGTAAAGTCTTCGAACTTAAAGCCGAAAAGGTCCTTCACCTCAGGGTTGAGGCGCATTGTCGGCAGGGCTTTCGGGGTGCGGGTCATCTGCAGCCGCGCCTGTTCGAAATGATTGGCATAGATATGTGCGTCGCCAAGCGTATGGACAAAATCGCCCGGTTTCAGGCCCGTCACCTGCGCCACCATCAGCGTCAGCAGCGCGTAAGAGGCGATGTTGAAGGGCACGCCAAGGAAAATATCAGCCGAGCGCTGATAAAGCTGGCAGGACAATTTGCCATCCGAAACATAGAACTGGAACAGGCAATGGCAGGGCGGCAGCGCCATTTCGTCCACCAGCGCCGGGTTCCAGGCCGAAACGATGTGGCGGCGGGAATTGGGGTTGGTTTTCAGCGCCTCGATCAAAAGAGCGATCTGGTCGATATGACGACCATCCGGTGCCGGCCACGAGCGCCACTGCGCGCCATAGACCGGGCCGAGATCACCGTTTTCATCGGCCCACTCATCCCAGATGGAAACGCCGTTTTCCTTGAGATAGGCGATATTGGTGTCGCCCTTCAGGAACCACAGAAGTTCATGGATGATCGAGCGCAGATGCAGCTTCTTGGTGGTGAGAACCGGAAAGCCCTGCGAAAGGTCGAAACGCATCTGGTAACCGAAGACCGAGCGCGTACCGGTGCCGGTGCGGTCTCCGCGGTCGGAGCCGGTATCCATCACATGCCGGAGAAGATCGAGATATTGTTTCATGCGTTCTGCCGCCGATTCCCTGATATCAGGAGAATATAATAGCACAGGGCGGCAGAACCAATCACCTAATGCGGGCTTATCCCCGGCTCAAATCAAAGCGACTGGAGTTTGCCCAGTTCCTTGGCCACCAGATAATAGAAGGTCACGCGCGACTTGGAGCGGTCCGCAGCCATGGCTTTCGCAGTGGCGTCGATCGCCTTGTCGGCACTGTCGTCGGTCACGCCGAGCTTCTTGCCGCACCAGCTTGCCTTGACACGCGCAAGTTCTTCCGGATCGGAAGCAGACACCAGCGATGAATCCCGGTTGCGCAACGCAATGCCGAGATGCTTGACGATTTTGCCAACGATGGCTTCGTCGGCTGCCGCATCGTATTTCTTCACATCTGCGAGATAGTCGGTCATATCAACTCCTTCGTGTGTCCCCGGCGCCACGTTGCTTCTGGTGACCGGTTGCATGGAGAATGTGACAGCAATCTCTCGTCGTCAAGAATTGTCTAAATCGTCAACGTCAAACACGAAACCTTTTCATGGAATTGTCATAGCCCCCCTTTTCTCCGCCGGGCGAAACGCCTATATGAGCTTTGCCGGGGCAACCCGGCTATGGCGATAAACGGTCGGTGTAATAAACCTATTGGACCCGGGGGCGGTACCCGGCGCCTCCACCAAAAACCGGCGGACTTCTTTTAAGGGAAGGCCGGCTTTTGATGGGGGCGAAATAGGATCGACAAGGGCGTAAAGATCGAACTTTTGCTCGGCATGATACCGCCGTTATCGGGTCACAAGTGTAGTTGCAAACGACAACAACGCTAAGGAATATGCTCTCGCTGCCTAATGGCGGTGCGGGAATTCCGCTCTAAGTCCTTACGGTTAGCCCCGTAAGGCGGGGTTCGGAGGTACCTGGCAACAGAAACCTCCACCTTCTCCATTTTGCCTGAATTGGTTATATGATAGCTGACTTGCGAACGGCATCGGCTTTTCCGTTGCTGCCGTTCGGGACATTGCGTATACTTGGGCAACGCGCAGCCGTCTGGATCGAGTTCGATCTCCGGTTCAGGATTGCGCAAAGATTCAAAGTGTTACAGCGTCCTTGGCGCGCAAGGCGCGCAGCGCATTAAAAGACGTTCGAATAAGGGAAAGACAGGACCGCATGGGGCAGGATCATATCCGTTACGACATTCTCGCACAGGATGCCCTTCGCGGCGTTATTCGTAAGGTTTTGGGTGAAGTGGCCGCCACCGGCCGCCTGCCCGGCGACCATCATTTCTTCATCACATTCCTGACCGGCGCGCCGGGCGTGCGGATTTCCCAGCACCTCAAGTCGAAATATGCCGAGCAGATGACCATCGTTATCCAGCACCAGTTCTGGGATATGAAGGTAACGGAAACCGGCTTCGAAATCGGCCTGTCCTTCTCCGATACGCCGGAAAAGTTGGTTATCCCTTACAACGCCATTCGCGGTTTCTACGATCCTTCCGTCAATTTCGAGCTTGAGTTCGACGTGCCTCTGGCCGATGAAGAAGAGATGGAAGAGGCCGAAATCACCGCCTATCCCGTTTCCAACGAGGCAAAGCCCGCTTCCACCTCCGAGGCCCCCAAGGCCGGCGAGGAAAAGAAGGAAGGCTCCGTCGTTTCGCTGGATGCCTTCCGCAAGAAGCAGTAAGGCCGTTCTTCCACCACCCGAAACCCAAGGAGACATATCCGCATGGCCGCCGATATCGTCAATCTGCGTCAGTTTCGGAAGCAGAAAGCCCGCAGCGAAAAGGAAAAACAGGCGGAACAGAACCGCCTGTCCTTCGGTCGCAGCAAGACCGAAAAAAACCTGACATCGGCCCTTAATGAGAAAGCTGAAAAGGCGCTCGATCAGGGACGACTCGAAAAGGATGATGGCGGGACCGACAGGGACTGACGATCGGACGTGCCGCAGCCAACTCCCCCGCAAAATCGGAAACCAGTCGCGAAACAGAGGCTTGCCGGCGAAACATGATTCAGATTTCCAGCCGGAGGCCGATCTGATGATCCGCAAGCACTCAGCCACATTACACGGCCACCGCACCAGCATTTCACTTGAAGATGCCTTCTGGGAAGAACTGAAGACGATTGCCGAAAGGCGCAAGATCAGCTTCGCCGCCCTGCTCGCGGAAATAGATGACAACCGGCCCCCCGACAGCAATCTGTCCTCGTCTTTGCGCGTTTATGTGCTGAACTGGCTGAAGACCCGATAATCTTTCCCTCAAGCCCACGACATGGTCACCGGCCCTGATCTTCCAGCCCACAGACTACAAACATTCCGGCCAGAAAACTCGTAACGTCGCGAAAGCATTCATTAAACATTCGCGGCCTAATCTGCGCTGCAAGGCATTCCCGTATTGCGTAGCCTTGTTTTCAGTCTTTGTTTCATAGTTTTTCCAATCCCCACATCCGCCACGAGGCGACCCATGGTTTCTGCCATTTCGGGAACAAGCGCCGCTGTTTCCGTCCTTTCCTCTTCATCCACCTCTTCTTCAAGCGTTTCCGAGCTGAAATCGCAGATTGCCGAAAAGCAGTCGGAGTTGGCCCAGACGACCGAAGCGAAAGCCCAGGAAGAACTGAAGAGCGCCATCGCCTCGCTCAAGGCTCAGCTTGAAGCTCTCGAAAACAGCGCCGAGAAATCGGCAGCGTCGGGCAGCAGCGAGGATAAATCCAGCCTCTCGGGAGAGAGCAGCAGGATTGGCACGAAAAACTTCGATGCCGACACGCCTTTCGGCGAACGCGAGAGCTGGATTTAACCGGCTGCCCGGCAACTCTGGAAACGCCGCCAAAAAACACAGCTATCCAGACCACCGCACCAACAATTGTTCTGAGGCAATGCCATGAGCCGTTGCCAGACACCCCTCCTCTGACTTGACCCGAGGGTGCGCGACCGGGTGCGACGATGGCCATGGATGCCCGGGAAGGGAATGGCCCCGTTTTTGGGTACCAGCCTAGACATCCTGCAAATCTGAAGGCGATCCACCCTCAGATTTCAAACAAGCTATGGATTGACCGGAGCATTTTCCGGCGCCAGGTCCCGGATTGCATTTTCCGTCGGCGGCACGACCAGAATCGGCGCCGATTGCCGCTCCGGCACGGGTTGCTGCTGCTGCTGTTGCTGCAACCGCTCCTGCTGTTCTTTCTCCTGGCGAAGACGCTCCTCGGCCGCAGCCTTCAGCCGGGCCTCCTCTTCCGCCTTTGCTTTGGCTTCCGCCTCCACCCGTTCCTTTTCAGCCTGCCGCTCGGCCGCCTGGGAGCGGTAAAGCGTCACCTCGCGGCGCAGCCGCTGCTTTTCAAGAACGCTGGCCTGCATGGCCTCCACCCGACGGCGCTCCTTTTCGAAAGCCCTGAGCGACAGGTAATTGCTGAGCGTCGAAACATCGATCGTCAAAGCCGGCGCCGCCAGCGGACCATTATAGTTGAGGCGCAGAGACGGTTCGGCTCCAGCAACCGCTTCGGTGCCGGGATTGAAGAGAAGATCGAGATCGCCATTCACGGTCGATGCGGCAATATCCACCGTCGCATCGCCGGCAAGCGTCACAGGATCGATCCCGGCGCGCAGGTTCTGGAAATGCAGCGCACCGCCATTCAGCGAGAACGGCAGGGCCACATCACCGAGCCCGATTTCGCCCTGCCACAGGTTCTGGTCCACCAGCGGCCGAACTTTGGGCGCATCGATCGGCTGCTGCAAACCATCCGCCGCCTGCAGGATCGGCGGCAGGGCGCCGGGGTTCAGCCCCTTCAGCACCAACCCGCCAGCGCGGATTTCACCTGAACCACCCGCCGATTTCAGAATTTCACCGACACTCTTGCCCGTCGATTCGGCCGTCAGGTCGATGGCAACCCGGCCGGTCGCCACCGGGCCATTGGCGTTCGCCCACAGGATAGGCTCCGGATTGGCGTCGGTCACCGCGATCTTGGTGCGGAAAATCCCCGCCCCTTCACCCGTGGACATGGCAAGCCGGCCCGTCAGTTTGCCGCCCATGAAGCCGCCCGTGACATCATCGAGCGAAAGACTGCCCGAATCATGCGTGACCTTGGCCGCCAGACCCGTGATCGTGCCAAACGGACCCGCTTCGAAATTCTCCGCTTTCAGCGACACCGAGGCCTTGAGCTGGGGGAACGCGGCCATGGCCAGCGGCTTGGCGTTGAGCGCACCACTTTCCGGATCGATCACCGGCCCGTAGATCGCATCGCCCAGCCAGGCAAGATCGGCGGTCCTGACCGACAGATCACCGCTGACAGGATAAGGCGCGGCGCGCTGAACCGCGAGATTGCCGGAGAACGGATTGCCGCCCACTTGCCCGCCCACGGAGGAAAAAGCGATCTTCTGTGCATCGACCGCCACTTTCGCATTGGCTTTCACAGCCATGCCGCCGCCGAGTTGCGGTAAACCCACCGCGTTCATGATGAGATATGGTTCGATATCAGCACTTTCGAGCGCCACATCCGCGCTGCCCTCACCGAAATTGGCGGCAGCAACGGCAAAGGAGCCGCTCATCGAAAAATGCGTACGCTCCGTCGAGAAGCGGATATCGGTCTGGGCCGGCGAGCCAAGCGTGCCATTGAGCTTGACGGAAAGAAGCCCCTCGCCATCCGCATCGAACGGCAGCGGATCAAGCCCCGCCTGCCCGAACAGGATCGCCGTCGACTGGTTTTTCAACACCGCTTCCAGCGACATCGCCGTATCATCGGTGATCGACAGGAAATCCGGCATCTTGGCAACGGCCGACAGGCGGCTGCCATTGACGGTACCCGACACGGCCACATTGGCCCCGCCATTTTCACTATTCACTGAAACATCGACGGCAAGATCGGAATTGGCGTACCACGGCGCGCTGGCGGCCAGACGGCTGAGGAAGGGGTGGTTGGGCAATTTCTGCTGCAGCATGGTGAAGAACGGCTGCATATCCGGAGCATGCAGGTTTACCGTGCCCTTGCCCGCATATTTCAGCAACGAACCCTGCAGCTGCCCCGTGGCCTTGACCTCAGCGCCGGCAATATCGCCAGCCGTCATCTTTTCGAGCGTCAGAACACCGCCGGCCATGGTGAAGGCGGTTTCGACATGATTTGCGGTCACGCCGGCCATGTTGAACCGGTCGGCCTTAAACTTGGCGTCAATGCGATGATCGAGAACCGAGCTTCCAACCTGATCGCCCAGCGCCAGACTGCCGAGCGCCTTCAGCGCATCAAGATCGATTTCATTGCCGGCCAGATCAATGGAAAGATTGGACGTCTTGCCATCGGAGCGCCGCTCCAGCTCACCCTTCAGCGAAGCGTCGCCAATGGCAAGCTCGAGATTGTTGAAACGCTGGTTGAGTGTCGTCAGAGAGACATCGGCGGAAAAACCGGCCGCATTCAGCTGCCGGATTGCCGGATCGACCGAGCCGGAGAGCCAGTTGGCAAGCCCCGAAGGCTGGTTTGAGGCGAGAAGCAGATTGCCGTTGAACGCCGGGCCGCCAAGCAATGTCAGCGATCCCTTGGCTTCCAGCTGCGTCCTGCCGGGCAGTGTCGCAACCGCATTCACCACCTGCCAGCCGCTGCCTTCCGGGCGCACATCCAGCCTGATGTCACGGATGGTCGTATCGTCGGAAACCAGCGCCGGAAGGCTGATGCTGGCCTTGCCCGGCACCTGCGGCACTGGAATACGCGCCACCATGGCCGCAAAGGCCTCGATGCGCTGGCGCACGGAGACGGTGGGCTGGCGCGAGGTCTTGCCCGTCTGCACGACGGGTGGCGCAAAGCGCGCGACATCGATCTGCTGACCATCCGCCGTCAGCAGGAATTCCGGTTTCGCACCGGTATCCAGCGTCGCC
Organism: Agrobacterium sp. ST15.16.024; assembly: GCF_027956545.1. Lineage (NCBI taxonomy): Bacteria > Pseudomonadati > Pseudomonadota > Alphaproteobacteria > Hyphomicrobiales > Rhizobiaceae > Agrobacterium > Agrobacterium sp. ST15.16.024. The sequence goes on from NZ_JAQKGO010000003.1 coordinate 67,875, forward strand.
TCGCCGGTCACGACATAGGGGTTTTCGCTGCCACCAAGCTCCATGCGGTAGCTCGATATGCGCACGCTTTCATTGGTCAGTTCGAAACTGCCGCGTGTACGCGGCGAAGAAAACAGAGATTGTCCCGCCTGTTTCTGCTTTTCGTCTTCCCGGAAGCTGAAAGCGAAAGAGCCGCTATAGGCAGGTTTGCCCGCCGTTGCGGCAATCGCGCCATCAAGATCGACCTCGACCGGATGTTCATCCGGCACCACCCGCACCCTGAGCCCCATGCGGCCAGCGGCATAATCGGGCTCGCTGCTGGAGAGCGAGAACGAACCCGGATGCCCGTCAACGGCAGCACGCCCTTCCGCCTTCCACGGCCCGGCCAGCGAATTGGCGGACATGTCGGCGTTAAGGCCGGTCACGACGCGGTTGCGGCCGGATTGCTCATCGATGAATTCGATTTGCCCGCCTTCGATCTGTACGCTTTCCAGAACCACGGTGCGGGCGGGAATTTCCGCCCGGCTGCCACGCATCCAGTCCAGCGTGCCGTCCTTCAACAGCCTGATCTTGGCTTTTGGCTCCTCGATGCGCATGTCGAAGATACGCGCCTCGCCGGAAAGGAAAGGGGCAAGCTCGGCATCCATGGAGAAACGGGCGACCTGGATGAGCGGCGATCCATCCGCATCCGTTCCGGCGCGCACATCATGCAGGGTTACCGAAGGGAAAGGCAGGATACGGGCCTCCACCCGGCCGTGCACCACCACCTTCTTGCCCAGAATGCGGCTTGCCTGGTCTTCAAAGTCGCGGCGGAAATCCGTCCAGTCGACGAAATAGGGAATGAGCAGCGCCGAAAACAGCACCAAGGCCAGCAGTCCGCCCAGAAAAACCAGAATACGCCCGAGCACTGACCTGCATCTCCCTTCGCGAACGCTGCAAACCTATTCTTTTCTGCCTTAACGGCAAGCAGCCTTTTGTACCAATCAATTGTGAGAATGATCAGACAAGCCGGAACAGCTTGCCCGGATTGAAAATATTATCCGGATCGAGCGACGTTTTGATGGCACGCATCACATCCAGTGCATTCCCAGCCTCTTCGGCCAGAAAACTCATCTTGCCCTGGCCGATGCCGTGCTCGCCGGTGCAGGTGCCGTCCATGGCAATCGCCCGGCGGTTGAGGCGGGCGACGAAAGCTTCGGTTTTCGCGACACTTTCGGCATCCTTGCCATCGAACAGAATAAGGACATGAAAGTTCCCGTCGCCCGCATGGCCGACGATTGGCGCCAGAAAGCCGTTTTCAGCAATATCCCGCTGCGTTTCCACTACGCAATCCGCCAGCCTTGAAATCGGCACGCAGACATCCGTGGAAAGCCCGTCGAGGTCAGGCGCAAGCGCCCGCGATGCCCAATAGGCGTCATGCCGCGCCTTCCACAGCTTGTTGCGCTCGGCAGCATCGCCCGTCCAGCGGAAATCGACGCTGCCGCATTCGGCCGCGATCTCGGCAAATTGCTGCGATTGCAGCGCCGCCGTTTCTTCCGTGCCGTGAAACTCCACGAACAGCGTCGGCTTTTCCGCGTAGTTCAGGCCGGAATAGGCGTTGCAGGCGCGCACCTGCACCTCATCAAGCAGTTCGATGCGGGCAACCGGAACGCCCATCTGGATCGTCATGATGACGGCATCACAGGCCGCCTTGATGCTATCGAAGGTGCAGACCCCGCCGGCGATCTTTTCCGGTATGCCCTGCAGTCGCAGCGTGACCGAGGTGATGACGCCGAGCGTCCCCTCCGCCCCCACGAAAAGCCGTGTCAGATCGTAACCCGCAGACGATTTGCGGGCGCGGCGGGCCGTGCGGATTTCCTCACCATTGGCGACGACGGCGGTGACGGCCAGCACATTGTCCTTCATCGTGCCGTAGCGCACGGCATTGGTGCCTGACGCCCGCGTCGAGGCCATGCCGCCGATCGAGGCATTGGCGCCCGGATCGATCGGGAAAAACAGGCCGGTATCGCGCAGGTAGACATTCAGGTCCTCGCGCGTCACGCCCGGCTCCACCGTCACGTCAAGATCTTCGGCATTCACCTCAATGATGCGATTCATCCGGCTGAAATCGATGCAGATTCCACCATTGGGCGCATTTACCTGTCCTTCGAGCGAAGACCCCGTTCCGAACGGAATGACCGGCACCTTGTACTGCGCACAAGCCTTCACCACGGCCTTCACATCATCAGCGTTTTCGGCAAAGACAACACCGTCAGGCGCCTGCAGGGTCAGATAGGTGGTGGTGTGGCCGTGCTGTTCGCGAAACGCCTGCCCGGTCTGGAGCTTCTCACCAAGCTGCTGCTTCAGCACCGCGAGCACTGAGGCAATGCCCTCCTCGTTCCGCTTTCCCGCCACCACATCTTTCAGCGCCATCGTCTGTCTCCACCGCAACATCCGCCCGTAACGGAGCAGATCCGTTACGAAATTCCGTCAGGTGGTATGGGATAAGGTTAACGCTTTGTCCAGCCGATCAGCCGCCCGAACGGCAAGAACGAACTGCTACCGCCGCGGCTTCGTTGCTCGGCGTATTGCCAGCCCCGAGCAAGCTCCGCCCCATATACACCTTATACGTGAATTTATTCATCGATACTCATAAATGCATATGAATTACAACCGGAATGCGGATCCTGGAAAAGCATGCCCGCGTTCAAACATCAGGGTTTCAAGATGACTACAATTACAAGTCAGCCCTTCACCGCATCGAATTCTTTTCGGCCGCTGACCGAAAACATTTCCCCCGGAGACCAGGCAAGCTCCCCCTCACACGCCATGAAAGGCGTCGATCCTCTGACCGTGCTGCTTGCGTCCGACCCGGACAATGAAACCGGCGACCTCACCTACGACAGGACAGGCAGGATCGACACCATGTCGACGAAAATCATCGCTGACGCTGATAACGTGAAAAGCAACTTAGGCGCCGAGGGGGAACATGACTGGGCAGCAGAACTCATCCGGACCACCAGCCTCGACCTTTCCCCAGCCTCCAGCAGAATGAATTTGTGGGGAGAAAGGTTGCGCTTTGACAAGGCTATGCACGCCCCGGGCGTGCGGCCTGAGGATATTGTCCGCAATTTCGTTCCAGAGGGCATGACAAAGGAGAGTGTTTATGAGCTGACGCCAGAGGCATATCAAACCGCGCTAAGTAACGCGAGCCACAATGCTTCAGAGCGCGAACAGAGGGAAAGTTGGGCGTTACACGGCATCGATTTTGATGCCTATTGGTCCGGTTTTGACAGCCCGGCATATGCCGCCATGGGCGTTCCCGGAAGCATAGAGACACTTCAGAATGCAATCGATTTCTATAACAGCACGCACAAAGCTAAAACCCAACAAGTGGATCCGGAAACCTTGACGGAGAAACAGCGGGCAACACTTAAAATGCTCGAGGAAAGCAATAATTACTGGAAAAAACGCGCCAAGGATCAACTCGATCAGACGATTTCCAGCCTGTTCAGGAGCTACGACAGAACAGGAAATCTGATTGAAACGGATGCCGCTGGCCGCGTGAGCGTCGGAAGCTTCGAACTATCGTACAAAGGTGTTCAGATTTATCGTCCGAACAATAATTGAATAGTCTCCGAACGAGCGAAGCGCTCCACCGCAACATCCGCCCCGTAACGGAGCAGATCCGTTACGAAATTCCGTCAGGTGGTATGGGATAAGGTTAACGCTTTGTCCAGCCGATTAGCCGCCCGAACGGCAAGAACCAATGGCTACTGCCAATGCTCCGGAACTCGGCGACTGCCAGCCCCGAGCAAGCCTGGCCCCATATACATCTTATGCGTGAATTTATTCGTCGATACTCATAAAAGCATATGGATTACAACCTGAATGGGCGTCCCGGAAAGGCGTGTCCCCATTCAAACATCAGGGTGCCAATATGACTACAATTACAAGTCAGCCCTTCGCGGAATCGAATTCTCTTCAGCCGCCGATCAAAAGCATTTCCCCCGGAGACCAGGCAAGCCCTCCCTCACACTCCATAAAAGGTGTCGATCCTCTGACCGCACTGCTTGCCTCTTATCCGGACAACGGAACGGGCGACCTCACATATGACATAACGGGCAAGACAGCAGCCATGCCGGAGAAAGATGCCGCAGATATCCAAAAATCAAACGACGGAGCAAACCGAGAAGCGGAAACACATTGGATGGACGAAATCATCCGAACTACCAGCCTCGACCTTTCCCCTGCCTCCAGCAGAAGGGATTTGTGGGGAGAGGAATTGCGTTTCAACAAGGCCATCCACACCCCAGGCATGCGGCCTGAGGACATTGTCCGCAATTTCGTTCCAGAGGGTATGACAAAGGAGAGTGTTTATGAGCTAACGCCGGAGGCATATCAAGCTGAGATAAGTAACGCGTACCACAATGCTTCAGAGCGGGAACAGAGGGAAAGTTGGGCATTACACGGCGTCGATTTCGATGCCTATATGTCTGGCTTGGACAACCCGGCCTATGCCGCTATGGGCGTTCCCGGAAGCATAGAGACACTTCAGAATGCAATCGATTTCTATAACAGCACCCACAAAGCTAAAACCCAACGAGTGGATCCGGAAACCTTGACGGAGAAACAGCGGGCAACGCTTAAAATGCTCGAGGAAAGCAATAATTACTGGAAAAAACGCGCCAAAGACCAACTCGACAAGACAATCTCCAGCCTGTTCAGAAGCTACGAAAGAACAGGGAATCTGATTGAGACGGATACCGCTGGTAGGGTTAGCGTTGGAGCCTTTGAACTATCGTACAAAGGTGTTCAGATTTATCGTCCGAATGGAGGGAATTGACCAGTCTCCGCGACGACCGCCGCCACTAAAGTCCGCTTTCAACACTTCGGCAACTTCCATGTAACGGCAAATGAGTTGGCATTCGCAAGGAGCATACATCTATGCCCGTGCGGCCTTAACTTGTCTTGCAATATTCACAAAAATCCTCTCGACAGAAACAGCCAAATACGCAACCATAAGTATGCATTTTAACTAATTATATATCAGGAGTATATTATATGGCCAGATATACCGGAAGCGACAAAGCTGACGTCTACAGCGGCACTCCTTATGATGATATAATCTACGGAGGGCGAGGATCTGATCAACTCCGTGGTAACGGCGGCGACGACGTCATTTATGCAGGTGGCGGATGGCTGCCCGGATATGACCGTGTATGGGGCGGTGACGGCAACGATACAATTTATCTCGAGCAAAACCCTTTGCCGAACTATGCTTATGGGGAAGCAGGAAATGATACCATTTTCGGTGGTATAGGGTTGGACACAATCGACGGCGGCTCGGGCAAAGATCGCATTGAAGGCGGTGGCGGCGCCGACACCATTTACGGCGATATGGGTGATGACACCATTGTTCTTGGAATAGGTCATATCACCGCCCGCACCACGGTCGATGGTGGGGATGGCGCAGATAAAATTCACCTCAATTACGGCTTTGAAATGTTTATTTCAGGCGGCGCGGGCGATGACACCTTCTATGCGAACCGTGCATCTCTCACGGGCACGGATTTTGACGGCGGCTCCGGAAATGACATTATTGAGGCAAATTTCAACGAAAGCCGCATCGGCATTCGCTCGATCCGTAACATCGAAGAAATCAAAGGCGCTGGCCATACAAATGTCAGCATCGAATTTGATGATCTCGGTGGTACCCTTGACTTTACGAAGGTCAAAATCACCGACATCGCCAAGTTTCGAGGCTCAGATAAGGCCGATACACTATATTTGACCGGGAAGAACTCCGGGGACGCTACCCTTTATGGTACAAATGACCTGATCGATATGGGCGGTGGAAACGACGTCGTTTACAGTGGCTTCGGCAACGACACAGTTGCTGGCGGATTTGGAAACGATAAACTCTTCGGCGGCGACGGCGACGACAACCTTCAAGGTGGGGACGGCAACGACCTTCTTTCCGGCGAATTTGGCAACGATCAACTTGAGGGCGGAAACGGGAGCGACACCTTCATCTTTCGCACCGGCTACGGAAATGATGTGATTGCTGATTTCTCTGTGACTGGTGGGGATGTGATCGAAATCGCAGGATTTAGCGGCATCGATGAGTTCTCTGATCTTGCCACTTTGTTTAACGAAGCAGGCGGATCGACGGTGATCAACTTCACTCCGTCGGATAGCCTGTCTCTGGTCGGGGTTTCCGCTGCGAGCCTTTCCGCTAACGATTTCCTGTTTGTCGCCTGAGACAAACAGGACTTAATGGTTTCTAAAATGGGCAAGTCGTTCTTCGGCTTGCCCATAAGCTTTTATTCCGCAGCAAGCAGCGGCTTGTCTTCTTCCAGCGCCTTGCGGCGGGCGGCAAGTTCCAGTTCGCGGTGGAGGCGGATTTCCTCATCCGCCTGCGGCTTGGCGAAGCGGGCGATCAGCAGATAGGAGACCGGCGTGATGTAAAGCGTCACCAGCGTCGCAAAACCGAGACCGCCGACGATGACCCAGCCGAGCGCGATGCGAGCTTCCGCACCCGCCCCCTGCGCCAGCACCAGCGGCACGCCGCCGAGAATGGTGGCGATCATCGTCATCATGACGGGGCGCAGACGGATGCTGGTGGCCTTTTCGATGGCTTCGCGCACGGTGGCGCCCTGATCGCGCAGGTGATTGGCGAATTCGACGATGAGGATGCCGTTCTTGGCCATGACGCCGACCAGCAGCACGAGACCGATCTGACTATAGACGTTGAGGCTGGACCCGGTGACCAGCAGGGCGATGACTGCGCAGGCAAGGCCGAGCGGCACCGTGGTCATGATGATGACCGAACTCAGAACGCTTTCGAACTGCGCGGCGAGCACGAGGAAGATGATGGCGATGGCGAAACCGAAGGTCAGCAACATGCCGCTCGAATTTTCTTCAAGCGTCGCCGCTTCGCCGAGCGGCAGCAGGCGAGCGCCCGGCGGCAGCACGGATTGCGAAAGCTCATTCACCTTTTGAAGGGCCTCACCAAGCGAAACGCCATCCCTGAGGTTGGCGGTAAAGCCAACGGAGGGAAGCTGCTGCTCGCGGTTCAGCTGCGGCGCGACCGCATTTTCCTTGAGCGTCGCAATAACCGACATCGGCACGATCTTGCCGTCGCCCGTTTTCAGGAAGACGTTTTCTAGATCGGTCGGATCGTTGATCGGCCGGGTCGAAGACAGGAGCCGTACGGGGATCGCATCGCCATCCACGAAGACATCAACGATCGAGCGTCCCTCCAGCAGCGACTGCATGGCACGCGACAGGCCGGTGATATCGATACCGAGATCCGACGCGCGTTCGCGGTCGATGGAGACGGAGATCTGCGCCTGATTGGGCTCATTGTCCAAGCGTGGCGTGTCGAACAGGCCGCTTTCTTCCATGGAAAGCAGCAATTTCTGCGTCGCCGCCGTCAGCGCCGGATAATTGCTGCCGACCATCGCCATCTGCAACCCGCTGCCGGCGCCGCGAATTCTGAGGCTGTTCGGCTGCATAGCATTGCCGCGCAGCGCCGGCACACTGTTGGCAGCGGAGGTGACGTCGGCGGCGATCTGGTTCTGCGTACGCTCACGATCGGCCCAGGGGGCGAGCGTCAGCACCATGAAGCCGGTATTGGACGAACCGTTCATGCCGGTGATGGAGTAGATATTGCGGATTTCGCCACTGTCGCGCAGCGGCTGCAGGTTTTCCTCGATCCGCTGCAGCTGGTCACGGGTATATTCGAGGCTGACGCCCTGCGGCGCTGTCACCCGCATCATGATCGAGGCGCGGTCTTCACGCGGCGTCAGCTCATTCTGGATCATGCCGAAGGCGATCCACGACAGGCCGGAGAAGATCAGCGCCACGACGATGACGATCAGCGGATTGTTGAGGCAGGCGGAAAGCGTTGACTTATAGGTGGAGGCAAAGACATTGCCGAACCAGGCGAGCGGCCCCGTCGGTTCCTTCAGCCCCTCTTTCAGCATGCGCGAGGCGAGCATCGGGCAAAGCGTCAAGGCAACGATCGAGGACAGGCCCACCGCGAAGGCCAGCACGAAGCCGAATTCACGGAACAGGCCACCAAGCTGGCCGGGCAGGAAGGAGAGCGGAATGAACACGGCGGCAAGCGTCGCCGTCGTTGCGATGACCGCGAAGAAGACTTCCTGCGTGCCGAGAACCGCAGCGGCCCGCGGCCCCATGCCTTCCGTGCGGCGGCGCACGATGTTTTCCAGCACGACGATGGCGTCATCGACAACCAGGCCGGTCGCGAGAACGATGGCAAGCAGCGTCAGAATATTGATGGAAAAGCCAACCATATAGATGGCGACAATGGTGCCGATCAGCGCCACCGGCATGGTGATCGCCGGAATGAGAGTGGCGCGCCAGTCGCGCAGGAACAGGTAAAGCACCACGACGACGATAAGCGCGGAAAGGCCGAGTGCCAGTTCAACCTCGTGCAGCGCGCCTTCGATGAAGACGGCGTCATCGCTGGTCACGACGATACGCGTGCCTTCCGGCAGGTTGGCCGACATGGTATCAACAGCGGCCTTCACGCCCGTGGAAATACTGAGCGTGTTCGACTGCGCCTGGCGGATGACACCGAGACCGACACCCTGCACGCCATTGGAGCGCAGCGAGGTGGATTCATCATCCGCCCCGAGCATGACGGTTGCCACGTCCCTGAGACGAATATTGTTCTTGATCAAAAGATTGGAGAAGTCTTCGGGCTTCGTCAGGCTGGCCGTAGCGCGCACGACGATGTCCTGCGTCGTGCTTTTCAGCGACCCCGCCGGCACGTCAAGCGCAGCACTGGCAAGCGCGTTCGAGACATCGGTGACCGTCAGACCACGGCTGGCGAGTGCCGCCTGATTGAGATCGACGCGGAAAACCTTTTCCTGGTCGCCGTAAAGCTCCACATCCGCAACGCCATCAACGGCGGCCAGACGGTCGATGATCTCGTCATCCACCAGCTTGGTCAGGTCTTCCATGCTGAGTGTGGTCGAGGTGACGGCAAGGCGCATGATCGGCTGGCTGTCGGAATCCGCCTTGATGATCTGCGGTTCGTCGGCATCGTCAGGCAGCTGATTGGTGACGCGGCCGATGGCATCGCGCACATCATTGGCGGCGACGGCGAGATCGACATTGTCGCCGAATTCCAGCGTCACGCGGCTGGTGCCGAATTGCGAATTGGACGAGATGGACTTGACGCCACTGACACGGGCGACAGCACCTTCAATGGTCTGCGTCACTTCCTGGTCGATGGTTTCCGGCGCGGCACCTTCATAGGTGGTCCTGACGCTGATCGTCGGCCGGTCGACATCGGGCAATTCGCGCACTTCGACGCCAACCAGCGCGGCAAGGCCGGCGACGACCAGCAGCGTGTTGAGAACCGCCGCCAGAATGGGCCGGCGCACGAACAGGGCAGTAAAGGCGAGCTTGGAATCCTGCCCGGAGGGTGGCTGCGTCGTCATTGGCTGGCAACCTCTTCAGGCTTCGGCTGATTGTTGACGCGGACCGCGCCGCCTTCTCTCACACGCTGCAGACCTTCGATCACGACAGGCTCGCCCTCCGCCAACTCGGCCTTGACCAGAACGGCATCGGGGTTGCGCTGCACGATCTGCACCCGCACCTTGTTCGACTTGTTGTCGATAACGCGCCAGACATAGGAGCCTTCCGCATCCCACTGCACGGCCAGCGGATCGACCGAAGCATAGGTCTCCCCGGCAAAACGCATGGTCACGCCGAAGGACATACCGGCCCTCAGCTCATCCTTCTCATTGCTGAACTTCGCCCGGATGCGGATCGTCCGGCTTGCCTCGTCAACACGGTTGTCGACGGCCTCGATCTCACCCTTGAAGGCCTCGCCGGGGCGGGAAATCGACGTCGCCTCCACCGGCATGCCGACCTTGATCGCGGTTGCGAAGCGCTCCGGAGCCCAGAAATTGACGAGAATTTCAGAACGATCATCGATGCTGACGATGGTCGATTGCGTGGTAACGTTGTCGCCGATATTGGCAGCGACAATACCGGCCACACCTTCAATGGGCGCGACGATGTCGCGGCGCTTGAGATTGAGTTCGGCGGTGCTCAGCGCAAGCTTGGCGGCCTCTTCGGCAATCTGCGCATCCAGCACGTCAAGCCGGGAAACCGATTTCAGGTTCTTGTAGGAATTGGATTTTTCAACCGCGCTGCGCAGCGTGACCTGCGCCTTGTCGCGCTCGATCACCTGCTCCTCATCATCGAGCCGCGCGAGCACCTGCCCCTTCACGACGCGGGCACCGGATGAAGTGCGGATTTCCGAAACGGTGCCGGAGGCCTGCGGCATGACGACGACCGACTGGATCGCCTCACCATTGCCAATGGCGTTCAGCCGGTCATTGACCGTACCTTTCTTGACGGGAGCCATGACCACCAGGGTCGCGTTGCTGTTGCCGCGCGCGCCGCCGGCATTCTGGCCCGCTGGCGTGCCGGAGGCTCCGGCGCCGGATGCGGCAACCTCGATCGCACCGGCCGGCGTTTTGCCAAGCCCGATGGCAGCGAGAACATTGCGGGCATCGGGCGAATAAAAGCCCCAGAGACAGAGCCCCGCTCCCACCACGGCAACACTGACACCCACCTGTTTCCAGACCCGCATGTATTTCTCCGGTTGATCCGCGCAGTAAAATGGAGTTCCAAACCGAACCCTGTTGGAACGTGCAAAGTATTCCCGCTTGCCTTGACGAAGGCAACGCACAAAACCGTTCCTTACGTAATTGTAATTTGTGATGAATTTTCGTCGGGACGCATGGCGCAACCGTTTCTGTCGCAAATCTCCGCCGATCGGTTACTCTAAAAGCCGAAAACCATTTCCGGAGGAAGCCATGAGCACCGTGACGAAAGCCGAAAATCCCGAAGCCGACCCACGCGTCAAAGCGGTGTTCGATGATATCCGCACCACCCGCAAATCGGATTTCATCAATAATATGTGGCTCTACCTCGCCTTTGATCCTGATCTCCTGGAAAAGACCTGGGCCGAGGTCAAGGCCGTGATGGCGACGCCTTCGGCGCTCGATCCCGTGGTCAAGGAAATGCTTTATATCGCCGTTTCCGTCACCAATGGCTGCTCCTATTGCGCCCATTCCCACACGGCCGCCGCAAAAGCCAAGGGCATGACCACTGAACAACATGCCGATCTGTTGCGCATCATCGCGCTTGCAGCCAAGACCAACCAGCTTGCCGTGGCGCTGCAAGTGCCCGTTGACGCGGCTTTCGATGCCGACAGGCGGGCTTGAGACGAAGAAAATGCCTTGGAATAGGCGTTTTGACTGACGATACGGGAATAAAAGCAGAACACGGTTCTGGCCTTTATATCCCGAATCACTACATTGGGCCGCATGAGCAACAGTTTTGACGATATGCCGTTCTTCGATGAAGAACCCGCCGCACCGCGCAGGGCAACGAACAATGCCCCTTCGGAAAACGGCGGCGGGCTTGGCATTGCCGCCCGTGCCATGGCGGCGCGCGACCAGACACGTGCCGCGCCCGATTATCTGTCCGGCCTCAACCCGGAACAGCGCGATGCCGTGGAAACGCTGGACGGACCCGTTCTCGTGCTCGCGGGCGCCGGCACCGGCAAGACGCGCGTTCTGACGACCCGCATCGCCCATATTCTGGCAACCGGCCGTGCCTATCCGAGCCAGATCCTTGCAGTGACCTTCACCAACAAGGCTGCCCGCGAGATGAAGGAACGTATCGGCGTTCTGGTCGGCGGCGCTGTCGAGGGAATGCCGTGGCTCGGCACCTTCCACTCCATCGGCGTCAAGCTCCTGCGCCGCCATGCGGAACTCGTCGGCCTGAAATCGGATTTCACCATTCTCGATACGGACGATGTTGTGCGGCTAATCAAGCAGCTCATCCAGGCCGAAGGTCTTGATGACAAGCGCTGGCCCGCCAAACAATTCGCCGGAATGATCGACGGCTGGAAGAACAAGGGCCTGACACCGCCGGATATTCCGGAAGGCGACAGCCGCGCCTTCGCCAATGGCAAGGGCCGCGAGCTTTACACCGCCTATCAGAACCGGCTGAAGACGCTGAACGCCTGTGACTTCGGTGATCTTCTGATGCACCCGATCAGCATCTTCCGCCGCCACACCGATATTCTGAAGGAGTATCACCAGAAATTCCGTTACATTCTGGTGGACGAATATCAGGACACTAATACGGCGCAATATATGTGGCTGAGGCTTCTCGCACAGCGCGCCAAGGGCGAGCCGCAGAACGTCTGTTGTGTTGGTGACGACGACCAGTCGATCTATGGCTGGCGTGGGGCCGAAGTGGATAATATCCTGCGTTTCGACAAGGATTTTCCCGGCGCCAAGGTCATCAAGCTGGAACGCAACTACCGCTCCACCGAACATATTCTCGGCACGGCCGGCCATCTGATTGCCCATAATGAAGGGCGTCTCGGCAAGACCCTGTTCACCGAACGCAGCAGCCCTGATGACGAAAAGGTCATGGTGCATGCCGCCTGGGATTCCGAGGAGGAAGCCCGCGCCGTCGGCGAGGAGATCGAGCAGCTCCAGCGCAAGAACCACAAGCTGAACGACATGGCCATCCTCGTTCGCGCCTCCTTCCAGATGCGCGAATTCGAAGACCGTTTTGTCACGCTTGGTCTCAATTACCGCGTCATCGGCGGTCCGCGTTTTTATGAGCGCCTCGAAATCCGCGATGCCATGGCCTATTTCCGGCTGGTCTGCCAGCCGGCCGACGATCTCGCCTTCGAGCGCATCGTCAATACACCCAAGCGCGGCCTTGGCGATACGACGATCCGCAACCTGCATGACTATGCCCGCGCCCGCGATATTCCAATGCTGGCGGCAGCGGCCGACATTATCGAAACCGACGAGCTGAAACCGAAAGCGCGCAAGGCGCTGTTCGACGTGGTGCAGGATTTCCGCCGCTGGCAGGGTCTCCTGGAAAACACCGAGCACACCACGCTTGCCGAACAGATCCTCGACGAAAGCGGCTATACCGCCATGTGGCAGGCCGACAAGACGGCGGAAGCACCCGGACGGCTGGAAAACCTGAAGGAGCTCATCCGCTCGATGGAATCCTTCGAAAGCATGCGTGGATTTCTCGAACACGTCGCGCTCGTCATGGATGCGGAACAGAATGCCGAGCTGGATGCCGTATCCATCATGACGCTGCATTCCGCCAAGGGTCTGGAATTCGACACCGTCTTCCTGCCCGGCTGGGAAGAAGGACTGTTCCCGCACCAGCGGGCGCTGGATGAAGGCGGCCGTTCCGGTCTCGAAGAAGAACGCCGTCTGGCTTATGTCGGCATCACCCGCGCCAAGAAACTCTGCCATATCTGGTTCGTATCGAACCGGCGTATCCATGGCTTATGGCAATCCACCCTGCCCTCACGTTTTCTGGAAGAACTGCCGCCCGCCCATGTGGATGTCGCGGCATCCGACAGCAATTACGGCGGTTATGGCGGGCGCGGCGGCTATGGCCAGTCCCGCTTCGACAAGGCGGAACCCTTCGCCAATAATTATTCCACCCCCGGCTGGAAACGGGCGCAGGCCAACAAATCGGATGCCACCCGCGATAACTGGGGCACACGCTCCGGCCATGCGGTCGAGCGGATTGGTTATGGCGAAAGCGGTCCGCGCACCCGCACGATTGATGGCGAGCTGGTGGCCAAATCCGTTGCCGACACACCGTCGAAATTCGTGGTCGGCGACCGCGTCTTCCACCTCAAATTCGGGAATGGCAACATCTCCGCCATCGAGGGCAACAAGCTGACCATCGATTTCGACCGCGCAGGACAAAAGCGCGTGCTGGATGGATTTGTGGAAAAGGTTTGATTCGAACGGTTAAGACAGGTTCAAGACAGCTTTTTCCATAGCCCGCGTCACATCGTTGCAATAAAGAAATTGCTACACGAGAGCGAAAACCGGGCGAGGACCGCTTTGCATATTTTACCGAAAAGCCAGCGCAAGCTTGCCGTTTTCCTGATCAACATGGATAGCGCCACGAAGCGCCTAGAGGATATGACCGCCAGGCTTGACGCGATCGGGCTGCAGGCGGAGCGTATCGCCGGCGTCAATGGCCGCGAACTCAATTATCCGATCCCGGAATTCAGCGAGATTTCCTACATGCTCATGCATGGCCGGCGCACCTCGCCGCCGGAAATCGGCTGTTATCTCAGCCATGTCGCCTGCGCCAATAAATTCATGGCTGGCGATGCCGATATCGCGCTCATCCTTGAAGACGACGTTGTCTTCGACAATGATTTTCTGAATGCAATCGATGAGGCGGTACTGAACGGCGGCGACTGGGATTTGCTACGGCTGACGACGGTCAGCAACGGCCGCAAATTCCCGTTTCGCCCGCTTTCCAATGGCCGTTCGCTGGCCATTGCCCTGACGCGGGAAAAAGGCTCAGGCGCCTATCTCGTCAACCGTCGCGCCGGAAAATGGATATCGAAACTGATCCCCATGCGGCTCGCTTATGATATCGCATTCGATCTGGAATATCTGGCAGGCCTGAAGGGGGCTTTCATCTATCCGCTCTGCGCCACGCAGGATGCGGATGGCGAAAGCCAGATTCAGAACAACCTGCGCATTTATCGCCTGCCGCGCTGGCGTTATTTTACGGTGCTGCCCTATCGCGCCTATCTGGAAACCAGCCGTTTTCTTCTGCGCGGCCTCCGCTTCGCCATAGCCAGGCTGAGCGTTACGCTCGAAGGTGGCAAGGGCAAAACTGCTCCCGCCGGCAATTAAACCAGCTGGATCATGCCTCGCCGGGCGTAAAACCGATGAGATAAACCGCCGCGATCACGGCTGCGAGAATGAAAATCGAAATGACGAAAATCGTCATCCGGTTCAATGGCTTGCGTGTCGTTTTCTTCATGCTGGAATAATGCGCGGCAGGGTCACTGGTTCCGTAGCGCACAGGATAATGCCACCTGAAGCCGCGAAACGGCGCAATTCGATTCCGCTTCAGGCACATATCGGCTAAAGCTCGGATACTTCTTCAGCTTTCCCGGCCCGCCACAACAGACCGCCATGACAGATATGACGCATCCCCGCCTCAACCCGCTGCATCTTGCCGCCGCCTTCGCTAGCGGTTGTCTTTTGACGTTGATGGTGCATTTCAACGGCCAGCTTGCCCATTACGGCAGCGCGCTGTTTTCCTCGTGGACGGCGCATGGCACAGGTACGGTGGCGGCGCTGATCTATCTCGCCATCATGCGCCCGAAGAACGACCCCACGGCACCGGCAAAACCGAAGGCACCGCTCTGGGCCTATTGCGGCGGGGTCGTGGGTGCGGCCATCGTCATCCTCACCTCCACCGCCGTCAATTCACCGCTGGCGCTTTCCGGCACCATCGCGCTGGGCCTTGGCGGACAGGTGATCTTCAGCCTGCTGGCCGATCTTTTCGGCCTTTTCGGCCTGCCGAAACGACGGCCGGATATGCGGGACATGGCAGCGGTGGCGCTGATCCTCTGCGGTAGCGCGCTCATCATTCTGGTTGGGAGAACGGCATGATCGTCTGGATCGCCATGGCCTTTACCGGCGGGATCTTCGTGGCGCTGAGCCGTCAGATCAACGGCCGCCTGAGCCTGTCGAACTCACCGCTTATCGCTTCCTTCTGGAACCATATTGTTGGCTTTGCCGTGCTGACCGTCATCGGCCTCATCGTCGGCGGTCTCATTCCGCCGGGCGCGGCTGATGCCCCCTGGCTCGCCTTTATCGGCGGCCCGATCGGCGTCGTCTTCATCGCCTCGGGAAGCTGGCTCATCCCGCGCATCGGCGCGGTCAATACCGCCCTTCTGGTCATCAGCGGCCAGATGGTGTCAGGCGTTGTGCTCGATCTCTTCGGCGATCATCCGCCGAAAATCTGGGCAAGCGCGCTTGGCATTCTTCTCATCCTCGCCGGCATGGTGCTGACGCAACGGCGCAGCCGTTGATGAAATTCAAATAAACTCAGGAATCGTTGCCGCGTGAGAACATGCTGAGCAGCGTCTTGCCGCCACTTTTCCCGCTGCTGCTGGCAAGCGTCGGGCGGTTGCCGTTCAGTTTCGGCACCACGACCATGCGCTTGACTTCGCCGCGCTTGAAGGCGGCCAGGAAGCGCGAATAATCCCGGAACACGACGCAGCCATTCGATTCACCGCGTTTCGCCAGCATGTAGGTATGGGCAAGAAGCCCATCGCGGCCATGCGGGTTGACGCCGTTTTCCGGTGTCAGGCGAATGGCTTCGACGCCATGAAACCGCGCTTCGCGCATCGTCAAGCGATAGCTGGAGGGCGGCGTAGAGCCACGCATTCTGACGTGAACAAAGTCGGGATTGTCACGCATCTTGCCGATGCCGGAATGCGCTTCCAGCTTCTCGCCATTCGGCATGTGAACCGTCCCGGAGGAAATATCGTAAATCGCCGTGCCATTGCCGCGATCCGGCCACGGAACCGCATCCATCTTGCTCGGCTCGCGCATCGGATTATCAGGCTTTGCAAAGGCAAGCATGGCACCGGTGCTCTGCTTCGGCTGCTGCGGCGCGCGCAGCGGAACCGGCGCATCAAAATCGGGGGCTGACGCAACCGCAGCCTTGGAGAGGGCCGGACGCGGCGACGGCTCCACCGTCTCAGCCGCCGCCACTTCGGGCCGGAAGCTCGGAAGCGGCACATCATCGGGAAGCAGGCTGCTCGCCTCTTCCTCGATCTGCGGGCGTGCCAGCGCGACTTCGAATGCCGGATGTTGCGAGGCAGCGCTTTGATAGGCGACCTCGGTGGTGCGTCCAAGCGCCGAATCGACGATTGCCGAAGGCCTGAGCGCGGCAAGTTCCTTCACCGACGCCTGCCCTTTGGCATTTGCCGCCGCGCCAAAGCGCTCGCGAAATTCCTTCGCGCCGATTTCGGGCATGATGCCGGCAAGGCGAACGGCCTTCTGCGGGCCATGGCTGTGATCGCTCAGACGAGAAAACTTGCGGACGTGAATATCCCGCCCCGTCGTGTGGCTGATCGCCGTCTCGGCGGAATCGAGCCTCGCCACCAGCGTCTTTTCAAATTGCCCGACGCCATGCGAGGCGGCCGCCATGCTATGCAGCGATGCGAAGGCAGCAAAGGCAAAAAGACCGGCAAAGGCACCGCCACCGAGCAGCGCGGACATTCGGCCAAGCGAAAAGGATTTGCCTTTCTTGAGGCAGGACGACCCGGCAACACCGGCGCCATTATAGGCCGCAGCAGAAAACGCCATGATACTCGTTACTCGAACCGTTCACGCACACCCGGCCAATGCCGGTGGGATTTTGGGGCATCCAAAGAGCGGGTGAACACCACGCCGCTTTCGGAACTGACTGGTTCGAAGCATGACGAATTATGGTAACCAAAGTGTTTACGAGTCCCTGCAAAAATACTTCGTTAAGGTCTGCGCATGTCAGGCGAAGGCGAAACGATGACCGTGCGGGGACGGCGTGCACTGCATCGCTCGTCCCAAAAAATGCCCCTCGGGGCGCCATCGGCCTTTAAAATTTCCGTCGCCGCATCGTCAGGTAAATTCCGACTTGGCCGGAAATTTGCTGTAAATGCGGCAGGACTGCGACGGGACAAGCTGTCGTCATCAACCAGCCACGTGGGCACAAAGGTTGAATGGGTACTTGATCCGCCAAAGCCGGCTTGGCATCCTGCTGGCAAAAGGGAGGCACATCATGAAGGCGCTGCTGCTCATCGACATCCAGAACGGCTTTTGCCCCGGCGGTAATCTGGCCGTTGCCGAAGGGGACAGGATCGTGCCCGCCGCCAATGCCCTCATCGACAATGGTGGTTATGATCTCATCGTCGCATCGCAGGACTGGCACCCGGAAAACCACGGCAGTTTCGCCTCCCAGCACCCCGGCAGGAAACCGTTCGACATGGGCGAACTTTCCGGCAAACCGCAGATGATGTGGCCAGACCATTGCGTGCAGGGCACGCAGGATGCGGAATTCCACCCCGACCTGAAGACGGACGCATTCGACTATATTCAGCAGAAGGGTGAAAACCCCGCCGTCGACAGCTATTCCGCGTTTCGCGACAATGACCAGTCGGCGACGACAGGCCTTGCCGATTATCTGGCCCGACAGGGCGTGACGCAGCTCGACATATGCGGCCTCGCCACCGATTATTGCGTCAGTTTTTCGGTGCTCGATGCCATCGACATGTTGCCCGGCATCAAGGTCCGCTTCATCGAGGATGCAAGCCGCGGCATCGATCCACAGGGCATAAAGGCCGCGATTGCGGCCATGCGGGAAAAGGGCGCAGCAATCATCAACAGCCGCGACATATTGCGCGACTGACCGCCATTTCAACGCAGCCGCGGTTTTTCCAGCACGTCTATGTCACCGGCCGCGTCCTCAAGACGCCGCAGGATTGCAGCATGTGCATCCTTCAGCCCCTGATTATAGAAAACACATCCGACCTCCTCGGCCAGAAACTCCACGAAGATTTCCGCCTCAAGAAGCCCCATCTCGGTTTCGGTCTCCCGGGCAAGGTAGTCCTTGATACGCGCGGCCAGGACCGCCTTTTCCTGCTTTTCGAGCATTGATCTTCCATGATTTCACGGTGTGGGTGCACCGACGAAACCCGATGAGGTCTTTCGTCCGGCGCTGACTGTCGGCGTTACCGTAACGGAAGCTTCAAGGGAATCAATCGATCCATTCATGCAATTCGTTTGCCAGCCGGCCGGGACGGCGATAGAGCGGCGGCAAGGAGTTTCCAGAGAATGTTCAATAAAGATTTTCGCGAGGGACTGAGGACCGGTTTTCCGATCGCCCTTTCCGCCGCCCCCTTTGGCGCGCTGTTCGGCGCGGTTGCAGTTGATAACGGCCTGAGCGTCACCGAAGCCACGATCATGAGCGGCACCGTCTATGCCGGCGCAAGCCAGCTTGTGGGCATCGAACTGTTTGGCCAGAAGGTCGCCCCATGGCTGATCGTTCTTTCCGTCTTCGCCGTCAATTTCCGCCATATCCTTTATTCGGCAGCCATTGCCCGAATGATCTCCGGCTGGTCGCTGATGCAGAAAGCTGCCGGCTTCTTTGTGCTGGTGGATCCGCAATTCGCCGAATCGGTCCGTAAATACGAGAACACCGGCACGGTCGGCTTTTCCTGGTACATGGGCTTTGCCGCACCGGTCTATGTGCTGTGGCTGGCCATGACCATTCTCGGCGCCTCGCTCGGCAATCTCGTCGGCGATCCCAAAGCCATCGGTCTCGATGTGCTTTTGCCGATCTATTTCATGGGCATGGTCCTGAGCTTCCGCCAGCGGGAGAATTTCTACCCCGTGATGCTGGCAAGCGCAGCCGGTGCAACAGTCGCCTATCACTTCGTCGGCTCGCCGTGGCATGTCAGCCTCGGGGCGATTGCCGGCATTCTCGTTGCCGTCCTTTATCCGCCCAAACCCAACGGCGAGGCCAATCCTGAAAACAGGGTGGAAACGCCATGAGCGACATGCTCCATACCGACACGATGATCCTGATCGCGCTCGCCGCCATCGCCACCTATCTCACCCGCATCGGCGGTTATGTGCTGATGACGCGGATGAAATCCATCCCGCCGCGCATGGAAGCCGGACTTAACGCCGTACCGGTTGCGGTTCTGACCACGCTTGTCGCACCCGCCTTTTTCGAAGGCGGATACGAGGTGAAGATCGGCATGCTGGCAGCCCTTCTGGTCTGCCTGCGGTTTCCCGGCCTGACGATGCTGGCAATCGGCTGGGCCGTCGTCATCGCCATCAGGCATTTCGGGCTGCTTTAAGCGATCCTCTCCAGTGGCCTGGTCGCGGCAACAAGCCAGGCTTTCACCTCTTCATCGGTGATCAGCGGAGAGAGCTTTTCCAGAACGTCGGCGTGGTAGGCGTTCAGCCAGTCGAGTTCCTCGTCGGTCAGCAGCGACATGACGACAAGCCTGTTGTCGATGGGGCACCAGGTCAGCGTCTCGAAGGAGAACATTGGCTGGTCGCCGCCGGCCACCTCCTGCGCATCACGCACATAGATCAGGTTCTCGATGCGGATGCCGAAAGCGCCGGGGCGGTAATAACCCGGCTCGTTCGACAGGATCATTCCCGGTAGAAGCTCCTGCGTCGAAAGCCTTGCGATACGCTGCGGTCCCTCGTGCACCGAAAGGTAGGAACCGACACCGTGGCCGGTGCCATGGGCATAGTCGGCGCCTGCCTTCCACAGCGCGATGCGCGCCAAAGGATCGAGGTCGCAACCGCGCGTTCCCTTCGGAAACCGTGCGGTGCTGATACCGATCACCCCCTTCAGCACCAGCGTGAAGAAACGCTTCTGCTCTTCCGGCACCGTGCCGATTGCGACGGTACGGGTGATATCGGTAGTGCCGTTGACATATTGCGCGCCGGAATCGACGAGGAACATCTCGCCATCGGCAAGTGTACGATCCGTGTCCGTGGTGACGCGGTAGTGGATGATGGCGGCATGTTCGCCAGCGCCGGAAATCGTGTCGAAAGACACATCCTTCAGCGGGTTCTGCATCGCCTGCCCCACTTTGGCCCGCGCTGCCTCCAGCGCCTTGACCGCAGCGATTTCGGTGACACTGCCCGGTTGCTGGCGATCCAGCCAGCTCAGATATTCGACCATGGCCGCGCCATCCTGCACGTGTGCTGCGGCCGAACCAGCAAGCTCCGCCTTGTTCTTGCGGGCGCGCGGCAGGCGGACCGGATCGGACGTCTCCACCAGTATACCGCCCGCTGTCGTGATTGCGCCCGTCAGCGCCACCGGCGTCAGATCGGCATCGACCATGACCCGGCCCTTGGCGCTGGCAATCGCATGCAGGCGGTCGGCAATTTTCGATGGCGGCAGTTGCGTCGCCAGTTGCGCCAGATAGGCCTCGACCTCGATGCCGGTCTTGCGCTTGTCGAGAAAAATATCCGTCCTGCCGTCGGCATAGATGATGGCACGGGCAAGCGGATGCGGTGTATGCGGCACGTCATTGCCGCGAATATTGAAAATCCAGGCAATGGAAGACGGATCGGTAACCAGCAGGGCATCTGCCTGCTTGGCCGAAACCGTCTCCGCCAGCAGCGCGATCTTTTCCTTCGCCAGCTTGCCGGTAAAGGCTTCCGGCTGGATAATAACGGGCTCCAGCGGCTCGGACGGACGGTCCTGCCACAGGGCGTCAAGCGGATTGCGCTCCAGCAGCACGACGGAGCCGCCTTTGGCCGCAAGCGCCTTTTCCAGCCGCTTCAATTCAGCGCCGGTATGCAGCCACGGATCGATCCCCAGCCGGAAGCCCTGCGCTGCATGTTCGGATAACCAGACAGAGGGCGGCGCCCCGACCAGATCACCGCCCGTGAAGACGGATTGGTCGACCTGCGATTTGAGCTGTGTCGTATACCGCCCATCGACAAAAACCACGGCCTCGCTGCGTGTCACCAGCGCGATGCCGGCCGAACCGGTGAAGCCCGTCAGCCAGGACAGGCGCTCGGCGCATTCCGGCACATATTCCCCCTGATATTCATCGGCGCGCGGCACCAGAAAACCGTCGATAGCCAGCGCATCGAAACCGGCGCGCAGCGCCTCGACACGGGCCTTGCCAAATTGCGGCGCGGATTTGTTTTCGAAGGTCTGGAACATGGGTGTCTTTCGGGAACTGTCATGAGGAAAGCGGTTCATTCACGCCGTCAAATCATTGGCGCGCAACGACAATGCCACGTGGGCAAACCCGGTTTCAAGCCATATATGACAGAACCGATTACGGCGATAAATTGTGCATATTTTGCGAAATAAGTAATACTAGAAAACAAGTGACATGCATTTTACGCATATCAACCGTGAAATATCCCATCTAACCAAACAAAATCACATCGCTTATATCAAGATCAACACAGCGAGAGAAACACTCTCCTGGCAAAAAGGGATTTGAAGCAATGGCAAAATCTTTCCTCCGCACCGCCTTCGATCGCGTTGTTGAAGCACGCGAGCGTCAGGTGAGCCGCCATGTCAACGCAGCACTTTTGAACCTTGACGACAAGTCGCTCGAAGCGCTGGGCATGAACCGCGCCGATCTGCGTCGCAAGGCAAAGTCCAGCTACGTATTCTGATCAAGTCAGGCGCGGCGATCCTCCCTCCACCGCGTCTGAACAGGAATACGTCGACCCGCTTGAGCAAGCTCCTCCCATATGCTCGCGGGTTCCAGGCGGCGCGAAAGCGCCGCCTTTTCTTTTGCCCGAAAGCAAGATCGAAAGAGCGTCAGTCTTTGCGCAGATGCAGCGTCACCCAGCCGTTGCGCCAGATGGTGCGGATGTGAGAAAGCCGCGCGCCATTATAAGCGGCGAGAACCTTCCAGCGCTGTGACGCAAGAATACCCGACAGGATGACGGTGCCGCCGGGCGCCAGATGCGTGACAAGCTGCGGCGCCATCTTGATCAGCGGCCGCGCCAGAATATTGGCGATGATGAGATCAAATGGACCATGCTTGCGGAAAGCATCGGAGTGAAAACCGGGTGCGGTTTCCAGCGCCATTCCAGACACGATACCGTTCAGCCGTACATTTTCCTTGGCCACCTTGACGGCAATGGGGTCGATATCCGTCGCCAGCACCGGAATGGGGCGCATCTTGCGCACGGCGATCGCCAGCACGCCGCTGCCGGTGCCGAGATCGAGCGCGTTGCGGACCGTCCGTGCCCGCAGAACATCCTCGATCATTTCAAGGCAACCCGCCGTCGTGCCGTGATGGCCGGTGCCGAAAGCCTGCCCCGCCTCGATCTCGATGGCCAGATCATGCGGCTGCACCTTGTCGCGATCATGCGCGCCATGCACGATGAACCGCCCTGCCCTGACCGGCTTCAGCCCCTCGAGCGACTTGGCGATCCAGTCAACATCGGGAACGATCTCTTTTTCAATGACGAGACCAGGAAATGCAGGCGCAAGCAAAGCGCTGACACGCTCGCGGAACTCATCCTCCTGCTCGGCCATCAAATAGACGGAGGCTTCCCAGATGTCGCGCTTCTCATCCACCTCGGTCGTGGCGATAGCAACATCCTCCTCGCCGAAATAATCCGACATGAGATCGAGGATTTCGCCGGCCTTGATTTCGGTCGTGGTGACGTAAAGTCGGATTTCGCTCACGGCGGGCTGCTTTCTCTGGCTGAGGTTGTTGTCTTGCCTTTGCCACAAAAGCTGCGCCAGTCCAATAAGCCTGGCGCAATTATGCCGGCTCTATCAGCCCTTCAGAAGATTCTGGAGCTTCTGCTCGGCAACTTCAGGGTTTTCGCCATAAGCGATGGTGCCTGAAAAACGGCCCTTGGCATCAAGCAGGATGACGGACGCGGTATGATCCATGGTGTAATCGCCATTCGGATCCTTCTCATCCACCGGCACCTTCTTGGCATAGATGCGATAGCCTTTCAGCGTCTCGGCAATCTTGTCGGCCGGACCGGTAATGCCGGTAATCCGCTTTGAAACGTTGGAAACATATTGCTGCATGATCTCTGGCGTATCACGCTCTGGATCGACGGAAACGAAATAAGCCTGCATCTTGTCGCCGGCCGGGTCCACCTTTTCCATCCAGCCGTTCAGCTCGAACAGTGTCGTCGGGCAGACTTCCGGGCAATGGGTGAAACCGAAGAACAAGGCCGTGGGCTTGCCCTGAAACGCCTTTTCGGTGATCGGCTGGCCATCCTGCGCGGTAAGCGCGAAAGGCACGCCATAAGCCGTTTCCACCATCTCCTCACGGGTCTTCGTCATTTCGATCGTCAGCCAGCTGACGACACCGGCAAGAACGACCACCACGGCCCACAATACGATGCGAATATTTCTCATTGTCCAATCCTACCCCGAAAGCCCGCGGCATATCGCAGGCCTTGGCAGACTGATAACGAACGACGACGGCGACGGCAAATCAACTGGACGTATTTACAGGGAGCCGCGCTGATTTGTCACAAAGCGCAGACGGCCCAAACGATCACAGACACCAGGCAATACCGCTCTGCACGGTGGAAAGGAAAATATCCGTGCTGTGCCGTACCCAGCCGTCGAAGGCAAGAAGCACGATGGCAAGCGAAGCGACGACCGCAAGACTTGCCAGAACAAACTTCAGCGGGTTGGAAACGAGTGCGTTCATACCACCATCATAACCTTTTTGCACCGACGCGAGAACCGCCAAAATACCGGGTTTTGCGTGGGAGAGCGCGGCAATTGTTAGGGAAAGTTTAAAATCTTGCTGTGCATTATGACCATAGCGGTTTTTAAAGCCTCGACATGATGTCTCCCGGTCCATGCCGGCCACCGCATAAAGCTCAATCCTGCGTGGGCCTGTTAGAGAGCCATCAGAGGAAACCTGCCGTCATGTCCAACGCCATCAAGCAATCCGGCGCATATCTCGAAATCGTTTCCTTCCATCTGGGCGATCAGGAATTCTGCATCGACATCATGGCGATCCGCGAAATCCGCGGCTGGGCGCCGGTTACCCCGATGCCGCACACGCCGCCTTATGTTCTCGGCCTCATCAACCTGCGCGGCGCCGTCATTCCCGTCATCGACATGGCCGGCCGCCTCGGCATGAAGATGACCGAGCCGTCCGAACGCTCCGCCATCATCGTCACCGATATCGGCGGCAAGCTGGTGGGCCTGCTGGTAGAACAGGTCTCCGACATGATGACCATCCGCTCCGAAGACCTGCAGCCTGCGCCGGATATCATTCCGGAAGAACAGCGCAGCTTCTGCCGCGGCATCGTGGCGCTGGAAAAGAGCATGGTCTGCTTCCTCAACCTCGACACCGTCATTGCGGACGAACTGGCGCGCGAAGCGGCCTGATCAGCTGAAGCCATGCGGGCTGCATGCAGAACCTCAGGGTTTGGCACCACCTGAGCGCCCGTCACCCCGTCACCCCGGACTTGATCCGGGGTCCAGCGCGATCAAGTCTTTGATCGCGAAAGAACCTCTTCACGACGCGGACGCGTCGTGGCTGGATGCCGGATCAAGTCCGGCATGACGGATAGTATTTTGGAATTCCTTATCAAAATACCGGAAAAGCTTACGGCTTGCCCTTCTGCCACGTCACCTGCTGATTATAGAGCGGCACCGTGGAAATCGCCATCTTGGCCGAACCGTCGGTCAGTTCCCGCGCATGCACCAGATAGATCAGCGTGTCATTGGCCTTGTCATAGACGCGGCTGACGACGAGCTTCTTCCAGACCAGCGACATGCCCTGCCGGAATACCTCTTCCCCGCCCTTCGACAGATCGATGTCGCCGATCTCGACCGGCCCCGTCTGGCTGCAGGAAATGGCATTGTTGGAAGGGTCTTCGAACCAGTTGCCGTTCTTCAGCCGGTCGATGACGCCACGCTCGAAATAGGTAACGTGGCAGGTGACACCCTTGATCTTGGGATCGGCGATCGCCTCGATGACGATATCATTGCCGATCCAGTCGACCCCGACCTCACCCACGACCTGCGAATGCGCCGCTGTCACCGGAAGCAATGCCAGAAAGCCCGCAAACAAACCCGACAGAGTTTTCATTGTCATCGCATCTTCTCCGTTATGCTGCTTCAAACATAGGTGGGCGACACCATTAAGCAACCCGGGCGACGGCGCGTTTTTTCATGCTGCAGGGCTGGTAGCCGGTGGAGGTGAGACGGCCGGCGACCATGCCGATCTTTTCCGGCAGATCGCGGATATGGGCGACACGCAAGGCCTTCGCCGCCGCAATTGATGCGGCAGCGCAGACAACCGCGTCTTCGGCGGCATTGTGGTGCACGAAGCGCAGCTGCAGATGATGGGCAATCACATTCAGCTTGTGTGATTCCAGATGTGGCCAGACATGCCGGGCGATCTTGACGCTGCACAGATAGGAAAGATCAGGATAGGACTGCCGGTATTTGTCGAAGGACGCCCGCATGACGCTGAAATCGAAGGCGGCATTATGGGCGATCATGGTGGCGCCATGGAAGTCATCAATGAACTCTTCCATCACCTCAGGAAATTCCGGCGCATCCTCGACATCAGCAGGCCGAATTCCGTGCACGGCAATGTTGAAGGGCGAGAACCGCATGTCCTTCGGCCGAATAAGACGTTCCTCGACACGAACGATATTACCGTCTTCTATCCACGCAAGCCCGACGGAGCAGGCGCTGCCCCGTTCCTCATTGGCGGTCTCGAAATCGATGGCGATGGTTTTCAAGAGTGATTCCCGTTGTTTCATTCCGGCATAGACCGGATTGTCATCAAAGAGAACCGGCCTCGGCTGAACGCGCTTGCGAAAGCATCCATTCGATGAGCGTCACCAGATCGGGATTATCAAGCATGTGTCGTGGATAAACGAGAAAATAGGCAAGCGTGCTGGCCATGTCTTTCCCGAAGGGCGCGATCAATGCACCTTCCGCAAGCTCGCGGGAAACAAGCGAACGGCGGGTCAGTGCAATGCCATGCCCGGCTTTCGCCGCATCCAGTGCGCCATTGCTGTCGATGAAGACCGTGCCGCCGGAGGCATCGACATCGGATGCTCCGGCCGCCTCCAGCCAGCGCCGCCACTCATTCCGGTTTTCATCATGCAGAAGCGGCACGGCTTTCAGGTCCCCCGCCTCCTGAAGCGGTCCGTATTTCTCAAGAAGCTGCGGCGAACAGACCGGCAAAGTGCTGTCATCGATGAAACGGATGCTCTCCAGCCCTTCATAACGGCCAAAACCGTGCCGCACCGCCAGATCGACATCGTCCCGCGAAAAATCCACCAGCCGGTTGGTCACGCTGATGCGGACGTCCACATAGGGGTGTTGCTGCTGAAAGGTCGGCAATCTCGGCATCAGCCATTGTATGGCGAAAGTCGGCGTGCAGCTGAGGGTCAGAACCGTGATTTCGGAGCGTGCCGTCAGTTCCGCCGTCGCCTCGCGCATCATCCGGAAGGCGGTGCGGAGCGCGCCGTAATAACGCTCCCCCTCCCGCGTCAGCTGGATACTGCGCGGCTTGCGGAAAAACAGCTGCACGCCAAGCCGCGTCTCCAGCTCCCGGATTTGCAGGCTGACCGCGCCAGGGGTGACATTCAGCTCGTTGGAAGCAAGCGTGACGCTGCGATACCGCGCCGCGGCTTCAAAGGCCTGCAAGCCTTTCAGCGATGGAAGTTCCGTTGCCATGATTTAGCTGGGCTCAATTATCGCGAGAGAAACTATCGTTTGAAAACACAATAAAACAGGGAGTAAATAGACGCAACGGGATATGAGGGCGGAGAAAATGCCGCAATATCGAATTGAGGTAAACTCAACCGATATCGGGTGGATGGCAACGTGCCTTCCTGCAATCATGTCGATATTCATATAGCGTGGGAGACGACGATGGCGATACAGAAACAGATGGATGCCCGAGAGTGGGCAATGCTCATAGCGCTCTCACTACTCTGGGGCGGATCGTTCTTTTTCGTTGGCGTCGCAGTCAAGGAACTGCCGCCCGTCACCATCGTCACGTTGCGGGTCACGCTTGCCGCTGCAGCGCTTCTCATCGTCTGCCGTCTCATGGGCCTTCACCTGCCGCGCCAATTGGCGGTGTGGCGCGCCTTTTTCGGCATGGGGCTGCTTAACAACATCATTCCCTTCTGCCTGATCGTCTGGGGCCAGACCCATATTGCCAGCGGGCTTGCCTCGATCCTCAATGCCACCACGCCCCTTTTCACCGTCATCGTCGCGCATTTCCTGACCGCTGACGAAAAGATGACGGGCAATAAGCTCGTCGGCGTGCTGATCGGCTTTGCCGGCGTGGCGACGATGATCGGCCCTGCAGCCTTTGGCGGATCATCCGGCCTCTGGGGCCAGATCGCCATTCTCGGCGCAGCCATCTCCTATTCCTTCGCCGGCATATTCGGCCGCCGCTTCAAGGCTATGGGCGTGCCGCCGCTGATGACCGCCACCGGCCAGATATCCTCTTCGACGCTGATGCTTATCCCGGTCGCCCTTCTCGTCGACAGGCCATGGACACTC
The DNA here is from genome assembly GCF_027956545.1 of Agrobacterium sp. ST15.16.024. Lineage (NCBI taxonomy): Bacteria > Pseudomonadati > Pseudomonadota > Alphaproteobacteria > Hyphomicrobiales > Rhizobiaceae > Agrobacterium > Agrobacterium sp. ST15.16.024. The sequence goes on from NZ_JAQKGO010000003.1 coordinate 95,781, forward strand.
GCCATGCCAGGCCTCGGCACCTGGGGCGCGCTGATCGGCATCGCACTGTTGTCGACGGCCCTCGCCTACCTCATCTTCTTCCGCATTCTTGCCAGCGCCGGCGCCACTAATCTCGCCCTCGTCACCTTCCTCATTCCCGTCAGCGCCATCCTGCTCGGTTCGCTGCTTCTCGGCGAGCAACTGGAAATGAAGCATTTCGCCGGCATGGCGATGATCGCTGCCGGTCTTGCCGCAATCGATGGCAGATTGCTTTCCAGATTGCGCCAGCCTCGCCAGCGGCTGCAGTGAGACTAGAAGATCGAGGCCGGCTTGCGAGACAACGGCCTCGTTCTTTTCCTCTCACTCCGGTGTTTTCCGGGAATGTGCCGTGCCGTCTTGACGCCCGGCGGCTCCTCTGGCCTTATGCCGCCATGATCAGCTTTGCGACCCACATGCATCTCACCGTGACCATTCGCCCCGCAGGGCGCGTGGCGGTGTCAGTGCGTTAGTCAACTGGTCATCCGTCCACCACCCTGCCACATATTGGCAGGGTCTGGTGTTCCCGCTCTGCCTCGGCTGAAATATCCAAGGAGAGCAGACATGCCGGAATGCGATTACCCTCACCCCTGGACCCCGATGCGCGCTGGCCCGAAGGCCTGTGCATCCGTGCTCGTACCCCGGCAGATGCGCCGGGGATAACGGCACTGCATAACATGGCCGGATTTCGCAACGGGACGCTGCGCTGGCCACATCAGAATCCGGAAGATATTCGCAAAAGGATCGAAACCCAGTCGGCCAACAGCTTTGCGCTGGTCGCCATTCTCGACGACAAGATCGTCGGCGATATCGGCTTGACGCGCCACACCAACCGCCGGGCCCATGCGGGCAGCATCGGCATGGGTGTTCATGATGCCTATACGGGACGGGGAATCGGCAGCGCCATGATCGGCGAAATCCTCGCCATTGCGGATCGCTGGCTGGACCTGAAAAGGATCGAACTGACCGTTTTCACCGACAATGAGCCGGCGCTGGCGCTTTATCGTAAATTCGGCTTCGAGGTCGAGGGCCATCTGAAATCCTTCGCCTTCCGCGATGGCGAATATATCGATGCCTATTGCATGGCGCGTCTGCGGTAATGGTTCAGACGGCCAAGCAATGATCCTCAAACACGCGCCGAATGGTCCGCCGCGACCATTCGGTCATTTCTTCGTTCCGCCCGCGCTCGGCATCCAGTACGATCAACGCCTTCCACAGTGCCCAGCCGCGCCCGCGCTGCCATGTGGCCTCATCCAGATCCAGCGCCCGGCGAAAAACAGCCCGGCTTTCCGCATCAAGCACATTCCACGCGAGAATGAGATCGGACGACGGATCGCCCACGCCGGAACTGCCGAAATCGATGACGGCCGACAGGCGCCCGTCCAGCACCAACAGATTGCCCTCGGCAATATCGCCATGCACCCACACGCCCTGCCCCTGCCAACGGCTCGAAAGCGCAAGCTGCCATATCTCCATGGCCAACGCCTGATCCACCTCATCGGAAAGGCGCGCCGCCGAGGCTCTCGCCTCGCCATCATAGAGCGCTAGCGATCCGCCGCGATGGAAATTATGCGCGCCCGCATGCGGCCCACCCGAAGCATCAATGTTATGCAGGGCTTTCAAAAACCCCGCAACATCGCTGGCGATGGCCGAAAGATCGATGCTGTCCAGCTGCCGGGCGAGAGGTTCACCCTTCAGCCAGCGATAGACGGACCAGCAGAACGGATAATCCTCACCCGGCTGTCCAAGCGCCAAGGGTGCGGGAATCGGAACCGGCAGGAACGGCGCAAGGGCCGGCAGCCACCGATGTTCCTTCTCCACCTGCGCCACATAGCGCTCAGCACTTGGCATGCGGATCAGCATGTCGTCGCCAAGGCGGAAGCTGCGATTGTCCCAGCCGCTCAATTCCACCGGCCGAACATCAAGCGCCGCCCATTGCGGAAACTGGCTGGCAATCAGCGCCCGGACCTGCTGAACGGTGACGACAATGCGGTCATCCATGATGCGTTCCCCGTTTCAGGCGCAAACCTCTGGCGGTGCAGGACAACACGGCGATGACGGCATATCAGCCGCCGATCAGCGCCAGCCACTCATCCTCGTCCATGGTTTGCACGCCCAGTTCCGTCGCCTTGGCAAGCTTGGAGCCCGCCCCCGGCCCGGCCACCAGAATATCCGTCTTTTTCGAAACGGAACCAGCCACTTTCGCGCCGAGGCTTTCGGCCCGGGCTTTCGCCTCATCCCGCGTGAATTTTTCCAGCGAGCCGGTGAACACCACCGTCTTGCCCGCCACAGGACTGCCTTCGGTGGACGGCTTCTCGGCCTCCTTCGGCTGCAACTCCCGTATCAGCCGGTCGATGACGTCGAGATTACGCGGTTCCTTGTAGAACTCGATGATGGCGCGGGCCACCACCTCGCCGATACCGTCGATGCTGTTGAGCTCCGCCCAGGCATCACTTGCCGGATCCGCCGCCGCCTTCATCGCCTCTTCGAAGTGTTCATAGGTGCCATAGGAACGCGCCAGAAGCTTCGCCGTTGTCTCGCCGACATGACGGATGCCGAGCGCAAAGATCAGCCGATGCAAATCGATCTCGCGGCGGGCGTCGATTGCATCGAACAGCTTCTTGACGCTGACCTTGCCGAAACCGTCAATATTCTCGAGCTTGGTCAGGTGGGATGCTTCCTGCCGCGCCTTCAGCGTAAAAATATCGGGCGCAGTCTTGATCGAGAGCGCCGGATCATCGCTTTCGAAGAAGAAATCGATCTGCTTGGTGCCCAGCCCTTCAATATCGAAGGCATTACGCGAGACGAAGTGTTTTAAGTGCTCCACCGCCTGCGCCCGGCAGACGAAACCGCCGGTGCAGCGCGTGACCGAATCGAGCTTGCCGGTCTTTTCATTGCGCTCCCGCACCGCATGACTGCCGCAGACCGGACATTTTTCCGGAAACGCATATTTCACCGCTTCGGCCGGACGCTTTTCCAGCAGCACATCCAGCACCTGCGGAATGACATCGCCAGCGCGCTGCACGATGACCGTATCGCCGATGCGAATGTCATGATCCTCAGGGCGGATGCGCTCGCCGCTGTTACCAATGCCTTCGATATAATCGGCATTGTGCAGTGTCGCATTGGTGACGACGACGCCGCCGACCGTGATCGGGGTCAGGCGTGCCACCGGCGTCAGCGCCCCGGTGCGCCCTACCTGGATTTCGATATTCTCGACCGTGGTGAAAGCCTGTTCGGCCGGAAACTTGTGCGCCGTAGCCCAACGCGGGCTGCGCGAACGAAAGCCCAGCCGTTCCTGCAGATCAAGCCGGTCGACCTTGTAGACAACGCCATCGATATCATAATCGAGATCGGGCCGTGCGACGCCGATTTCATTATAATGCTCAAGCAATTGCTCAGCGGAAGTGAATCGCTTCATCAGCGGATTGACCGGAAAACCCCATTCCCGGAACTTCTCGACGATGCCATATTGCGTATCGGCGATCCGCGCCGGCTGGCCGCCATTCGAGACTTCACCCAAGGCATAGGCGAAGAACCGCAGCTTGCGTTTCGCCGTCACATTGGCGTCGAGCTGGCGCAGCGAACCGGATGCCGTGTTGCGCGGGTTCACATAGGTCTGCTTGCCCTCCGCCTCCATCTGGGCGTTGAGAGCCATGAAGTCGCTCTTGGCCATATAGACCTCGCCACGCACCTCCACCACATCGGGCGCGTCCGAAGGCAATTCGTTCGGGATTTCCTTGATGGTCCTGATATTGGCGGTGACGTTCTCGCCGGTCGTGCCATCGCCACGCGTCGCCGCCGTCTTCAGCTTGCCCTTCTCATAACGAATGGACATGGAAAGGCCGTCGATCTTCGGCTCGGCGGTAAATGCGATGGAATCGTCAGGCAGATGACCGAGGAAGCGGTAGACGGAACTGACGAAATCGCGCAGGTCCTCTTCCGAAAATGTATTGTCGAGCGACAGCATCGGGCGGGCATGCACGATGGGCGCAAAGGTCGGCAGCGGTGTAAAGCCAACTTTTTTCGATGGGCTGTCGGCCCGTACCAGCGCCGGAAAAGCCGCCTCGACGGCATCGTTGCGCCGTTTCAGCGCATCATAGTCAGCATCCGAAATCTCCGGCGCATCCTTGCCGTGGTAAAGCGCATCGTGGCGCGCAAGCTCGGCTGCCAGAAAGGCAAGCTCGGAAGAGGCTTCAAGCTCGGTGAGATTTTCGACGGGTTTCTGGTCTTTCGACATGACGGCCTCTTTTCGGAATTACCGAACGCTTTTAGCCGAAATAACAAACATTAAAAACAGTTTTGCCGTTGGACTCACAAGCCGAATCCGCTCGCACAACGCAACGGGTAGCCTTCAGTCCTTGGCAGCCAGAAGGCGAGCCGCCGCAGCCCTCGCCTCGTCGGTCACCGAAGCACCGGCGAGCATCCGGGCGATCTCTTCGGTGCGGTGTTTCGGCTCCATCGTCGCCACGCGGGTGGCGATGCGCTCGCTGCCATCGCCGGATGGGCCTTTGGAAATCAAAAGATGGGTCGCCGCCCGCGCCGCCACCTGCGGAGCATGGGTGACGGAGAGAACCTGCACCGTCTTCGACAGGCGACGCAGCCGCTGACCGATAGCATCCGCCACGGCACCACCAACACCCGTATCGATTTCATCGAACACCAGGGTCGGCGCCGAACCACGATCCGCCAGCGCAACCTTCAAAGCCAGCAGGAAGCGGGACAATTCACCGCCCGAGGCAACTTTCATGATCGGTCCCGGCCGTGTGCCCGGATTGGTCTGGACGTGGAATTCGACGGTATCGATGCCGTCGGCCGTCGCCTGATCGGTATCGGAGGTGACCTCGACGGTAAACCGTGCCCGCTCCAGCTTCAGCGCCGGCAGCTCGGCCATCACAGCACCGGAAAGTGCATCCGCCGCATGGCGGCGTTTGTCGGACAGTGACTGGGCGGCACGGTCGAAATCGGCTTTGACGACGCCGAGATTGGCCTCCAGCTTGCCGAGCTTTTCCTCACCGGCATCGAGATCGGCAAGATCAGCCACCATTTTTTCGGCTAGAGCCGGCAGGTCAGGCACCGCGACATTATATTTGCGCCCTGCAGCGCGCAGCGCAAACAGTCGCTCCTCCACCCGCTCCAGCTCACGCGGATCGAATTCGGTGCGGCGCAACGCCGCCTCCACTTCCATCTGTGCATTGGAAAGGCTGTCCAGCGCGGCATCCAGCAACTGCACGGTGTCTTCCAGCAGGCCGGGTGCTTCGTGGCTCTTGCGCTCAAGCCGGCGCATCATGGATGCAATGACAGGCACGGGCGAAGCATTGCCATTCAGAAACTCGCTGGCTTCGGCGATATCGCCGGCGATGCGTTCGGATTTCTGCATCACCGCCCGGCGCTCGGCAAGCTCCTCCTCTTCACCGTCACGCGGCGAAAGCCCTTCGAGTTCCTCGACGGAAGAGCGCAGGTAATCCGCCTCGCGGGCGGCGGCCTCCACCTTGGCGCGGTGAGTCTTCAGCGCGCGCTCGGCGTCTTTCCAGGTGCGGTAGAAACCCTGAACGGCGCGGGCCGCATCGCTCAGCCCGGCAAAGGCATCCAGCAGCGTGCGGTGGGCATCGGTATCGACAAGCGCGCGGTCATCATGCTGGCCGTGAATTTCGACCAGCAATTGCCCGAGCTGCCGCATCATCTGCACGCTGATGGCCTGATCGTTGATATAGGCTTTGGTACGTCCGTCGGAGGATTGCACGCGGCGAAAAATCAGGTCGCCGTCGTCATCGAGACCGTTTTCCCGCAGAAGAAGCCGTGTCGGATGATTGTTGGGGACTTCGAACGTGGCAGTCACCTGCCCCTTGTCCTCGCCATGCCGTACAAGGTCGCCATCACCCCGGCCACCCAGCGCAAGGGAAAGACTGTCGAGCAGGATCGATTTGCCCGCGCCGGTTTCCCCCGTCAACACGGAAAGGCCCGCCTCAAAACCGAGGTCGAGCCTTTCAATCAGAACGATATCGCGAATCGAGAGCTGGACCAGCATGGCCTATGCCCCGTCTCAGGCGCCGATAAGCTTCTTGCCGGCGCGCGAAATCCAGGACCCCTTGTTTTCACGCGGCTCCAGCCCGTTGCCCTTCAGCAGCTTGTAGGAGTCCGCATACCATTGGCTGTCGGGATAGTTGTTGCCAAGAACGGCGGCCGCGGTCTGCGCTTCTTCCACCAGGCCCATCGCATAATAGGCCTCCGTCAGACGCGCCAGCGCTTCCTCGATCTGGTTGGTGTTCTGGTACTGCTCGACGACGATGCGGAAACGCGAAACGGCGGCGAGATATTCCTTGCGCTCAAGGTAATAACGGCCGACCTGCATTTCACGGCCGGCGAGCTGGTCGCGGGCGAAACGGATCTTGGCCTGCGCATCGGCGACATATTCCGAATCGGGATAGTCGTTGACGACCTTGCTCATCGCCTCGACCGTACGCTGTGCTGCGCGCTGGTCCTGCGTCACGTCGGAAATCTGCTTCGAATAGGCAAGGCCGATCATGTACTGAACATAAGCCGCATCCTTGGAACGCGGATATTGCCGCAGGAAGCGGCTGCCATTGGTGATGGCCACATCATTCTTGTTGGTGCGCGTCGCAATGAACGTCTGCATGACAAGCGCCTTCTGGCCCCATTCGGTGAATGGATATTGCTTGTCGATCGCCTCGAACTTGCGTGAGGCTTCCGTCATGTTGCCGGCGTTCATGTTGGCAAGCCCCTGCTTGTACAGAACGTCAGGCGGATCGGATTCAAAACCGAGCTTGGTAATGTCGATATCCGGATCGGACTGGCAGGCCGTGACGGCGACACTTGCACCGACCAACAACAACGAAACGGCGATCCCCCGCATCGTACCCTTCATCGCACCAGACCCTACATGCTTCATTCGACAGTTCCCACTTCCCGCGCAAATACATAAGCATCGGCTTTGCACTGGCGTTTCTAGCCATAAAAGCATCCGCAGGGCAACGCAATGATGACGCATTAACGCATTTTTATGGCATCCGCGCGCGCAATCGCATGAATATCAGGCGATATAACGAAACATCTTGCCCTGCATCATAAAAAAGCCGCCCCCAGGGGAGCGGCTTTTTCTGTCAATCGATAGCCTGCGAACAAACTCAAGCAGACCAGGGCGCAAATTCCGGCATGTTGACCGGTACGAATTCGCGGGCGCGCACCATCTGGTTGCGGGCAGCCGGTGCTTCGACGATCTCGTAAGCCGTACGGTCGCCCAGCAGCGCCTTTAGCGCATTGGCATTGACCTTGTGGCCACCGCGATAGGAGCGATAGCAGCCGATGAACTGCGCGCCGGCAAGCGCCAGGTCGCCCACGGCGTCCAGCGTCTTGTGACGGACGAACTCGTCCTTGGCGTAACGCAGGCCTTCCATGTTGATGACGCTGTTATCGTCGGAAATGACGACGGAATTCTCAAGCGAGGAGCCGAGCGCATAACCGGCAGCCCACAGGCGCTCCACGTCACGCATGAAACCGAAGGTACGGGCGCGCGACAATTCGTTCTTGAACGTCTCAGCCGTCAGGTCGCCCTTCCAGGACTGCTTGCCGATCAGCGGCGTGTCGAAATCGATGTCGACCTCAAAGCGTGTGCCGTCATAGGGACGGAATTCCGCCCAGGAAGCGCCCGAGTCGATGCGCACCGGCTTGGTAACGCGAATATAGCGGCGCTTCGCACCGAGGTTCTTTATGCCGACCGATTCGATGGCTTCGATGAAGGGAGCCGAGCTGCCATCCATGATCGGTGCTTCCGGACCGTCGACCTCAACGACGAGGTTGTCGAGGCCCATGGCGTAGATGGCGGCCATGACGTGCTCGATCGTCGCCACTGACTGGGACAGCGAACGGCCGAGCACGGTGCACAGGTCGGTATTGCCGACATTGGCCGAAACCGCCTTCAACTCGGTGACGTTGCCATTGTCATGAAGGCGATGGAATACGATGCCCGTCCCAGCTTCTGCGGGCTGGAACGTCATAGAGACCGGATTGCCGGAATGCACGCCAATGCCTTTAAGCTGAACAGCATTTGCGATAGTGGTCTGAAATCCGAGCAGTCCGATAGTCATGCGTATATGCCTTGTTTTGCAAACCGCGCCGTTTGGTGAAGCGCCGTTCAAGTTTTAAAGCCGGTTTTGGCGACCGGCCAAGTCCGTATTTTCCTTTACCCAGCCTCATACATACGCACATGTAGGTGCCACGACAAATCACTGTTCGTTTCGGATTGTTACACGCATAAACTATTGAAAACGCAAATTAATTTAGTGTTAATCACGCAAAATAAACAAAACGCCCGGGTCGTGAAACCCGGGCGTTTGAAGAGGCGGATGGAATCGCCTTTAGTTGGACTGGCGGCGCAGGAACGCCGGGATTTCCAGCTGGTCGTCATCATGGTGGCTGGACGATGCGGGCGTTGCACGGCCGTGGTCGTCAAGCTGGCCACGACGCGGTGCGTAGAGGCTGGCTTCCGGCGAAAGCGGCGCGCGGCGCTGCGGCGCCATGCTCGGCGCATCCATCATGTCGGAGGGAACTTCTTCTTCTTCGCGGCGACCAAGCGAGTTGGTGATGCGCTTCAGAAGACCCATCGGGCCACGCTCTTCCTGGGCGGCAGGAGCGGCATGGGCGCGGTGTTCCATCTCGGCCTTCACGACCGGCGGAAAGTCCTCGACCTTCGGCATGCGTACCGGCTCTGGCTGGCGGGCAACCGGAGCAGGCTCCTGGTAGACCGGTGCCTGCGGCTGCTGCATGCGCGGAGCCGGAGCGGCAACCTGTTCCGGTGCATGGTAGACGGGTGCCGGAGCAACCGGCGCCGGAGCGACCTGCTGAACCGGCTGAGCCGGACGAAGAGCAGCCGGCGCTTCAGCCGGGGACGATGCGAACAGCTTGCTCTGCGGACGGAAGTCCTGAGACGGCTGCTGGTGAGCGGCAAAACCGAGTTCGCGTTCCATTTCAGCTTCCGCCGAACGGATGGTCTGGGCGATCTGGTCTACGGTCTTTGGTGCCTGCGATACTGCATGTGCAGGCTGAACTGCGGCCGGAGCGGGAGCAACGGCCGCGGAAGGACGGATAAGCGGCTTCGCAGCAGCAGCGCGCATTTCGGCAACATTCTGTTCGCCGATGCCGGCAACACGGTCAATGCCGGTGGCAACGACGGAGACGCGGATGAGACCTTCCAGAGCTTCGTCGAAGGTGGCGCCGAGGATGATGTTGGCATCCGGATCGACTTCTTCGCGAATGCGGGTAGCCGCTTCGTCGACTTCGAACAGGGTAAGGTCGCGACCACCGGTGATGGAGATCAGCAGGCCCTGTGCGCCCTTCATCGAGGTTTCGTCGAGCAGCGGGTTGGCGATTGCCGCTTCCGCAGCCTGCATTGCGCGGCCCGGACCGGAAGCCTCACCGGTACCCATCATCGCGCGGCCCATTTCGCGCATGACCGAGCGAACGTCGGCGAAGTCGAGGTTGATGAGACCTTCCTTCACCATCAGATCGGTGATGCAGGCAACGCCGGAGTAGAGAACCTGGTCAGCCATGGCGAAGGCGTCGGCGAAGGTCGTCTTGTCGTTGGCAATGCGGAAGAGGTTCTGGTTCGGAATGACGATCAGCGTATCGACGGACTTCTGCAGTTCCTCGATGCCCTGTTCGGCAAGACGCATGCGGCGGCCGCCTTCGAAGTGGAAAGGCTTGGTGACGACGCCGACCGTCAGGATACCCTTGTTGCGGGCAGCCTGTGCAACGACCGGGGCAGCACCGGTGCCGGTGCCGCCGCCCATGCCGGCGGTGACGAAGCACATATGGGTGCCATTCAGGTGATCGATGATCTCATCGATGCATTCTTCAGCGGCGGCGCGGCCGACTTCCGGCTGGGAACCGGCGCCAAGACCTTCAGTGACGTTGACGCCGAGCTGGATGACCCGATCTGCCTTCGTCATGGTCAGTGCCTGCGCATCTGTGTTGGCGACAACGAAATCGACACCCTGGAGGCCAGCCGTGATCATGTTGTTGACAGCGTTACCGCCGCCGCCGCCAACACCGAAAACGGTGATGCGTGGCTTCAGCTCGGTGATATCAGGCTTTTGCAGCTGTATCGTCATTTTAGCATTCCTTCTTTCTCTGGCCGCATCGCCCCGCTGGCCGATTCTTGAAAACTCAACTCTGAAACCTCCGGCTTACGCCACGAGGCCACTCAAAAACTCTCTTTCAGCCATTGCCCAACCCGGGCTATCCGGCCGCTGCCCGTACCAAACGGCGAGAACATTCCGCCTTGCGCCGCATGAATTTCGATGTCCGCCACCTGCGGATAGATCATCAGTCCGCAGGCGGTTGAGAATGCCGGACCCTTCGCCGCTACCGGAAGACCGGCCACGCCCATGGGGCGGCCGATACGAACGTTGCGGGCGAGAATGCGCCGTGCCGTTTCCGGTAGCCCCGTCAGCTGGCTTGCGCCGCCAGTCAGGACCACGCGCTTGCCGACAATGGGGCTGAAGCCGGACTTCTGGATACGATCACGGATCAATTCCAGCGTCTCTTCGATACGCGCCCGCACGATGCGGGTTACAAGGGCTCTTGAAACTTGCGATGGTTGATCGCGATCATCTTCGCCAATCGGCGGGATCGAAATCATGTCGCGCTCATCCGCGCCATTCAGCAAAGCCGAACCATGCACCACCTTCAGTCTCTCCGCATCTTCGATTCGTGTCGAGAGGCCACGTGCAAGATCTGTCGTCACGTGATGGCCGCCAAGGCCGATCGCGTCGGTGTGAATGAGACGGCCTTCGGCAAAAACCGAGATCGTCGTGGTGCCGCCACCCATGTCGATGGCCGCGCAGCCGAGTTCGACTTCATCGTCCACCAGCGCTGCAAGACCGCTGGCATAGGGTGTCGCCACCATGCCTTCGACCGAAAGATGCGCGCGGTTGACGCAAAGCTCGAGGTTCTTCAGCGCCGTGCGTTCGACCGTCACCACATGCATGTCGACACCAAGGAGGTCGCCATACATGGAGAGCGGATCACGAATGCCGCGTTCGCCATCCAGCGAATAACCCGTGGGCAGCGAGTGCAGGATCGCCCGGTCCTGACGCATGGACTGCTGGCTTGCCGCCACCAGAACCTTGCGCAGATCGCTTGCTTCCACTTCCTGGCCGCCGAGATCGATGCTCGCGGTATAGATATCGCTTGCCAGCCGTCCGGCGGAAACATTGACGATCAGGCTGTCGACGGTGAGACCCGCCATGCGCTCGGCCGCATCGACCGAAAGACGGATGACGCCTTCCAGCGCGTCGAGATCGGCGATCACGCCTGACTTCACGCCGCGCGAGCGCTGGTGGCCGATGCCGATGATTTCGACCTTGTGGGTGCGGCCCGGCAGAATTTCGCTTTCCTGACGCGGCGTCAGCCGGCCGATCATGCATACGACCTTGGTCGAGCCGATATCCAGCACCGACACGATGTGGCTGCGCTTGGAGGAAAGCGGCTTCAGCCGAGGCAGACCGAAATGGGAAGAACCGAATAAGCTCATGTGTTCTTCTCCGCCTTCTTGAGAGCCTTGGTGCGCGCATCGACGGCGGCCTGACGGCGTTCCGTGGCACCCTCGGTCAGCTGGATCGTGGTGCGATCCGCGAGCCTCAGATCAACCGCGGCGACATCGCGCGACAGAACTTTTTCCTCGAGATCGAGCCGCGCCAGCAATTGCAGCGCCTGCGGCAGGTTTTCTTCCGGCAGCTTGACCACGATGCCGTTATCGAGATGCAGATCCCAGCGACGGCCGGCAATGCGGACATAGGCGCGGACACGGTTGCGGATTTCCGGCCAGTCAGCCAGTTGCCCGACGAAACCGGCAGCACCGGTTTCCGCGTCACGTCCGACAAACAGCGGCAACTCGGCGAATTTATTGTCACGCAACGGCGCGATCACGCTGCCGCTTTTTTCGATCAGCGACAGTTCCGTCCCGTGCTGCCAGATGCCGAAGGCTTCACGCTCCTTCAGGCGAACCTCGACGGTCTTCGGATAGACCTTGCGGATATCGACATCTTCCACCCAGGGAAGCTGGACGAGCTTGCGGCGCGCCGCATCGATATCGAGCGCGATGAGCGAGGTGCTGCCATCGAGGCCGAGAAGCTGGAAGACTTCGATTTCCGAGGTCTGGCGATTGCCAGAGACTTTCACATCTTCAACAGCAAAGCCCGCGGCAGATGTCGTGGTCTGGGTAACGATGTTGGTGTGTCCGCCGAGCGACATGCCGTAAAGCCCGGTCACCGCGTAAAAAGCAATGGCCGAAATCGTACCGGTATGGGCGGGAATGTGAATGCGTCCGGTCGCAAGGCTGACACCGAAACGCACGAAGCGACGCAGCGGACGCGGCAGCACCCTGCGATCGTCGGCATTGGCTGCCGCCGCATATTGCTCGCGCTTTTTTGCCGTCGACTTTTTGCCGGTCACCGCAAACACGAAGCGTCCTCCACCATCCAGCTGACAAGGTTACCAAAGGAGCGGCCAGCATGGGCCGCCATTTCGGGCACCAGGGAGGTCGGCGTCATGCCCGGCTGTGTATTCACTTCAAGCCAGATAACTTCGCCATCTTCTGAGAAACGGTCGTCGTAACGAAAGTCTGAACGGCTTACGCCACGGCACCCGATCGCCTGATGCGCCATAACCGCCAATGTTTGAATCTTTTGGTAAATTTTCGGTGAAATTTCCGCGGGAATGACATGTTTCGAGCCACCAGCCGCGTATTTCGCATCGTAATCATAGAAATTGTGGCCAAGCGGCACCACCTCGGTGACGCCCAGCGCCTCGCCATCAAGCACGCCACAGGTCAGTTCGCGCCCATGAATATAGCGCTCGACCATGACCTGATCCCCATAACGCCATTCCGACGAGGTGAGGATTTGCGGCGGGTGCGACTGGTCTTCCTTGACGATAACGACGCCGAAGCTCGATCCCTCGCGTACCGGCTTCACCACATAAGGTGGCGCAAGCGGATGTTCGCTGGTGAAATCGAAGCGGTTCATGACGCGCTCGGCGGCAACCGGGACGCCGGCGGCGGCAGCAACTTTCTTGGCCTGCGCCTTGTCCATGGCAAGGGCGGAAGCCAGCACGCCGGAATGGGTATAGGGAATGGCGAGATATTCGAGAATGCCCTGAATGGTGCCGTCTTCGCCGAAGGGGCCGTGCAGTGCATTGAAGGCGACATCCGGGCGCAGTTCCGCGAGCACGGCAGCGACATCGCGCCCTACATCGACCCGGGTGACCTTGTAGCCCTCGCCTTCGAGCGCAAGCGCGCAAGCGTTGCCCGACGAGAGGCTGACCGGCCGCTCCGACGAAAACCCACCCAAAAGAACAGCTACGTGCTTGCCGCCCATCGAACCCTCTGACACCAACTCTCCGTTACGAACCACGCCCGAACCGACCGAATTTGACGGACGGTGATTCTGGCACATGATCCTTGAGATCAGTTAAACGCCATTAAGGTTAATGAATCGTTTACTTTCGTTAACCGCCGCGCCCAACATGCCGAGTTCCATTAAAGAATCAGCATCGATCCGGATTCCCTCCTTGGAATCAGAGAGTTGCACCGATTGCAACATGCAGGTTTTCAATGATCGGAAATAAAGCCGCGCCAGCGCGCCAGCGCCTCCCCGCTGAAGGCAAGGTCGAAACGTTAACGAAAGGCGTTTTTCCCCAGCGAAAATTATATGGCGTTTCAGCGTTTTAAATCCGCGACCTGAATCAGTCTCTCAATCACTGGAGCGCGTGAAAAAGCTTCACCGTCGGGATCTCGCATTCAAAGATCACATTATTTGCATTATTTCTTTTTTAGCATTCCATAAGAACAAAAATTGCGTTAACGCAGTCCCTGCCTCCCAAGGCATGACATTCCAATCATCTGAAATGGAACCCAAACCATGACTGACGCGATATCTCCGGTATCGTCGACAGCTGGCAATTCGAACGCTGTAAAGACAAATTCGCCTGCACGAGTTCTCACTGCCAGCCTGGTCGGCACGACCATCGAGTTTTTCGATTTTTACGTTTACGCCACGGCCGCAGTGCTCGTGTTCCCGGCATTGTTCTTCCCGAACAACGACCCGATGACGGCGCTTCTGGCGTCCTTCGCCACCTTCTCCATCGCCTTTTTCGCCCGCCCGCTCGGCGCGGTGGTCTTCGGCCACTATGGTGACCGTGTTGGCCGCAAGACGACCCTCGTCGCAGCGCTCCTGACCATGGGTGTCTCGACCGTCGTCATCGGCCTTCTGCCCTCCTATGAGACGGCCGGCGTTCTTGCCCCGCTGCTTTTGGCGATTTGCCGCTTCGGTCAGGGCTTTGGTCTTGGCGGAGAATGGGGTGGTGCCGTGCTTCTCGCCACCGAAAATGCTCCTCCCGGCAAACGCAGCTGGTACGGCATGTTCCCGCAGCTCGGCGCACCCGTCGGCCTGTTCCTTTCCTCCGGCGTGTTCTGGATCCTCCTGCACTTCATGTCGCAGGAATCGCTGCTCAGCTGGGGCTGGCGCATTCCCTTCGTCGCTTCGATCATCCTGATCGCGGTCGGCATGTGGGTTCGCCTGTCGATCACCGAAACGCCCGATTTCCAGAAGGCCATCGAAAAGGAAGAACGTGTTGCCGTACCGGTCGCCGAACTCTTCCGCAACCACAAGCGCAGCCTCGTGCTCGGCACCTTCGTGGCGCTGGCCACTTTCGTGCTGTTCTATATCGGTACTGCCTATCTTCTGTCCTACAACGTCAAGGTTCTGAAAATTCCGTTCCTCGACGCGCTGGAAGTGCAGATCCTCGGCTCCATCGTCTTCGGTATCTTCATCCCGATCGCCGGCAAGCTTGCCGAGAAATTTGGCCGTCGTGAAATCCTGATCCTGACGACGGTGCTGATCGGCCTGTTCTCCTTCCTGCTGCCCAGCCTGATGACCGGTGGTGAAGGCTCGATCTTCATCTTCGCAGCTCTTGCCATGACGCTGATGGGCATGACCTATGGCCTGATCGGAACGGCGCTCGCCGCCCCCTTCCCGACCCGCGTGCGTTACACCGGCTCGTCCATCACCTTCAACATGGCCGGCATCTTCGGCGCGTCGCTGGCGCCCTATATCGCCACATGGCTGCAGGTGAATTACGGCATGGGTTACGTCGGTTATTACCTCTGCGTATCCGCCATCATCACGCTCGCCTGCATTCTTCTGTCCCGCAAGGACGAAGTCTGATCCGCACGGATTGCCAGACATTAAAAAGCCCGCGAAACCTTCGTTTCGCGGGCTTTTGTTTGCCTGCTTTAACGCTTACGCCACGGCCTGGCGCCGCTCGACATGACCGGTCATGCAGACGCGATTGCGCCCTCCTCCCTTTGCCCGATAGAGCGCCAGATCGGCATTGTGCATGACCTTGTCGAAAATGTCGGCATCGCCGCGAAAGGCCACGCCAATCGAAATCGTCACCGTGATCCGCAAATCCTGATACGCCACCGGGGTGGTCTCGATGGCTGCGCGAACCCTTTCGCACATCTGCAGAAAGGCGAGCGGACTGGTTTCCTGCACAACGACAAATTCCTCGCCACCCAGGCGGGCGACATGCGCAGAAGGATCGAATTGCTCCCTTATCCTGCGAGCGACGTTCGAGATGACGAGATCACCGGCAAGGTGGCTGTATCTGTCATTCACCGACTTGAAATGATCGATATCGAGAAAGGCAACACAATAGTCGCTGCCCAGTTCAGCGCATGCAGCATAAAGGCCGAGCCGGTTGCTGAGGCCGGTCAGGGCGTCCGTATGGCTCAGATGCAGGAAGCGCTCGTGGGATTGCACGAGAATTTTCACTTCCCTGGCATTCAGCCAGCAGACCAGCAATGTAATCGTAAACGCCACCGTCCCGCCGAGCGTCACACTCAACATGATGCCGTTGAAGAGATCGGTTACTAGCCCGAACTGCGCGAGAAGCGTCAGGCCACCCATGCACATCAGAATGACAATGATCGTCACGAGACAAGCGATGCGAATGGAGAATTCCAGCGGCTCGAGCCGCCTGCGGCCCTCCGACGTGGCGACCGAAAAACTTATCATTTCGATCGGTTTTTTCCAAAGACCCAACATCATGCTCAAAAGCACCTAGATCACGTAATGCCGTTGGTATTTCCTGATAAAAAGTAATTTAATATTGAAGGACGAGACGTCGCCTCACCCCGATAATATCGGAAAAACTGTTGATTGACCGTTACGATACACGAAACGGCCAGATCAACAGCAGGATTTTCTTG
The DNA here is from genome assembly GCF_027956545.1 of Agrobacterium sp. ST15.16.024. Classification (NCBI taxonomy): domain Bacteria; kingdom Pseudomonadati; phylum Pseudomonadota; class Alphaproteobacteria; order Hyphomicrobiales; family Rhizobiaceae; genus Agrobacterium; species Agrobacterium sp. ST15.16.024. The sequence continues at coordinate 112,084 of NZ_JAQKGO010000003.1, forward strand.
AAATTGGCAGCATTCGCCGAGGCTTAAGCCCCGAGGAACGGCTCCACTTCCCGGCCCGGCATGAACAGGCCAAGGCGCTTGATTTCCCATTCAAGCCGGATGCCCGATTTCTCGAACACTCGTCTGCGGATGGTCTCGCCCAGATATTCCAGATCGTAGCCAGTCGCGTGGCCGGTATTGATCATGAAATTGCAATGCAGCGATGACATCTGCGCGCCGCCGATAACGAGACCACGGCCGCCCGCCTCGTCGATCAGTTCCCAGGCGGAATGACCTTCGGGATTCTTGAAGGTCGAACCACCCGTCTGCTCGCGGATCGGCTGGACGGTTTCGCGATGATGGCGCACGGCGTCCATATCGGCGCGGATTTTCGCCTTGTCTTCCGGATAACCTTCAAACAGCGCACCGGTGAAGATCAGGCCGGCATCGGCGCCGGAATGGCGGTAGCTATAACCCATATCCGCATTTGACAGCACATGCTGGTTGCCCTGACGGTCGACCGCATAGACTTCCACGACGCGATCGCGTGTCTCGCCGCCATTGGCGCCGGCATTCATGCGCAGCGCGCCACCGATGGAACCGGGAATGCCGTAAAAGAAATGGAACCCACCGATACCATTATCCATGGCCATGGCGGCAATATGTTTGTCCGGGCAGATCGCGCCAGCCTTGATACGGTTCTCGCCGGCAAGCTCCACCTGGCCGAAACCCTTGGCAGACAGGCGGACGACGACGCCCGGAATACCACCATCACGTACCAGAAGGTTCGAGCCGACGCCGACCACGGTCAACGGCACGTCTTCCGGCAGAATTTTCAGAAAGGCAATCAGATCATCCGTGTCGTGCGGCTGGAACATGACTTCCGCCAGACCGCCGGCTCTGAACCACGTCACGCGGTCCATGGGCGCATCCGGTGTCAGACGTCCCCGCAATTCCTTTACCCCGTCGCCGAGCCTCCCCAGCAATTTTACCCCATCGACCTGTCTCATTCAGACTTTCCTGATATGCTCTTCAATTCCGAAGGCAGCACCGCTGCCCATTGCGTGATATTTCCAGCCCCCAAGAGAACCACGAAATCACCCGGTTTCGCAATGGCTGCAACCTGTGACGCAAGGTCCTCCCGCTTTTCGAGAAAACGGGCGTCGCGGTGGCCGGCGGCCTTGATGGCCGAAACCAGCGCTTCCGAACTTGCGCCTTCGATCGGATCTTCGCCCGCGGCATAGACCGGAGCAAGGATAATCGTGTCGGCATCGTTAAAGCAATGCGCGAAATCGTCAAACAGGCTGGAAAGGCGGCTATAGCGGTGCGGCTGGTGCACGGCGATGATGCGGCCCTTGCAGGCTTCCCGCGCAGCCGCCAGCACAGCCTTGATCTCAACCGGATGATGACCGTAGTCGTCGAAGACCTGCACGCCATTGGCTTCGCCCGTCAACGTGAAGCGACGCTTGACCCCGGCAAAGGAGGCAAGCCCCTTCTTGATGTCGGCTTCCGAAATACCCAGGCGATTGGCAACGGCAATCGCCGCCGTCGCATTCGACACATTGTGACGGCCGGGCATCGGCAGAACGAGATCCGTGAAAGAGAATATCTTGCCGGTGCGGCGACGGCGGATTTCCACATCGAAAATGGACCGCGTGCCGTCAATGCGTACATTCGAAAACCGCACATCCGCCTGAGGGTTTTCGCCATAGGTGATGACCTTGCGGTCCTCGATCCGGCCAACCAGCGCCTGAACCTCGGGATGGTCGAGACACATGACGCCGAAGCCGTAGAACGGCACATTCTCGACGAATTGCCGGAACGCGGCGCGCACGGCATCAAAATTGCCGTAATGGTCAAGATGTTCAGGATCGATATTGGTAATAACGGCCACATCGGCCGGAAGCTTCAGGAAGGTACCGTCGGATTCGTCGGCCTCCACCACCATCCACTCGCCCTCACCCATGCGGGCATTGGTGCCATAGGCATTGATGATGCCGCCATTGATGACGGTCGGATCGAGATTGCCGGCTTCCAGCAGGGTCGCGACCATGGAGGTCGTCGTGGTCTTGCCATGGGTGCCGCCAATGGCGATGGCATTGCGGAAACGCATCAGCTCGGCCAGCATTTCGGCACGGCGAACGATCGGCAGGTGCTTTTCCCGCGCCGAGATCAGCTCCGGATTGTTCTTCTTGATGGCGGTGGAAACAACCACGACTTCGGCGTCACCGAGATTGTCAGCCGTATGTCCGACGAACACCTCGATGCCCTTGTCGCGCAGGCGCTGCACATTGGCGCTGTCAGCCTGATCCGACCCCTGTACGCGATGACCGAGATTGTGAAGCACTTCGGCAATGCCGCTCATGCCGATCCCGCCTATGCCGATGAAATGGACAAGGCCTATGGCTTTCGGCATCTTCATGCCCCAACTCCTTCATTCTTCTTTTTAAATTCCTGTACGGACCGGCCTTCGGCAATCGCTTCCACCAGATCGGCCAGCACATCCGCCGCATGCGGTTTTCCGGTTGCCTTGGCAGCCGCTGCCGTCGTCGAAAGCCTATCCGGCTCCGAAAGTGCTGAAGACAGCAGGCTCGACAGTTTCTGCGGCGACAGTTCCGACTGTTTGATGACGCTTGCGCCGCCGGCAGCCGAAAGTGCGGCCGCATTGGCCGCCTGATCGTGATCGAGCGCGTGCGGATAGGGCACAAGGATCGACGGACGACCGATCACCGAAAGCTCCGACACCGTCGAAGCGCCGGAGCGGCTGATAACAAGATCGGCCTCAGCGATGCGCGAGGCCATGTCACCGAAGAAGGGCGAAACGTCAGCCTTCACACCGAGCTTCTGGTAGGAGGCTATCACGCTGTCCTTGTCTTCGGGTCGGGCCTGCTGGGTCACGACGACGCGCTTGCGCTGCTCGTCCTTCATCAGGCAGATCGCCGCCGGAACGGCGCTCGAAAAGAACTGCGCACCCTGGCTGCCGCCGAAAACCACCAGCTGGAAAGGCTCCCCCGTCTGCGACGGCGTATAGGGAATTTCCGAGGCCGCCAGCACGGCCGGGCGCACCGGATTGCCCGTCGCCACCGTCTTGTCGGAATATTGGCCGTTGGCGGGCGGCAGAAAACCGCCGGCAATTGCCTTGACGCGGGCAGCCAGCGCCTTGTTGGCGCGGCCCATCACCGCATTCTGCTCGTGAATGATTGAGGGAACGCCAAGCCCGGTGGATGCCAGAAGCGGCGGCACGGTGGGATAACCGCCGAAGCCGACAACCGCGACCGGCTTCAGTTTCGTAACCAGCCTACGCGCTGCGCGAAGACCCACCCACAGCTTCCAGAGCGAACGCACGACGGAAATCGGGTTTTTCGAGCCGATGGTGGCTGATGGCACGACATGGATTTCATCGGCCGGAAATTTGCCGGCATAACGCTCGGCGCGGCTGTCGGTGACGAGATGCACCTGATAACCGCGCGCCGTCAGCGTATGCGCGAGCGCCTCTGCCGGAAACACATGGCCGCCGGTTCCACCGGCGGCAAGAAGAACAATACCCTTGCTCATGATCGTTTACTCCGCTGGAACGCCGGAACCGACGCGGAAGAAGCTGCGCTCCTGCGCCCGCTTTTCAGGTCTGTGGCGTGTCAGCGCCAGAAGGAAGCCAGCCGTGACGCAGATCGCCATCATCGACGAACCACCATAGGAAATCAAAGGCAGCGTCATGCCCTTGGCGGGCATCAGCTCCAGATTAACGCCAATATTGATCATCGACTGCATGCCAATCTGCAGCACCAGACCAGCCACCGCGAAGCGGCAGAAATCATCCTTTTCCTTGAAGGCGTGCGACAGGCCGCGCAGCACGATGAAGGCGAAGATCGCAACGAGGAACATGCAGAACACGATGCCGAATTCTTCAGCCGCAACCGAGAAGATGAAGTCGGTATGGCTGTCGGGAATGATGCGCTTGACGATGCCTTCGCCCGGGCCGCGCCCGAACCAGTCGCCGCGAATGATCGCCTCACGCGCCGTATCCACCTGGAACGTATCGCCTTCGCCGGTCCAGAAGCGGTCGATACGGCCGGCGACGTGTGGCAACATCAGATAGGCGGAAATGATGCCGCCGACGCCGACGCCACCGAGCATGATGATCCAGAACCACGGCACGCCGGCCATGAAGAACATGCCGCCCCAGACAACCGAGGTCAGGATCGTCTGGCCGAAGTCCGGCTGGGCGATCAGGAGTGCCGCCACGATGCCGAAAGTGATGATGGCGAAGAGATTGCCGGGAATTTCAGGATGGCGCGCCCGTTCGGCGAACAGCCAGGCGCAGACGATCACAAAGGCAGGCTTCATGAATTCCGACGGCTGGATCGAGAAGGTGCCGATGGAAATCCACCGTCGTGCACCCTTGACCTCGATGCCGAAGAATAGCGCGAAGATCATCATCAACAGCGAAGCGATCAGCATGATGACCGCAACACGCCTGACCTGACGGGGCGACAGGAAGGAAAGGCCGACCATGATCGCCAGCGACGGCACCATGAACATCGCCTGACGTTCGACGAAGAAGAAGCTGTTGAGACCGATACGCTCGGCAACCGCAGGCGACGCCGCAAAGGACAGCATCAGGCCGATGCCCATCAGTGCGACGAACGCCGCCAGAAAGAAACGGTCGATAGTCCAGAACCACTCTGCGACCGGACCGCGATCAACTCGGCTTACCATGGCCTTCAGCCCCCTTTTCCAGAGTGAACGAGCATCGTCATGCCGTCGAGCGCCGCGACCTGCGCGACGAACGAATCACCTCTGATTTCAAAGTTCTTATATTGATCGAAGCTTGCGCAAGCCGGGGATAACATCACGACATTGCCGGCCGTCGCATCTTTTTCCGCATCGGCTGCCGCATGCTGCACTGCCTTGTCCAGCGTGCCGGATATTTCATAAGGCACGGCCTCGCCAAGCGTCGCGGCAAATTCCGCCGCCGCTTCACCGATCAGATAGGCTTTGGCGATGTGAGGAAACAGCGGCGACAGGCTGGTTATGCCTCCCGCCTTGGGAAGACCGCCGGCGATCCAGTAAATCCGCTCATAGCTCGAAAGCGCAGGTGCCGCGGCATCGGCATTGGTCGCCTTGCTGTCATTGACGAAGGTGACGTTACCGCGCCGGCCGACCGGCTGCATGCGATGCTTGAGGCCGGGGAACGACTTGAGACCGGCGCGAACCTCGTCTTCGGAAACCCCGACAGCAAGGCAGGCAGCGATTGCCGCCGCCGCGTTCTGCGCATTGTGGCTGCCACGAAGCGTCTGGATACCGTCGAGATCGACCAGCAGCGAAGACGTGCCGCCATGTGCCCGCAGGATGCGGCTGCCTTCTGCATAAAGACCTTCGGAAACGATGTTGCGCTTGGAAATGCGCTCCACCTTGACGCCGGCGCGCTCGATACGGTCGGCAATCAGCGTCGAATGGCTGTCATCCACGCCGACGATCGCAGTGTTGCTGCCAGCGACCAGCCGCTCCTTGACGTCGGCATAATGCTGCATGGTGCCATGCCGGTCGAGATGGTCAGGCGTCAGATTGAGCAGGATACCGGCAGTCGGATTGATCGTCGGTGCCAGATCGATCTGGTAGGACGAGCATTCGACCACGTAAAAACGTTGCGCTTTCGGCGGATCGAGGCTCAGCACCGCCGTGCCGATATTGCCGCCGAGCTGCGTATCGCGGCCGGAGGCCTTGAGAATATGGGCGATCAGCGCCGTCGTCGTGGATTTGCCGTTGGTGCCGGTAATCGCGATAAACGGGCAATCCGGCGCATGGGCACGACGTTCGCGAATGAAAAGCTCGATATCGCCGATGACCTCGACGCCCGCTGCTTTCGCAAGGTCTACAGACCAGTGCGGCTTTGGATGTGTCAGAGGCACGCCGGGCGCCAGCACGAAGGAAGAAAACGAGGGCCAGTCTATCGTTCGAAGGTCCGCCGTTACGATGCCCTCGGCCTCAGCCTTGGCAACGCTGTCAGGATTGTCGTCGAAAGCGACGACTTCCGCACCACCGGCAACCAGCGCCCTGGCCGTGACAAGACCTGAACCGCCAAGCCCGAAAAGGGCGACTTTCTTACCTTTGAACGACGTGACCGGGATCATCGCTCACCTCAGCTTCAGGGTGGCGAGGCCAAGCAGCGCGAGACCCACGGAGATGATCCAGAAACGGATGACCACCTGGCTTTCCGTCCAGCCTTTTTTCTCGAAATGGTGATGGATCGGCGCCATGAGGAAGACGCGCCGGCCGGTGCGCTTGAACCAGAAAACCTGGATGATGACCGACAGCGTCTCCATGACGAACAGGCCGCCGACGATGACCATGACGATCTCATGCTTGGTGGCAACTGCGATGGAGCCGATAAGACCACCAAGCGCCAGCGAACCCGTGTCGCCCATGAAGATGGCGGCGGGCGGCGCATTGAACCACAGGAAACCGAGGCCCGCGCCGATGACCGCACCGACGATGACCGCAAGTTCGCCGGTGCCGGGCACGAAATTGATCTGCAGGTAGTTGGCAAACACCGCGTTACCGGCGAGATAGGCAATCACGCCAAAGGTAGCGGCAGCGATCATGACCGGCACGATGGCGAGACCATCGAGGCCATCCGTCAGGTTCACCGCATTGCCGGCACCGACGATGACAAAAGCACCGAACAGCACGAAGAAGTAGCTCAGATTGATCACGAATTCCTTGAAGAAAGGAAAGGCGATGGAGCTGCCGAGCGTGCCGCCATGCGGTGCGGAGGCGAGCGCCATCTTCATCATGAAAAACACGGCAATCGCCGCAATCACGAATTCGATGCCGAGACGGGCCTTGCCGGAAAAACCCTTGTCGCTCTGCTTCGTCACCTTGAGATAATCGTCGTAAAAGCCGATTGCGCCGAAACCGAGCGTCACCATCAAAACGGCGACGACATAGACATTCGACAGGTCACCCCAGAGCAGCGAACCACCGAGAATACCCGCAAGGATCATCAGCCCGCCCATGGTCGGCGTACCGGCCTTCTTGAAATGGGTCTGCGGCCCATCGGCGCGGATCGGCTGGCCTTTGCCCTGGCGAACGCGCAGCGAGTTGATGATTGCCGGTCCGAACAGGAAGACGATCAACGCAGAGGTGAACATTGCGGCGCCCGCCCGCAAGGTGATGTACCGGAAGAGGTTGAAGACTTGAACTTTATCCGACAGTTCGACGAGCCAGATCAGCATATTTGCCCTTTCAAAAGGCTATTTCAGACTTGGCGTTCCGTCTCGGGGAATGCCGGATACTTGTCAAGCAGGGCGGCGACAATCTTGCCGAAACCAAGCCCCAGTGACGATTTTACCATGAGCGCGTCTCCCGGTTGCACCCATTGCAGGGCGAAATCGGTGAGTTCCGCCGTCGTCGGGAACCAGATGACGGTGACGCTGTCCGGCAACGCATCGCGAAGAGCGGCCATCGCCTCTCCCGCCAGCCAGACATGTTCGATACCCGCCGCAAGCAGCGGCCCGGCCAGCTCTTCATGCAGCTGCGCGGAAAATTCACCCATTTCCAGCATGTCGCCGAGAACTGCAACGCGTCGGCCGTGGCCCTGCGTTTCGGTTTCCGCCAGCACGGCAATCGCCGCCCGCATGGAAGCCGGGTTGGCATTATAGCTCTCGTCGATGAGCAGGAAGGAGCCGCCGTCGATCGTCAGGCGGTGGCGCTGGCCGCGCCCCTTCACCGCTTCGAGTGTTCCAAGCGCTTCAAAAGCACGGTCGAGATTGGCGCCGGTCACGGCAACAGCGCCAAGCACGGCCATGGCATTATCGGCGATGTGACGACCGGGAACGTTCAGGTGCAATTCGCTGGTCTCGCCGTTCAGGATCGCCCAGATGGTTGAACCCGACGGTGTGCTTTCGAAATCGGCTAGCCGGAAATCGGCTTTCGCATGCTGCCCGAAGGTCAGAACATGCTCTATGCCCTGCTCCTGTGCGACCTCTTCAAGCTGCTCGAACTGGGCATTGTCGCGGTTGAGGATGACGGAGCCGCCCTCCTCCAGACCTTCGAATATCTCCGCCTTGGCAGCAGCGATCTCTTCGATGTTCTTGAAATTGCCGAGATGGGCGGCAGCGATGGTGGTGATAATCGCCACATGCGGGCGCACCATCTTCACCAGCGGCCGGATTTCGCCGGAATGGTTCATGCCGATTTCGAACACACCAAATTCGGTATCGGCGGGCATGCGCGCCAGCGTCAGCGGCACGCCCCAATGGTTGTTGAAGGAAGCGACCGCCGCGTGAACCCGACCCGACGGCTCCAGAGCCTGCCGCAGCATCTCCTTCGTCGTCGTCTTGCCGACCGAGCCGGTCACCGCGATGATGCGCGCCGAGGTTCTTTCCCGTGCTGCAATGGCGAGCTTGCCGAGTGCGGCGAGAACATCCTCCACCACGATCATCGGCACGGTCAGCCGGCCGAGAGCCGGCAGCTTGCCTTCGGCCACCACCAGAAGACCGGCGCCATTGGCAACGGCAAAGCTGGTATAATCATGGCCGTCGACCCGATCACCCTTGATGGCGAAGAAGGCCTCTCCGGGTTTAACGGTCCGGCTGTCGATGGAAATGCCGGTGATTCCGGTCGGCAGGTTGCCCACCGGGCGTCCTGCCGTGATGGCGATCATGTCGGCGACTGTCCATAACCAGCTCAAATCTTCAATCCTTCCAGCGCAGCGCGCACCTGTTCATGATCGGAAAACGGCAGCGTCACAGAACCGACGATCTGCCCCTCTTCATGCCCCTTGCCCGCGACGATCAGCGTATCGCCATTTGAAAGCAGCGACACCGCATGGTGGATCGCCTGCGATCTGTCGCCGATTTCCATGGCACCCGGCGCCGCCGCCATGACCTCGGAACGGATCGTTGCGGCATCTTCCGAGCGCGGATTGTCATCGGTGACGATGACGATGTCAGAAAGCCGCGTTGCAACCTCACCCATGATCGAGCGCTTGCCCTTGTCACGGTCACCGCCACAGCCGAAGACGGTGATGATACGGCCGGAGGTGAAGGGTCTTACTGAGGTCAGCACATTTTCCAGCGCATCCGGCTTGTGGGCATAATCCACATAGGCAAGCGCCCCGTTTTTCGTCTGGCCTACGAGTTCCAGACGACCGGCCGCACCGATCAGCTTTTCAAGCGCCTTCATCGCCACAGTGGCGGAAACGCCCGTGGACATGGCGAGACCGGCTGCCACGAGCGCGTTGGCCACCTGAAAATCGCCGGCAAGCGGAATATCGACTTCGTGAATCACGCCGTCATGATGCACTTCGATCATCTGTTTATGACGGAAATGCTCCACCCGTTTCAGCGTCAGGTAATCGCCCTTGCGGCCAACAGTGCGAACATCAAGGCCCGCATCACCAGCGGCGCGGATGGCCTGCTGCGACCAGGGATCGTCAGCGAAGATCACTGCCGGTGCACCCTTTTTCATCAGCGTATCGAACAGCCGCATCTTCGCGGCCATATAGTCCTCAACGGTCGGATGATAATCCATATGATCGCGGCCGAGATTGGTGAAACCGGCCGCTGCAAGCTTCACGCCATCGAGGCGGCGCTGGTCAAGGCCGTGGCTCGAAGCCTCCATCGCCGCATGCGTTACGCCTTCGTCGGCAAGCTCGGCCAGAAGTGCATGCAATGTCACAGGGTCGGGTGTCGTCAGCGCGCCATAATCCTCGCGGCCGGGCGCAATGACACCCGTCGTGCCGATCTGTGCGGCGGCATGGCCGGCAAAGGCCCAGATCTGCCGCACGAAGGAGGCGACGGACGTCTTTCCAGCCGTGCCGGTCACAGCAACCATGGTTTCAGGCTGTTTTCCGTAGAACCGGGCAGCGGCAAGGGAGAGATAGAGACGCGGATCGGTGACAGCGAGAACCGGTACATCGGCCTCCACCGCATGTGCGGAAACGATCGCAACCGCACCCTTGGCGACCGCGTCCTTCACATAGGTCGCGCCATCCGCCTTGGTTCCCGCCACCGCCACGAACAGGCTGCCTGGCGCAGCCTTGCGGCTGTCTGCGGTTATTCCCCCGATTTCGATCGCCCCGATCTCAGACAGGAGCAATTCATTCAATTCCGGAAACGCGTTTCCGGATATATCTCGCAAATTCATCGACTGTGTCCGTCTTGTCCCCCCGGCGCGAATCGCCGGAACATCATAAGCTCTAACAATCAATAAGACACGAGCAAGGCCGAGCCATCCTTGCCGAACTTCGGCTTCACGCCCAGCACCGCTGCGGTGCGGGCGATGATATCGCGCACCATCGGCGCTGCGGAGGTGCCGGCGAGTGCTGCGCCATTGCCCTTGTCCGTCTTCGGTTCATCGATGAAGGTCAACACCACATATTGCGGGTCGTCGATCGGGAAAGCCGACAGGAAGGCGTTGAAGTTCTTGTCACGGACATAGCGGCCATTAACTACCTTGTCCGCCGTGCCGGTCTTGCCGCCGACATTGAAACCGTCGACGCGCGCATTGCGGCCCGATCCGTTCACACCATTCCACTCGAACAGGAAACGCATGTCCTTGCTGGTGGTGGGTTTCAGAACCTGCTTGGCCACCAGATCCGCCTGTTCGCGGGTGCGCGGCAGGAAGGTCGGCTCGATCAGCTTGCCGCCATTAACGAGCGCCGCGCCGGCAACCGCCGTCTGCAGCGGCGTCGTCGAAACACCGTGACCGAAGGAAATGGTGATGGAGTTGATCTTCTTCCATTCACGCGGCTGCGATGGCAGCGCCACTTCAGGCAATTCGGTCTGCATGCGGGTCAAAAGCCCGAGCTTCGTCAGAAACTCCTTGTGACCTTCAGTGCCGACAGTGTCGGCGATCTTGGCCGTACCGATGTTGGACGAAAACTGGAAGATTTCCGGCACCGACAAAACGCGGTTCTTGCCATGGAAGTCCTTGATGGTGAAACCGCCGATCCGGATCGGATAACGGGCATCGAAACTGTCACCCAGACGCACACGACCCGAATCGAGGCCCATGGCGATGGTGAAGGACTTGAAGGTCGATCCCATTTCGAACGTGCCGTTCGACATGCGGTTGAGCCAGCCCTCCTTCGCACCTTCGGCCGGGTTGTTCGGATCGTAATCCGGCACCGAGGCCATGGCGAGAACTTCACCCGTATGCACGTCCAGCACCACGGCGCCGGCGCCGATTGCCTGGAATTTGGCGATCGCGGAGGTTACGACCTCACGCACGATGGACTGCACGCGCAGATCGATCGAAAGTTTTACCGGCTCCAGCGGTTGATCGCTGGTCATGCCCAGTGCCGTCAGATCGGCAAGTCCCTGATTGTCGACATACCGCTCCATACCCGCCACGCCGCGATTGTCGATGTTCACATGACCGACGACATGGGCAGCCGTTGGCCCACCCGGATAGAACCGGCGTTTTTCCGGACGGAACCCCACACCGGGAATGCCGAGTGCGAGAATCTGGCTCTGCTGCTTGGGCGTCAACTGACGGCGCAGCCACTGGAAACGGGAATTGGAGGTGAGCTTCTGATAGGTGCCGCGCTGATCGAGATCAGGCAGAACGGTGCGCAGCTTCTCGATCGCCTCGTCGATATCGACGATGCGATGCGGCTCGGCAAACAGCGAGACGGTGCGGATGTCTGTGGCGAGAACCTCGCCATTGCGGTCGAGAAGGTCCGGGCGCGACGCCATCAACCGGTCTGCGGGCGCGATGCTCGAAACGGTTTCCTGTTCCGCCATGCCATATTGTACGAGACGCCCACCAACGACGGCATAAAAGGCCACGAAACCGAAAATGATCAGGCCAACCCGGCTTTTCGCCTGGGCAGCACGCTTCTTGCGGGCTCCCTCGAAAGCCGCATGATCGGTATAAACACCGGTGGTGCTGGCGGAAAAATGAGCCTTGCTCTTCAAAACCATGACGCGGGAGAGAAAAGACATCAGCGGTTCACCGATCCTGTTATCGTGTCATCCATGTCATCGGTTTCATCACCGGCGACGGCGGAGACGGCCGAAGCCGCTGGGGGACGGGAAACGCGGGCCCTCGGCGTCGGAACCGGGGCGCCATTGGCGGCTATCTGGCCTGCCGGCGGCGATTTCTTTTTGGTGGCTGCGCCAAGCGTCGCGCCCGGCTTGGAACCGTTGACGGCGGCGGCAATCACATCCTCGACGCTCATGCCTTCCGGCTCAGGCGGCTGCGGCAATTGCGAGCGCAGCATGGGCAGTTCACGCGGCTGCGCCAATTGCGTCGGCAGCGTCGGCGAAAGGCCAAGCTCGTCCTGATAGGCATTGACGAGGCGATGCAGACGATTCGGCTGCGTCAGGAGCGCCCAGTCGGCCCGCAACAGATCGATCGTATCCTTCTCGAGCTTGATTTCGGCCTCGAGCTTGCGGACCTCTTCGAGCTTCAGATCGGCCTTGTGTTTGATCGAATAGGTCACGACGGCCGCAGCAACCATGACCCCCATCAAGATGACATCGAAAGTGCGCAGCATATCAGCCTCCCATCTTTTCAAGGCTGGCGAGATCGGGAAGCTCGAAGATCGAAAAATCCGCCGCGCGCGCTGGCGCGGTCGTGCGCAGACCGGCCCGCAGCTTGGCTGAACGGGCACGCGGATTGAGCTCCGCCTCCGCGTCGCTGGCGGCGATCATCGGCTTGCCGATATTGTCGAAAATGGCCGGCTTGTCTTCGACCATCGGCAGATGCCGGGAACCGGCAGCCTTGCCGGAACGGTCGGAGAAGAATTTCTTGACGATGCGGTCTTCCAGCGAATGGAACGTGACGACAACCAGGCGACCACCGGGCTTCAGGGACCGCTCTGCAGCGAAAAGCGCCTGCGCCAACTCGCCGAGTTCATCATTGACGAAAACCCGAAGCGCCTGAAACACCCGAGTCGCGGGATGAATCTTGTCCTTCGCCTTGCGCGGCGTGACGATCTCGATGAGACCGGCGAGATCACGCGTGGTGCGGAAGGGCTCTTCCGCCCTCCTCTTCTCGATGGCGCGGGCAATGCGGCCCGGCTGCTTTTCCTCACCGAGAAAACCGAAAATACGAATCAGATCGCCGACCTTGGCACGATTGACGACATCCGCCGCCGAAACGCCGGACGCGGACATGCGCATATCAAGGGGACCGTTCTTCTGAAAGGAAAAGCCGCGCTCTGCCTCGTCGATCTGCATGGAGGAAACGCCGATATCAAGTACGACGCCGTCAAGGCCGCCCTCGGGCGCGTGCCTCGCCAGATCGGAAAATTGTGATTGAATGAGGTTTAACCTGCCGCCATTGGCGGCAACCATCGCCTGACCGCCAGCTATCGCGGTCGGATCGCGGTCGAGCGCGATGACATTGGCACCCTGATCGAGAATGGCCTGGGTGTAGCCGCCGGCACCAAAAGTGCCATCAAGGATGATCTTTCCGGATGCGGGTTCAAGCGCGGTGATAACTTCGCGAAGCAGGACAGGGATGTGACGCTGAGGTCCGCCATCGGCATCAGAAGATCGCCCACCAGAATTCGCCGCCATTCCGTGTCCCCGTCCTATGCGGGGCGAGCAGCCGAAAAACCGCGCCCCGCTCTTGCTTCCGCCTGCGCGCCCAAAAACGCCTGCGGTTGCCAAAGCTGAAAATGATCCGCCCGTCCGACGAAGGTGACCTCGGTGGATATGCCGGTAAATTCCCGCACGAAATCCGTCACCATCAACCGACCTTCCTGGTCGAGCTTCATGAAGACACCGCCGCCGTGAACCAGCAGCGACATCGCGTTCGCCTCCGGCGAGAAGGCATCCATCGATGCAATCTGCCGCTCGTAGCGCTCCAGCAAATCCGGACCGCCGATACTGATTGCCGGGAAAGCGAAATCCTGAAGGCAATAAAGCTCCTGGATACCGCGCCTCACCAGCACCGAACGAAACGGAGACGGAACCGAAACGCGCCCCTTGGCGTCGATCCTGTTCGTCACGTTCGATAAAAAGCGGTCCATTACTCAACTCGCCCAAACCGCAATCCGCCAGGCGAACCATCCGCCCCACAGACAACACCGGTACGCACGACACATCGCCAAGCGCCAGGGCAACATGCCCTGCAGCAGCCCCTTGCAGGCTCCTCACTCGTTTCAGCGATTGCGGGTCAAAAACACGACCCAGTGTGGTGTGTATTTGGGATATCATGGGACACTATGGGCGTCAATGGGAGAAGCCGGCACGATACCGACTTCGCATCGGAAATTCATAAGCCGTTAAGTTTAACGAATGGTTTACTTCGGGCGCACAGATGCGCTTTCACGGCACAAGAAAATGCGGTGAAATTGGCGTTTTTCTTTTTTGAAACAAGGAAATGGCTAGGCCGATGCCAAATACGCGCTTAATCCAGCCAATTGTCCAAATCGCGAGGGCCATAGACAATGGCGACAATGAAGATGCCGTAGGCCGTGGGTTCGTAAATGATAATGTAGCGCCCCTCGATCAAAATCCGCGCGGTGGGGCTCAACTCCGGTCGGCTTGCGCCCATGAAAGGATGGTCGGCGGCCAGCTCCACCTTGTCGAAGATTCGACGCAGCAATGCATCTGCAGCCGGTTCATTACGATGGGCAATATCACGCCAGATTTTGCGCAAATCTTCTTCAGCACCGAGGCTGAAAATATACTTAGCCACGCGAACGCGCTTCCGCTTTCAATTCGGCCAGAAACGCATCGGCCTTGATTTCGCGGCCTTCACCACTTGCCATACCGTCTTCATAAGCCTTCTTGAGGTGGGCAATTTCAATCTGGCGAATTTCCTCACGCTGCTCGAGCAAACGGAGGCTGTCGCGCATGACTTCACTGGCGCTGGCATAGCGCCCACTTTCCACCAGTGCGCGGACAAGACCTTCATAATGAGGACCAATATTGTAGCTGGATGGCATGGCAGCACCTTTCGTCAGACACATATTATCAGTTTTTGATAATCAGGCCAGCCAAAACCGAGGAAACAGACGAGGTCGCGCATCCTCGCCTCGCCACGCAAACCACATTACAAACACAGGAAAATTCGCCAGTTGGCCTGTAAGCCGGGTTCTGTATGGCCCCGGTTTGACCCGGAACGTGGCAGCCATTCATCTGGGACGGCATTTGCATGCCGCCTCTCGCAACCCACCCGGATGACGGACCCGGAAACCGGCTGTAAACGGGCTTTCGCCCATCCCGTGTCATCCCTATTCGGTCTTGCTCCCGGTGGGGTTTACCTTGCCACCACTGTCACCAGCGGCGCGGTGGGCTCTTACCCCACCCTTTCACCCTTACCATGCAAAGCATGGCGGTTTGCTCTCTGTGGCACTTTCCCTGGGGTCACCCCCGCCGGACGTTATCCGGCACCGTATTTCCGTGGAGCCCGGACTTTCCTCACCTTACCGTCTTTCGACATTGGTAAAGCGCGGCTGCCCGGCCAACTGGCATGGGCTGCATAACCATGTTCCGGAGCGAAAGCCACCGAAAAGCGTAATCAAGGATCAAAGAAATGCCGGCGTGAAATCCGTCGTGAAAGCACGATCGGCGATTTTTCCATCCCGCAGCAGTGCAGCACCCAGCCGCCCGATCTCATCGGAACTCTTCGCCGCGGTGCCATTGCCGCCGGTGAGAACCGCGATACGCGGTGAGGCGGTAAAACCGATGGCGGGATAACCACTCCGGGTTTTGGAGACGACGCAGGCGGCCATCGACACACGCGAAAGATCGACGGAAGGCACCAGCGTTTCGACGATGGCCGACAGATGATCCCGCACGCTTTCACGTCCGCCGGACCGGAACCATTCCCGGATTTCCGGGTCGCTGCCGACCGCCTTGTCGTCGGGATCACCGCCGATTTTCAGATAGAACTTGCCATCGGGATAACGCACCGGCGGCAGAAGATAGATATGTTTCGTGGTGTCGCGCGGCTCGTAGATCAGCGACGGCATAGCCGCATATTGCCCAAGATCGGCTTCATCAATCTCGAAGAAGGCGACGGTCCGCGCATAGACATTGAGCGCGACCGGCTGCGGCAGCAGGTCTTTCGTGATCGAGAAACCGCCGGCCGCCACCAGCACCCGGTCTGCGGTATAAACCGCACCGGAAGTCGTCCGCACCGATGCCCGGCCATCCTCTTCCCGCGTCGAGACGACGATATCGTCGATCAGCGTAACGCCGGCCTTTTCCGCCAGAACCGCCTGCGCCTTCACCAGCGCACGTGGATTGACGTATCCGGCATTGTCCCTTTCGAAGACGCCTTCGCAACCGGGTTCAAAGGAGAAATAGGGAAACCGGCTTTTCAGGTTTTCGCCATCCAGCAATTCTGTCGAAACACCGAGCCGCGACGCCGCTTTGGAGACATCATCGATAAAGGGATTGTCGCCGCCCCGCTGAGGCCCCACCATCAGGCAACCGACCGGCGCGTAAAATTCCACGCCGCTTCTCGCGGCAATATCGGCATAACGCGTAATCGAGCGGTTGGCGAGCAGCGCCCAGTCGGCATCACCATCGATGGTGCGGGTAATCCGCGCTTCATCATAGTGACTGGCGAAAACGCCCTGATGTGATTTGATATCGGCAGGTTCTCCGGGGCCGATCAGCGCCACGCCATCCACCGTTTCCGCCAGATGGCGGGCGGCGGCGGCGCCCATCATGCCGCGACCCACGACGATATAGTTGAAATGTCCCGACATGCTGCCCTCTTCATCCGCCCTGTTCAGTAGCAACCTTGTAGCCGCTTAATAGAAGGATGTCAGACGAAAACCGGCGACATTTCGGCCGCGAATTCATCCTCGGTCAGTTGACCACTCGCAAGCAGCACTGCGCCCAGCCGCCCGATCTCATCCGAAGACTTGGCGGAAACGAAATTGCCACCCGTCAGAACTGCGATATTGGAGGATTGTGTATAGCCTATATAGGGATAACCGCTGCGGGTAATGGATGCGACACAGGAGCCGGAAGTCACGGGGCAGCCGGCAAGTTCGGGCATCAGCGACAGGGCCTTCCTCGTCAGGAATTCCACCTCACCCGGTGTGCCGTCGGAATGGAACCAGTCCACCGCCTCGGCCAGTGTCTCAAGCCTGCCCTTCTCGCTTTCGCCGCCGATCTTCAGATAGACCTTGCCATCGGGATACCGCACCGGCGGCAGGATGTAGACGATGTCATCCTCCGTCTCCGCCAGCACGATGGTCGATGGCATGGCGCCGAATATCGCCTGCCTTGCCTCATCCAGCTCGAAAAATACAATGGTGCGACCAGTGGCCGCCATGTCGACCGGGGAAGGCAAAAGCTCAGCCATGTTGGTGAAACCGCCTGCGGCCACGATGACCTTTTCAGCGGTATGAACAGTACCTTCCCGCGTTACCACCTCAACACCGTGGGAGGTATCGCGAACATGCGCTGCGGTCTCGCGCACCAGATGCGTACCCTGCGCCCCGGCAATCGAGCACTGCGCCTTTACCAAGGCTCGGGGATTGATGTGGCCGGCATTACGGGCCTCGAAGCTGCCACCGTGATCGGCGGGCAGCGAGAACATCGGAAACCGGCCAGCCAGCGCGTCGGTGCCGAGCGTTTCCACGCCAAGACCGAGACGGTTGGCAGAGGAGAGCGCCCGCGACACATAATCTCCGGCAAGCCCCTTGCCGTTCCCGGTGAACAGGCAGCCCGATTCGGTAAAGAAACGGATGCCGCTTTTGGCTTCGATCTCCGCATAACGGCGGATCGAACGTTGCGCCAGTTCCGCCCAGACCGGATCACCGTCAAACCCACGGGTGATGCGCGCTTCGTCGTAGTGGCTCGAAAACACGCCTTTATGGGTCTTGCGATCGGCGGGCTCGGCGGGCCCGATCAGCGCAACGCCATCCGTTTGCGCCGAAAGGTGCCGCGCCGCGGCCGCACCCATCATCCCGGCCCCGACCACGATATATTTGAAATCCGGCATGACATGCTCCGTATCAGATTTATTCCTGACTACAGCATGCCCGCACGAACCGGAATCGCTTTTCGCAAAAGCCGTGGGCGTTGCCGGATTTCCAGGCGGAAAAATCGGTTTCGCCTTTCCAGGAAATGCTTCCTGAAAAGATCCGCGCAGACCTCAGCTGGCCAGCAGCGCCTGCACCTTGCCGCAGTAACGCTTGGACACCGGGTTCATCCGTGTGGCGCCATGGCCGGCATTGTAACGCAGGATCGTGCTGCACACCTGCCCGCCGCCAAGCTGGTGGGCGGTCGCCAGATATTGCATGCCCCAGCGAATATTGGTCTCGGGATCGTAGAGCGCTTTTGTCGTGCCGCGAAAGCCCATCATGCGCGCTGTTGCCGGCTTGATCTGCATCAGCCCGATCTCGCCTGCGCTGCCGCGAGCCTTGGGGTTGAACTTGCTTTCCACCGAAACCACGGCATGTGCCAGATTGGTGGGAACGCCATAACGCTTGGCATATTTGACGATCAGATCGGAATAGTCGTTCTTCAACGACGCAGGCAGACTCTTTTCCGGAATGGGATAACCGGGCTTGCGGAAGAAGGTCTCCAGCGTCACGGTTTTGGTCTTCACGTCCTCGTCTTTGGCAAAAGCAATCCCCGCCTGTGAAGCGAGCATAACAACGCCCGCCGCAACAGCAACAACAACCCTGTTCATATGTAGAAAAAGTCTCCAGATCGGATGACTGAACCAATGAAGCGACACAAATATTCAGCGTCCGGAAAGTCGATCGCGACCTTCCGCAGTCCAGTCTCCTTGATTGATATTGACGGCTGGTTCCCCTGAAGAACGACACCGCATGCAGTGCTGCTCTTAAACTTCCTCAATGCGGATTAACTGTGGCACATCAAAAAAAGCGACTTGAACGCCCGGAAAACAGGGAACTATTTTCCAGAATTCGCGTTCAGGCGGCCGAAAATTTCGGCAGGCTGGCAATCAACCGGTGAAGCGTGTCGATGGTGGAAAAATCCGCGATGCCATCCACCAGAGTCGGGCGGAAATGCCGCTGGAAGGCAGCAACGGCACCTTCGGTCTTTTCGCAGTAAGCGCCTGTTATTTCAACGCCATATCCGTAAATGGACAGCATCGACTGAAGTGCTTCCACCGGCTGCCCATGGTCACCGCGCTGGAAAAAGCGCCCGCCGCGGATCGGCGCAGGCTCCACCCAGTGGCCGACGCCGTTCTGCGACAGGATGTCCCACGGGAATTTTTCGCCCGGATCGACCTTGCGGACAGGCGCTACGTCCGAATGGGCAAGCACCCGTTCAGGCGCGATATTCCAGCGCTGGCCGCAATCGCGACACAATTCGATGACCGCAGCCACCTGTTTTCCAGGGAATTCCGGCAGGCCGCCGGGATGACCCTGATTGGCGATTTCGATGCCGATGGAGCGGGAATTGATGTCTTGATCCCCTGCCCAGGTGCTTTTGCCCGCATGCCAGGCGCGACGGCCTTCCGGCACCATCTGGATGACGCGGCCGTCCTCGAAGACGAAGTAGTGGCTGGAGACCTGGCTTTCGGGGTTGCGGAGCCACGACAGTGCGCCGTCCGCCGTCGTCATGCCGGTATAATGCAGAAGAATGATATCGGGACCGGCCACATCGAGTCTTTCGCCATGGTTAGGCGACGGCGCAACGGCTGCGCCCGGAAAATCCGGGGTAAAATCCGGCAGACATTCACTCATGCGACGCGGCGTTCTTTCTCGATGGCCGCATAGGCGGCATTGAGAGCCGCCATACGCTCATTGGCGGCAGCATGCAATTCCATCGGCACGCCGCGTGCAATCAGCTTGTCGGGATGGTGTTCGGCAACCAGCGAACGGTAACGCTTGCGAATATCCAGGAAGTCGTCCGAGGGCGAAACGCCAAGCACGCGATAAGGATCGCGCCCGTCCATATGGACATGCCGCGCCATGATCGTTTCGAAGTGGTCTTCGGTGATATGGAATATCTCGGCGATGCGGCCAAGGAAGGCCAGTTCCCGCTCGTGGATCAGCCCATCGGCCTTGGCGATATGGAACAGTCCGTCGATGACGCTTTCCAGCATCTCGCAATTGTCGTGCCCGGAACCGCAGAGACCGGCCAGCCGCTCGGCATAGGCTTCGTAACCGGCAACGTCCTGACGGGCGAGATTGTAAAGACGGGCAACGTTTCGCGCTTCTTCTTCGGGAAAATCGAAGATTTGCCGGAAGGCACGCACCTCGGCGTCGTTGACGACGCCATCAGCCTTCGCCATCTTGGCGGAGAGTGCGATAATCGCTACGGAAAAGGAAACCTTGCGCCGCGTCTCCGGGTCTCCCTCAAAGAGGGTGCGGATGGCTTCAACCACGCGCCCAAGCGCACCACCTGCCGCGTCGCCGATTGCGCCGAGCAGCCGCTCCCACAGGGATGAAATTTGCAGACAGGCAAAATCGAACATCATGCCGTCAAGCATGACGGGATATTGCCGTGAATGCAATATGTCCGGCAGTGCGGCGGCATTAACTTTTATTCATCTTTGCGACAGTTTTGCTTCAGGAACAAGAGCGGGGCAAACAGCACGCCCGGGGTTTTCCACAGGTGCCGCAAGCGGATACAGGCAGCTGGTGGCCTCGATGCGGATTGAAACGATTATATTCGGCCAGTTTCCTCAAGCCGCTGAAAAGCCGCGAGAAATCGGCGTTTTTCTTGATAAATTCACTTTACACCTACACGCGGCTGTCGCATCCATTTGCCAGACATGTCTTTGAGTTTATGCAAAAAGGAGAGCCATGATGGCCAAACAGAAAGTCGCAATGCTGACCGCGGGTGGCCTTGCGCCCTGTCTCTCTTCGGCCGTCGGCGGCCTGATCGAGCGCTATAGCGACATTGCGCCTGAAATCGACATCGTGGCCTACCGCTCCGGTTATCAGGGCGTGCTTCTGGGCGATCGCATCGAGATCACCAGGGACATGCGCGAAAAGGCCCCTTTGCTGCACCGTTATGGCGGCTCGCCGATCGGCAACAGCCGCGTCAAGCTTACCAACGCCGCCGACTGCGCCAAGCGCGGCCTGGTCAAGGAAGGCGACAATCCGCTTCGCGTCGCCGCCGAACGGCTGGCCGCTGACGGCATCACCATTCTTCACACCATCGGCGGTGACGACACCAATACGACGGCCGCGGACCTCGCCGCCTATCTCGGCGCCAATGGTTACGACCTCACCGTCGTCGGCCTGCCGAAGACCGTGGACAATGACGTGGTGCCGATCAAGCAGTCTCTCGGCGCATGGACCGCTGCCGAAGTCGGCGCAGCCTTCTTCGACAATGTCAGCAACGAACAGAGCGCTGCGCCGAAGACTTTCGTCATCCATGAAGTCATGGGTCGCCATTGCGGCTGGCTGACGGCGGCAACCGCCCGCGCCTATATCCAGAAGACCAGCGGCAATGAATATGTCGAAGGTCTGATGATGAACACGCAGATGAAGAACATCGACGGCATCTACCTGCCGGAAATGGCCTTCGACATCGAGGCGGAAGCCGAGCGCCTGAAGGCGATCATGGACAGACACGGCTACGTCACGCTGTTTGTTTCCGAAGGTGCCGGCCTTGATTCGATCGTTGCCGAACGGGAAGCCTCGGGCGAAGCCGTCAAGCGCGACGCCTTCGGCCATGTGAAGATCGACACCATCAATGTCGGTGGCTGGTTCCAGAAGCAATTCGCCGGCCTCATCGGCGCAGAACGCTCCATGGTGCAGAAGTCAGGCTATTTCGCCCGCTCCGCGCCCGCCAATGGCGATGATCTGCGCCTCATCCAGGGCATGGTCGATCTCGCCGTCGAAAGCGCGCTCAACAAGGTCTCCGGCGTCACCGGCCATGATGAAGATCAGAACGGCAAATTGCGGACCATCGAGTTTCCGCGTATCAAGGGTGGAAAGCATTTCGACCTTTCTGCAAAATGGTTTACCGAAGTGATGGAACACGTCGGTCAACCGTTCACAGCGGCCTAATTTTACGATAGGCTAATTAATGCGGTGACAGGGAGGGCAAGGAGGAAGAGAATGTCTGGACAGGCCTGGCTGATTTTTTGTGCAGCATGTGCCGTTGTGTTCGCACTTCCCTCCCCACTTGTATTCTCTGTCGCCTCCTATGCCACCATCCGCGGCAAAAAAACCATCTTCGCCTCCGTCAGCGGCGGGGCGCTCGGCATCGTCACGGCCATGACGATTTCGGCCATTCCAGTGGCCGGTCTGGCTTATCTGCCGCAATCCTTCCTGGGCATAGTGCAATGGGCCGGCATCGGCTGGCTGATGCTGTTTCTGTTGTGGACTTTTGCGACACCCGCCGCCCAGGCGGCTAATGCCGATAACGACAATCTGCCGGGCAAATCATGGAGTGGCATTTTCCGCGATTGTTACGCCATTGCCGCGTTGCGCCCGCGTTACTTCACATTCTTTCTGGCGCTGTTGCCGCAATTCATTTCCACCTCCGGTAACGCCGTGGAAACACTGACGGTGGCGCAGGCCGCAATCCTGCTTCTGGCACTTGCCGTTCTCACCGCACAGGCGCTGTTTGCCAGCTCAACGCTGGCGCTGGTGCGCCGCATGTCGGGCGAGAAAAAAATCCGGCCGAAGTACCGCACCCACTTCATTTCCGGCCGCGCCGTCAGCGCCGGATACAGGCGCATCGCAGCCTGAAAAACCGGGACGCCACGTGCCGGCTTGCCGCTATCCTTACAATAGGTTAATGAAGGCTCGACGGGACACTGCCTGCTTCGCTTGACGCGGGGGTATCGAGAGACAGGCATAACGAAGGCGGCAACATGCGAAATTCGGGCAAATTCCGCGGAAGAAGTGCACTTCTTCTGTCTTCCACCGTGGGTCTGGCATTGGCATTAAGCGGCTGTACCAGCGTCGAATATACCGCGAAGGAAGGTCCGAACGGCCCGAAAATCGCAACAGTCAGCCCCGCTACGGCACCCGCCCAGGCATCGACGCAGACGGCAGCAGCCGAAACGGTACCCGGCGCAACAGCCGCCACATCGGCGACCCAGACCGCTGATGCAGCAACCTCTTCCCAGCCTGCAGCACTTCCCACCGCAGTCGCCGTCAAGGGCGGACGCGTGGCGCTGCCGCCGGCCTCTGAAATTGCAGCGGCGGCCGCGATCAGCGCGCAGATGCAGCCGCAGCAGAATGAAGTGGCTCAAGCCGCGGTGATGACATCCGCGCCGACCACGGTCGCGGCTCTCGCACCGACAGGCGTCACGCCAGCAGCAGCCGCGATTGAAACCGCTGGTGCAGCGGCACAGCCGACCGTCCACAATGCCGCAGCCGATCTGCCGCAGGTCGTTGCCGTGAAGGGCAGCTTCCCGCCCGCACCGCCGCCGCCCGGCACGCCCTCCATCGGCACCGAATTGACGGCGGAGCGAAAAGTCATTCCGCTGCCGAAGCCCGACAGCACGGTTCTCGCCTACGCCTCTGGCCCCACAAACGCTGCCCTTGCCGCCATCCGGCAGAACGAAGCGATGACCACGCCGCTTAAAGCGGCACCGGCCGGGCGCGAAAAGCTGAGCGGGCTGATTTCCAAATATGCCGTCATGTATAATGTGCCGGAAGATCTGGTTCACCGCGTGGTGCAGCGTGAAAGCATGTATAATCCCGGTGCTTATAACAGCGGCAACTTCGGCCTGATGCAGATCAGGCACGCCACGGCCCGCTCCATGGGCTTTGATGGCCCCGCCTCCGGTCTGTTCGATGCCGAAACCAACCTAAAATACGCCGTCAAATATCTGAGCGGCGCATGGGTGGTGGCCGATAACAACCGCGACAACGCGGTCCGTCTTTATGCCCGCGGTTATTATTATGATGCCAAGCGCAAGGGCATGCTGCACGTTCTGCGGAAGTAATAGCTCTGGCTGCATTGGGAATGCCGTCTGAATTCATTCGGCTTCTCGAGGCCGGCGACAAAAGCGCCTGAAATTTTGTCTCCGTCTTCCTCGGGTCAAGCCCGAGGATGACGTCGTGTGTCACGAGGTTTCGTTGGCAACTTAGATGCCGATGGTTTCCCACAGTCTCTTTGCTTCGTTGCCTTCACCCACAGCCCCTGTCATCAAACTGTAGCGTCACGGCTGTAGACGCCTCTCAATCGACTGAGAGGTGAACATATGACGAGTGCGGCACCCAAGACCGGCTTCAGCAAAAACACGAAACTGAAGTCCGCATTGCTCCAGCACAAGGCACTCTCGAAAAGCGGTCTTTCCGAACGGTTCTTCGGAGTCCTGTTTTCCGGTCTCGTTTATCCGCAAATCTGGGAAGACCCGGAAATCGACATGGAAGCGATGGAGCTTGGCGAAGGCCACCGTGTTGTCACCATCGGTTCGGGCGGCTGCAACATGCTGGCCTATCTCTCCCGCAACCCTGCCAGCATCGATGTCGTGGATTTGAACCCGCATCATATTGCCCTCAACAAACTGAAGCTCGCCGCCTTCCGCCACCTGCCTGCCCATCAGGACGTCGTGCGTCACTTCGGCCGCGCCAATACGCGCAGCAACAGCCATGGCTACGATCGCTTCATCGCCGACCATCTCGATGATACGACCAAGGCCTACTGGTCGAAGCGTACCCTCTCCGGCCGCCGCCGCATTTCGGTGTTCGACCGGAACATCTATCGCACCGGCCTGCTCGGCCGTTTCATCGGCGCCGGCCATCTGATGGCGCGCCTGCACGGCGTAAAACTCACCGAAATGGCCAAGACCCGCACGCTGGACGAACAACGCCAGTTTTTCGACAGCAAGGTCGCCCCCCTGTTCGACAAGCCGGTGGTGCGCTGGCTGACGAAGCGCAAAAGCTCGCTGTTCGGCCTCGGTATTCCGCCCCGTCAATATGACGAACTGGCGAGCCTTTCCTCGAACGGCACAGTTGCCGCCGTGCTCAAGGAGCGGCTGGAAAAGCTTGCCTGCAACTTCCCGCTCAGTGACAATTATTTCGCCTGGCAGGCCTTTGCGCGCCGTTATCCCGAGCCGCATGAGGGCGCCCTGCCCGCCTATCTGAAGCCGGAATATTACGAGACGATCCGCAACAATACCGCTCGCGTCGCCGTGCACCACGCCACCTATACCGAGCTTCTTTCCAAAAAGCCGGCAAGCGGTGTCGATCGCTACATTCTCCTCGACGCGCAGGATTGGATGACGGACGGGCAGCTCAACGAATTGTGGTCACAGATCAGTCGCACCGCCGCTCCCGGCGCACGCGTCATCTTCCGCACCGCCGCCGAAAAGAGCGTTATCGAAGGCCGGCTTTCCACCGACATCCGCAACCAGTGGGTCTATCTCGAAGAGCGGTCGCAAGAGCTGAACGCCATGGATCGATCGGCCATTTACGGCGGTTTCCATATCTACCAGAGGGCTATGGCATGAAAACCATCGGCGAGAATGTAGGTCTTGCAGACAGCGCGCATGCGGGCCTGATGGACCGCATGTATCGCCACCAGCGGCATATCTACGATATAACCCGCAAATATTATCTCCTGGGCCGCGACCGGACCATTTCCGGTCTCGATGTGCCCAATGGCGGCACGCTGCTCGAAGTCGGCTGTGGCACCGGCCGTAATCTGCTTTTGGCCAGCCGGAAATTTCCGCAGGCAAAACTCTTCGGCCTCGATATTTCATCCGAAATGCTGCTGACCGCATCGGAAAACTTTGCCGGCAAGGCCGAGCGTCCCATTCTGCGTGTGGCCGATGCCACCGCCTTCCGCGCCGCTGAATTCGGCCAGCCCGACGGTTTCGATCGCGTCATGATCCCCTATGCACTCTCCATGATACCGGAGTGGGAAAAGGCAATCGAACAGGCGCTCATGGCGCTCAAACCCGGCGGCTCCCTGCATATTGTCGATTTTGGCCAGCAGGAACAATTGCCGAAGTGGTTCCGCAGCCTCCTGCAGGCTTGGCTCACCCGTTTCCACGTCACGCCGCGCGCCAATCTTCGTTATATCATGGCGAATATGGCTGGCCGCTTTGACGGTAATCTTGAATTCGAAGAGATCGCCCGCGGTTACGCATGGCGGGCCGTCATCACGCTTCCGGTCGCCGAAGTGCAGCCGAAAATCAGCCGGATGCTGGCGGACGCCTGATTCTCGAAAGAGATTCCGGCACCTTGGCAAGAGTAAGGTGTGGCCCCGCCAACGCGACTTCCCCTTTGCGGCGTTTTGCCGTTATTCCCGCCACCGCACCACAAATCGCTTCGAATACAGCGACTTGCGAAGCCTAAAAGGGCCGTTGCCCCTTGCCATATCAGTTTGTTTACCATGTTATGGGTAAATCGGGAGATGCGCCGCACCATGTTGCGGCTGCGGGATGGGCAACAACACTTTCATCAGGGTTCCAATGCGGCTGCGTTTATCGGCACTATTGTCGGCTTTGCTATTGATCGGCGGCTGCACGTCCACGAGCTACGACCTGCTTGAAACCGCGTCCGTTTCCAAGCCGAAATTCGCGGATACCGACCCGCAGGATTTCGGCATGAACAACCCGCATCGCCACGAGGTGCACGGTATCGACGTGTCCAAATGGAATGGCGATGTCGACTGGCAGACCGTGCGCAAGTCAGGCGTTTCCTTCGTCTTCATCAAGGCGACGGAAGGATCGGACCGCATCGATCCGAAATTCGGCGACCATTGGCGCAGCGCCGCAGCGGCGGATATCCTCCACGCGCCCTATCACTTTTATTATTTCTGCTCGACGGCCGATGCCCAGGCCGACTGGTTCATTCGCAACGTGCCGAAGGACGCCGTCACCCTGCCGCCGGTTCTCGACGTCGAATGGAACCCCGCCTCCCCCACCTGCAAGACAAGGCCTGCGCCGGGCATCGTGCGTGCCGAGATGCAGCGTTTCCTTGATCGCCTGGAGGCGCATTATGGCAAACGCCCGATCATCTACACGTCGGTCGATTTCCACCGCGACAATCTCGTCGGCCAGTTCAAGAATTACCATTTCTGGGTGCGCTCAGTCGCAGCCCATCCGGCCAAGATCTACGAAGAACGCCAATGGGCCTTCTGGCAATATACGGCAACCGGCGTTGTGCCCGGTGTAAACGGCCCAACCGACATCAATGTTTTTGCCGGCAGCGAGAAAAACTGGCGCAAATGGGTCGCTTCCGCCAAATAAACACGGCCAAGAAGCAACACATTCTAAAAATCGGCGTTCTCCAGCATCGGCAGATCGCCCGACCCGTTTTTTTGTCGCAAACATGTGGGTAAAGCGGGCCTACAACCCATTGAGGAAATTCCCATGTCTACCTTCCGGTCGCGCAGCATCATTTTTGCCGCCGCTTTGTCGCTCCTTTCCACTGGCTCCGCCCTTGCCACTCCGCCCGTTGCCTCGCCTGACGATCCCAAGCAGGTCGCCTGCGGCGGTGATCTCAGTGCATTTCTCGAGGGCGTGAAAGCCGATGCGCTGGCCAAGGGCATTCCGGCCGACGCGATCCAGAAGGCGCTTGCCGGCGCCCAGATCGATCCGAAAGTGCTTTCGCGTGACCGGGCACAGGGCGTCTTCCGCCAGACCTTCCTGGAATTCTCCCAGCGCACCGTCAGCCAGGCCCGTCTGGATATCGGCCGCAGGAAGCTGCAGGAGCTCTCCTCCACCTTCGCCCGCGCCGAAAGTGAATATGGCGTACCGGCTGGCGTCATCGCCGCCTTCTGGGCCATGGAAACCGATTTCGGCGCCGTTCAGGGTGACTTCAACACCCGCAACGCGCTGGTGACCCTCTCACATGATTGCCGCCGCCCGGAACTTTTCCGTCCGCAGTTGCTGGCGCTCATTGAAATGGTTCAGCATGGTGATCTCGACCCTGCCACCAACACCGGCGCATGGGCCGGTGAAATCGGCCAGGTGCAGATGCTGCCCAAGGATATCATTGCTTTCGGCGTTGATGGTGATGGCAACGGCCACATCAACGTCAAGGATAGCGCCCCGGATGCCATCCTGACGGCTGCGAAATTCATCCAGCATCTCGGCTTCAAGAAGGGCGAGCCGTGGATTCAGGAAGTCTCCCTGCCGGAAAACCTGCCATGGGAAAAATCCGGCCTCGGCGGTCCGCTCACCGCCGGTGAATGGTTCGCTCTTGGCGTGACGCCGCGTGACGGCAACAAAAACTTTGCCTCCCTGCCCGCAGCCCTCATCATGCCGCAGGGCCGCAAGGGGCCGACCTTCATCACCTATCCGAATTTCAACATCTACCTGGAATGGAACCAGTCGTTCATCTACACGACTTCGGCCGCCTATTTCGCCACCCGCCTGATGGGTTCTCCCGTCTACAACAAGGGCAATCCCGAGCCGGGCTTTGATGACGCGACCATGAAGCAACTTCAGACCAAGCTTGAGGCGCGCGGACACAATGTCGGCAAGGTCGATGGCATCCTGGGTTCCGGCACCCGTGTCGCCATCCAGAAGGAACAGCAGCGCCTCGGCATGCCCGCGGATGGCTGGCCGTCAGCTGCACTTCTGCAGGCGCTTTAAGCAATCTTAACGACGCCGTCCGGCCTTTAATCTGTCCGACGGAATCAAGGCGAAATCGTTAATCTCGACTGGATGACTGGGGATAACACCCCGGTCATTTACTTTTTTTAAACGTATGAAGCACTGCGTGAAAGAGAAATAATCTTTCATTTTCAGACGATTACAGAATCTTCTTTTTTATGCCGCCTCAAAGCGTGCTGCACTGCATCACAGAAACCGCTTTTCAACTGCCACAAAACGGTCATATTATCGAACCTGTCAACAACAGGAGGCACCCATGGGACTTACAAAATCTCTCAATGCCTTGGCAGTCGGTTTGGCGTTTTTGTTCGTAGCGATGATGCTTTTCATCTGACGAGACGTGAAGACCAAACGCAGATAAGAACCGTAGATGACACGAATTTAAAAAGCGCAGATCCTTTCGGGTCTGCGCTTTTTTCATGTCGAAAATAGAGTTTTAAAAATCAGGCGGCGCTGCGGCGCAGACGTTCCAGCCCGAGATTTTCCAGCACCGCTTCAACCAGCGGCGCGCGGTTCATGGTGTAGAGATGGAATTCGTTCACGCCGCGCCGCTGCAGATCGGCGATCTGCTCGGCGGCAACTTCGGCAGCCACGCGGGCGCGCCCTTCTAGGTCTTCATCGTAACCTTCGAAACGCTCATCCAGAAAACCGGGAACGCTGGTGCCGCAACGACCGGCAAAACGCTTGAGCTGGGTAAGGTTCTGGATCGGCATGATGCCCGGCACCACCGGAATGGTGATACCAGCCGCCGTCACCCGCTCCATATAACGCTCAAACACGTCATTATCGAAGAAGAATTGCGTCAGCGCGCGGGTCGCGCCATTATCCGCCTTGCGCTTCAGCATGTCGATATCAACCGCCTCGCTCGCGCTTTCAGGATGCTTCTCCGGATAGGCCGATACGGAAATCTCGAAATCGCCGATCTCGCGCAGACCCTTTACCAGTGCAGCAGCGTTTTCATAACCCTCCGGATGCGGCTTGTAAGCCGTGCCGATGCCGGTGGAGGGGTCGCCGCGCAGCGCCACGAAATGGCGAACGCCGGCATTGCGAAACTCTTCGACAACCTGATGCACATCATCACGGCTGGCATCCACACAGGTCAGATGCGCGGCGGTCGGCAAATGACTGTCGCCGATCATCCGGCGCACCGCGTCCAGCGTCGGCGCCTTGGTGGAACCGCCCGCGCCATAGGTGACGGACACGAAATCCGGGTTCCATTTTTTCAGCTCGGCAACCGTTTCCCAGAGATGGGTCTCCATCTCGGCATTCTTGGGCGGGAAAAACTCGAAAGATAACCGGATATCGCCATCACGGCGCGCGGTTTCCGACCTCAACATATCATGCCCTCCGGGAGCCAAGTAAAACCGCCTCTTGCACCACATCGTCTGCCATCAGCAGCCGCTGGTCGCGGGCAACCCATATCGTCACGTCCAGAGACTCCTCGGACGCCCTTTCAGAATGAAGATCGACGGCGCGGTCAGGCGCAAGCCCGGCCTTTTTCAGCCATTCTTCCATCAACGGATGCGAAAAGCCGAGCCGCACATGCGCATGCTCGTCACGCAGATATTCAAAGGAATGCGGTGCGAGATCGATGACGATCAGCCGCCCGCCGGGACGCAGCATACGCGCGGCCTCGGAAAGCGCGATTTCCGGCTGGTCAAGAAAATGCAGCACCTGATGGATGACGATCAGATCGAAATCCTGTCCTTCCAGCGGCAGGTTGAGAATATCACCATGGCGGACGGACGCATTGACCACACCCGCCTTGTCGAGATTGGCGCGCGCCACAGACAGCATGTCACGGCTGGCATCAACGCCGATCGCCCGGCGATAGATGCCGCTCAGAAGCTGGAGAATGCGGCCCGTGCCCGTACCGAGATCAAGCAGCGAATCGACGGGCGTGGTGCCGACCAGCTTCAGCAACGCGCCTTCCACGGCTTCATCGCTCACATGCAGCCGGCGCAACTCGTCCCAGGCGGACGCGTTGCGGCTGAAATAATCCTGCGCCCGCTCCGCCCGCACCCGCTTGACGGTAGAAAGCCGTTCGTTGTCACGCTGGAGGACGGCATCGGAGGGCGATGCAGCGCCAAGCAGCTGCCTGACCACAACGGCGGGCTCACCATCCTGCCGCAGACGGAAATAGGCCCATGCGCCTTCCTGATAACGCTCGATCAGCCCCTCTTCCGTCAAAAGCTTCAGATGACGGGAGATGCGCGGCTGCGACTGGCCAAGGATTTCGGTAAGATCGGTAACCGTCAGGTCACCGGCAGCCAGAAGCGCCAGCAACCGAAAGCGCGTCGGTTCACCCGCCGCCTTCAAAAGATCCACCAATTTGTCTAAACCGAACGCCACTCTGCCGCGCCTCGCAAGCTAATCAACATATAAAGATATCTTTATGTCGATGTGGTGCTCGATGCAAGCGCAAACTGTGGTGCGCCGCCATCAAGTCCACTTATTACATGAGAAAAGGCCCGCTTTGCGGCGGGCCTTTCTGAAGCGATGTGGAAAAGGATTAGCGCGTCAGGCGCTTGTAGCTCACCCGGCCGGGCTTGATGCTTTCCGGGCCGAGGCGGCGGACCTTGTCCTTTTCATAGTCTTCGAAGTTGCCTTCGAACCATTCCACGTGGCTGTCACCCTCAAAAGCGAGGATGTGGGTGGCCAGACGGTCGAGGAACATGCGGTCGTGGCTGATGATAACGGCGCAGCCGGCGAAGGCTTCCAGCGCTTCTTCAAGCGCCGCCAGCGTTTCCGTATCAAGGTCGTTGGTCGGTTCGTCGAGCAGCAGCACGTTGCCGCCGGCCTTCAGCATCTTGGCAAGGTGAACGCGGTTGCGCTGACCGCCGGAGAGATTGCCGACCTTCTGCTGCTGATCGCCGCCCTTGAAGTTGAAGGCGCCGCAATAGGCGCGCGAATTCACTTCGAACTTGCCGAGCTTGATGATGTCGTTGCCGCCGGAGATTTCTTCCCACACGGTCTTGTCACCCGCCAGCGTATCGCGGCTTTGGTCGACATAACCCAGCTGCACCGTTTCACCGACAGTCACCGAACCGCTATCGGGCTGTTCCTGACCGGTGATCATGCGAAACAGTGTGGTCTTGCCCGCACCATTCGGGCCGATGACGCCGACAATGCCGCCCGGAGGCAGCTTGAAGGTGAGGTTTTCGATCAGCACCCGGTCGCCATAGGACTTGGTGAGGTTTTCCGCCTCGATAACGACACGGCCCAGACGCTCGGCGACGGGGATGACGATCTGCGCGTCGCCGGGACGACGGTTTTCAGCGGCTTCCACCAGCTCGTCATAAGCGCGGATACGCGCCTTGGACTTCGTCTGGCGAGCCTTGGGGCTGGAAGCGATCCATTCCTGTTCGCGGCTGATAGCCTTTTGGCGCGAGGCGTCCTCGCGGGCTTCCTGCTGCATACGCTTGGCTTTTGCCTGAAGATACGCGGAATAGTTGCCTTCGTAAGGAATGCCGCGGCCACGGTCGAGCTCGAGAATCCAGCCGGTTACGTTGTCGAGGAAGTAGCGATCGTGGGTGATCATCATCACGGCGCCGGGATAGTCGCGCAGATGCTTTTCCAGCCACGCGATGGTTTCGGCGTCCAGATGGTTGGTCGGTTCGTCGAGCAGCAGCAGGTCGGGCTGCGAAAGCAGCAGCTTGCACAGCGCCACGCGGCGGCGCTCACCACCCGAAAGGCCGGTCACGGGCGAATCGCCAGGCGGGCAACGCAGGGCGTCCATGGCCATTTCGACCTGATTTTCCAGATCCCACAGGTTCTGGCTGTCGATCATGTCCTGAAGCTTTGCGCCCTCATCCGCCGTTTCGTCGGAATAGTTCATCATCAGTTCGTTATAGCGGTCGACGATCGCCGTCTTGCTCGCCACGCCTTCCATGACGTTTTCCATCACGGTCTTGTTTTCGTCGAGCTTCGGCTCCTGCTCGAGATAACCGAGCGTCGCACCTTCGGCGAGCCAGGCTTCACCGGTATATTCTTTGTCGAGGCCGGCCATGATTTTCAGAACGGTCGACTTACCAGCGCCGTTCGGGCCGAGAATACCGATCTTGGCATCGGGGTAGAAGGAGAGATGGACGTTCTCCAGAACCTTCTTCGCGCCATAGGACTTGTTCAGCCCAGCCATGTGATAGATGAATTGACGTGCCATTGTAGCGAATGCTCCACATCGGATTTTTAAGAGTACGTATCGGGAAATTTGCCGCTATGTAGGGTAAATAGGACCGTGGGGCAACCTCTGGCACGATTATGACCCCATGATTATGACAAGCTGCGTGATGACACGATGGGTGCTATGATGAATGAGACGACCGATAACTTCGCGTTCAGCCAGATCCAGAGACTGGACGCTCCTTCCGGCGCATCCATCGCCTTTCGCCACCAGCCTTCCGCCCTTGTCCCGGCCCGCGGTGTGCTGATGATCTGCCATGGCCTGGTGGAGCATGCGGGCCGTTACCGGCGTTTTGCCGACGTCATGTCGCAGCAGGGCTTCGAGGTCTATGCTCACGACCATCGCGGCCACGGCCGCACGAAAGCGGCGGATGCGCCGATCGGCCGCTTCGCCTGGAAGGATGGCGCGGAAAAGGTCGTTGCCGACGTCATGGCGATGCGGGTCATGGTCGGAGAAAGACATCCCGGCCTGCCGGTCATCCTGTTCGGCCATTCCATGGGTGGCCTCGTGGCACTCAACACCGCCGTGAGCAATCCGGATGCCTTCGATGGCCTGTCGATCTGGAATTCCAATCTCAATCCCGGTGTCATGGGCCGCCTCGCGCAGGTGGTGCTGCGGCTTGAAAAAATGCTGAAAGGCTCCGATGTGCCAAGCGCCATCCTGCCGAAAGCAACCTTTCGCGCCTGGAATGCAAAAATGCCGGAAAGGCGCACCCATGCCGACTGGCTGAGCCATGACAGGCTGGCAGTGGACGCCTATGTGCAAGACCCGCTCTGCCAGTTCGAGGCCAGCGTTTCCCTGTGGCAGGACGTCTTCGAACTCTCTTATCGCGCCCCGAAACTCATCGAGCGCCTGCCGAAGACATTGCCGCTTTTACTGGTCAGCGGCGATCAGGACGCCGCCACCAATGACGGCAGGGAGATCGTCTGGCTCGCAGAGCGGTTTCGGGAGGCAGGTTTCAGCCATGTCGAACACACCATCTACAAGGGCATGCGGCACGAGACCCTGAACGAGATCGGCTGGCAGGCGGTAGCGGCGGATTTCGCCGCCTGGTGCGGCCGCGTCGTGGATGACAGTAAAACGCCCTCCCCGTCATTCCGGCCTTGAGCCGGAATGATGGAATTAGGGGACTCTCAAAACACAACGAATATCGAAGCTGCCGTGTCAGCCCCAGTTTAGTGCCGTTCCAAAACGGAATAAGTCCATGAGATAAAATCACATGCGGCGGGGCAAGGCGCGGTCTATAACCGGCAGGCACAAAAGACCGGGGGACAGATGACCGACATGCCGAACAGGAAACCGCCACTATCAGGCATTCGCGTCATCGAGCTTGCGCGTGTTCTGGCCGGTCCCTGGGCGGGGCAGATGCTGGCCGATATGGGCGCTGACGTCATCAAGGTGGAAAACCCCGAAGGCGGCGACGACACCCGCACATGGGGACCGCCCTTCGTTGAAGGCGCGGAAGGCGAAAACCTCTCCGCCGCCTATTATCACGCCACCAATCGCGGCAAACGCTCCATCATTGCCGATCTGAAGACGCCTGAGGGCTGCGAGCTGGTGCGCCGGCTGGTGCGCACTGCCGATGTCGTCATCGAAAACTTCAAGCGCGGCGGGCTTGCCAAATATGGCCTCGATTACGAGAGCCTGAAGGTGCTCAATCCGAAGCTGATCTATTGCTCCATCACCGGTTTCGGCCAGACCGGTCCCTATGCCGATTTCGCCGGTTATGATTATATCGTGCAGGGCATGTCGGGCTTCATGTCGATAACAGGCGAACCGGATGGCCAGCCGATGAAGGCTGGCGTGGCTGTTGCCGATATCTTCACCGGCATCTATTCCGTGACAGCCATTCAGGCCGCGCTGATCCACGCCATACGGTCAGGCGAAGGCCAGCATATCGACATGGCGCTTCTCGATGTGCAGTCGGCCGTGCTCGCCAACCAGAACATGAATTACCTGATTTCCGGCAAGCCGCCCATCCGGCTTGGCAATGCCCATCCGAATATTTCCCCCTATGAGGTGGTGCCGACGGCCGATGGCTTCCTGATCCTCGCGGTTGGCAATGACGGCCAGTTCCGCCGCCTCTGCAATATCCTCGGCATAGGCGCGATAGCGGATGACGAGCGTTACGCGACGAACAAGACCCGCGTGGCGCATAAGGTCGAAGTCCGGCAGATCATTTCCACCGAAACGCTGAAATGGCAGAAGCGCGATCTTCTGACCGCTTGCGAAAAGAATGCCGTGCCGGCCGGGCCAATCAACTCCATCGAGGAAATGTTCGCCGATCCACAGGTTCAGGCACGCGGCCTGCGTGTTGATCTCGAAGCTCAGGATGGCACGGTCATCCCCGGTGTGCGAACACCGATTATAATGTCACAGACGCCGCTGCACTATGAACGCCCGAGCCCGAAGCTCGGCGAACATCAGGCGCAGGTGCTGGCCGAACTGGAAAACATCGAAAGGACCACGACGCCATGAAAAGAACCGGTGGGCAACTGATCGTCGAAGCGCTGAAGGCCAATGGTGTCTCCCGCGTTTCCTGCGTTCCGGGCGAAAGCTATCTGGCGGTGCTGGACGCGCTTTATGAAAGCGGCATCGAAACCGTGGTCTGCCGCCAGGAAGGTGGCGCCGCCATGATGGCCGATACCTGGGGCCGGCTGACGGGTGAACCCGGCATCTGCATGGTGACCCGCGGTCCGGGTGCCACCAACGCCTCGGCCGGCCTGCACATCGCACGGCAGGATTCCATTCCGATGATCCTGTTCATTGGCCAGGTGCAGCGCGAAGCCCGCGAGCGCGAAGCCTTTCAGGAAGTGGAATATCGCCGCGCCTTCACCGAATTCGCCAAATGGGTGGGCGAGATCGATGATGCCCGCCGCATCCCCGAATTCGTCACCCGCGCCTTCACTGTCGCCACCTCCGGCCGCCCTGGCCCGGTGGTTCTGACGCTGCCCGAAGACATGCTGGTGGAAGAGGTAGAAGCGCCCGAGGCAAAGCCCTACACATCAGTCGAAGCGCATCCCGGCCCGTCACAGATCGCGGCCTTCGCGAAAATGCTGGGCGAGGCAAAACGGCCGATCTTCATTATCGGCGGCACGCGCTGGTCCGAGGAAAGCGTGGTGAGCTTCAGGGCATTTGCCGAAAACCACAAGCTGCCCGTCGGCTGTTCCTTCCGCCGCCAGATGCTGTTCGATCATCTGAGCCCTTCCTATGCAGGCGATGTCGGCATCGGCATCAACCCGGCGCTGGCAAAGGAGATCAAGGAATCCGATCTCGTGGTCCTGCTCGGCGGCCGCCTCTCCGAAATGCCGTCTTCCGGTTATACGCTGCTCGACATCCCCTACCCGTCGCAGAATCTCATCCACATCTATCCGGAAGCCGAAGAGCTTGGACGCGTTTACCGTCCCGATCTCGCAATCTGCGCCGCGCCGGATGATTTCGTCGCCGCCCTGTCCTCCATCTCGCTTCCGGCAAACGCCGCATGGGCCGAGCGCACCGCCGCCATACATGCGGCTTACCTCAACTGGTCCACGCCGCCGCAGACCGGCCCAGGCGCCGTGCAGATGGGTCCGATCATGGACTGGATCGAGGCCAATGTGCCTGAGAACGCCATCTTCACCAATGGCGCCGGCAACTATGCCACCTGGGTGCACCGCTTCCACCGCTTCCGCCGCTTCAACACGCAATCGGCGCCAACCTCCGGCTCGATGGGTTACGGCCTGCCGGCAGCGGTTGCCGCAAAGCACCTGTTCCCGGAGCGGGAGGTGATCTGCTTTGCCGGCGATGGCTGCTTCATGATGCACGGACAGGAATTCATCACCGCCGTGCGCTATGGCCTGCCGATCATCACCGTGCTGGTGAATAACGGCACGTATGGCACCATCCGCATGCATCAGGAACGGGAATATCCCGGCCGTGTGAGCGGCACCGATCTCGTCAATCCCGATTTCAACGCTTTTGCCAAAGCCTATGGCGGCCACGGCGAAACGGTGGAAAGAACGCAAGACTTCGCCGCTGCCTTCGAGCGGGCGCGTGCGAGCGGCAAGCCGGCGATCATCGAGGTGAAGCTGGACCCGGAAGCGATCACGCCAACGCGCACGCTGACACAGATCAGGACAAAAAGCTGACATGACGCATGGACATGCCTCCGGCATGGTGTAAATCCTGACGCTCGCTTGACGTCATCCTCGGGCTTGTCCCGAGGATCCAACCACGTCGCGCTAAATCGATCGGTTGCCGATGCACGGGACAGACCCGGGCATGACGTGGAGACGTTTTACGCTTCTCTCAGCATCCACTAACTCAGGATAAGACATGCCGGACGTTGCCCCTCCCGTCATCACCCCACGCGGCGCGAAGATCGAGCCTTCGGCCGGCGCACCTTTCGAGGCGGTGCGCGTGGCCCGCGATGTGCTGCACACATCCCGCACGGCGGCGCTCGCCACGCTCGATCCGGTCAGCAGCTATCCCTATACGACCGCCACCAATATCGGCATCGAGCCGGATGGCACGCCGTTCTTCTTCGCGGCCGGGCTGACGCTGCACGCCCGCAACATGGAGGCCGACCCGCGCATCTCGCTGACGCTCGCGCCCTTCGGCAAGGGCGATGCGCTGACGCTGCCGCGGCTGACACTGGTGGGCAAGGTGGAACAGCTCGGCCCGGATGAGACGCAACTCGCCATCAGGCGCTACGTTGCCCGTTACCCCAAAGCGAAGCTTTATCTCTCGCTTCCCGACACAAGGCTTTACCGGCTGCGGACGGAAGGTGTGCAGATCAATGGCGGCCCGGCCCGCAATGCCAGCAACATCACCCCGGCCGACCTGCGCACCGATCTCTCAGGCGCGGCGGAACTGATGGCTGCGACGGAAAGCGAAGCTACCCGCCTCAACGCCATCAAGGGCGAAATATCGCGGTTGGCAGTTCTCGCCGGCGCAAAGGCCGGCCGCTGGACAATCACCTCCATCGACCCGGATGGTATCGATCTCGCCTCGGTAAATGATCTGGCGCGGCTGTGGTTTGCGGAGCGGGTGGAGACGTTGAAGCAGTTTGAGAAGGCGCTTGCTTTGCTTCTGAAATGAATGGCGCAAACGATTCACAAACCTGGGACAATCGTCTCTCTTCCGTCATGCTCGGGCCTGTCCCGAGCATCTGCCACCTGTCAAGTTGTGATACGTGAGTGGATCCTCGGGACAAGCCCGAGGATGACGAAACGAGCGTTTCGAATTTCCCATCAAAAAAGGCCGGGCCGCATTCCGCGACCCGGCCTTTTCTTAAAAACTCAGACGGATGCTCAGAGAGCAGCGGTCACGATGAACTCAACCTTGTAATCCGGCGTTGCCAATGGTGCACCGCTGGTGGCGCGGGCCGGCGGGTTTGCCGGGTCGATCCAGCCTTCCCAGACGGCGTTCATTTCACCGAAGGTGGACATGTCGGAGAGATAGATGATGGTCTGCAGGATCTTCGACTTGTCCGAACCGGCAGCAGCCAGCAGGCGGTCGACTTCAGCGAGAGCAGACTTGCTCTGTTCCGTAACGCTGGTGCCTTCGCCAACCTGGCCGGCCAGATAAACGGTGTTGCCGTGAACGACGGCGCCGCTCATGCGCTTGCCCGGCTCGATACGCTTGATGGTCATGGAGAACTCCTGTTGATTGGCATTTGAAAACAAAATGAAGCGCGAAAAATCAGCCGCGCAGGTGATGGGTCTTTTCGTAGATCGCCGTCGAGCGCGCGCCCGAACGGCAATAGCCGAGCATCGGGCGCTGCAATTCGTCCAACGCATCCACCATGCCGGCAACGGCATCAGCATCGACGCCATAACGGCCGACAGGCACATGCATGATGGTAATACCGAGCTGCTCCGCGCGCTCGGCAATATCGGCGAAAAGCGGCTGGCCGTCTTCTTCACCATCAGGGCGGTGGCAGACGATCGACTTGAAGCCGAGTGCCTTGACCTCATCCAGATCGGCGACGCTGATCTGTCCCGTTACCGAATATTCGTCGTCTATGCGCCTGATATCCATCTTATGCCTCCGCTGAAATCGGCATCCGCGCCGCTGGCACGCTCTCGCCACCCTTAGAAATCCGCATCCGATGTAAGGGCTCAAAACCCATGCGTCAATGATACGGTGTCCTCATTCGGTACGGCATTCAGAGGATGGAAAAGCGCAGGCCGAAGGAGCGGCTTTCACCGGGCTGGATAATGTTGAATTCGCCTGCAGCCTCAAGTTCGCTCCGCCCCACCCAGCGATGCGAAACCGGCTCGATGCCGAGCACATTGGCGGGCTCCTGCTGGTTGCGCCACATCTGCAGATAGGGCAGCGTCTCCGTGCGAAAACGCACGGTCAGCGTCTTCCCGCCAATGGCCGCGACGGGACCAAGCTTCAATTCCGCCCAATCATCATTACCGGAGGGAACACAGAAAACATTGCCCGGCTCCTCGCCGAAACGCCAGCCATGGCCGCCGCCATCCAGCATTGCGCCTTCCAGCCGCACCGCATCGTCAAACAGACGGGCACCGACATTCATGTGGTACATCAGAAACACCGGCATCGGCCGGTCTGACGTATTGACGACCCTGTCCTCAAGGCTGACTTCGCCGCTTTCGCCATCAATGCGCCATGTCCGCTCCAGCAACGCAGTGCCGCCATCGGCAAGCTTTACGGGAACCTCGACGCGCGCCAGTGCATTGGTCTCATGAACGTCGAAGGCGACTATCTTTGCCGGATGCGAGGAAAAGGACCCATGCAACGGATATCGACGCCCCTCACCGTCACCATCAATCGGTTCGGGATGGCGGATATGATCGGGACCGCAGGTGAAGAGAAAGCCTTCCAGCGAATGATCGATGCGCGCATCGCCATCATCGGGAATGGCGCGGCCGGGCGCGATGTCGATGCCATCGACAATGCACGAACCAATATCGAAAACAGAGGTTTCATCGAGGAAAATACGGGGCGATCTGCCGGCCTGAAACGAACGCAAGACAACCTCTCCTGTGGCAGTAAAAACGCATGAATCACGGAAACGCTACTAGTCGTGACGGAAATTAAGATTGCATTAACCGCGAATTCACCTTTTTCACAATAGGGTCAAGATTGCGGTGTGTTTATGGGCGAACGAAGCAAGGATAGCAGAATCGTGAAACAGTTTCTTAACGCAGCTCTGGGTCTGACAGTCGCGGTAGTGGCAGCTTTCGCCCCGCTACAGGCTGGCGCGCAGCAGCGTTATGGCGACCAGCAGACGATGCTGGTGACACCTGACGGTCGCGTGCTCGACTTCATGCCAGAGCGCGGCGATATCGTTATCAGCCGCGATACCATGGGTCGCACGGTGTTTTACGACCAGTACGGCAATCTGCTCGCCACCGAAATGCCCTCCGGCTATCAGCAGCGGCAGCAGGCGCGCCAGCAGCGCGACACCACCTATTATCCGCCCGCCCCCGGCGGCCAGTATCGCGAACCACAGCGCGACTACGGCTATCAGGACAATGGCAGCGTGCGTGATTATCGCGAATATCGCGGTGATGGCTCCGATGACAATATCTATACCGGCTCCGTTCCCGGCCCCGGCGCGGTGGAAAGCGGGCCGCTCGGCCAGCCCATGCCCGGCGAAAGCACCACCGCCGCCGTTCCACAGCCGGATCACCTGATCGAGCGCCACACACCGGTGACGACACCGGTCAACCGTTCCCGTCAGGAGATCGTCGCACTGCAGACTTTCCTTGACCGTGAAGGCATCTCGCCCGGCGTTATCGACGGCAAGATGGGTGACAACGTCAACAAGGCCATTGCCGCCTGGCAGGACATGACCGGCGAAAAGCTGGACCCGAACAATTCCGACGATATTCTGGAACGCCTGCGCTCTTCCGGCGGCATGCCGATCGTCGACTACACCATCACCGCCGCCGATGCCGCCGGCCCCTATGTCGCCTCCATTCCGGACGACTATGCCGAGAAGTCGCAGCTGCCCGCTCTGTCCTTCACCTCCACGTCCGAGGCACTGGCCGAGCGCTTCCATATGGATGAGAACTATCTGAAGGAACTGAACCCCGGCATCGACTTCACGGTGCCCGGCACCATCATCAAGGTGGTCAATCCGGGCGAGACGAAAAAGGGACAGGTGGCCCGCATCGTCGCGCATAAGGGCATCAAGCAGGTCTTCGCCTATGGCCAGGACGGCAATCTGATCGCCGCTTATCCCGCCACCATCGGTTCCACCGATACGCCTTCGCCGAGCGGCACGCACACGGTCGAGCGCATCGCGCTCAATCCCGGCTACACCTATAATCCGAAGATCAACTTCAAGCAGGGCCAGAACGACAAGATCCTGCAAATCCCGCCGGGTCCGAACGGCCCGGTCGGCACGGTCTGGATTGCCCTGTCGAAGCCGACCTACGGCATTCACGGCACGCCGGAACCTTCGAAGATCGGCAAGACAAACAGCCACGGCTGTATCCGCCTCACCAACTGGGATGCAACGGAACTGGCAAAGATGGTCCGCCCCGGCGTTGTGGTCGAATTCGCCGAATAGGATCGACCGGAATAAAAGAGAAAAAGCCCGGCGGTTTGGTCCGTCGGGCTTTTTTCATTTAGTGGTGTTTCAGTCGCGCTTCTCGGTCAGGAAATACAGCAGGGCGGCCACCGGCAAGGCGAAACCGATCCACGAGGCGGCTTGCCATTCGCCGACAGCATAAGCCCAGCCGCCCACGGCGGAACCGATTGCGCCGCCCATGAAAAACGTCGCCATATAGATGCCGTTCAGACGGCTGCGGAATTCCGCCCCCAGCGTGAAGATGGCGCGCTGGCCAAGCACCAGATTGGTGGTGACACCGAAATCCAGAACGATGGCTGCGACCACCAGAATGGCAAGCGCCAGATGCGAGCCTTCGGGCGCAAGATGCGTGACGGCGAAGGAGAGCGCCACCGCCACCAATGCCAGGAAAGTCGCCGCACGGGTCCAGCCGCGATCGGCCATCCGCCCGGCAATTGGCGCAGCCACGGTGCCCGCAGCACCGGCAAGCGCAAAGAGCGCGATCTCACCCTGGCTCAGGTTGAAATGCGGCCCGCTCAGATAAAGCGGCGTCGTGGTCCAGAACAGGCTGAAAGCGGCAAACAGGAAGGCATGGTAAATTGCCCGCCGCCGCAGGATCGGCGTGTGGAGGGCAAGTCTGCCCATCGAGGCCATCAGCGAGCCGTAACCCAGCCTTGCCTCCGGCATGCGCGGCGGCAAAAGCCGGAAGAGCACGACGGCAAGAAGCGCCATGACTGCCGCCGACGTCAGGAAGACGCCGCGCCACGAAACGACTTCCGATAACAGGCTGGAGACCGGCCGCGCCAGCATGATGCCGGCCATCAGCCCGCTCATGACATTGCCGACCACCCGGCCACGAATGGCGTGCGGCGCCATGTGCGCGGCATAGGGAACGATGACCTGCACTGCCACCGAACTGACGCCGACCAGGAAGGCCGCAATCAGAAACGGGGCCGCATGCGGCGCGAATGCCGCTGCCACAAGGGAAAGCACCGCCATCGAGACGGAACCGACCACCAGCTTGCGGTTTTCAACGAGATCGCCGAGCGGCACGACGAACAGCAGGCCGACACCGTAACCGATCTGCGTCAGGGTCACGATCAGCCCAGTGGCACCGGCGGAAAGACCAAGCTCCGCCCCGATGATGCCGGCAAGCGGCTGGGCATAATAAAGATTGGCGACAATCAACCCGCAGGCAGTCGCCAGCAGAAAAGTCAAAGCCGGGGAAAGGGATGTTGCATCAACATCCTCCCCTTCAATTACACGCGTCGTCATCATTTTCTCCAATATGGAAACGAACGTTTCCTAAATAGACATAAAATCACTCAGCAAGCCTCATGGCGATATCCACCACGGCCACCATGTCCTTGAGGCTGCGCCCTGTCTTTCCCACCACGCGCATGCCGTACATCATGCACAGCATCGCCCGGGAAAGATCATCGGGATCGGCCTTGGAATTCACCGAACCATCCTTCTGCCCCTCGGCAACGAGGCGGGCGACGATCCGCTCCCTCGCCTTCACGGCCCGTTCGACCACAACGGCAATGTCATCATCCAGCGCCGCCAGATCGGCAGCGGCACCAACAACCAGACAGCCATCAGAGCCAGCACCGCCATGCGACCGTTCCGCGTAGAACATCAGCCCTGCCCGCAGGCGTTCACGACCGGTATCGTAACCGGCCACCGCCGCCTCGAAACGCTCGGTCTGTACAATCCTGTAGCGCTCCATCGTGGCGATGAAGACGGCCTTCTTGTCCTTGAAGGCCTTGTAAAGACTGCCCTGCGCCAACTCCATCGCATCGGTAAGGTCACCGACGGAAGTGGCGTGATAACCGCGCCTGGAAAAAACCCGGATCGCACCATCGAGCGCGCGGTCGATATCGAACTCGCGCGGCCTGCCGCGATGGCGCTGTTCCTCGGACTGGTTGTGGCTGGCATTGCTCATGGCCGGAATATAGGAAATGATCATTTCCAAATCAAGCGAATAATGAAGCCATCGCTGAAAAGCGACTGCTGACACGCCGGCAAGCCTGATGGCCGCCGATGGTCCGAGGCAGCATCATCCGTCTGCGGTTATGACCGCCGCAGACGGATCGAAAGTTGAAAGCAATATTTCAGGCGGCTTTACGGGTGAAAAGGCGCGCGGGTGGCGTACCGAGCCGCAACAGGCGTTTCGGCAGCAGGCCAAGCACTTCGCCCGCGAATGCTCTCGCATTCTCGACCGCCTTGTCGATATTGCTCACCTTGGTCTTATCGAGACAGAGAAGCGTGCCGCCAAGGTCGAAAATATCGCGATAGGCGGCTCTCTCGACGATCGGGGTGTTGAGAACCGAGACATTTTTCTCGGCCAGCAGCATCTTGACCAGCAGCAGCGAACGCGTCGCCACCATGGCGTTCACCCGTGTCAGCACGATGGAATGAGCAATCTCCTTGCCCATCTTGCGGTTCAAAAATTCGATATGGTCCAGAACCTCGGCGGCCCCGCGCGCATCCATGGCGCAGCCCTGAACCGGGATCAGCACATGATCGGAAATGCCAAGAGCCATGGTCAGAAGCGGGGTCTTCGCTCCCGGCAGATCTATGATGAAACAGTCGGTGCTGGTTTTATTCTCGCGAATATGGCCCTCAAGCGACGCCATCGTCACATGCGAAATCACCGAAAGATTTTCGATATCGCCTGATAATTCGTGCCAGCGGGAAATCCACAATTGCGGATCGGCATCCAGAACCGTCACGCGATGACCGCTGCGGGCCAGTTCGGTTGCCAGAAGCAGCACGGCCGTGGTTTTTCCGGCACCGCCCTTGGTATTGGCGAAAGTGATGACTGACATGATACCCCCTGTTGGTCAGAGCCGTTTCATGCTCATTCACGCACCGAAGCAATTCATGGTGCTTTCCATAATCTTAACGAACAGGGTTAATAAAAGGCTAAGAACGGTTATGCCGGGCAACGAAAAGCCCGCGACCGGGTCGTCGCGGGCTGGATTAGAGATCGTACGTAGCTCGCTCCCGGTGCAGGGCACGACGTTGCCATTTGTTTCTTCTCCCCGCCGGGGAGAAGGTGGCCCGAAGGGTCGGATGAGGGGGCAACGTTGCCGGAATTCGGAGAGCTTGCCCCCTCATACCGCTGCCGCGGACTTCTCCCCCTCGGGGAGAAGAAACAAGCAGCACCCTCTCAACCTCTCACAATCCTGATGAATAAAGGTAGCTCCTTAAAAGCAAGCCTCAAAAAGCGCCTTGGTATTTTCCAGCGTCATCGGCACCGGATTGCCACCGCAGCTCGGATCCTTGATCGCTTCCGCCGCCAGTTCGTCGATACGATCCGGCTTGATGCCCATGGCGGTCAAGTTTTCCGGTACGCCGAGTTCTTTGCGAAGTTCCAGCACGTAATCATAAAAACCGTCGAAACCGCCGGAGATACCGAGATAGGCGGCCGCGCGGGCAATCTTGTCTTCGATGGCAGGGCGGTTGAAGCGCAGCACCGCCGGCATGACGACGGCATTGGTCATGCCGTGATGGGTGTTGTAGACAGCGCCGATCGGATGCGAGAGCGAGTGAATGGCACCGAGACCCTTCTGGAAGGCCACCGCCCCCATCGCCGCCGC
The DNA here is from genome assembly GCF_027956545.1 of Agrobacterium sp. ST15.16.024. Taxonomy (NCBI): domain Bacteria; kingdom Pseudomonadati; phylum Pseudomonadota; class Alphaproteobacteria; order Hyphomicrobiales; family Rhizobiaceae; genus Agrobacterium; species Agrobacterium sp. ST15.16.024. Next base: position 156,830 of record NZ_JAQKGO010000003.1, read on the forward strand.
TGCCATCATATTGGTGCGCGCTTCGATATCCGTGCCGTCCTTGTAGGCGCGCGGCAGGAATTCCTTGACGAGACGCAGGCCCTCCAGCGCCACGCCGGCGCTCATCGGGTGATAGAACGGCGAGGAATAGGCTTCAAGGCAATGGGCAAAGGCATCCATGCCCGTGCCGGCCGTGATGACCTTCGGCATGCCGACCGTCAGTTCCGGATCGCAGATGACGACGCCGGGCAACAGCTTCGGATGGAAGATGATCTTCTTCACATGGGTCTGCGAATTGGTGATGACGCTGGCGCGGCCGACTTCCGAACCCGTACCAGCGGTTGTCGGGACGGCGACAATGGGCGCGATCTTGGAAGCATCCGCCCGGGTCCACCAGTCACCGATATCTTCGAAATCCCAGACCGGGCGGGTCTGCCCGGCCATGAAGGCGATGGTTTTGCCCAGATCAAGGCCAGAGCCGCCGCCGAAGGCGACGACGCCGTCATGACCGCCATCGCGATAGGCTTTCACGCCGGCTTCCATGTTGATCTCGTTGGGGTTCGGATCGACCTCGGCGAAGATCGCCCGGCCGAGGCCTGCCTCTTCCAGCACGTCGAGCGCATGCGCGGTGATCGCCATATTGGCAAGGCCGCGATCCGTCACAAGCAGCGGTTTCTTGATGCCGAGCGTCTTGCAGGCTTCCGCCAGTTCCTTGATCCGGCCACGGCCAAGCTTGACGGCGGTGGGGTAGCTCCAGTTGGCGACGATATTCATTTCGTGACTTTCTTCAGATGGTAGGATTTCGGGCGGGTCAGGTTCTGGAAACCGAGGACGGAAAGTGAACCGCCACGGCCGGTTTCCTTCACACCGGTCCAGCAAAGCGCCGGATCCAGATAATCGGCGCGGTTCATGAACACGGTTCCGGTCTCGATTTCGCGACCGATCCTCGCGGCCCGTGTCGCATCCTGCGTCCAGAGCGAAGCGGTGAGGCCGTATTTGCTGTCATTCATCAGCGCAATGGCTTCATCGTCGTTCTTGACCTTCATGATGCCGATGGCGGGACCGAAAGTCTCTTCAGTCATGAATTCCATGGAATGATCGACATTGACGAGGATCTGCGGTGCCACATAAGCGCTTTCGCCATTATCGGCCGGGAAAAGCTTCTGATCAACCAGCGCCTTGGCGCCCTTGGCAACGGCGTCGGCAATCTGCGCCCGCACCACCTTGGCAAACCGCTTGTTGGCCATCGGCCCGAGCGTGGTTTCCTGCTCGAGCGGATTGCCGAGCTTGTAGTTAGAAACCCACGCCACCGACTTCTCGACGAATTCGTCATAGAGGTTTTCATTGACGTAGATGCGCTCGATACCGCAGCAGCATTGCCCGGAATTATAGGTGCCGCCATCCATCAGCGTATCGACGGCGGCGTCGAGATCGGCATCCTCCATCACATAACCGGGGTCCTTGCCGCCGAGTTCAAGCCCGAGGCCGGTGAAAGTGCCGGCAGCGGCGCGTTCGATGGCACGGCCGCCTTCCACCGAACCGGTGAAATTGACGAAGTTGAACAGGCCCTCGGAAATCAGCGCAGAAGTCGTGCCATGGTCGAGGAAGACGTTGATGAAGACATCGTCAGGCACCCCAGCCTCGACAAAAGCCCGCACCATGCGCTCGCCCACCAGCAACGTCTGCGCCGCATGTTTGATGACCACCGTATTGCCGGCCATCAAAGCGGGCGCGACGGTGTTGATCGCCGTCATGTAAGGATAGTTCCACGGCGCGATGACGAAGACCACGCCATGCGCCTCGCGCTCGATGCGACGTTCGAAATTGCCGCTTTCCTCGATGACGAGCGGCGCCAGCGCATCAGCCGCAATCGACGCGACATAATTGGAGCGCTCGTTGAAGCCCTTGAACTCGCCGCCGTAACGCACCGGACGGCCCATCATATGCGCCAGTTCCGGCACAACGTCCGCCACCATTTCGTTGAGGCGCGCCACACCCTTCAGAACCAGCTGAACGCGATCCTCAAGTGGACGTCGAGCCCAGTCTTTCTGCGCCTTGCGCGCTTTCGAAACGGCGGCCCGCGCCGCCTCCAGTGACATCGCCTCCCGCTCGGCATAAACCGAGCCATCGATGGGCGAGATATTCTGGATCATGGTCATGATATTTTCCCGTAATGATTAGGCTCGTTCGAAACCGCGCGCCACTTCCCAGTCGGTCACGCGGCGGTCGTATTCTTCCTGTTCCCACCGTCCGGCATGAACGTAATGATCAATCACATCGTCGCCGAAAGCGTTGCGCAGCATTTTCGATCCGTCCAGAAAGGCAGTGGCGTCACGCAGGGTCTTGGGTATCTCGCGCACATCCTTGCCGCCATAGGCGTCACCGACAAAAGCGGGTTCAAGTTCAAGTTTATTTTCGATGCCGTCAATGCCCGCCGCGAGAAGAGCCGCCATGGCGAGATAGGGATTGAGATCGGATCCGCCGACGCGGCATTCGATGCGGATGCCCTTCGTGCCCTCGCCGCACAGGCGATATCCGGCCGTGCGGTTGTCGAGGCTCCAGATCGCCTTGGTCGGCGCAAACGTGCCAGCCATGAACCGCTTGTAGGAATTGATGTAGGGCGCCAGAAAATAGGTTATCTCGCTGGCATGGGCCAGAAGCCCGGCAACATAATGCCGCATCAGCTCCGACATGCCATGCTTGGCATCCTTGTCGAGGAAGGCCGGCGTCTTGCCATCGAGGCTCCACAGCGACTGGTGGATGTGTGAGGAGCTGCCGGCGGAGTTATAGTTCCACTTGGCAAGGAACGTCACCGCCTTGCCCTTGGACCAGGCGATCTCCTTGGTGGCGTTCTTGATGATGGCGTGCCGGTCGGCCATGGTCAGCGCTTCGGCATAACGAACGTTGATTTCCGCCTGGCCGGGAGACGCCTCGCCCTTGGAGTTTTCAACCGGAATGCCAGCGCCTTGCAGGCCCTTGCGCAGCGCCCGCATCACGTCCTCTTCCTTGGTGGTCTGGAAGATATGGTAATCCTCGTTGTAACCACTGGCGAGGTTCAGCCCCTTGTAGCCGCTGGCGCGCGCCGCATCGAAGGTCTGGTCGAACAGGAAAAATTCCAGCTCGGTCGCCATGAAGGCTTTCAGCCCCATGGCCTCCAGTCGCGCCACCTGCTTTTTCAACAGCGCGCGCGGCGAATGCGGCACTTCTTCATGGGTGTGATGATCGAGTACATCGCACAGCACCAGCGCCGTGCCTTCCAGCCATGGCACCCGTCGCAGCGTCGAAAGATCGGGTTTCAGCACATAATCGCCATAACCCTTTTCCCAGCTGGAGGATTTATAGCCGGGAACGGTCTCCATCTCCATGTCGGTGGCAAGCACGTAATTACAGCTATGGGTTTCCTCAAAGGCGCTTTCAACGAAGAATTCGGCCTGAAATCTCTTGCCCATCAGACGCCCCTGCATGTCGACAAGGCAGGCCAGAACCGTGTCGATGCGCCCCTCGGCGACATCCATCTTAAGCGCGTCGAATGTGTAGCTCGTCATTTTGTCCGTTCCCTTTATTGTCTTGGCCGGGCGGCCGGATACGGCCGCCCGTTTGTTTGGGCATCAGGCCTTTGCAGCCGCCGCCGCCATGGCAGCCTGCTTGTGCTCCAGCGCAAATTCCTCTTCCGGCGACAGGATGAGGCGATGGCGTCCGATAAAGGCGAAATAGGCGATCGCCACGGCAAACCAGACCGCTACCCACAGCACGCCCTTGCTGAAGTTGGGGTCCTGGATCTGGTAAAGCAGCGTGACGATGGCGATGATGATCGTCAGCACCGCACCCGGAATGCCGAAGGGCGAACGGAACGGCCGCTCGATATGCGGCAGGTTCCTGCGGAGCAGAATGAAGGAAATCGCCTGCAGGATATAGGAGAACATCGCACCGAAAACGGCCATGTTCAAAAGCACGCTGCCGATGATGCTGCCGCCCTGTTCCGCGCCCAGCGAGAACCAGATGACCAGCATGACCGCCAGACCGACAAGCGCACCGGCGATGTTGGCCACAAAAGGCGTGCGGTATTTCGGATGGGTAATCGACAGTACGGTCGGGAAATAGCCCGCACGCGACAGCGAATAGATCTGCCGACCCTGCGCATAGAGGATCGTATGGAAGCTGGCGATCAGGCCGGTGAGCGCCACGAGACCAAGCAGCACCACGCCGCCATCACCGTAAATCGCCTTGAAGCCATCCAGCAGCGGTTCGAGCGAAGAACCGAGATGGAAGGCGCCGACACCCGGCAGCGACGGGTTGAGCAGCACGATCATGAAGGCCGAAACCATCAGTGTGATGACACCGAGAATGATGCCCTTCGGCATATCGCGTTTCGGATCGACCGATTCTTCCGCCGCCAGCGGCAGCTGTTCAATGGCAAGGAACAGCCAGACCGCAAAAGGCAGCGTGGCGAGAACGCCCGAAAAACCGAAGGGGAAGAACGAACCGCCACCCTCCGGCAGTTCCACGGCCTTGCCGTCGGGACCGACGCCGATGTTCAGCGCGAAACGCGAGAAATCCATGTTCGGAATGGCGCTGATCCAGAAGAACACCAGAACACCAAGCGAAATCAGCGTGATGACCAATGTGACCTTGAAGGAAAGCTCCAGCCCGAAAACGTTGAGCGCAAGGAAGATCACATAAAAACCTATCCACACAAATGGTGAATAGGCCGGATCGAGCCCCAGAATGGAATTTATATAGGCCGTGATGAAGGTGACGATGACCGCCGGCGTCAGCACATATTCGACATTCTCGCAAAGTCCGGTGACGAAGCCGCCCCAGGGACCCATCGCGGTGCGGGCGAAGGAATAGGCCGCACCCGTATGCGGCAAGGCCGGGCTCATTTCCGCGATCGAAAATGTCAGCCCGAGATACATGATGGCGATGATGATGCCCGCCACCAGCATGCCACCCCAGCCGCCGGTGGAAAAGCCGAAATTCCATCCGGAAAAATGCCCTGAGATGACCGCCCCGACGCCGAGCGCCCAGAGCGACCAGACGCCCGCATAACGGGAAAGTCCGCGTTTTTCGAAATAGGATGCATCAGCCTTCTTATAGCTGACGCCTGACGATGAACTGTCCATGCCCTTCTCTCCTGAATAAGAAAAAAACAAGCCAGTCAGCCGTTATTGGCCGATTGTGCCCCAGTTTTCAGCACCTGCGGAAGGTTTCCGCGCTGTGCCGCACGCACTTGCTGTTCCCTTGCCGCTTCATGCCTTTCCGGCTTTTCTTGAATGTCGGCAGTCTCGTTTGGTGGCCGGCCCCGGTGTTTTCACCATTGGCCAGCCCTTGCTCCCTCACTCATCGATTGATGAGAGCGCCTTCCCCATAAGCTCGTGGAGGAACCCGGCAATTGCCGCCTGCTCCCCTTCATTGGTAACAAGATCGTTGCGGATCTCGATCATGACGTTCAAAAGTCCGTCCGGCAGCGCATGCAGCCTCAGCGTATGCGTCACGCCATCTTCCGGGCCGTAAGGATCGTTGCGTTTGACTGTGAGCGCCGACCCCTCGGCACCCGCCAGCATCGCATCAGCCAGACGGCTGTCGCTATCATGCAGGATACCGATCTGAACGGCGCGAAACTGGCCGTGATAGACCGGCGTGAAACTGTGGATCGTCACCACGACCACCCTGCGCCCGGAGGCCTGCCGCTCGGCGATGATCTCGCTGACGCGGTCGTGAAATGGGACATAGAGCGCAGAAGTGCGGGCAAATCGCTCCGCTTCGGAAAGATCGAGATTGCCCGGAATATCATAAATCTCGCTTTTCACCGGCATGGCGGAAGGCGATTCGGGTGGCCGGTTGCAATCATAGACCAGACGCGAAAACCGTTGATGGACAAGTGTTGCGTCAAGGCTCTGCGAAAGCAGCAGCGCCACGGCAAGGGCACCTGGATCCCAGGCCGCATGGCTCGAGAGAACCTCCGGCGAAAGACCAAGCGTACCGTATTTTTCAGGGATGGTGGCGGAAGCGTGTTCGCAGACGAGAAGGACGTCGCCCTTTCCCGCAGCGTTCTCGACGCCAACCGCCTGTCCTTCCATTTCTGTGAAAAACCGTGAACGCACCGTCATGCACGAACCCCACCCGGAAACCCGCTGTTCCGTCAACGACGAAAAGAATTCTTCACATTATTGCCAGTGTCAAATGGAATTTTGAAATTTTCTCTTCATTTTTCCCATTGACTCGATCGCCGACACAGATGTTTATTTTAGTGGAAGCACCGGCAAAAAGACCGGAAGGGGAAAGATTTGCGCAGCACGACGGCGACCGTGTCGGATGTCATCCATGCCCATTACGATGCGCTGACCCGTTCGGAAAAACGGCTGGCGGAAAGCCTGCTCGGCAACTATCCCGTCTCCGGCCTCGGCAGCATCACCACCATCGCCGAAAATGCCGGCGTTTCGACGCCGACGGTGGCGCGCATGGTGCAGAAACTCGGCTACAAGGGTTATCCGGAATTTCAGGCGCATCTGCACCAGGAGCTTGAAGCGACAATCTCCGGCCCCGTTGCCAAGCACGACCGCTGGGCCACCAATGCGCCGGGGTTGCATATTCTCAACCGCTTTGCTGATGCCATTACCGGCAATCTGCGCGACACGTTGAGCGACCTCGACACCGCCGTCTTCGACAATGCCGCGGCCCTGCTTTCTGACCGCAAGCGCAGCATCTATTTCGTCGGCGGCCGCATCACCGGCGCCATTGCCGAATATTTCTTCACCCATATGCAGGTGATCCGGCCGAAAACGACGCTGATGTCATCAAATTCCAGCGCCTGGCCGCAATATATGCTGAATATGAGCGCCGGCGACGTGCTGGTGATTTTCGACATCCGCCGTTACGAACACGATATGACGACGCTCGCCGAAGTCGCGAAAGCAAACGGCGTGCAGATCATTCTCTTCACCGATCAATGGACATCGCCGGTGGCGCGCCACGCGCTGCACACTTTCCGTGTGAAGATCGAGGCGCCCTCGGCCTGGGATTCTTCGGTCGTCACATTATTCGTGGTCGAAGCGCTGATCGAAGCGGTGCAAAGCGGCACCTGGGATGAAACCAAGCAGCGCATGAACGCGCTGGAGGGCCTGTTCGAGCAGACGCGGCTGTTTCGCCGACCGGACAGGACATGAGAAATTATATAGCCGGCAACTTGCTTGACGAGAATGCCGCACGCTGATTGGATACCTGTGATCGCTACCAGCACGAAAAACAGGGTACATAACCAAGCTGGGGAACAGATCTGGCCAATAGGATGATGAGGGGATTATCCCGCAATTGCAGGCAAAAAGCCTGACGATGGCGGAAAATGGGCGTAAAGTGGCGGAATCCGGATAAATAAATTGTAATCCAGCCGTCACATTAGCTTCATCTAGAATCCGTATCAGCGTCCGCAATATGAGAACACGAAGAGGAGAAAAAAGTGATCTCTCACTGCCGCCGACTGCTTGCTACGACCACTGCACTGGTCATCGCCTCCACCGCGATCGCCGCCGCTGAACCGAGCGCCGAACTGATCGCTGCCGCCAAGAAGGAAGGCATGCTGACAACCGTTGCGCTGCCGCACGACTGGTGCGGTTACGGCGACGTCATCGCCGCCTTCAAGGCGAAGTACCCGGAAATCACCGTCAACGAACTGAACCCCGACGCCGGCTCCGCCGACGAAGTGGAAGCAATCAAGGCAAACAAGGACAACAAGGGCCCGCAGGCTCCTGACGTCGTCGACGTCGGCCTTGCTTTCGGCCCGCAGATGAAGGCCGAAGGCCTGCTGCAGCCCTACAAGGTTTCCACCTGGGACGAAATTCCTGACAACGTCAAGGATGCCGACGGTTACTGGTATGGCGACTATTACGGCGTCATGTCGATGTTCGTGAACAAGGACCTCGTCACCAACTCTCCCAAGGACTGGGCCGACCTGCTGAAGCCGGAGTATTCCGGTCAGGTAGCACTCGCAGGCGATCCGCGCGCTTCCAACCAGGCAATCCTTGGCGTTCTCGCCGCTGGTCTTTCCACCGGTGCGAAATCCGGAAAGGAAGCTGGTGAAGCTGGCCTGAAGTACTTCGCCGACCTCAACAAGGCCGGTAACTTCCTGCCGGTTATCGGCAAGGCCGGTACGCTGGCACAGGGCGCAACTCCGATCATCATCGCCTGGGACTATAACGCCCTGTCCTGGAAGAAGACGCTGAACGACAACCCGCCGACAGAAGTCGTCGTCCCTGAGAAGGGCGTTCTGGCCGGCGTTTACGTTCAGGGCATCTCCGCTTACGCGCCGCATCCGAACGCCGCCAAGCTGTGGATGGAACACCTCTATTCCGACGACGGTCAGCTCGGCTGGCTGAAGGGCTATTGCCACCCGATCCGCTTCAACGCCATGGTCAAGGCTGGCAAGGTTCCGCAGGAACTGATCGACAGCCTGCCGCCGGCAGCAGCCTATGAAAAGGCGATCTTCCCGACACTCGAGGAAGTTGACGCCAACAAGGCCGCCGTTACGGCCGGCTGGGACAGCGTCGTCGGCGCAAACGTGAAGTAATTGTTGAAAACGCACCCCGGCTGATCAAAAAGCCGGGGTGTTTCTCTGATAATAAAGACCTTAATAGACAGACCGTTCGAAAACGGCGTTTGGGGACAAGGCATGCCATCAACCAACACCGGCGGACCATCCGACGCGGGCAGAAAGTTGCCGCTGCACTGGATAGGCGTCGTACCTTTTGCCGTCTTTGTTCTGCTCTTCCTAATCCTGCCGACGATGAAGATCGTCATCGGCGCGTTTCAGCATGCCGATGGCAGCTTCACGCTGGAAAACATCGGCGGGCTTTTCACACCGTCCATTCTTTCGGCCTACTGGATTTCGATCAAGATCAGCCTCGCCTCGGCGGTTCTCGGCTGCCTGATCGGTTTTGCCGTGGCCGCCGCCGTGGTGCTGGGCGGTCTGCCGCAGCGCATTCGCGGGCCGCTTCTGACCTTCTCGGGCGTCGCCTCGCAATTTGCCGGCGTGCCGCTCGCCTTCGCCTTCATCGCCACGCTTGGCCCTGTCGGCTTGCTCACCGTCTTCCTGAAGACGCAGATCGGCATTGATCTTCGGCTCCTCGGCTTCAACATCCTGTCCTTCTGGGGCCTCACGGTCACCTATCTGTTCTTCCAGATACCACTGATGATCCTCATCATCACGCCGGCACTGGACGGGCTGAAGCGCGAATGGCGCGAGGCTGCGGAAATTCTCGGCGCAACCGGCCTGCAATACTGGCGCATGGTGGCCTTCCCCATCCTGCTGCCGTCGCTGCTCGGCACCATGTCGCTGCTGTTTGCCAATGCCTTTGGCGCCGTGGCAACCGCCATCGCGCTCACCGGCTCCTCGCTCAACATCGTGCCGATCCTGCTCTTCGCGCAGATCCGCGGCGACGTTCTCGGCAATCCGCATCTTGGTTACGCACTCGCCTTCGGCATGATCGTCGTCACCGGCATCGCCAATGCGCTGTATATCTGGCTGCGTGCCCGCAGCGAAAGGTGGCTGAAATGAAGCGGTTTTTCGCCTGGGGCGCGCTGATCTTCGGCCTCCTGTATTTCGCCCTGCCGCTGATCGGCATGACCAACTTCTCGCTGAAAATGCGGCGCGGCGAATATTCCTTCGACGCCTATGGCAAGGTGCTGACCGATCCACGTTTCCAGGAAACCTTCAGCTATTCGGTGGTGATGGCGCTGTTCACCATCGTTTTCGGGGTCCTGCTGGTCGTGCCCACCGCCTATTGGGTACGGCTGAAACTGCCGGGCCTGCGGCCCTATATCGAATTCATCACGCTTTTGCCGCTCGTCATTCCGGCCATCGTCATCGTTTTCGGTTATATCCGGCTTTACAACACCTCCAGCTGGCTGCCGCTGACCGGCACCACCTCCGGCACCAACCTGCTCTTGATGTTCGGTTATGCCACGCTCGCTTTGCCCTATATGTACCGCGCCGTCGATACGGGCCTCAGAACCATCGATGTCTCGACGCTGACGGAAGCCGCCCAAAGCCTCGGTGCCGGCTGGACGACCATCCTGTCGCGCATCATCCTGCCCAATGTTCTGGTCGCCGTGCTGTCAGGTGCGTTTTTGACCTTCGCCATCGTCATCGGTGAATTCACCATGGCGGCGCTTTTGAACCGCCCGGCCTTCGGCCCCTACATGCAGCTGCTTGGCGCCAACCGCGCCTATGAACCGGCAGCCCTTGCCGTGATTTCCTTCGGCATCACTTGGGGTTGCCTTGGTCTGATCCAACTCGTTTCACGTTACCAGAAGGGCGCGCCTCCCAAGGCCTGAGGACAAGATTTTCATGAGCTTTTTGACACTTAGCAACATCAAGAAATCCTTCGGCGCCGTGCAGGTCGTGCATGATTTCAACATGGCCATCGAAAAGGGCGAATTCGTCTCCTTCCTCGGGCCATCGGGCTGCGGCAAGACCACCGTGCTGCGCATGATCGCCGGCTTCGAAATCCCGACCGGCGGATCGATTGTCATCAACGGCAAGGACCAGACGACGCTGCGCCCCAACCAGCGCAATATCGGCATGGTGTTCCAGGCCTATGCGCTGTTTCCGAACATGAATGTCTACGAAAACGTCGCCTTTGGCCTGAAAGTCGCCGGCAAGCCGAAAGCCGAGATAGACGCCCGCGTGAAGGAAATGCTCCAGCTCATCCATCTGGAACATCTGGCGGACCGTTATCCCTACCAGATGTCGGGTGGCCAGCAGCAGCGCGTGGCGCTTGCCCGCGCTCTGGCGCCGAAACCGGAAGTGCTTCTGCTGGACGAGCCGCTTTCCGCGCTCGACGCCAAGATCCGCGTATCGCTGCGCGAGGAAATCCGCCAGATCCAGCAAAAGCTCGGCATCACCACCATCTTCGTAACCCACGATCAGGAAGAAGCGCTGTCGATCTCCGACCGTATCGTCGTGATGAATTCCGGCCGCGCCGACCAGATCGGCACGCCCTTCGACATCTACAACAAGCCCGCGACCCGTTTCGTCGCTTCCTTCGTCGGCACGCTGAACCTCATCGACGCCACGGTCATGGACTCCTCCACCAACACCATTCGTGTCGGAGAGCAAAACGTGACGCTGCACAAACCGGTCGAAGCCGCAAACGGCGAAAAAGTCACCCTCGCGCTTCGCCCGGAAGCGGGCTCGCTCGGCAACGACGCGAAAGGCGATGTCGCCATTTCCGGCACCGTCACCTCCAGTCAGTTCCTCGGCTCCGTCATCCGCACCCGTCTCGATCTCGGCGGCTCGACCCTGTCTTTCGACATGTTCAATGATCCCGGCACCGCGCCGCCTGCCCTTGGCGAACAGGTGACGCTCAAATTCGCAGCCGGCGATCTGATGGTGATCAAGGACTAAACCGCTTTTCTCCATTGGGGGAAGAGGCTAGAGCAGGTATTGAACTCGAACCTGCATGCCAGCGATATGAGGCCATGATGCGCGCGCTTTTTTACGAACGATTCGGCGAGACCCCTGTCGTTGCATCCCTGCCCGATCCGGAACCGACCGATAGTGGCGTGGTCATCGAGGTAAAAGCGACAGGCCTCTGCCGCAGCGACTGGCATGGCTGGATGGGGCATGACACGGATATCCGCCTGCCGCATGTTCCAGGCCATGAATTCGCCGGCGTCATAGCCGCGGTCGGCAAGAACGTCACCCGTTTCAAGACAGGCGACCGTGTTACGGTGCCTTTCGTTTCCGGCTGCGGCCACTGCCATGAATGCCGCTCCGGCAACCAGCAGGTCTGCGAGGCGCAGTTCCAGCCGGGCTTCACCCATTGGGGTTCCTTCGCCGAATATGTCGCCATCGACTATGCCGACCAGAACCTCGTGCATCTGCCTGATACGATGAGCTACGCCACTGCCGCCGGCCTCGGCTGCCGTTTTGCCACCTCCTTCCGCGCCGTGACCGATCAGGGACGGCTAAAGGGTGGCGAATGGCTGGCGGTGCACGGCTGCGGCGGCGTCGGCCTCTCCGCCATCATGATCGGCGCAGGTCTCGGCGCGCAGGTCGTCGCCATCGACATTGCCGAAGACAAGCTCGAACTCGCCCGACAGCTCGGCGCGACAGCCACCATCAACAGCCGCTCGGTCGCCGATGTTTCGGAAGCGGTGCGCGATGTGACGGGCGGCGGTGCGCATGTGTCAATCGATGCGCTTGGCCACCCGCAGACCTGCTGCAATTCCATCAGCAATCTGCGCCGGCGCGGACGGCATGTGCAGGTCGGCCTCATGTTGGCCGATCATGCCATGCCCGCCATCCCCATGGCCCGGGTCATCGCTCACGAGCTGGAGATTTATGGCAGCCACGGCATGCAGGCGTGGCGTTACGAAGATATGCTGGCCATGATCGAAAGCGGCAAGCTCGCACCGGAAAAACTGATCGGCCGCCACATCAGCCTCTCCGACGCCATCACGGCCCTGCCCGCCATGAACAGTTTCCAGGAAAGCGGCATCAGCATCATCGACCGGTTCGAGTAGTGCAGGCTCCCGCAACCACCTGATTCGCGAATTGCGTCCAGGTCAGGCACCCCTGCGCCCGAACGCCCGGACCGGAGCGGCTCCCGGGGCAGATGCATGGACCGACGATGCTGCCGGGATACGCGTCACGTGATCCGTCTGGCTACCGCTCCACTGACGGTTTACCAGCTGTTTCGTGCGGACCTCAAGCGGGTCGGGGACGTCCTCCTCCTGCTGCTGCTTACTTCCGGTGACTGCGGAGGTCGTCGCCAATCGCGAAACCCACCGCACGAGCTGCATGCCCTTGTGAACAAGCACAAAGATGCCAATAATTGCGACCGCTATGATAATCACGAGGTTCCAGGGCGCGTCACTGTCCCTCGCCGCCCGCTCCATGCGATCTTTTGTCGTCGGATCAAAACCAAGCGTCGCCTTCAGCCTGGCGATGTCAGCATCGCTGAGCCTGCTGTAACGCTCGTCACGATACAGCACATAACCGCTCCTATCCCCGCTGTTGAGATAACCAACGTCGAATGCTTCACCGTCGCGAAGAAAAGGCTCGCTGTCCGGCAGATCATAAACGAGATCGATGGTCTCGCCGCCACCGAATCCGGGGATGGCAAAAAACCGAGACTTCCGCGCCTCAGCTTCGCCCACGAATATCGCGGAAAATAGAAATACGACCGAAAAAAGCGCAATATGCTTCATTCACTCTCTCCAACAACAACGAGAATGATGACAACTGGCATTACTGAATTAATTTGAATTATATACTTACGATAACATCTTAAATTCAAGATATATATTGTATATATCTAATATATATCGATTTGTTACTTGGAATTAGGTCCACTAATTTATAATAAAATGGAATTCTAACGATGCGACATGACGTATCTCCGCCAACACTGTAAACCATTGGTGCGAACAGCGCCCCACGTTAAGCCGCAATCACACGCAATTGCTTTGAGCACAGCGCCGCGATGATGCGACAGAGCGCAACGTCGGTGAACATGACGGATGAGATGCAAGGACCGCGACATGCTGTTTCTCGATAGCGTAACCATGAAAGAAACCCCGGGCGGACGGGATGAATATCCTTTCTCGGTTCCGGCGGTGCGCCATCTGGAACGCCTCGAGTTCAAAACGCCGATCACTTTTTTTGCCGGCAATAATGGTTCGGGTAAATCAACGCTGCTGGAAGGACTGGCGGCCGGAATGACGGCCTATGCCATCGGTAACCATGGCCAGGTTTCGGGTGATCTTTATCTTCAGCATGCCGAGACCGTGGCAAGGGCCTTTTATTTCGCCCGCAAGAAATATCCGAAGATCCGCATGTTCATGCGCGCCGAAGATGTGCTTGGCTATGTCCGCCGGCTGAATGAAGAGACGCTGGACGACTTTCGCTGGGAGCGGGAAAAAGCCTTGAAAAAAGGCGAGGACTTTCCGGAAGAAACCCCGGAGACCTTTCGCAGGATCGTCAGGAACAACACCATCGACCGTCGGTCGCATGGCGAAGGCTTTCTCGATATCATGCAGCAGCGGGTACATGGTGCCGGCCTCTATTTCCTCGACGAACCCGAAAGCCCGCTTTCACCGCAAAAACAGCTGGAGCTTGCGGCCATCATCCGCCACGCCGCCGACAGTGGCGGACAGCTGATCATCGCCACCCACTCACCGGTGCTTTTGGCCATTCCGGAAGCGACGATCTATTATTTCGATGAGGATGGCATCACCGAACGCCTCTATGACGAGTTGGAGAACATCACTTTCCTGCGGCGCTTTCTCGATCGTCCATCAAAATTCATAAGCGATTGAGAACCGATAAAGCTTGAAATCGCGCTTCTCTTGCAGCATGCCCATTAGCAACATGTGAATTAGAAAAAGAAGCAGGCCTATGTCTCCCACCAGCACACCGGCAGCTGCCCGGCCCCTGAACAGCCAGGATTACAGAACTCTGGGTCTTTCGGCCCTGGGCGGCGCGCTCGAATTTTACGATTTCATCATTTTCGTGTTTTTCGCCACCGTCATCGGCCACCTGTTCTTTCCGCCGGAAATGCCGGACTGGCTGGTGATGATCCAGACCTTCGGCATCTTCGCCGCCGGTTATCTGGTGCGACCGCTCGGCGGCATCGTTCTGGCGCATTATGGCGACCGTTATGGCCGAAAGCGCGTCTTTGCCTTCTCCATCCTCCTGATGGCGCTCTCCACGCTGGGCATGGCGCTGATGCCGACCTATGCCACCATCGGCGTCGCTGCCCCAATCCTGCTCATCATCCTGCGCATGCTGCAGGGTGCAGCCATTGGCGGTGAAGTGCCGGGCGCCTGGACCTTCGTTGCCGAACACGTGCCTTTCCGTCGTGTCGGGCTTGCCTGCGGCTTCCTGACATCCGGCCTCTCCTTCGGCATCATGCTGGGCTCGCTGATTGCCTTTGCCATCAACTCGCTCTTTTCGCCGGAAGATGTTGCCGGTTATGCATGGCGTATTCCCTTCCTGCTCGGCGGGATTTTCGGCCTGATCGCCGTCTATCTGCGCCGCTGGCTGGAAGAGACGCCGATCTTCAACGAGATGAAAAAATCGAAGTCGCTGACGGACAAGCTGCCGCTCGGGCTGGTGCTGAAGCACCATATGCGCGGCGTCATCATTTCCGCCCTGCTCACCTGGGTTCTGTCGGCGGCCATCGTGGTGACCACGCTGATGACGGCCACCTTTCTGCAGAAGCTTTATGGCTACACCCCGACGCAGGCGCTGGCTGGCACCAGCTTCGGCACGCTGTTTCTGATTTTCGGCGTCATTATCGCCGGTGCATTGATCGACCGTGTCGGCTCCGGCATTTTCTTCATGGCTGCCAGCATCTTCTTTGGCATCGCCACCTTCACCTTCTACAGCTATGCCGGCGCGTCGCTTGAAACCATGTTCATTCTCTACGGCGTCATGGGCCTTTCGGTCGGCATGGCGGGAGCCGTACCCTATGTCATGGTCCGCGCCTTCCCGGCATCGGTCCGCTTCTCCGGCCTCTCCTTCGCCTACAACGTCTCCTATGCCATCTTCGGTGGGCTGACGCCGATCGGAGTGACGACCGCGCTCGCCATCAATCCCATGGCCCATGCCTGGTATCTGGTCTTCATCGCCGTGCTTGCCTTCTGCATTGGCCTTTACCTCTATCTGCGCGGCAGCGAGGTCGAAAGCCATGTCGGCATCGAGGAACTGGCGGCGCTGAGATCGTAAGCGCAACGGCCAACAAAAAAGCGCGGGCAGGACCCGCGCTCTTTTTGCAGCAACGACGCCCGAAACATCAGGCCGCGCTGTCGATTTCCTCAGCGCCATTTGTCGGCACGTAGTTAAGTACCGGCCCGAGCCAGCGCTCGACCTCTGTGACAGGCATATCCTTGCGGCGCGCATAGTCGAGAACCTGGTCCCGCTCCACCTTGGCGACACCGAAATAATAGCTCTCGGGATGACCGATATAGATGCCGGAGACCGAGGATCCCGGCCACATGGCATAGCTTTCCGTCAGTTCCACACCCGCCGCATTGGTGGCGTCGAGCAGGGCAAACAGCGTCTTCTTTTCGGTATGATCGGGCTGCGCCGGATAGCCGGGTGCAGGGCGAATACCGGCATAGGCTTCGCCGATCAGGTCATCGCCGCCAAGAGCCTCGTCCGGCGCATAACCCCAGAATTCCTTGCGCACCCGCTCATGCATGCGCTCGGCAAAGGCTTCGGCAAAACGGTCGGCCAGCGCCTTGACGAGGATGGACGAATAATCGTCATTGGCCCGCTCGAAGCGCTCGGCAATCGCCACTTCCTCGATGCCCGCCGTCACCACGAAGCCACCAACATAATCGGCAACGCCGCTATCGACAGGCGCCACGAAATCCGACAGCGCCACATTGGGACGACCGTCGCGCTTGGAAAGCTGCTGGCGCAGCGTGAAGAAGGTGGCGAGCTCTTGCCTGCGGCTTTCATCCGTAAACAGCTTGATATCGTCGCCCACCGCATTGGCCGGCCAGAAGCCGATCACCGCGCGCGGCCGGAACCACTTCTCCTCGATGATCTTCGCAAGCATTGCCTGCGCATCGGCATAAAGCTGCCGCGCCGCCTCGCCCTGCTTTTCGTCTTCAAGGATCGCCGGGAAACGACCCTTCAATTCCCAGGTCTGGAAGAACGGCGTCCAGTCGATGTAACGGGAAAGCTCTTCCAGATCATAGGTTTCGAATACCCTGGTGCCGAAGAACTGCGGCTTGACGACGCTGTAGCTCGACCAGTCGATCTTGTGCGCATTCTCACGGGCGCGGGACAGCGGCAGACGCTGCTTTTCGCGCTCGTTGCGGGCATGGGCTTCCGCCACCTTCGCATATTCGCTGCGGATGCCATCGATATAAGCAGGCTTCTGCTCGGCCGAGAGAAGCGCCGACACGACGCCTACCGCACGCGAAGCATCCGTCACATAGATCGCCTGCCCCGCCTCGTAACGCGGATGGATTTTCACCGCCGTATGCACACGGCTGGTCGTCGCGCCGCCGATCAACAGCGGAATATCGAAACCCTGCCGCTCCATTTCGGCGGCTACATGCACCATTTCATCCAGCGATGGGGTGATGAGGCCGGAAAGGCCGATCACATCCACCTTTTCGGCAATCGCCGTCTCAAGGATCTTCGTCGTCGGCACCATGACGCCGAGATCGATGATCTCGTAATTATTGCAGGCGAGAACGACGCCGACGATGTTCTTGCCGATATCGTGCACATCGCCCTTCACGGTCGCCATCAGCACCTTGCCGGCGGCACTGCGCTCGGAGCCGCCATTCTGGCGCTTTTCCTCTTCCATGTAAGGCAAAAGCACGGCAACCGCCTGCTTCATCACACGGGCTGATTTCACCACCTGCGGCAGGAACATCTTGCCCGAGCCGAAGAGATCGCCGACCACGTTCATGCCGGCCATCAGTGGCCCTTCGATGACGTGCAGAGGACGGGCAGCCTTCTGGCGCGCCTCTTCCGTATCGGCCTCGATATAGTCGGTGATACCGTTGACCAGCGCATGTTCCAGCCGCTTCTCGACCGGAAGCTCGCGCCAGGAAAGATCCTGTACCTTGGTGTCCTTGGCGCCCGTGCCGCGGAAACGCTCCGCCACTTCAAGCAGACGCTCGGTCGCATCGTCGCGACGGTTCAGCACCACGTCCTCGCAGGCCTCGCGCAGTTCCGCATCGATATTGTCGTAAACCGCAAGCTGCCCGGCATTAACGATGCCCATATCCATGCCCACCTGAATGGCATGGTAGAGGAACACGGCATGCATCGCCTCGCGCACCGGCTCGTTGCCGCGGAAGGAGAAGGACAGGTTGGAAACACCGCCGGAAATATGCGTCAGCGGCATGGTTTCGCGGATGGTCTTTGTGGCCTCGATGAAGTCCACGCCGTAATTATTGTGCTCTTCGATGCCGGTCGCCACGGCGAACACATTCGGGTCGAAGATGATGTCTTCCGGCGACAGGCCCGCCTTTTCCGTCAGCAGCTTGTAGGCGCGCGCGCAGATTTCCACCTTGCGCTGATAGGTATCCGCCTGCCCGACCTCATCAAAGGCCATGACCACGACGGCCGCACCGTAATTGTGGACAAGCCGCGCCTGCTGGAGAAACTTCTCTTCGCCTTCCTTCAACGAAATGGAATTGACGATCGACTTGCCCTGAACGCATTTCAGACCAGCCTCGATAATCTCGAACTTGGAGCTGTCGATCATGACCGGCACGCGGGCGATGTCAGGCTCGGCGGCGATGAGGTTCAGGAATTCCACCATCGCCTTCTCGGAATCGATCAGGCCTTCATCCATGTTGATGTCGATGATCTGGGCACCGTTTTCCACCTGATCGCGGGCGACGGCGAGCGCCGCCGTGTAATCGCCGGCGGTGATGAGCTTGCGGAAGCGGGCCGAGCCGGTAACGTTGGTGCGCTCGCCGACATTGACGAAAGGAATGTCCTTGGTCAGCACGAAAGGCTCAAGGCCCGAAAGCGACATGAAGGGCACATGCGCGGGAATCTCGCGCGGCTTGTAACCCTTCACGGATTCCGCAATCGCCCGGATATGCTCCGGCGTCGAGCCGCAGCAGCCGCCGACGATGTTAACGAGACCGTCGCGAACGAAACCTTCCACCTGACGCGCCATCATCTCAGGCGTTTCGTCATATTGGCCGAATTCATTCGGCAGGCCGGCATTGGGATAGGCGCAGACGAAAGTGTCTGCCACGTCAGACAATTCCTGCAGATGCGGACGCATGGCATCCGCACCAAGCGCGCAGTTAAGCCCGATGGTGAAGGGGTTGGCGTGGCGCACCGAGTTCCAGAAAGCGGACGGCGTCTGGCCGGAAAGCGTGCGGCCGGAAAGGTCGGTAATCGTGCCGGAGATCATCACCGGCAGGCGGATGCCCTTCGCCTCGAAACGCTCCTCGCAGGCAAAGATCGCCGCCTTGGCGTTCAGCGTATCGAAAATCGTCTCGATGAGGATGATATCCGCACCACCATCGATCAGACCATCGATCTGCTCGCCATAAGCAATACGCAGGTCATCGAAACTGACGGCACGATAACCGGGATTGTTGACATCAGGCGAAATCGAGGCCGTGCGGTTGGTCGGGCCGATGGCGCCGGCCACGAAACGGCGGCGTCCGTCTTCCCGCTCGGCGCGCTGGGCGGCGCGGCGAACAATCGCCGCACCTTCGCGGTTGAGGTCGTAGACGGCATTTTCCATCTCGTAATCAGCCTGCGCGATACGCGTCGACGAAAACGTGTTGGTTTCAAGAATATCCGCACCCGCCATGGCGTAGCGATAATGGATTTCCTCGATTGCATCCGGCTGGGTCAGGATCAGAAGGTCGTTATTGCCCTTCTGGTGACAGGCACAACCGATAAAACGGTCACCGCGGAAATGGTCTTCGTCAAAACCGAGACCCTGGATCTGCGTGCCCATGGCGCCATCGAGAATGAGGATGCGTTCGCTTGCGGCCTCGCGCAGCGCCTTGAAAATTTCCGCGCCGTCGCGCTTTGCCCCTTCGGGGCCAAACAGGTCGTCAAACACGGGCACACTCCTCATTTCGATTTGCAAGATCGCAAGCCGTCAAGTCACATAAAGATATGTTTATGTCAATATATCTTCAAGGGACAGGCATAGCTTTGCGCCGTTGCGACAGACTACGAAATTTCACTGACAGATGACAGGTTTATACGGCAAGGATATAAGCCAATGCAGCAAACCGCATGGAGGACGAGAATGCCCGAGGAAGATCATAACAGCCGCAACTGGAACACCCTGCCCTGGCACCGCCAATGGCTGGTGAAACAGGCCGAGGGACTTTTCGATTTCTTCCAGTACCGTGCCGTGAATTCCGCCGGCGGCTTTTTCGACCTCGATCCCAAGGGCGCGCCGCTGCAGAAAGACGATCCGGTGCGCGGCATCCACGCTTCGGCCCGCATGGTGCACTGCTTCTCCATTGGCCATCTGCTCGGCCGGCCGGGCTGCGGCGATATCGTCGACCACGGCATGACCTATCTCTGGAACAAACACCGTGACAACGAGCATGGCGGTTATTTCTGGCAGGTGAACGATGCCGGCCCTGTCGACGCCACCAAGCAGGGTTATGGCCATGCCTTCGTGCTTCTGGCCGCCTCTTCCGCCAAGACCGTCGGCCACCCGCTGGCCGACCAGATGCTGGCCGACATCACCGATGTGCTGGAAACCCGTTTCTGGGAAGAAAAACACGGCGCCATCGCCGAGGAATTCAACCGCGACTGGTCACCCATCGAGAATTACCGCGGCCAGAACTCCAACATGCACCTGACCGAAGCGCTGATGGCCGCCTACGAGGCGACAGGCGACAGCAACTATCTCAGCAAGGCCGAACGCATCGCCGATCTTGTCATCCGCCGCCGCGCCGGCGAGCTGGACTTCCGTGTGCCGGAGCATTTCGACGAGAACTGGACGCTCGACAAGGCGTATCGCGGCAATGAAATGTTCCGCCCCTCCGGCTCCACCCCCGGCCACTGGCTGGAATGGGCACGCCTCATCCTGCAATTATGGATACTGGGCGAACGCCGCCATGACTGGATGCCGGTCGCCGCAAAATCGCTGTTCGTGCAATCCATGGCGCTGGGCTGGGACCGCGAAAAGGGCGGCTTCTTTTATACGCTCGACTGGAACGACAATCCCGACAAGCGGGCAAAACTCTGGTGGCCGATGTGCGAGGCGGCGGGTGCCGCCCACTTCCTCAACGAAAACCTGCCGGCGGACCCCTTCTATGAAGACAGCTACCGCCGCATCTGGAGCACCATCGCCAACAACTTCATCGACCATGACAATGGCGGCTGGCACGAGGAACTGACGGAAAATCTGGTTCCGGCGCATACGCTGTTCCCCGGCAAGGGCGATATCTACCACGCGCTACAGGCCTGCCTCATTCCGCTTTTCCCGGCCACGGGAAGCCTGACGAAGGTGATTGCGGAAAACGGCGGGGATTATTGAGGCGTCAACACCTTCCGTCATGCCGGCCTTGAGCCGGCATCCAGCCACGACGCGTCTGCGCCGTGAAAAGAGTTTCTCACGATCAGGGACTTGGATAGTGCTGGACCCCGGATCAAGTCCGGGGTGACTACCACGCGCTAAACCTCAGAAACCGATGGTTTCCTCGAAATCATCCCATGACTGGTACATCTCATATCTGCCGATACCGGGGATAGGAACATGCCCGTAATAGGGCGAGAGCTGGAATTCGGCCGCCGCCTCGCCCTTGCCGGCCACCGCTCCTACATAGATCGCCGAGGCAAGCCCCGTGCGGTTGGCACCGTGTTCGCAATGGATGAGGATCGGTTTTTCTGCATTCTGCAGCACGGCCACCAGCGTTTCCGCATCTTCCGGCGAAAGCTTTTCGCTAGAACTCATCGGAAAATCGACCAGCCGGATACCGTTTTTCTTCGCCGCTTGGCTTTCGGCGTCATACCAGCCCTCGCGCTTTTCATCGCGCAGGTTGATGATGGTCTTGATGCCGTAGGACTTGGCGTAGGCTGCTATGTCCTTGCCGCTCGGCTGGGCCGAACGATAAAGTTCGCCGGGGATGACCTCGTGGAAATTTCCGGTCAGCTGGCCGATACCCATATGCGCGCCCGCCAGAACCGGCAGGGCGACAAGACCGATGGCCGTGATTTTCAAAAACTTCAAAACGATACGCAAAACATCAACCCGCGACATTCATCGGACGGGGGCGAGATGGCATCGCAAACCGGCGAAAACAAGTCCGGCACCGGCCAAACCAAGCATGGGCATGGCCGGTGGCTCGATGACAGCCCTCGCAGACCCGTTGCGCCGCAAGGGTTTACCGGCGGCTGCGCAACGGCGCGAAAATTCTCAAAATACCGTGATGACGGGAACCGCGCCCGGCCGCTTAGTCAAACTCCGCCGAAATAACGGTGACACGCCATTCCAGCCGCTGCGGTTCCACTCTTTCATTGTTGCGCAACCGGAAAGCCCGGCATGCGGCGAAAGTCTCCCCCGCCTCGATGCGCCTCTCGCTCACCTGATAGGGATCGAAGGCGACGGAAGCGCGGAAGGCGGGCTCGAACCCTTCGAGCGTATAGGTCAGGCGCTGCACCGCCACATCATTGTCGTTGCGGAAGCTGACGCGAATGGGCAAAGCCGGATCCGGGCAGGCCGCATCGAAACTGGCTGTCGCAATGACATGGCCGAGCCGCTGGCTGCCACGCCACCAGTCATAAATGACAAAGGCCGCCGTCGCCCCCCAGATCAGCAGCAGGCAGATGACGACGGGTTTGAGATGCCGCGGAAATGCAATGAGGACCAGCAGAAGAATGGCACTGAGAACGGCTCCGACGATCACGTCGCCCCTCCCTCATAAAAACAAACCCGCATGCGATGCTGCCCTCCCTTACCCATTTCCGTCCATGGCGACCCGGCGTGATAGCGACGTTTCAACCGCTCTCCACATCCTTTCCGATGTGAAGCGGCTGGAGCGGCGAAGCAGCGGTCCTGCCACGGACAGACACAACTCTATGGTCGTGCCCCCGGCTGTCAAGACAACCAAGCGTGACACCGGACGACCAGTTCGCCGGGCCACTGACGGAAAGACAAAGGGAACCAAACGCCGCTGAGGACGTTCGCCGCATCAGAACAGCATGGCGGGGCGAGAAAAATCGCCGCGATCCGGGCACGACAGTCAAGAACATCGGAGGACACAGCGCCTCTTGGAATTGCCAGGCCCGAGACCATATTAAATGTGACTAATATATGCTATAGACGACAGTAGCTCAGGGAGAATAACGATGAAAACGCTGATCGTAACGTCACTTCTGGCCCTTTCCGCCAGCACCGCAATGGCCGCGGATGCCGTCTACGAAACGCCGGCACCTCCGGTTGCGCAGGAAACCCTGCCGGTCTTCACCTGGTCTGGTCCCTATCTTGGTATTCAAGGCGGCGCGGGCTGGGCGAATGGCGATTTTTCGGCTGGCGGCCCCGTCGCCTCGGATAATTTCGATGGCGGCATTCTGGGTGCCTTTGCCGGTTATAATTACCAGTTCGACAATAATTTCGTCGTCGGCATCGAAGGTGACGTCGATTATAACTGGAATGACAATGACTATGCCGGTGTGCAGATCGGCACCGACTGGCAGGGCTCCGTCCGTGGCCGCGTCGGTTATGCCTTCGACCGCGCCCTGCTCTACGGCACGGCCGGCTGGACAGCCACGCGCGGTTTCATCGAAACCCCCGGCGCCGGCAAGGACAGCACCACATTCAACGGCTTCACCGTTGGCGCAGGTCTTGATTACGCCTTCACCGACAATGTGTTCGGCCGGCTGGAATATCGCTACAATGATTATGGCGACAAGGACATTTTTGGCGTCAATACCGATTTCGACCAGCACACCGTCAAGGTGGGCCTCGGCGTGAAATTCTGATCCTGTCCAACAGGATCAAGCATAAAAAAGCCCGGCCCTTCGCCGGGCTTTTTCTTGACTGACAAAACAATGCCCCGCCTCAACCCGCCGACCTTAGCGACGCCAAAAACATGAACCCCTGAACAACAAAACATTCACAAACCGTTCAGCAGAGCCGTGCCATCATGCGGGCATAATGAGCCTCTATCTCCCAAGGCAGGCTTATGGAGTAGCCCCGATGAAAAAGATCATTCTTTCCACCCTTGCCGCGCTGGTCGCCACCGGCAGCGTCTTCGCATCCTACGGCACCGCTGCCGCGCAGGATTATCCCTATCGTCCGCGCTACGACCGTGGTTATGACCGTGGCGGCCCACCCCCGCCGCCCTACCGCGAACACCGCCGCCACAATGATGGCGCCGCAATCGCCGGCGGCCTTGCCGCAGGCGTCATCGGCGGCCTGATCGGCGGCGCCATCGCCAACGGCAACAACAACGCCCCCCGCTACTACGAACCCCCACCGCCGCCCCGCCCGCGCTGCTGGTTCGAAGACCGCCGTGTTCCGAATTCCTATGACGGCGGCTGGCATACGGAGAGCATGCGGGTTTGTAACTGACCGCATAGCTGAAAATTCGCTCTGGATGATCCGATCAGTCTGAATGGCTGGTCGGATTTTTGTTGGATGGAGCAAAAGGTGTCGAAGGCGGCGATGATCAATGAAGCATCGCTAGCTGATGAGCGGAATCGCCAATTCATTCGAAATATGAAGGCAAATGGTGGGCCTGGAGAGACTCGAACTCCCAACCAAGCGGTTATGAGCCGCCGGCTCTAACCATTGAGCTACAGGCCCTTATCGGAGCAAGGTGATCCGAAATACCGGTTCCGCAATGGTTCGAATCCGGTGGGTCACGCTCTAACGTAATTTTTATAGCCCGACAAGCCATTGATGCTTCCGCAAGGCACCGCCGCCGTATTAGCTACACAATCTAAGGCAATACCCTCCAAAGGGACACAATCAACGAGGAAACACCATGACGACAAAAAAGGCCCGCCTTTTCGCACTCACCGCTTTGACCGCAGCAGCAATGGTGCCGCTGGCCAGCCAGGTGCTTGCACAGGAAGCCAACCCGCGCGAAGCCACCATCAGTGTTTCCGGCGAAGGCCAGGCGGCCATTGCCCCTGATATGGCGATCCTGTCCTTCAGCGTCGTCAAGCAGGCGGAAACGGCAGCTGCGGCGCTTACGGAAAACTCCAAGGCGCTCGCCGAGGTTCTGAAAGCGCTGAAAGAAGCCGCCATCGAAGACCGGGATCTGCAGACCAGCAATTTCTCGGTACAGCCGCTCTACAAGCATTATGAGCCCAAGGACGGCGTTTATGTTGCGCCTGAGATCACCGGCTATCAGGTTTCCAACGGCCTGACGGTGCGGGTGCGCGACCTGAAGAAGCTCGGCGCGATCCTCGATACCTCCGTCAAGCTTGGCATCAATCAGGGCGGTGATATCACCTTCACCAATGACAAGCCCGAAGCCACGGTTACCGAGGCCCGCAAACAGGCCGTGGCCGATGCGATCGCCAAGGCGAAGACGCTGACGGAAGCGGCAGGCGTGAAGCTCGGCCGCGTCATTCAGATCAGCGAAAACTCGCAGCGCCCGATGCCGATGCCAGCCGGCGCGATGCGCGCGTCGATGATGAAGGAAGCCGACAGCGTGCCGATCGCTTCGGGTGAGAACAATTACAGCGTGGTGGTCAACGTCACCTTCGCCCTCGAACAGTAAGAACACGTCAGGGGCGGCACCTGCGTGCCGCCTCCCGCCCGTTCTAAATCCGGCATCGGCCGGTTAAAAAAAGAAATGCCCCTCGCCTGCCTTTCCGGACAAGCGAGGGGCATTTTTTATCCATCCGGCGGACGGGGATGTCACCGGATCGATATTGTCCGCTTTAGCGGCGGATGACCGGGCAGCCACGCTCATTGGCGAAAACGATGCGGTCACGGCCCTGACGGTCGAAGCCTGCAACCACGACGCGGCGCGGCGATACGTCAACAACGCGGGCACGGCGAAGACCCATGCGGCTTGCCTTTTCTTCCGCAAAGCGCGGCGAGCAGCCGAAGCGCGGGCGATCGGGACGACCCCAGCCGCGCCCTCTGTCATGGCCATAGCCATCCTGAACCTGAACTCTGAACTGAACATCCGAGCCAGCGGAAGCCGCAGGAGCGGTGGCGGAGATGCCGCCGAAGGCAATGAGAGCGGCAAGGCCGGCTTTTGCAAAGGTGTTGAACATGAACTCACTCCATTTGTTCTTCGCCGGCAGGGAACGTCCCTCAGCGATTGAGGAGACCCTAGTTCCAGCCGTCTGAACATTATCAGAACCGCATGTTCAGCAGGGGTTCATGGTTATTAACGGCAAAACACCCATTCATGGATGGAAGATCAGGTGGAGATATGCAGCACGATTTCGCGGCGGTGCGACCGGTCGCGATGCTCGAAAAGATAGATCCCCTGCCAGGTGCCAAGCGCGAGCCTGCCCTGCCCGATAGGCACGCCGATCGAAACCGCCGTCAGGGCCGATTTGATGTGTGCAGGCATATCGTCAGGGCCTTCCAGTGTGTGGATGACCCAGCGCATCGAGGCATCGTCCGAAGGCGGCACGAGGCGGGAGAAGAACATCGAGAGGTCGCGCCGGACATCCGGATCGGCATTTTCCTGAATAAGCAGCGAGCAGGATGTGTGCCGGACAAAGACTGTCAGCAAGCCTTCGTCCACACCGCTCCCTCTCACGAAACCATTGGCTTCGGATGTGAACTCGTAGAGCCCCTGTCCTTGGGTGGAGATGGTTATTGTCTTCTGCGGCACATTTTTTCTTTCAAACAGGCTGGAACAAAATCGGCACTGCGAACGTTACGCCATGTCAAATTCTATCCGATAGGGGTAGAGATAAAACAATAACGCGACGGCGGGCCGTAACAACTAACGGAAAAGCGACGTCACGGTTGCAAGAAAACGGGGAAGGGTTGGCAATATCAGAATGAATTATTCAGGCTTCCCCGTTCCTCGACGAACAGACTATTTTCAACACAAGACAAGTACCAAGCCGGACACAGGGTGCGAAAGACTTCTTCATGGCATCCACTGACTATCAAGTCGACCTGACCAATTGCGATCGCGAACCCATCCACATTCCAGGTTATATTCAACCGCATGGCTGTCTGATCGCCTGCGACAATGCCCTGCGCATGGTCCTGCGGCATTCGGAAAACTGCCGCGATATCCTGAGCATCGAAGGCGATCTGAACGGCAGGACTGCCGAAGAGGTGCTCGGTAAGGACCTTGTCCACGATCTTCGCAACGCGCTGACTGTAACCGGCAGAACCACCCGCCCCGCCATGCTTCCAAACATGCAGATGAGCGATGGCCGCAGCTTCGATATTGCCCTGCACCGCTACAAGTCCACCACCATCATCGAGTTCGAACCATCGCAAGGCGAAACGCAGCCGCTTGGCACGGCGCGCAAGATGGTGGACCGCATCCGTGAGGCCGACAGCGTCGAAAGCCTGATTTCCAGGACGACCCGGCTGATAAAGGCGACTTTGGGTTATGACCGGGTGATGATCTACCGTTTTGAGGAAGACGGGGCCGGCAAGGTGGTGTCGGAGGCAAAACAGCCGGAACTGGAGAGCTTTCTCGGGCAATATTTTCCGGCGAGCGACATACCCCAGCAAGCCCGGGCGCTTTATCTCAAGAACACGCTGCGCATCATTTCCGATGCCAGCGGTGCACGCGTTGCCGTCCTGCCCGCTCTCGACGCCTCCGGCGAACCGCTTGATCTGTCCTTCGCGCATCTGCGCAGCGTCTCGCCCATCCACTGCGAATATCTTCGCAACATGGGTGTCGGCGCCTCCATGTCGATTTCGGTGATTGTCGATGGTGCGCTGTGGGGCCTCATCGCCTGTCACCATTATTCTCCGCGCGTGCTGACGATGCCGGTCCGGATCGCCGCCGAAATGTTCGGAGAATTTTTCTCCATGCATTTGCAGGTTCTGAAGCAGAAGCGCCGGCTCGATACCGTCAACCACGCCCATGCCGCACTTGACCGCTTCCTGCGGCTTGCCGCCCATCACGCCAATATCGAAGAATTGCTGATCGACAGTTTCCAGGATTTTGCCGAGCTGATGCCCTGTGATGGCGTCGGGCTCTGGGTTGGCAACAACTGGCACGGCCATGGCGCAACGCCGCCGCAGGATGCCATTCCAAGGCTGGCGCGCTTTGTCGCCTCGGCTTCCGAAAGTAAGGTCTGGGCCACCCATGCGCTGTCGCACGCCATACCGGAAGCGGAAATCTATGCCGGCACGGCCGCCGGGATGCTTGCCATTCCCTTGTCGCAGGTCAAGAACGACTATCTGCTGTTTTTCCGCAAGGAGATCGTTCAAAATCTGAACTGGGCCGGCAATCCCGAAAAATCCTATGAGACCGGCCCGTTGGGCGACCGCCTCACCCCCCGCAAGAGTTTCGCGATCTGGAAAGAAACCGTTCGCCTGCAGGCGCAGCCCTGGTCAGAAGCCGACCGGGAAATTGCCGAAGCGGCCAGAATTGCGCTTGTCGAGGTCGCCTTCCATCATAGCGAGCTGATGGCCGGCGAGAGGGAGCGCGCGGAAGTGCGCCAGCGCATGCTGAACGAGGAGCTTAATCACCGCGTCAAGAATGTTCTCGCCATCATCAAATCGCTGGTCGGCAACCCCTCGCAGGAGGGCAAGACGCTGCAGGAATATGTGAGCGCGCTGAAGGGCCGCATTCAGGCGCTGTCATTTGCCCATGACCAGATCATTCGCGGTGAAGGCGGCGGCGCGTTGCGCGATCTGCTGGAAGCTGAACTGTCGCCGCATCGCTCGCCGGAAACGACGGTGAAGCTTGCAGGTCCGCAGGTCACGCTCGATTCGCGCGCTTTCTCCGTCATGGCCTTGGTTCTGCATGAACTGGCAACGAATGCCGCCAAATACGGTGCGCTTTCGCAGACCAGCGGGCAGTTGCACGTAAACTGGGACGTCAACGAGAACGGCGATTGCGAAATCCAGTGGCGTGAAACCCTGCCAACCAAGCTGCCGACGCCGTCGCGCGCCGGTTTCGGCACGGCGCTCATCAGCCGCAGCATTCCCTACGATCTCGGCGGGCGCAGCACGATGCGATATTTGCCGGACGGGCTGGAGGCGGACATTCTCCTGCCCTCCCGCCACGTTTCATCGGCCATGGCGGCCTCCACCGCAAAAACCGAGGAAGAAATCGTGCCGCAGGCCAGACGTTACAATCGGGAGGAACCGTTGAAGATATTGCTTGTCGAAGACCAGATGCTGATCGCCATGGATGTCGAAAACATGCTGGAAGACAACGGCATCAAGACGATCGAAACAGCAACCTCATCGGCGATGGCAATTGAAAAGCTGAAGAGCTACGTGCCTGACGTCGCCATTCTCGACATCAATCTCGGTTCCGACACCTCGATCCCCGTCGCCCGGGAACTCCACCGCCGCGGCATCCCCTTCCTCTTTGCCACCGGTTATGCGGATGGCAGCATGGTACCGGATGAATTCGGCAATGTGCCGGTGATCCGGAAGCCTTATGACGAGGATGCGCTCATGGCGGGTATCGGGCTGCTGGTGGGTGATCCGGAGAGGGTATAACGTCCTTAGTTCGCGAAAAGTGCCTTGCACTGCGTCATCCCTGGGCTTGTCCCAGGGATTTAAGCACACCAACAAAATCAATCGATTGCAGATCCTCGGGACAAGCCCGAGGTGACGAAAGAGGTGTTGGGAGTTTCACCGGCGACCTCAGAATCTGCTGCACTCATTGAAAACGCGTGAAGCCGCGCTTTTTCGCATCATCCGGGCTTACCGCATTGCCGATTTTAAACCGGAATTCCGTGACGGTATAATTCTCCAGATCAACCTCGCACTGGAACGATACATCGTGCCAGCTATTGCCGGTGTTGAATGCACCGCCCGAAGCATCGATCGAGTTCCCGGAGATCCTGCCACCGGTATCTGAAAAGGGTATCATGCCTCTGGCGGCAAAACCCGCACCCTGAATTTGGGCCAGGGCCTCCGTGCTGCAAAGCTGCACGACACGGCGACGCGGTGGAAGATCACCGAACATCTGACGTCTCTGGGCGGGAGAAAGCAGCGACGAGGAAAGCAGACTTTTGGCAGCAGGAAGTTTTGCGGGCTTTTCTTCCGCCACGTCAGCTGGCTTTTCCTCCGTGGGCTTTGCTTGCGGCACGGGTGCTTGATCCGGCTCAGCCTCTTGCTTGGCGGGCGAAACCGCAATCTCCCCCTGATCGGCGGAAGCCTGAAGATCGCTATTGGCGGCAGCAGGCGCGGGCTTCTCCTCTGCCGTTTTTTCCGGCTGGCTTTTTGGTTGCTCGGAAGGCTCGGTCTTTTCCGCCTCTTCCGCTTTTCCCGGCTTGTCTTCAGGGTCGGACTGCGCCTCTTCCGGCCTCATGGCGATGGCGGGCAACGTTGCCGGCATGGGCGGCAAAGGTTTTGCTTCCTCTGCCGGCGGTGCAGGCGGTGGTGGCGGAGGTTGCGGCTTCTCCTCTTGCTTTGCCTCTTCCGCACCGGGCGGTTTGCCTTCCTCTGCCTTCTTCTCCTCAGGCGGCGGCACCAGATCGACGCTGATGCTTTCCGGCTCCTGCGGTTCGGCTATCCGTTCCGGCAGTTCGAAAAGGAAGATCGCGACAACGGCAAGATGCAGCAGCACGGAGACGGGCACAGCCCAACCTCTCCACCGCCATTTTTCTGCCGAAACCTGTTCCATCTCATCGAACCTGAGCATTGCCTGTCAAAGCGGAGCCGCCGTCACATCAGGACAATGCGTAAAAACAAAGGGATAAAGCATCTGGCTTTTCAGAGAAAAACGGAGCGCTTTATTTTCACACATAAGGCTTGTCGCAGAGTTCGCCAGTGCGGGAAACAAAAAACCCGGCCAGAGGTGACTGACCGGGTTCAATTTTAAAGGAAGCGGAACGCTTAGCTGTCGAGGAAGCTGCGCAGCTTTCTGGAGCGGCTCGGATGCTTCAGCTTGCGCAGCGCCTTCGCTTCGATCTGACGAATACGTTCGCGCGTGACCGAGAACTGCTGGCCGACTTCTTCCAGCGTATGGTCGGTATTCATGCCGATGCCGAAACGCATGCGCAGAACACGCTCTTCACGCGGTGTCAGCGACGCCAGAACGCGGGTCGTCGTCTCACGCAGGTTCGCCTGAATGGCGGCGTCGATCGGCAGCAGCGCGTTCTTGTCTTCGATGAAGTCACCGAGATGCGAATCCTCTTCGTCACCCACGGGGGTTTCGAGCGAGATCGGCTCCTTGGCGATCTTCAGAACCTTGCGCACCTTTTCCAGCGGCATGGCCAGCTTCTCGGCCAGCTCTTCCGGGGTCGGCTCGCGGCCGATCTCGTGCAGCATCTGGCGCGAGGTGCGAACGATCTTGTTGATCGTTTCGATCATATGCACCGGAATACGGATCGTGCGGGCCTGGTCGGCGATCGAACGGGTGATCGCCTGCCTGATCCACCAGGTCGCATAGGTCGAGAACTTGTAACCGCGACGGTATTCGAACTTGTCGACCGCCTTCATCAGGCCGATATTGCCTTCCTGAATGAGATCGAGGAACTGCAGACCGCGGTTGGTGTATTTCTTCGCAATCGAGATCACCAGACGCAGGTTGGCCTCGACCATCTCCTTCTTGGCGATACGCGCTTCGCGCTCACCCTTCTGCACCATCGAAACGATGCGGCGGAACTCGGCGATGGAAATGCCGGTTTCCGTGGAGAGGTTCTGGATTTCCTGACGGATTTCGCGGATCGTATTGCTTTCCTCGCGCGCGAATTCCTTCCAGCCGCGAGCGGCCAGATTGGCAATCGATTTCATCCAGTTCGGGTCGAGTTCCGCACCGTGATACTGCTCGAGGAAGCTGTCGCGCTTGACGCCGTAGGATTCGGCAAGGCGCAGCAGGCGGCCTTCATTCTGCATCAGGCGCTTGGAAATGTCGTAGAGCTGCTCGACGAGGCTGTCGATGCGGTTCTGGTTCAGCGACAGCGACTTGACGGCCGTGATCAGCTGATCCTTCAGTTCCTTGTAGCGACGCTCCTGACCGGAGGACAGGGTGCCCGTGCAGGCCAGACGCGCCTCAACCTGCTGGTCCTGAAGCTTGCGCAGCTTCTTGTAGGTATCAGCGATGGTGTCGAGCGTTTCCATGACCTGCGGGCGCAGTTCGGCTTCCATCGCGGCAAGCGAAAGATTGGACTCGTCGTCGTCCTCTTCTTCCTCTTCCGGCGGCAGGCCATCGCCACCCACATCGGTCACGTCATCGTCGCCGCTCGGCGCACGCAGCTTGCGGGTCTTTTCCTTTTCTTCGGCAGCCTTGCGGTCCGCCTCGATCTTTTCCGGGCTCTGGAACTGCGGCGCAGCCTTGGCTTCCGGACCGGAATAGGTGGTTTCGAGATCGATGATCTCGCGCAGCAGCGTCGTGCCTTCGTTCAGTTCGTCGCGCCAGATGATCAGCGCCTGGAACGTCAGCGGGCTTTCGCACAGGCCCGAAATCATCGTTTCGCGGCCGGCCTCGATGCGCTTGGCGATGGCGATTTCGCCTTCGCGCGACAGAAGCTCGACCGAGCCCATTTCGCGCAGATACATGCGCACCGGGTCATCGGTACGGTCCGTCGGTTCTTTCTTCTTGGCGGTCGCAAGTGCTGTGCCGCCGGAGGGCGCCAGTTCGCCGCCTTCGGAATCTTCCGACTCCGAATCGTCGCTTTCGGCCTCGCCAGACGCTTCCTCCGCATCCTCGTCCTCGATGACGTTAATGCCCATATCGGACAGCATCGCCATCGTGTCTTCGATCTGCTCGGAGGTCACCTCTTCGGACGGCAGGACGGAATTCAGCTCGTCCATCGTCACATAGCCGCGCTTCTTGGCGGCCTTGATCATTTTCTTGACCGCGTCATCCGAAAGATCGAGAAGCGGACCGTCCGTCGCACCGTCGCGTTCGTTTTCTGCTTCTTCGTTTTCTTTGACTTTGGTTGCCATCTATCTCGTCGCTTTCCCTGACGCTAACACCTGTTCCGCCGCATCGCCGTCCGCCCCTTGAGCATCCAGCGGTTTGCCGCGAATCACTGTCAGACACCTAACGGAGTGATCTTTAATTGCCGATTAACCACGGCAGCCTCAGGCAGAATGCAAAGACAGTGCACCCGGAAATGCTTGCTCATGCAATTTCTATCCGCCAAGGCTCATTCCACCTTACTTTTCCTGAAATGGTGATTCCCGCTATTTCCCGCCCCGTCAAGCCTTTGAGGGCGAGACAGCCACGGAAATTCTCAAAAAAGGCCGCATTTCACGGTTATCACCAGACTATCCCCTATTTAGGACGCTTGCCGCAAAAGGCAACCCCACACGTCTTTCAATTCTTGGCCAGCCCTTTCAGCCATGGCCGAAGGCCGGCCCCTTCACCCGGCCGGACATGACACCGAAACCATCGATGATCGCCTCCTGATTTTCCATTCGGCCGATTTCAAGCTGCACCTCGGCCAATGCCCGCACCAGAAGCGTACCGCGCTCGTCATCCGTCGCCTCGGCGATTTCCCGTTCCAGCTCGCGCTTCTGCCAGAGCAGGGATTTGGTTCGCTTGTGCAAGGAAAGCGCCTGCACATAACCTTCGCGCGCATCTTCCATCGCCGCCTGTTCAGTCGCCGTCCACAGGCGGGCATTGCGCACCTGCTGGTCCATGGTCTTCAAAAGCGCCTCGAAGTCCTGCTGCGACAGGCGCTCTATCAGCCCTGCCCGCGATATCTCAGCCGCACTTTCCGCCGCATAGGTCAGCACTGTCGACCACAGGCGCTGCAGATCGCGGTTTTCATAATCGATGGCAGCGATCTCGTCATATTCCTCGAGCAGCAATTCGGGATGGTTGACGATGGTGATGGCAAGAACGCTTTCCCGGAGCGAGGGCTTGGTCTGATACCCCCTCACCAGACCCGATTGCGCCAACCGGTCCGAAATACTGCTGGCAGGCGCCGACATCGCCCCGCCCCGCCCCGGCGCATTGCGCTGGAAGCCGCGCCCGTCCCTCTGCCCGCCATCGCGACGGAAGTTACCGCCCTGTTGCCCGCCCTGCTGAAAGCGCGGCTGGAAGAAGCCATTCAGCCTGTCGCGCATATCCTGCTGGTAAAAACGGCGCACCGTCTCGTCGCCAATCACGGAAACGATCTGTCTCAGACGGCTTTCAAGCTGGGCCCGCTTTTCGGGCGTATCAAAGGTAACGGCGGATGTTTCACGGCTCCAGACCATCGCGGCAAGCGGTTTTGCTTCCGAAAGCACCCGGTCGAAGGGCGCCCGCCCCTCCAGCCGCACGAGATCGTCCGGATCTTTTCCGTCAGGCAAAAGCGCAAAGCTGACGGAGCGGTCGGGCTTGATATGCGGCAAAGCCAGATCGGCTGCACGGTTGGCGGCGCGAATGCCGGCGCCATCACCATCAAAGCAGAGGATCGGCTGCGGTGACATTTTCCAGAGGAGATCGAGCTGGCTTTCCGTCAGCGCCGTGCCGAGCGGCGCGACGGCGTTTTCGACACCGGCCTGATAAAGCGCGATGACATCCATATAGCCTTCAACGGCAATAACGGTGCCGCCGGCAGCCTGCGAGGCGCGGCGGGCGCGGGCAAAATTGTAAAGAACATTGCCCTTGTGAAAAAGCTCGGTCTCGTTGGAATTCAGATATTTCGCCACCGCATCCGCCGCCATGGCGCGGCCGCCGAAAGCGATCACCTTTTCCCGCGACGACAGGATCGGGAACATGATGCGATCCCGGAACCGGTCATAAGAAACCGGCACGTTCTCATGCACCACCAGCCCGCAGGCCTCCATCTGCTCGCGCGCCACACCCTTGCTGGCCAGATGTTCTTTGAGAGCATTACGGCTATCCGGCGCAAAGCCGAGCCTGAAAGTCTCGATGGTGCGTCCGGTCAACCCGCGATCGCGCAAATAAGCCCGCGCCCGCGCGCCAAGCGCCGTCTGCAACTGATCCTGAAAGAACAGCGTCGCCATTTCCATGACGTCCTGCAGCGAGGTGCGCTCACGCTCACGCTTTTCCGCCTGCGGATCGGGCTGCGGCATGGAAATGCCGGCCATATCGGCAATCTGCTGCACGGCCTCGGGAAAACTCAAGCCCTCAAGGTCTGTCAAGAACCGGAAATGATCGCCGGAAACACCGCAACCGAAACAATGATACCGCCCCTTGCGGTCCTCACAATGGAAACTCGGGCTTTTTTCACCGTGAAACGGGCAGCAGGCCCAATAATCGCCCCGCGGCATATTGGTCTTCTTCTTGTCCCAGGACACACGTCGACCGATCACATCGGAGATGTTCACGCGGTCGCGTATCTCATCGAGAAAAGAATTGGAAAAGCGCATGGGTTACCTGTTCGAGGCCAGTCTTTCATATAAGCGCATAAAGGCCGCAATACAAAATGGGTAGGTAAATAATACCCGATATTCACAGGCGGCATTGACATAAGTGTATATACAGAAGAATATACAGAAACGGCGCATGAGTGCCCTAAAGCTGGAATCAGTTTCAGGTGGCTCATGGACATTGTGACAAGGGATTTCGTCTCCTTTGATTGGGATAAGAAAAAGCGGCTGATCAATATCGAAAAGCACGGTATCGATTTTGAGGATGCCGCCGAGGCACTTTGTGAACCGCATATAGAAATACCGTCCGACCAAAACGGAGAGGTTCGCATACGCGCGGTTTGCCCGTTCATGGGGCGCCTTATAACCATCATTTATACGATGCGGGGCGAAACATGCCGGATCATATCGGCGCGAGCGGCACGGAAAAATGAGCAACAATCCTACCACGCGAATAACTTTGGAAGAAATACGCACTAAGCGCGCTCGCGGCGAAAAGAGCGAGACCGACTGGGCGCGCATCGACGCCATGACCGACGAAGATATCGACCGCGCCATGCGCGACGATCCGGACTGGGCCGGCTTTGAAGACATAGACTGGTCAAAGGCCGAAGTGGTTTTCCCCACAGCCAAACAATCGATCTCCATTCGCCTCGACCAGGATGTCGTCGATTTCTTCAAATCCACCGGCAAAGGCTATCAAACCCGCATGAATGCGGTGCTGCGCCACTATGTGCATGAGCAGAAAAAGCGGCCGGGCTGAAACGTCTCGGGACGGATTGCCCGAATTCGGCGCAGAAGGCGAGGATCATTTTCGAGCGATTGGGAGACGGCAGGTCCCCATTGCGCCTGCTTTCGGCAAATTTATGGCAGTGCAACATCACCAAAAATTATGTTTTTGTAATTTGAGCGCCCCGTCGCGGCGGTATAAAAACAAAACACAGTCAAAGGCAGTGCGTGAACATTTCCATAAATCTGCCGACGCCCACAGGCACGTCCCCCTAAAAAAGCCTGTGAGGACCGCATTTTGATCCGCCGGAATGCGCTTTCGTCGACAGAAAAAAGGCAGGGTAGCCGTGGCTACCCTGCCTTTACTTTTTCCAACACGCTGGAAGCCTACTTCAGCAGATCCTTGACAACGCCGGAGGCCTTGGCGAAGTCGATCTGGCCGGGATAACGCTCCTTCAGCGCGTTCATGCACTTGCCCATGTCACGCAGGCCGGAGGCACCGGTCTCGCTGATGACGGCCTGGCACAGTTCGCGCACCTTTTCGGCCGGAATCTCTTCCGGCATGAATTCCTTGATGATGACGATTTCCTCGCGCTCCTGCGCGGCAAGCTCGGGTCGGCCGGCACCGTCATAGATGGTGGCGGACTCTTCGCGCTGCTTTACCATCTTGGTCAGGATCTGCATGATATCTTCATCGCTGACGGGGTCCTTGCCCACGCCGCGATTGGCGATATCGCGATCCTTGATGGCCGCCTGAATGAGACGCACGGTCGAGGTACGTCTGGCGTCCCGAGCCTTCAGCGCATCTTTCAAAGTATTTGCGAACGTGTCGCGCATCATTTTTCTTCTCCTTGGGAAAGCCCATTCCGCAGCTTCGCGATAGGCAAACTTTCCACCTTATTTTTCGCAACGACATAAACGAGCAACTACGCTCAAGCAAATCAATTGCATAAGCCCTTGAATCCACGGCATCTTAAATCCGCGTAAATCTTGGGCCCATGGTTGACCGCTTGGGCTGCTTTCGTTATTTTCCGGCACCTGCACGAGATTTTAACGAAGGGTCGGAACGCGAGCTTTATCGCGCGCCCCTTTATGTCACGAAGCCTGCGACAAAAATGGCCCCTTACCCCCTGCCTTTCAAGAGGCGGGGTGCGAAGCGGCAGAAACGGAACGAGATGACCGAGACAGCGCCCTGGACTACCCGCAAACCAACTGCAATGCTTGTTCTTGCCGATGGCACGGTGATCGAGGGCACAGGCATCGGCGCAACCGGCAAGGTTCAGGCCGAAGTCTGTTTCAACACGGCCCTGACGGGTTACGAGGAAATCCTCACCGACCCGTCCTATCTCGGCCAGATCGTCACCTTCACCTTCCCGCATATCGGCAATGTCGGCACCAATGAGGAAGACATCGAAGACCTGACCCCCGCCGCCCGCCGCGGCGCCGTTGGCGTCATCTTCAAGGCCGACATCACCGACCCTTCGAACTTCCGCGCCGTCAAGCATCTGGATGCCTGGCTGAAGGCCCGCGGCGTCATCGGCCTTTGCGGCATCGATACGCGCGCGCTGACGGCATGGATCCGCGAAAACGGCGCACCGAACGCGGTCATCGCCCATGATCCGAACGGCGTCTTCGACATCGAGGCGCTGAAGGCGGAAGCAAAGGCCTGGAGCGGCCTCGTCGGCCTCGACCTCGCCATCGAGGCGACTTCCGGCCAGTCCTCCACCTGGGCTGAAACGCCGTGGGTCTGGAACAAGGGTTACGGCACGCTCGGTGAAGCCGATGCCAAATATCACGTCGTCTGCGTGGATTTCGGCGTCAAGCGCAACATTCTGCGCCTTTTCGCCGGTCTTGATTGCAAGGTGACGGTGGTTCCGGCCCAGACTTCGGCCGAAGACATTCTGGCGCTGAAGCCGGATGGCGTGTTCCTGTCCAACGGCCCGGGAGACCCCGCCGCGACGGGCGAATATGCCGTGCCGGTTATCCAGAACCTCATCAGGAGCGAATTGCCGATCTTCGGCATCTGCCTCGGCCACCAGATGCTCGGTCTCGCCGTCGGTGCGAAGACTGAAAAGATGCATCAGGGCCATCACGGCGCCAACCACCCGGTCAAGGACTTCACGACAGGCAAGGTGGAAATCGTCTCGATGAACCACGGTTTTGCGGTTGATGCCAAATCGCTGCCTGATGGCGTCGAAGAAACCCATACGTCGCTGTTCGATGGCACCAATTGCGGCCTGCGCATCGTCGGCAAGCCGGTCTTCTCGGTTCAGCACCACCCGGAAGCATCGCCCGGCCCGCAGGACAGCCACTACCTCTTCCGCCGCTTCGTCAATCTGCTGCGCGAAAGACAGGGTGAGGCAGCGCTCGCCGAGCGCTGATGGACCTTTCGCGTTCGACGTCATGCTCGGGCCTGACGCGAGGAACCACGTCGATGGATCCTCGCCTCAAGGGCGAGGATGACGGCAGAGCGTTACATTCCAGAAAGAACACAACGGCCCGCTATCAGCGGGCCGTTTGCATTTCGCGCTTCACCAGAATGACGAAGCGGACGGTGAGCAAAACAGCCGCTGTGGAAAGACCGATCACGAAACCGAACCAGACACCACGCCCGCCAAAACCGAGCGGAAAGGCCATGGTCCAGGCAAGCGCCAGGCCGATCGGCCAATAGGAAATCAGCGCCAGCATCGCTGGAATGCGCGCATCCTTCAGTCCGCGCAGCAGCCCTGCCGTCACGGCCTGAATGCCATCCACCAGCTGGAAGACGCCGGCGATGACCACGAGGCTGCTGGCATAAGCGAGCACTTCCGCGGCTTCCGGCAATTTTGGATCGAGGAACCATTTCGCCAGAAAGTCCGGAACGACCGCAAACAAAATGCCGCCGCAAAGGGCGATGCCGCAGGCAATGGCGTAGATCATGATCGAGGCGCGAATGAGGTTTTTGAAATCGCCCTGACCGCGGGCGATGCCCACACGCACGGTTGCCGCCTGCGACAGGCCGAGCGGGATCATGAAGGCGATGGAGGCAAGCTGCAAGGCAATACCATGCGCAGCAAGCTGCACGGTGCCGATCTGCCCCATCAGGATCGATGCGGCGGCAAACAGCGTCACCTCGGCAAGGATGGTGATGCTGATCGGCAGGCCCAAGCGCAGCACTTCGAACAGCGCATGCCAGTCCGGCCGCCAGAAACGCACGAACAGCTCGTATTTCTTCGTCTCCTCACGCGTCTGCACATAGACAACGATGAAGATGAAGCTGAAGGCATTAACGATGACGGCAACGACGGCAGCGCCATTCATGCCCATTGCCGGCAGGCCGAAATGGCCGAACACCAGCGCATAAGCCATCAAACCGTTCATCACCAACATGATGATGGTGACATAAAGAATGATGCCCGCACGGCCGATGGCGCTGACAAGGCCGCGCAGCACGTAGAAAAGCAAGGCCGGCAGCAGGCCGAATTTGGCGATGGCGAGATAATGGCCGGTCAGCGCCGCCACGTTGGGGTTCTGCCCGAGATAGACCAGAATCCGCTCGGCATTAAAGAAGACCGGCAAAGCGAGGATCCAGTAGGCGATCGCCACCCACATGCCCATGCGCAGCGAGCGGCGGGCCGCCGTCGCATCGCCCTGCCCGTAAGCCTGCGCCACCATTGGCACCACGGCCACGGAAAATCCCGAGCCGAAAATGAAGACGACGAAGAAAAACTGCCCGGCCAGCACCATGGCCGCCAGCTTTTCAGCCCCCAGCTGCCCGACGATGACCATGTCAGTGGTATGGATGCCAAGCTGGGCGAGCTGCGCACCGATAAGCGGAATTCCAAGCGCAAGCGTAGCCTTGAAATGCGAAAGCCACGACCCCGATCCGGAGGGAACGGTTTCTGCAACAACCGACGAAGACATTGTAATTCACCTGAATTTTGGCCATTGCCCGCGAATTGCGCAACGGCAGCAGGGTGATGAATAAAATATTCCCTTCCTGCACGCAACCTTTGCGGCCCGATGATCAAAATTTGCGCAGAATTTCAAAACCTGCCGGCACCGGCTGAAACGGCATGAACCTGAACAAATTTAGCCGAATTTTACCATTTCGCTTTACCTATTAGAACATCGCGTAGTTCTTTTAAATCATAAGCTGCATGACGCAGAATATTCTCGCCTTAGAGGCATGTCTTTCTCCCATTCTCCAAGATGACCCGACTGGGCATATCTGGTTTCAAGGACGTGTAGCTTGCCAAAAAAATCCAACCTCATGACGCGCATCCTGTTTGCGGCGTCATCACTTGTTGTCGCCGCCTTTGCGGGCTTTTCTTTCTATATCGATAGCCTTCAGCACCGGGTCACCACGGAAGCGGTGGCGGAAAACATCGATTCGTCCGGTAAGCAGGCCGCACAGAGCATCGCCAACTGGCTGAGCGGCCGCATCATGCTCACCGACACGGTGGCGAAAACGATTGCGAAACTTCCGGAGGACGATGCCAAGCTGCAGTTCCTGCAGAACGACGTGCTGACAGCGCAGTTCATGTCCACCTATTTCGGCAATGCCGAAACCGGCGTTTTCACGACATTCCCGAAAACACCGCTGCCGGAAGGTTATGACCCGCGCAAGCGCCCCTGGTATCTGGATGCGGTCAAGGCCGGCAAGCCGGTGCTGACCGAACCTTACACCGACGCCTCGACCGGCGGCCTCGTCATCACTGCCGCCATGCCCGTTTCCATTGACGGCAAGTTGGCTGGCGTGACGGGAAGCGACTTCTCGCTGGATTCGCTGGTCACGATGATCAAGTCCGTGGATGCCGGCACGGACGGTTATGCCTTTCTTGTCAACAAGGATGGCAAGATCCTCATTCATCCCGATCCGAAACTCGTCGACAAGCCGCTGAGCGATCTTTTCAAGGTCAACACACCGACAATCTCCTCGGCGATTTCCCAGACTGAAATTGACGGCAAGGGCAAGATCACCAGTTTCATACCGGTTGCCGGCCTGCCCTCGGTCGAGTGGTATCTCGGCTTCGTCGTCGATTCCGATATCGCCTACAGCGCAATCGGCCAGTTCCGGCTGGCGGCGACCATTGCCACGGTTCTTGCCGCCGCAATCATGATCGCGCTGCTTGCAACCGTGCTCTCCCGTTTCATCGTCCGCCCCGTCACGCAGATGACCTCGGCCATGGAAGGCCTTGCAGCCGGCAATCTCGATGTCGCCATTCCCGGCCAGGAACGCACCGACCAGATCGGCTCGATGGCCGCAGCGGTTGCCGTTTTCAGATCGAACGCCATGGAACGCCTGCGTCTGGAAGGTGATGCCGAAGAGAACCGCACGCTTTCCGAACAGGAGCGCAATGAGCGTGAGAGACTGGCGTCAAAAGATGCCGCAGACATCCAGTTCGCGGTCGATTCGCTCGCCAAAGGCCTGGCACATCTTTCGGACGGCGATCTCAATTACCGCATCGACACACCTTTCGTGACCCGCATCGACCGCCTGCGCGACGATTTCAACAATTCCGTCGCCAAGCTGAATGTGGCGCTCAGCACCGTTGGCCAGAACGCCCGCGCAATCGACGCCGGTGCTGGTGAAATTCGCCAATCCGCCGACGATCTGGCCCGGCGCACCGAACAGCAGGCCGCCTCGGTGGAAGAAACCGCCGCAGCACTCGAGGAAATCACCACCACGGTGAAGGACTCCGCCCGCCGCGCCGAGGAAGTCGGCCGTCTGGTTGATCGCGCCCGCGGCAATGCCGAACAATCCGGCATCATCGTCGAAGATGCGGTTCGTGCCATGGAAGGCATCGAAAAATCATCGTCGGAGATCAGCAACATCATCGGCGTGATCGATGAAATCGCCTTCCAGACAAACCTTCTGGCCCTGAATGCCGGTGTGGAAGCCGCCCGCGCCGGTGAAGCCGGCAAGGGTTTTGCCGTCGTCGCCCAGGAAGTGCGCGAACTTGCCCAGCGCTCCGCCAACGCGGCCAAGGAGATCAAGACGCTGATCAACGCCTCCACATCGCAGGTACAATCCGGCGTCGATCTCGTCGGCAATGCCGGCAAGGCGCTGGAAACCATCGTCCGCGAAGTGCAGGAGATCAACCGCCATATCGACGCCATCGTGACGTCGTCGCGCGAACAGTCGACCGGGCTTCAGGAAATCAACACCGCCATCAACACCATCGATCAGGGCACCCAACAAAATGCCGCCATGGTCGAAGAACAGACGGCGGCCAGCCACGGACTGGCTTCGGAAGCGGCGGCGCTCAATGATCTGCTGGCGCAATTCCAGCTCGCTACGGCCACGCGGCGGCAGGCGGAATATGGGCGGGCTGCTTAGGGGAACCGCCTGCTCGTTGGTGGAGGCAAAGCATACAAACTCCGTCACCCCGGACTAGATCCGGGGTCCAGCGCGATCAAGTCCTTGATCGCGAAAGACTCATTTCCTCACGGCGCAGACGCGCCGTGGCTGGATGCCGGATCAAGTCCGGCATGACGGAGGAGAGGTTTCAACCTCTTTCATGGCCGGACCGATCCGGCCATTTTTATTTGCCGCGCGAACGATACCCCGTTCTCTCTACCGGCCCGATCCGCTAGAGCTTGATCGATCATGATATGTGGAGGGATTTATGCTGGAACTGATTTGGCGCGGCATTGCCATGGGCATTGGCGGCACCGTGTTTATGGATATATGGGCGATTATGTTGCATCGGTTTTTCGGCCAGTCAGCACCGAACTGGGCGCCGGTTGGCCGCTGGTTCTGGCATGTGCCAAAAGGCACGATTTTTCACGACAGCATCGCCACTGCCGCACCTTACGAGCATGAACTGGCGCTCGGCTGGATTTCGCATTATGCCGTCGGCATCCTCTACGGCATTATTCTGGCGCTGGTGGTGCCGGCTGCGTGGTTTGCAAACCCATCCTTCATCCAGCCATGGATCGTCGGCATCGTCACGGTCGGTGCGGGCTGGTTCCTGTTGCAGCCGGGTCTTGGCATCGGCTGGGCGGCATCAAAAACGCCCAATCCCACCAAAGTCCGTATTCTCAACCTCGTGGCCCACACGATCTTCGCGCTGGGCATGTATGCCGTGGCGCTTTTGCTGCGCTAAATGAAAAGGGGGCTGAAAAGCCCCCTCTCCTGTCTTTGTCTCAGATATTCGCCGAGAACGTATCACAATCTTCGACACGGCCGTTCTGGAAGCCGCGCTTGAACCATTCCATGCGCTGCGCCGAAGTGCCGTGGTTGAAACTATCAGGCACCACATAACCTTGGGTCTGCTTCTGCAACGTGTCATCGCCGATCTGGTGGGCGGCGTTCAGTGCTTCTTCGAGATCGCCCGTTTCGAGAATGCCCTTCTGCTCGGTGAACTTGCCCCAGATGCCGGCATAACAATCCGCCTGAAGCTCCACCCGCACCGACATCTTGTTGGCATCCACCTGGCTCATTGACTGGCGGCGGCGGTTAAATTCCGGCAGGACGCCGGTCAGGTTCTGCACATGATGGCCAACCTCATGCGCAATCACGTAAGCCTGCGCGAAATCGCCGGCCGCACCGAAACGCTGGTCCAGTTCCTTGAAGAAGTTGGTATCCAGATAGACCTTCCGGTCGCCAGGGCAATAAAACGGGCCGCTGGCTGCGGAGGCGTTACCGCAGGCGGAAGACACCTGTCCGGAGAACAGCACCAGCGTCGGTTTCTGATAGGTCTCCCCGGCAGACTGGAAGATACCGCTCCAGGTATCCTCGGTTTCCGCCAGCACGGTGCGTACGAAAGCCGTTGTCTCATCCGACGACTGACCCTGCGGGCGCGTGCCGGATTGCTGTTGCGTCGTGCCACCGCCGTCCATCGACAAATCGCCGCCGGTCAGCAGCGTCAGCGGGTTGATGCCGAGCACCCAGCTGATCACAAGTATGACCAGAAGACCGCCAATCCCGATACCGCCGCCGCGACGTCCGATCGGTACCCGCATCCCGCCACGGGAAAAAGGATCACCCGATCCCGCTGACATGCCGCGCCGGTCCTCGATATTGTCCGACTGGCGACGCCCTCTCCATTCCATGCTCTTCTCCCGGCGAATACCGCCTCAACAAGCTGCCTTATAACGGCACTATAATACATCTTGTTCCGGAAGAAAGCAGAGGCGGCGAACGGAACCTCTCACACGGCTCTACGTCTCTGTTTCAACACCGCCAGAAACAGGATGGCGAACACCAATGCGCCGGCGGAAAGGGCAGCAAAACCCACTCTCCCGTCGCCGAAGGCAACCTCATGCATGATGCGCCCCGGAACGAAGGTGAAGCCGCCGGCAATCACGATACCGCCGAGATAAACACTCTGCATGATCCGCATATGCCGTCTGATATCGCCGCGGCGGGCGAAATAAACCGATTGCAGACACCCGTAGATGGTGAAGATGGAAAGCAGATGGATCGGGCTGAAACCATAAAACACCTTCAATTCATGGATGAAGAAGGTAGAAGCCGCAGTCGCGACCATCAGCACCATCCAGATCTTGCCAAGTAGCCGGTGGATGGCGGTGCCCTTGGGACGCAGGAAGATGAAGGCCCCGAGAATGGCTGCGGGCACGACGGTGGCGACATGGAATTGCACGGCAAGCGGTGCATCTAATAAAGGCTGGAATGACATGGGCGCTGTTTCGGCTCTGTTGAAATCACCGGCAATTTCGGCAAAACATGCGTTCAGGGAAAACGGATTGGCGCCATCAGCAGGAAAACTTCGTGGATCACCCATATCTGCAATCCACGCTTCGTGAAATGCACGCCATCCTGCAGTCGCGCAGGCTGTGGCTGACATTTCTCGCCGTGCTGGCGATCTTTATCGTGACCGGACCTTTCGGGACGAGCGAAACCAT
Organism: Agrobacterium sp. ST15.16.024; assembly: GCF_027956545.1. Classification (NCBI taxonomy): domain Bacteria; kingdom Pseudomonadati; phylum Pseudomonadota; class Alphaproteobacteria; order Hyphomicrobiales; family Rhizobiaceae; genus Agrobacterium; species Agrobacterium sp. ST15.16.024. The sequence continues at coordinate 201,271 of NZ_JAQKGO010000003.1, forward strand.
GAGCTTCGCCGACCGGCTGCTTTACTGGACAATCATACAGGCCGGCGCCTGGACATTTGCCATATCCTTTTCCATCATCGCCAACCGTATCTTCGCGGATAGCATCAGAAACATGCTGGCACGCATGATGCTCGGCTCGCTGACGGCCGCGCTGCCGATAGGGCTCTTACTTACCATCACCAACCGGGTCTTTTCAGGCACGGAAATGGGTTTCGGCCCCTTTTTGCAAAGCAGCCTGTCGTCCCTGCCTCTTTGTGCCATCTTTTGCCTCTTGAGTTATCTCACCGCCGCCAGCCAGTCCCTGGAAACGACGGCAATTGCCGTAACGGACATAGGGAAAGACGGCAAATGCGAGGTAAAAGGCACCGCGCCGCTGCTGGAGCGGCTGCCGCCGCAAAAGCGCGGAGAATTGCTGCGGCTATCGGTGCAGGACCATTATACTGAAATCGTCACCACGCGCGGACGCCAGCTCGTTCTGCTGCGTTTTTCCGATGCACTGAAAGAAATAGGCCAGACCGAGGGCTTGCAGGTCCACCGATCCCACTGGATTGCCGATGCCGATGTCGTCTCGCTGCGCAGGCAGGCAGGACGTCTGCACATCGTCACAAAAGACGGCACGGAAATCCCCGTCAGCCGCTCTTACAGCACGGCGGTGCAGGCCCGTTTCGCCGCGCGTGCCCCCGCCGGCTAAGAGTTTCTGTCGATTCCGGAATTTATGGGGTTCCGTTCTCAAAAACATTTGCCTATAAGCCGCTTCTAGCCTGAAAACATTTGAATTGCGCTCCCCGGCCGGTGATCTTCCACCCTGGCCGGTGTTTTGCGCAACCAAAAAGCGGAACGAGAGAGCCATGCCGAAGCGCCAAGATATCAAGTCCATCCTCATCATTGGCGCAGGACCGATTGTCATCGGCCAGGCATGTGAATTCGACTATTCCGGCACACAGGCCTGTAAAGCGCTGAAGGAAGAAGGTTACCGGGTCATTCTGGTCAACTCCAACCCGGCAACGATCATGACCGATCCGGGCCTTGCCGACGCTACCTATGTCGAGCCGATCACGCCTGAGGTCGTCGCCAAGATCATCGCCAAGGAACGCCCGGACGCGCTGCTGCCGACCATGGGCGGTCAGACCGCGCTCAACACGGCGCTTTCTCTCAAGCGCATGGGCGTTCTCGACCGTTACAATGTCGAAATGATCGGCGCGAAGCCTGAAGCCATCGATATGGCGGAAGACCGCGCCTTGTTCCGTGAGGCCATGGCCCGCATCGGCCTTGAAACCCCGAAGTCGATGCTCGCCAACGCAACCGAAATCAAGGATGCCGACCGCAAGAAGCACGAAATCGCCCGCACCGAACTGAAGGGCAAGCTTTCCGGTCCTGAGCTCGACAAGGCGCTGGACGACCTCGAAAACCAGTGGAACCTCGGCGAGACCGATCGTAAGCAGCGTTACATGGCCCACGCCATGGCGATTGCCGCCCAGGCCATCGACCATGTCGGCCTGCCCGCCATCATCCGCCCGTCGTTTACGCTTGGCGGCACCGGCGGCGGCATTGCCTATAACCGCTCGGAATTCTTCGACATTGTCTCGGGCGGCCTCGATGCATCGCCGACGACCGAAGTGCTGGTCGAAGAATCGGTGCTCGGCTGGAAGGAATATGAGATGGAAGTCGTCCGCGACACGGCGGACAATTGCATCATCATCTGCTCCATCGAAAACATCGATCCGATGGGCGTCCACACGGGTGATTCGATCACAGTCGCACCGGCGCTGACGCTGACGGACAAGGAATACCAGATCATGCGCAACGCCTCTATTGCGGTGCTGCGTGAGATCGGCGTGGAAACCGGCGGCTCGAACGTGCAGTTCGCCGTCAATCCGAAAGATGGCCGCCTCGTCGTCATCGAAATGAACCCGCGCGTGTCGCGCTCGTCCGCGCTGGCATCGAAGGCGACCGGCTTCCCCATCGCCAAGATCGCCGCCAAGCTCGCTATCGGTTATACGCTGGACGAGCTGGAAAATGACATCACCGGCGGTGCGACGCCCGCTTCGTTCGAGCCGTCGATCGACTATGTCGTCACCAAGATCCCGCGTTTCGCCTTCGAGAAATTCCCCGGCGCCTCGCCGATCCTCACCACCGCCATGAAGTCGGTCGGTGAAGTCATGGCGATTGGCCGCACCTTCGCCGAATCGCTGCAGAAGGCGCTGCGTGGCATGGAAACCGGCCTCACCGGTCTCGATGAAATCGAAATCCCCGGCTTTGAGGAAGGCGAAGGCTCCAAGAACGCCATCCGTGCCGCCATTGGCACGCCGACGCCGGACCGTCTGCGTATGGTCGCCCAGGCGCTGCGCATGGGCATGACCGAAGAAGAAGTCCACGAAAACTCCAAGATCGATCCGTGGTTCATCGCCCAGTTCAAGGCCATCGTCGACATGGAAGCCCGCATCCGCGAGCATGGCCTGCCGCAGGATGCCGAAAACCTGCGCATGCTGAAGGCCATGGGCTTTTCCGACGCCCGCCTCGCCAGCCTGACGTCCAAGCGTCCGAAAGAAGTGGCCGAACTGCGCAACAGCCTCAATGTTCGCCCGGTCTTCAAGCGCATCGACACCTGCGCGGCCGAATTCGCCTCGCCGACCGCTTACATGTATTCGACCTATGAAATTCCCTTCGTTGGCGCAGCCCGCTCGGAAGCGCAGGTTTCCGACCGCAAGAAGGTCGTCATCCTCGGCGGTGGCCCGAACCGTATCGGCCAGGGCATCGAGTTTGATTATTGCTGCTGCCACGCCGCCTTCGCGCTGAAGGATGCCGGCTTCGAAGCCATCATGATCAACTGCAACCCGGAAACGGTTTCCACCGACTATGACACCTCCGATCGCCTCTATTTCGAGCCGCTGACGGCCGAAGACGTGATCGAGATCATGCGCGCCGAACAAGAAAAGGGCGAGCTGGTTGGCGTCATCGTGCAGTTCGGCGGCCAGACCCCGCTGAAGCTCGCAGAAGCGCTGGAAAAGAACGGTATCCCGATCCTCGGCACTGCACCCGACATGATCGACCTTGCCGAAGACCGCGACCGTTTCCAGAAGCTGCTGATGAAGCTCGATCTCGCCCAGCCGAACAACGGCATCGCCTACTCGGTCGAGCAGGCCCGCCTCGTGGCCTCCGAAATCGGCTTCCCGCTGGTGGTGCGCCCGTCCTACGTTCTGGGTGGCCGCGCCATGCAGATCATCCATTCGGAAGGCCAGCTGCAGACTTACCTGCTCGACACGGTTCCGGGCCTCGTACCCGAAGACATCAAGCAGCGTTACCCGAACGACAAGACCGGCCAGATCAACACCCTGCTCGGCAAGAACCCGCTGCTGTTCGACAGCTACCTGACCAACGCCGTCGAAGTCGACGTCGATGCGCTCTGCGATGGCGAAAACGTCTTCGTGTCAGGCATCATGGAGCATATCGAAGAAGCCGGCATCCATTCGGGCGACTCGGCCTGCTCGCTGCCGTCGCGTTCATTGAGCAAGGAAACCCTTGACGAGCTGGAGCGCCAGACGACGGCGCTTGCAAAAGCGCTGAATGTCGGCGGCCTGATGAACGTGCAATATGCGATCAAGGACGGCACGATCTACGTTCTCGAAGTCAACCCGCGCGCTTCGCGCACCGTGCCTTTCGTCGCCAAGACCATCGGCGCGCCGATTGCCAAGATCGCCGCCCGCGTCATGGCCGGTGAAAAGCTCAATACAGCGATTGCCGCCTATGGCGAAAAGCCTGATCCGCGCAATCTGAAGCACATCGCCGTCAAGGAAGCCGTCTTCCCCTTCGCCCGCTTCCCCGGCGTCGACATCTTGCTCGGACCGGAAATGCGCTCGACCGGTGAAGTCATCGGCCTCGACACGGATTTTGCGCTCGCCTTCGCCAAGAGCCAGCTCGGCGCCGGCGTTGACCTGCCGCGCTCCGGCACGGTCTTTGTTTCGGTGCGTGACGACGATAAGGAAGGTGTTCTCCCCGCCATCCGCATTCTGGTGGAAAGCGGCTTCAAGGTCGTGGCCACCGGCGGCACACAGCGTTTCCTTGCCGAACGGGGCATCAACGCCGAAAAGATCAACAAGGTGCAGGAAGGCCGTCCGCATATCGAAGACGCCATCCGCAACCGTCAGGTCCAGCTCGTCATCAACACCACTGATAGCAACAAGGCGATTTCCGATAGCAAGTCGCTGCGCCGTGCAACACTGATGCAGAAGGTGCCCTATTACACGACCATGGCCGGTGCCGAAGCGGCAGCCCTTGCCATCAAGGCACTGAAGGCCGGCAATCTGGAAGTGAAGCCGCTGCAGAGCTATTTCCAGTAAGCGACCGCGGGAAATCCGCGCCGTCACGTGCTGAATGAAAACGAAACGCCGCGGGTCGCAAGATCCGCGGCGTTTCGCATTGCGTAATCCCCCTGCAATCCGTTTCCGGTATCAAAAACGCATCATTCCGACGTGAGGTTCATGATGCCCTTATCCAAGACCGACATACCGCCCTCGGCCACAGGCGGATATATTTCGCCTGTGCTTGCCCGCATGATTGCCGGCATTTCCGCGCGTGTTGACGCAACCTCGGTGATCAGCACCGAAACCTTGCGGGGTTAAAGCAATGGCAGGACGTCCGCCGGGACCGGAACGGGTGGCTTTTCCGCTGCGGATCGAACCCGCAATATTGAACGTGATCAGGAACACGGCCAGCGGCGAGTTGCGCAGCATCAATGCCCAGATCGAGATATTGCTCAAGGAAGCCCTGCACCATCGCGCCGCGGTGGATGAAGTGAGCGAGCAGCAGGGCTAGGCCGCCAGCGCCTCGCGCACGCAGTTGCGCCCTTCGCTCTTGGCGCGGTAGAGGGCGCGATCCGCCATTTCCGCCAGCGTCTGCAGGTCGCAGCGCATTTCGCCGGTGGTCGCGACGCCGATGCTGATCGTCACGCCGACGCGCAATCCACCACAATCGACGTCATTGACGGCAACCGCATTGCGAATACGCTCGCCGATCATTGAGGCTTTCTGACCTCCTGCACCCGGCAGAAAGATGATGAATTCCTCGCCACCGTAACGCGCCAGCACATCGGCACCGCGTATGCTGCCGCCGATGCGTTTCGCCACTTCCTGAAGGACGCTATCACCAACGGCATGGCCAAAACGGTCGTTGATCGATTTGAAGTGATCGATATCCAGCAGCATGGCCGCATCGGCGGGATCGGGAGCCGCAGGCATGGCCTGGAAAAAGAAGCGGCGGTTCTTGACGCCGGTCAGCGGATCGGTATTGGCGAGAACCAGCAATTTCCGTTCGGACCGCTCGGCCACCAGCATCATCACGAACAGCGCGATGGCGAAGTTCAGCATGATGATGAAGAAAAACGCATTGACCAGATTGATGATGGCATAGTCCGGGAGGAATATGCTTTTCACCACGGATAGCGAAATCAGACCGGAAATCCCGGTGATTGCGCCGAGTGCCAGACGGGAGAGAAGCCGCTCCTTGCGCCACCTTGCGAAAAGACCACCCGCGCCCGCAAGATAGGCGAGAGCCGCGCAGCCATTGAACAGAGCCGCACGACAGGCATTGTTTTCAGCCACCTGCAGCGCGACGACAATCGCCAGCAGGGCGACAAGACAGAGGACAACCACCGTTCGGCGACCCACAGGGCGTCCGTCGCTCAAAACTTTCAGACCGAGCCAGATCAGCGCATAACCGATAATGCCGAAAACGACACTGCCGAGCTGCCAAAAAGCCGGTGACATTATCCCCCATTCGCCGTAACCGGCGAGGGTGGAGCCAATTGTCATGGCAGCAAAGCCGGCGGCAAGAGCAACCGGGCCACGCAATCCACGATTTGACAACTTCAGATAGATGAAACTCAGCAACCCTACAATATAAGAGCACTTTTGCATCAGTATGACTGTCGTGAGGTCGAGTTCACCCAACATAATATGTCCACGCAATAAATAAATAAAACGAATTCAATTATCGTCTATAAGTATAAAATTTCAATAAAAATAGCGAACCAAAAATTTATAAATTATATTCATAAAAAATAGAATAAAATACAATGCTCTTATAAATTAATAAAACAATCTATTCGAATGATCTTATAAACTCCATATCCTTCTTGAAGAGCAGAATTTCCGCGTGCTTCGCCTCCGCGTCCGGCAGGCGCAGCAGATAGGAAGGATGCACCGTGACAAACAGCGTCCGCCCTTCCTGCATGGGCAGAGGGCGGCTGCGAACGTTGGTGACTTTCTCCTTGCCACCGGTCAGCGCATAAAGCGCCGTTGCACCCATGGCGACGATGAGCTTGGGCTGCACCAGTGCAATTTCCTGGCTCAGCCACCAACGACATTGCTGCACCTCACCCGCATCCGGCCGCTGGTGAATGCGCCGCTTGCCACGTGTTTCATATTTGAAATGCTTGACGGCATTGGTGACGTAAAGCCGCCTGCGATCCACGCCGATCTCGCCCAGCGTCCGGTCAAAGAGCTGACCGGCAGGGCCGAGGAAAGGTTTTCCGGCAAGATCTTCGTGATCGCCCGGCTGCTCGCCGACGATCATGACATCCGCATCTTCCGGCCCCTCGCCAAAAACAGTTTGCGTCGCCTTGCAATGCAACGGGCACCGGGTGCATTGGCCTGCCTGCCGCCTCAAAGAGGCAAGCGAATCTTCTGGTTCCGGCGACAGGACCTCTTCCCGCGCCGCGGCGGCAACGGCCTGCAGGCGGCGGTGAAAAGGTTGCGGCTGGCTTGCCGCCTTGGCCGCCATATCCAGCACCCGCGCCTCCGCGCCCAGAATGAGGCCGGGAATGAGATCCGCCTCGGGCAGGTTCTTCCAGTATTTTTTCGGCATCTCCGCCGTCATCGCCTTGATCTTCAAGCGGGCGGGATTGAAGATATTGGCGTAATAAGTCCGCCAGAGATCATCCGTCTCGTCTGTCAAATCGGGTTTGGCGGCGGCCTCTCGCGATGTTTGCAGCACGCTCCCATCCCATCGCGCAGACCCTTGCGGTGTCGCGATCAACCAGTCCATGTCGGTGAACCGCCGCTGGAAAAACGGCGCCTCACGCTCGACAATAAAATGATCCGGCTCGAACCAGGCAACGAAGCGCCGTCGCCCGCCCTGCCCCTGCGGTAAGGGTAACTCCTTGAAACGAACGAAGGCCGTCATCTTGTGACAGTCACGACGGACGGATTTTTCGAGCAGTCGTGCCTGTGAAACATCCGGATCGGACTTGAATTGCAACAGGGCGCGATCCTGCCTAAGCCGCCACAGCAGCCGGTATAGCAGCGCAAAACGGCCCTTATCACTGTGACAGATCACCGCCTGTGCCAGCGCCACGAAAGCGGACGGAGCGGAGACCTGGGTTTCCCTAGGCTTGAGCGTCGGCAACGGCTCCCCGGCAAAATCCAGCAGACCAGCTTCGTCATCCCGCAGCCGCCAGTCGATCGCCTCTGGCGGTATGTTGGCGGCAAGCGCCGCCCGAGCCGCATCGCGCCACTCGCCGAAATCGCCCCGCCCTTCGAGAACCGGGCCATACATCACAACAGCGACAATTGTTCGGGCTGCGGCTCAAACATCGCCCGCAGATCAGGCCGTTCAGTCAGTTTGCCCGGCGTCCAGCCGTCCGCGACGATAAAGGCCTTCACCTTTTTCAGGGACACCCCGAAACGGGCAACTTCCTCCAGCCGTACCCGCCGGAACCGCCGTGATGACAGGATGGACGCCACCGTCTTGGTGCCGAAACCGGGAACGCGCAACAGCATTTCCCGATCCGCCGCATTCACATCCACCGGAAAACGGTCGCGGTTTTTGAGCGCCCATGCCAGCTTCGGATCGATATCGAGATCGAGCATGCCATCGCCACCAATCGCGGTTATCTCGCCAATGTCGAAACCGTAAAATCGATAAAGCCAGTCGGCCTGATAAAGCCTGTGCTCACGCATCAAGGGCGGCTTGATCAGTGGCAGGTTTTTGGAGGAATCCGGAATGGGACTGAAGGCGGAATAATAAACGCGGCGCAGGCCATAACTGCCATAAAGCCGGGCGCTGGTGGAGAGAATGGTGCTGTCATCAGCGCCGTCAGCACCCACGATCATCTGCGTGCTCTGCCCGGCGGGCGCAAAGCGCTTGGTCCGACGCGTGCGCACCGTCGGCTCGCCGGCCTCCTCGATTTTCAGGCGGATATCGGCCATGGAGCGGCGAATATTGGCGGGCTGCTTTTCCGGCGCGAAACGGCCGATACCGCTATCGGTCGGCAACTCGATATTGATCGACAGCCGGTCCGCATAAAGCCCCGCTTCCTCTATGAGCTTCGGCGATGCTTCAGGGATCGATTTCAGATGGATATAACCACGAAATCCATGGGTAACGCGCAACTCACGCGCCACGCGCACCATCTCCTCCATCGTATGGTCGGAAGAGCGGATAATACCGGAGGAAAGAAATAGCCCCTCAATATAGTTGCGCCGATAGAATTCCAACGTCAGCCACACCACCTCTTCGGCGGTAAATCGCGCGCGCTCCACATTGCTGGAGGAACGGTTGATGCAATAGGCGCAGTCATAAATGCAGAAATTGGTGAGCAGGATTTTCAGCAGCGAAATGCAGCGCCCATCCGGCGCATAGGCATGGCAGATCCCCGATCCCTCCGTGGAGCCCAATCCGCCCGATGCAGCCGAGCTGCGTTTCGTCGTACCGCTGGAGGCGCAGGATGCGTCATATTTCGCCGCATCGGAGAGAATGGCCAGACGTTGCCTGATTGACTTCTTCATAATTATGTTCACTATATGTTCTATTGAGAAATGTCAATCTTGCCGCCTAACTTCATGAATGAATGCATAAAATTGCCCGCCTCAAATTTGCTGGCATTTCGCTGTCGTCTTCTGATATAGTCGGCTTAGTTATGATTTTGGCATGGTTCCGGAGTTCCTCTCCGGAACCTGTTTCTTTTTGTGTCTGCAAGTAAAGCGACCGGAATGCGAAGGATAAAAAAATGGTAGAAAAAGTACCGATGACTCAGGGTGGATTCGTCAAGCTGCAGGAGGAGCTGCGCTTTCGCCAGCAGGAGGAACGTCCCCGTATCATCGAGGCAATTGCGGAAGCGCGCGCCCATGGCGACCTTTCGGAAAATGCCGAATACCACGCTGCCAAGGAAGCCCAGAGCCATAACGAAGGCCGCATCACCGAACTGGAAGACCTGACCGCCCGCGCGGAGGTCATCGACCTTTCCAAGATGTCCGGTTCCAAGATCAAGTTCGGCGCCACCGTCAAGCTGGTGGACGAGGACAGCGACGAGGAAAAAACCTACCAGATCGTCGGCGACCAGGAAGCCGATGTGAAGGCTGGCCGCATTTCCATTTCCTCGCCCATCGCCCGTGCCCTGATCGGCAAGGAAGTTGGTGACAGCATCGAAGTCAATGCTCCGGGCGGCGCCAAGGGTTACGAAATCCTCGCGGTACAGTGGGGCTGATGAGCCTCACGCAATGCGCCCCTCGCGGGCGCATTGCCTTTTGACGTATCAAACCGCCAAACCAGCCGCAGAGACGGAAGCCCATCTTGTCCCACGTCAGTCTGAAAGATGTGCAGGTGCTTGCACCGAACTTCAAGCGCAGGCTCTCCGGTGTCACCTCCACCATCGTTCAGCTCATTCCAGTGCAGAACCGGCTGGGACAGAAAGTGGCCGTCATCGGCCCCGGCCTGCCGCCGCATCTGCCGCATGTGCGCTTCCGCGATCTGTGGCGGCTCTGGCAAAACGGTCCGCTGGGCGGCCCGCGCATCTGGCATGCCCGCCGCAATCTTGAAATGTTGCCGGGCATTTTCATGCGCGATGTGCTGCGCATGAAGGTAAAGCTGCTCTTCACCTCGGCCGCGCAGAGGCGGCATTCCGCCTATACCCGTTTTCTGATTTCGAAGATGGACGCCGTGGTCGCGACAAGCGGCCGCTCCGGCTCGTTTCTGGAAGTGCCCCATAGCGTCGTGATGCATGGCGTCGACACCGATCTGTTTCATCCGGCGGAAGGCCCCGAGTACACGATTGCCTCAACCGGCCTGCCGGGACACTATCTGATCGGCTGTTTTGGGCGGGTGCGCCACCAGAAGGGCACCGATCTCTTCGTGCGCGCCATGATCGAGCTTCTGCCCGCACACCCTGAATGGACGGCCGTGGTTTCCGGCCGCGTGACGGCGGAACACAAGGCCTTTGGTGACGCACTCAAAGCCGATGTTGCCGCAGCCGGCCTTTCCGACCGCATCGTGTTTCAGGGCGAAGTCGATGATATCAAACCCTGGTACAGACGGCTGACGCTCTATGTCGCACCGTCGCGAAATGAGGGTTTCGGCCTGACGCCACTGGAGGCGATGGCGTCGGAAACATCAGTCGTTGCCAGCAATGCCGGCGCTTACGAGGAAATGATCGTCGAGGGAAAGACCGGCATGGTGGTCGAAGCGGGTGACTACGCAGCACTCGTGGATGCGATAAAGCCCTATCTTGCCGACCCGGCTCTGGCCAAAAACCATGCGCTGGCCGGGCTTGCGCATGTGCGCACCACATTCCCGCTGGAAAAAGAGGCGACAAGTCTCGGTGCGGTCTATGACGCGCTAAGGCGCGCATAACGCCTAGCAAAGCAACTGCAAATCTGCCGTTCAGATTTCCACGAGGCCGACGCGCTTGACCTGACGGATGGTGAGCATGGTGCGAACCGTGTCGACATTTTCGTCAGCCGTCAGAACCTCGATGACGAAATCCTGAAACTCGGTGAGGTTTCTGGCAACACAATGCAACAGGAAATCGCTTTCGCCTGACACCATCCATGCCTGCCGCACCAGCGACCAGCCGGCGGTCGCGGCAGCGAAAGCCTTCAGATTGCTGTCCGACTGGCGCTTGAGGCCAACCATGCAGAAGGCGACGAGATCAAAACCGAGCTTCGGCGCGCTCAACATGGCGTGATAACCCTCGATCACACCCGCTTCTTCCAGCTTGCGGACACGCCTGAGGCATGGCGGCGCGGAAATACCGACCCTTTCGGCCAGTTCCACATTGGTCATGCGCCCGTCGCGCTGCAATTCGCGCAGGATTTTCAGATCGATGGCATCGAGTTCGACGCTGGTCACGGAGAAGTTCCTCGTTAAGCCGTACAAGTTCCTTGTACTATTCGGCACGGGATTCGCAACAATATGCCGCCGGCCGGTTACAAAATTACGCGCGCATCCACAACTGCCTTGTTGGTAACGCAAGGCTGCCCTTGAATAAAGACACTAGACAACCTTAAATACCTGCCAACGAAGGGGTTGTGGCCCGTCCGCCGTCCACGGCTGGAAGGCCCTTGAGCGAAGACCCTGCTATTGAGAAGGAATGTTTCCATGTCTGCCCGCCATACGAAGGTACTGATCATCGGTTCCGGTCCCGCCGGCTATACGGCGGCCATCTACGCGGCCCGCGCAATGCTGAAGCCGGTGCTGATTGCCGGTATGGAACAGGGTGGCCAGCTGATGATCACCACCGATGTCGAAAACTATCCAGGTTTTGCCGATCCGATTCAGGGTCCGTGGCTGATGGACCAGATGCTGAAGCAGGCAACCCATGTGGGCGCGGAAATCGTCAGCGACCTCGTGACCGAAGTTGACACCACGACCCGGCCATTTGTGGTCAAGACCGATTCCGGTCAGGTCTGGACTGCCGATACGCTGATCATCGCCACCGGCGCCAAGGCCAAGTGGCTCGGTATCGAGAGCGAACAGCATTTTCAGGGCTTCGGTGTTTCCGCCTGCGCCACCTGCGACGGGTTCTTCTATCGCAACAAGGACGTGATCGTGGTCGGTGGCGGCAATTCCGCCGTGGAAGAGGCGCTCTATCTCGCCCATATCGCCAAATCCGTGACAGTCGTGCATCGCCGCGACAGCTTCCGTTCGGAAAAGATCCTGCAGGAACGGCTGTTTGCCAAGGAAAACGTCAAGATCCTGTGGAACACGGAAATCGCCGAAATTACCGGCGCACCCGCCAAGCCACCCATGCCACCCTCCGTCTCGGGTGTGCGCCTGCGCGACACCAAAACCGGCGTCATCAGCGATACGCCCATCGACGGCGTCTTCGTCGCCATCGGCCATGCGCCTGCGGTTGAACTGTTCAAGGGCAAGGTGAAGCTGAAAGACAACGGCTACATGTGGACCGCTCCCGATTCCACGGCAACCGACGTCGAAGGCATCTTTGCGGCCGGTGACGTCACCGACGACATTTACCGCCAGGCGATCACCGCCGCCGGCATGGGCTGCATGGCAGCGCTGGAAGCAGAACGCTATCTCACCGCGCAACAACCGCTCGCGGTCGCAGCGGAATAACCGAAAGGCAGGATAGGCATGGCAATGCCATTGGACTGGGATAAACTGCGCATTTTTCATGCCGCAGCCGAAGCAGGGTCTTTCACCCACGCTGCCGACAAGCTGCATTTGTCCCAGTCGGCCATCAGCCGCCAGGTCAGCGCGCTGGAGCAGGATGTCGGCGTCAAGCTGTTCCATCGTCATGCTCGTGGCCTGATCCTCACCGAACAGGGCGAGCTGCTGTACCGCACCGCCCATGACGTGCTGCTGAAGCTCGAAACGGTGAAGATGCAGCTGACCGAAACGACGGAAAAGCCGAGTGGCAAGCTGCGCGTCACGACGACGGTTGGTCTCGGCCAGGGCTGGCTGACGGACAAGGTGCAGGAGTTCCTGCAACTCTATCCGGAAATGTCGATCCAGCTCATCCTCGACAATGAGGAACTGGACGTGAACATGCGCCACGCCGATTGCGCCATCCGCCTGCGCCAGCCGCAGCAATCGGACCTTATCCAGCGCAAGCTGTTTACGGTGCACATGCATGTCTATGCCGCGCCGTCCTACATCAATCGCCACGGCGAACCGCAGTCGATCGAGGATCTGGACAATCACCGGATCATCTCCTTCGGTGAACCGGCGCCCAACTACCTTCTTGATGTCAACTGGCTGGAAAACGCCGGGCGGTCTTCAGACAATACGCGCATCCCGCATCTTCAGATCAACAGCCAGACCTCAATCAAACGTGCCTGCCTGCTGGGAATAGGTATTGCCTGTTTGCCTGACTACATCGTCGGGCGCGATCCCGGTCTCATCCAGCTGTCGCTGGCCGCAGATATTCCGTCATTCGATACCTACTTCTGCTATCCCGATGAAATGAAAAACGCCGCAAAGCTGAAAGCTTTCCGCGATTTCATCGTCGCCAAGGCGCGGAACTGGAACTTCTGACGTTAAAATAGCCGGAAAACCTGAATATCCTTTTGAATTCAAACACTTGAAAATGCGGATGAGAGGGCTGCCGGCAGGCGGCCCTCACCAGCATTGCACATAAAATATACCGGAAATATCGAGGCCTGCATCGCGCGCATGCCTGACCTGCACAAAAAAGAGTTGTTTCGTGCACAAAAAAGCACCATATCGCTCTCAGCTGATGCACACGGTGGCTTTTCCTCCCAGTTCCACCGCATCAGCTGTTCCCCTCTGGAGGTTTTTGACCTTCACACTTAAAGGGCCCTGGATCTATCCGGCGGCCCTCTTTTTTTACCCGCAAGAATTTTCCCCAATTTGGCGAAATATCGCACGATGCAACCTTGTTTTGCATTATTGACGCTCCCATATTTTAGCTGGCTGTCACGCTCCCTTAAGGCACGCGACAGCTGTTCCCCTCTGGAGGTTTTAACCTTCAAACTTATCGGGCCGCGGAGACATCCAGCGGCCTTCTTTTTTGGGAAGTATCCCCGCCATCCCCACAGGCCCTCACGGATACGTGATTTGTATATCGGAAACCATCGATATAAACATCGTTCATGCCAGATATTAGAGAAACACCGATGAACCCGGAGGAAGTCCTCAAAGCCCTTTCCCACCCTGCCAGGCTGAAATTTCTGGAATGGCTGAAGTGCCCGGAAAATCACTTCTGTCAGGACCATCCGTTCAGCATGGGTGTGTGCGCCAACCAGTTTCAGATCAGCGGCCTGTCACAATCCACCGTCTCGTCGCATCTGGCGGTGTTGCAGGCAGCCGGCCTGATAAGGTCGAAGAAGGTCGGGCAATGGGTGTTTTTCGAACGCAACGAGGAAACCATCGACGCGTTCCGCAATTATCTGCACGCGAATCTCTGAGCCTCCCAAGCTTTGAGCCCTGGGGTGTCGGACTGGAAACCAGCACGTGGTTCTCCTTCCGGCACCCAGACCGAAAGACAGCGCGCCTTAAGCGCAATTTCGCCAACCGACCAGAAAGTGAAGTCGCATGACCAGTCTTTTCGAACCGGCACAGGCCGGCGATATCGCACTCGCCAATCGTATCGTCATGGCTCCCCTCACCCGCAACCGTTCGCCGGGGGCAATTCCCAACAATCTCAACGCCACCTATTACGAGCAGCGCGCCACGGCCGGGCTGATCGTCACCGAAGGCACCCCGATTTCCCAGCAGGGACAGGGCTATGCGGATGTTCCGGGCCTCTACAAGCAGGAAGCCGTCGAAGGCTGGAAAAAGATCACCGACGGCGTACATTCGGCCGGTGGCAAAATCGTCGCGCAGATCTGGCATGTGGGCCGCATTTCGCATACGTCGCTGCAGCCGCATGGCGGCCAGCCCGTCGCCCCTTCCGCCATCCCTGCCAAATCGAAGACCTATATCATCAATGATGACGGCACCGGTGCTTTTGCGGAAACCTCCGAGCCGCGTGCGCTCACCATCGACGATATCGGCCTCATCCTTGAGGATTACCGCAGCGGCGCCCGTGCCGCGCTGGAAGCTGGTTTCGATGGCGTCGAAATCCACGCAGCCAACGGTTATCTGATCGAGCAATTCCTGAAATCCAGCACCAACCAGCGCACCGACGACTATGGTGGTTCGATCGAAAACCGCGCCCGCTTCCTTCTGGAAGTAGTGGATGCGGTTACGGAAGAAATCGGCGCGGGCCGCACCGGCATCCGCCTCTCCCCCGTCACACCCGCGAACGATATTTTCGAGGCTGATCCGCAGCCGCTTTACAATTACGTTGCGGAAGAGCTCGGCAAGCGCAATCTCGCCTTCATCCATGTCGTTGAGGGTGCAACCGGCGGCCCGCGTGATTTCAAGCAGGGCGACAAGCCGTTCGATTACGCAGCCTTCAAGGGTGCGTATCGCAATGCCGGCGGCAAGGGCCTGTGGATCGCCAATAACGGCTACGACCGTGCAAGCGCTATTGAAGCCGTGGAAAGCGGCAAGGTCGATGCTGTCGCCTTCGGCAAGGCCTTCATCGCCAATCCGGACCTGGTGCGCCGCTTCAAGAACGATGCACCGCTGAATGAGCCGAACCAGCCGACCTTCTATGGCGGTGGCGCAGAAGGCTATACCGACTATCCGGCGCTCGGCTGATCATTGATAAAACCAAACGCCGCACTGCGTCTCCGCAGTGCGGCGTTTTCCGTTTCAGGATGCGGTGCGTGCCTGCCGGGCGGCGAAATCGGAAAACGCCCCCATAACAAAGGCATTGGCCACATGCAGCGCCTGCAGAAAGCCATTGCCCGTTTCCCGGCCGATGCTCATCAGCGCCACCTGCAGGCCATAGAGCGCAAGCAGCACCAGCGCGCGATTGAGGTTCGGCCGCAGATCGTCATAACGCAGCGCGAGGAAGACCAGCGACGCGATGGGGATGGCGATAAACATGCCAAGCCCCTTGTGCACCGAAAGCAGCGATCCGTCATAATAGATCGACAACCCCGCCAGCAGCACCTGTGCAAAAATCAGCACCGGCACCCCTGCCGAAATCACCGCGAACACACGACGCCGAGCTGACATCCCATTTGCCGCGGTGGCCATCACACCCTGCCCCCGGCATCCGCCGTATGATGATGGCTCGCCGGTTGCGGCACCTGCTGGAGGCAGCCGAGGCTCGCCAATGTCGCCGAGACGGCTGCATCAATCGGCGTCCGTGGTTCCGTGCCGAGAAAATCCGCAAGCTTGCGGTTGCTCATGCGGATCGGCATCTGCCAGAGATATTGCATTTCCAGCACTTCGCGAAACAGCGGAACGAAGGGTGCGGCCAGCCTTATGCCCGGCCAGAAAAGCCGACGCATCTTGACCGGGTGACCAACGACCCGCTCGATTGCCGCAACCAGTTGTAACCCATCGAAATCCCAGAAACCTTCCATGTGATAAACGGCGAAAGCCGGAAGATCGCCGGAGCGGTCGAGCAACCGGCCGATCGTTTCCGCCACGTCAGGCAGATAGGCCCATTGATGTCCGGCATAGGGTGCCGCAGGGTTCTGGACGCTGCGCACTGGCTTACCCGGCCGCACCAGCATCTGCGAAAACCAGTTATTTTTCGCATCGGGGCCGAAAAAATCCCCGGCGCGGACAATCAGCACCGGCACGCCACGCATCGACGCCATCTTCAGCCGCCGCTCCATCTCCACCCGCAACGTGCCCTTGCGGGTGAAAGGCTTTTGCGGGCTGTCTTCCGTCAGGAGCGGAAAGGCATCCGGCCCGAAATTATAAACGCTGCCGGGAAACACGATCCTCGCCCCGCAGGCCTCAGCCGCCGCGATGGTGTTGTCGAGCATCGGCAGCACCTGCCTGTCCCAGTTGCGATATCCCGGAGGGTTGACCGCATGGACTATGAGCGTTGCCCCCTTCGCGGCCTCCACCACGTCCTGCCGGTTCATGGCGTCGCCGGTCACGCGCTCAATACCATCCGTCGCACCGGATGGTGCCTGCTGGCGCGTCAGCGCCCTCACCCGCCAGCCGCGTTGCAACAGCATCTTCGCCACATGGCTGCCCACACCGCCATTCGCCCCGACGATCAGCGCCAGAGGCTGATTTTCTGCTGTATCTGCGTGTTTTTCATATATCATCGCCATCACTCCTTCTTGTGGGCTGGAGTATCGTCCCGTCCTGCGATATACGAAATTGTCGAAATGGGTGGAGCAGGTATACAAAAATTTATGATCAAGAGCCGGGATGTCAGCTGGGATTTTTACCGCACCTTCCTCAGTGTGCTGCGTGACGGCTCGCTGTCTGCGGCCGCGCGTGAACTGGGCATCACTCAGCCGACTGCAGGGCGCCATATCGGCGCGCTGGAAGAAGCGGTCGGCTTTCCGCTGTTCATCCGCTCACCGCACGGGCTGATGCCGACGGAAGCTGCCCTTGCGCTCCGCCCCTATGCGGAAAATCTCGCAGCGACAGCGGCAGCGCTCATGCGTGCGGCATCCGGCGAAGTCGGCAAGATTGAAGGCACCGTGCGCATCAGCGCATCTGACATCATCGGCGTGGAAATGCTGCCGCCCATCGTTGCGGCCATGCAGGAAATTCACCCCCGGCTCGAAATCGAGCTTTCGCTATCGGATACGCTGGAAGACCTTTTGCGGCGCGAGGCCGATATCGCCATCCGCATGACCGAACCGCAGCAGGATGCGATCGTCATGCGCTACATCGGCAATTTCCGTCTGGGCTTTCATGCAACGCGCGATTATCTGGCGAAAGCCGGTATTCCGAAGGTCATGGAAGAATTAAACGAGCACCGGATGGTCGGTTTCGACCGCAAGACGCCATTCATCAGGGCGGCCATCCAGCGGATGCGCGCCCTTGATCCGGAAATACCCGATATTGAGGATATCTGCTTCGAAATCCGCGCCGACAGCAATCTCGCCCAGCTTGCCATGATCCGCGCCAGCGCAGGCATTGGCGTCTGTCAGATCGGCCTTGCGCGCAAGGACCCGCGGCTGGTGCAGGTTCTGCCTGACATCGACATCCCGCTGCATACCTGGGTGGCGATGCATGAAAACCTGAAGACCTCGCCACGATGTCGTGCCGTGTTCAGCGCCCTCGTCGAAGGCCTGAAGGCACATCTCAAGGAGACCGACCCGGGCGCTCCGCCGCAACGGCGCTAGGACTATTGGGAAATGGTTGCCGCGCGGACCTCGGTCCGCGGTGATGTAAAACCAACTTGCGGAACATGCAACGTGATGCCGATTTGACCGGAAATGCCGGCTCTTTCATCAAAACGGTCTGGCCGACGGTAAGGTCTTGTCCACGACTTCAGCTTCCGGCCGGTCGCCGCCCTGGCTATATTCTTCATGCCATTGGCCGCGTTCGTCCTGATAGCTGATTTCCTCGTCATCGCCGCCCACCTGCTGTTCAGCGGCAACGATACGCGCAGCCTCGACGGCATCCGCATAGGAAGGGAAGGTTTCAGAATAAGCGCCGTTCATGCGGTAAGCGAAGCCTCCGTCATGTTCGACGATTTCATACACCACTTTGGTCATGCATGTTCCTCCTGTTTCAGTAGGCGACATGGCAACCACAACCGCGTTTCAAGCATTGCACCCAACGGGGACACCGCGGCATGAGCAGCATGTCCTGCGACATCACTATCCTACCAAAAGCACTCAAGCGCAAATCCTGCTTGATCTGAGGGACGATACGTCACAGCCTGCGGCTGTCAGGGGAAGGGAAATCAATGGTGGGTTCTATTCTGAAGCAGGAGCGCATATTGCTGCTCGCGATACCGGCGGCAATCGTTGCCTATATGGCCGAACATGCAATATTCGAGGGCGGGAAAACGGCATCGCTCATCGCCGCAATCGCCCTGATCGGGCTCATCGTTCTGGTCTCTATGCGGGTTGCCCATCACGCCGAAATCCTCGCCGCCAAGGTCGGCGATCCCTATGGCACGATGATCCTCACGCTGTCGGCAGTTGCGGTGGAAGTGCTGATCCTCGCCATCATCATGAGTGAATCCAGCTCACCGACACTGGTGCGCGACACGATCTATTCCGCCGTGATGATCGACATCAACGGCATTCTTGGCTTAGCCGCCCTGCTCGGCGGGCTGCGCCACGGCGAACAGCCATATAATGATGATTCCGGCAAGACCTACGGGGTGATGATCCTTACCGCCATGGGCATTTCGATGATCGTGCCGGAATTCATTCCCGATGAAAGCTGGCACGTCTATTCCGCCTTCACCATCGTTGCCATGATCGCGCTTTATGCCCTGTTCCTGAAAATGCAGGTCGGGCCGCACAGCTATTTCTTCAGCTATGCCTATCCCCGCAAGGCGCATCCGGCCGGTCAACCATCGGAGAGCCATGCCGAGGAAGAAGACGAAGGCAGCGTGCCACTGTCCATCGGCCTCATCATCGCCGGTGTGGTGCTGATCGGCGTACTGGCGGAATTCATGTCGAGCTTTTTGAGCGTCAGCCTCGAAGGCACCAGCGCGCCACCGGCGCTGATGGCGGTGGTGGTGGCGACAATCTCGGCATCGCCGGAAATCCTCACCGCACTCCGCTCCGCCTTGCGCAATCGCATGCAGGCCGTGGTCAACATCGCCATGGGCGCATCGCTGTCGACGGTCATTCTCACCGTGCCGGTCATGGAGGGTATTGCGCTCTACACCGGCCAGCCCTTCATCATGGCGATGACACCGGTTCAAACCGTCATGGTCTTCATCACCCTCATCGCCGCCGCCATCAATCTCAACGACGGTGAGACCAATGCGATTGAGGGAATGACACATTTCATCCTCTTCGCCACCTTCGTCATGCTGCTGTTTCTGGGGCTTTAAAAACGAGCGTTGCGCCTGGATTTCGAGCGTCTGACAAGGCGTCGCCGAAACCTCTCCTCCGTCATCCTCGGGCTTGACCCGAGGATCCATCGTCCCGGGTTGCAGATCCTCGGGTCAAGCCCGAGGATGACGTCGAATGTACGGGCATCTATCAAAAACAAAAAAGCCCGGCATCGCTGCCGGGCTTCCTTCAAAATCGCAACAACCGATCAGCGGCAATCAGCGCAGAAACGCTGGATGCGCTTGCAGGCTTCTTCCAGCAGGGTTTCCGACGTGGCGTAGGAAATGCGGAAGTTCGGGCCGAGGCCGAAAGCCGATCCCTGCACGACGGCAACGCCTTCGGCTTCCAGAAGCTCGGAGACGAAGTCCACATCACTCTCGATGACCTTGCCAGATGGCGCGGTCTTGCCGATCAGGCCGGCGCAGGACGGGTAGACGTAGAATGCGCCTTCCGGTGACGGGCAATTGATACCCTTGGCCTGGTTGAGCATGGAGACGACGAGATCACGGCGACCTTCGAAGATCTTCTTGTTGGTCGGAATGAAATCCTGCGTGCCGTTCAGCGCTTCAACAGCCGCCCATTGCGCAATCGAGCTGGCGCCCGAGGTCTGCTGGCCCTGGATCATGTCCATGGCCTTGATCAGCGGCAGCGGGCCGGCCGCGTAGCCGATACGCCAGCCGGTCATGGCATAGGCCTTGGAGACGCCGTTCATCGTCAGCGTGCGGTCATAAAGCGCAGGCTCGACTTCGACCGGGGTGACGAATTTGAAGTCGCCATAGGTCAGGTGCTCATACATGTCGTCCGTCAGCACCCAGACATGCGGATGCTTGACCAGCACGTCCGTCAGCGCCTTCAGCTCGTCATGCGAATAGGCGGCACCCGAGGGGTTGGAAGGCGAGTTGAAGACGAACCACTTCGTCTTCGGCGTGATCGCCTTTTCCAGCGCTGCCGCGGTCAGCTTGAAATTGTCTTCAAGCGTGGTGTCGACGAATACGGGCGTGCCGCCGCAGATCGCCACCATTTCCGGGTAGCTGACCCAGTAAGGTGCGGGAATGACGACTTCGTCACCCGGGTTGAGGGTGGCCATGAAGGCGTTAAAAAGGATCTGCTTGCCGCCCGTGCCGACAATCGTCTGCTCCGGCTTGTAGTCGAGACCGTTTTCGCGCTTGAACTTTTCGGCGATGGCCTTGCGCAGTTCCGGAATGCCGGAAACGGGCGTGTATTTCGTTTCGCCGCGCTTGATGGCGTCAATGGCCGCTTCCTTGATATTTTCGGGCGTATCGAAATCCGGCTCGCCGGCGCCAAGGCTGATCACATCGCGGCCCTTCGCTTTAAGCTCGCGGGCTTTCTGGGTAACGGCGATGGTGGCGGATGGCTTTACGCGGGAGAGAATGTCGGCAAGGAAGGCCATTTTTAATCGGTCCTATTGGGGTTGACATCGGTAGAAGCTGAAAAACTTGTTTTCTGCGGCACTTTCTATGTCGAAAGACAGGCCGTCTTTCAAGGTCAAAAGCCGGCTTATGTGCTGTAGCAGAGAATTTAAACCTTCCTTAACCCGGAAGTAACGCTTGATACGCTACATTCGCGAGCCTAGGGGTCGTGTCTCTATAGCTGGTTGAAAAATGGCGCCCAAAAGCATCTTTTCCAGTCTTGTCCGCGAGGTCGATGGCACATGGTCCACGGCCTACCAAACATTCAACCTCAAATCGGCCCTGCAGCCCATTTTCCGTCGAACACCGAGCGGTGCGCTCGATATCGATTCCTTCGAAGGTCTGGTGCGGCCCCATCGCAACGGCGAACCGGTGACGCCAGGCGAATTTTTCTCGCTGGTGGAGCCTGACGATATCGAGACTATCGACAGCATCCTGCGCACCATTCACATTCTCAATACCGGCAGGCTCAACCGATCCCGCGCCCGTATCTTCGTCAACTTCCATCCGGGCCTGTTCCAGACCCCGGCCAAGATGCGCCAGGAAGTGGAGCGCATGCGTCTTGCCGCCCACGAGGCAGGCATGACGGCGGAGCGCATTGTCTGCGAAATCTCCGAGAAAAAGGCCTCCGACACGCAGATGGTCGCAGACTTCGCCTACCACATGCACGACATCGGTTTTCGCGTGGCGCTGGACGACTACGGCGCCGGTGATTCCGATATCGACCGGGTAAAGCTCATCAAACCCGATTATGTCAAATTCGAAGCCGGCTGGGTGCGCGATTTCATGCAGAATTCCGCAGGAGCCGCCCTTCTGCGCGTCATCGTCAGCCAGTTTCGCGACGATGGAATAGAGCCGGTATTCGAAGGGCTGGAGAGCGGCTGGCAGGTCGATCTGTGTGAGGACCTCGGCGTCCTGCTGATGCAGGGTTATGCTCTCGCCAAACCGGAACTCGCGCCCACAAGCTTCGACGCACGCTTTCCCGAACTCGGCAGCGCCTATTTCAACACTGCGCCGCGGACGGACCGGAACGGCACGACGCCGCCATTTTTACGCGAAGAGCGCGCGGCTGAGCCGCATTCGCAGCGCCAGACCCGCACCTTCGGAAAACGCGGCCTCTGAGGCCATCTGCGGCATGCAGCCGCCTGTAATCGCACTTGCCACAATATTGCCGCAATAAATGCCGCGGAACGCCAGAATTCGGTCTCCAAGCCGTCCATTTCGAAGCCTCTTTTATCCTTCATGGACAGGGACAAGAGGCAATCGCCATGTTTACCAACGACCGGACTTCCGTTGAAAGGTTAAGGGCGCAGAGAACGCTGTTTTCCCTCTGGATGGCGGCGGCTGCTTTTCTTGTCATCGTTACCATGGCCGCGGGTATCGCGACATCCGCCAATGCGGCGGCCCAAGCCGTCGATACATTGCACACCGCGTCTATTCCGCAAGCGGCCACATCGCGGGCAGGTCCGCACTTCCTGCTCATCATCCTCTCGGCTGCGGCCTTCATCGGCCTCGGCATCGGCGGCCTGACGCTGACCCGCCGCAGTCTCAAGGACGAAGCCCGCCGCTACAAATAAGCTGGCGCTCCAAAAGCTACGCCAGTCGCCGCGTCTGACGGTGACCGCCTTCCGCCGGCTTGCGGCACCGGCAGGTTGCTGCTAAAGCACCCAGGAAACCGTCTGATCGACATTTCAAAAAATCCCCGAATTGCCAAGGCCGCGATGGACTGATCTTCCGGCCCCTGTGTGCTGGTGCCAACAATGACGCGTATTCAGGCCAATATGCTGCTTCTGCTCGCCGCAGCGATCTGGGGAGGCGGCTTTGTCGCGCAGTCCTCCGCCATGGCCTCCATTGGCCCTTTCTGGTTCGTCGGTCTGCGTTTCGCCATTGCCGCAATCGCCGTGCTACCCTTCGCCATGATGGAAACCCGGTCGAAGAAATCATCGCCGCGCCGCAAGGAAATCGGCAGTTATATCCTGGTGGGACTTGCGCTGTTCGGCGGCGCCACCACCCAGCAGGTCGGGCTTTTGACCACGACCGTCACAAATTCCAGCTTCCTGACCGGGCTTTACGTCATCTTCGTGCCCGTGATCGCTGTCGTGCTTTACCGGCGACATCCCCATTGGATCGTCTGGCCCTGCGCGCTGATGATGCTCGGCGGCATCTTCCTCCTGTCCGGCGGCGCATTCGAGGCGCTGACAAGGGGGGATATCCTCAGCATCATCTGCGCCTTCTTCTGGGCGATCCAGATCACGCTTGCCGGCCGCTTCGTCTCCGAGAGCGGGCGACCGCTCGCCCTCTCCTGCACTCAGTTCGCGGTTTGCTCCCTTCTTAGTTGCATCATCGGCATTGCCTTCGAACCCATCAGCATGGCCGCAATCGAAGCCTCGCTGGCGGAAATCCTCTATGTCGGCCTCGTATCTTCCGGCCTCGCCTTCGTTTTGCAGGTCATTGGCCAGCGTTACACCACGGCGCCGCAGGCGGCGATATTCCTGTCCTCGGAGGCGCTTTTCGGTGCTTTGATGGCCTCGCTTTTCCTGAATGAGACCATTTCCCGCGCCGGTTATGTCGGCTGCCTGATCATATTCATCGCCATATTGATCGTGGAACTGGTGCCTGAACTGACGCGAAAACGGCAAAAAACCGTGGCTGGAACGGCCTGACGCAAAAAGAACCGTTTTTTCTCGCTCCGCGTCAAAAACGCGTTTCGGCATCCAAAATTTTGCCGGGAACGCCCGCGCTAACCGGCAATTATTTCATCAAATATCGCCTATGCGAAAAAAATGTGCGATTGCACGCCGTTATTCTACCGCAGGTTTTTTATCTGACAAAAAGCCCGTGAAAACTTTTGCTTGCCAATTTTCCATAAACGCATCACTCTACCGCGGTTCGGGCAATTTGCGAGCATGGGAAGGCCTATAATTTTGCGCACTGGGGACGCTATAAACCTCGGGCGGTGGGACGAAAAACGTTGGATGAGAACGCCATTACTTCCCGCTGCGAAGGTCCATTTTCTCAATAGTCAAGAACTGCCTGCCAACGCCCTCGCGGGGCAAAACTGTAATGCTGCCTGTAGCTGAACGCGGGCAGAGCGAAAAGGACCTGATGCATGGCCGAAACTGGCACCGTAAAATTCTTCAATACAGACAAAGGCTTCGGCTTCATCAAGCCAGACAATGGTGGCGCTGATATCTTTGTTCACATCTCTGCTGTACAGGCTTCTGGCCTGTCCGGACTTTCAGAAAATCAGAAAGTGAGCTTCGACACGGAACCGGATCGTCGCGGCAAGGGCCCGAAGGCAGTCAATCTGCAGATTGCTGGCTGACCCTAAAACGGCTTTCTTTTCTAGTTGAAGCCCGGCAGGAATGCCGGGTTTTTTTATGCCTGCGCACACGCCATGCGCAACGCGCTCAGATCCCCTGAAGATAGGGATTGTTGCGGCGTTCATCGCCCAGCCGACCACCAGGACCATGGCCACAGATGAACCCGACATCGTCGCCGAGTGGCAAAAGCTTGTCGCGAATGGACGCCATCAATTGCTCATGGTTCCCGCCGGGCAGATCGGTCCGCCCCACCGACCCTGAAAACAGCACGTCGCCGACATGGGCAAATTGCTGGTCGCGATTATAATAGATGACATGGCCGGGGGCATGGCCCGGGCAGTGATAGACCTCAAAGACATGATCCCCGAAGGATACCCTGTCCCCGTCCTTCAGCCATTTGTCCGGCACGACGTTCTGAAGACCGGCGATACCGTATTTTTCGGCCTGCACCTCGATCCTCTCCAGCAACGGCCGGTCGTCCTCATGCGGACCGATGACCGGCAGCGAGAGTTTCGCGCGCAATTCCTCTGCACCGCCGGCATGGTCGAGATGTCCATGGGTCAGCCAGATTTCCTTGAGCGTGATGCCGTTTTCAGCGACGACCTGAAGGATGACATCCACATCACCGCCGGGATCAACGACAACACCTTCCTTGGTATCCTGATCAAAGAGGATGGTGCAGTTCTGCTCGAACGGCGTGACCGGAATAATGCCCGCCTGCAACTTTCCCATATCCCTTATCTCCTTGTCCGAAAAATCCCGCCTCGTATAGACTGCGACCGATCACAGTACAATGGCGGAGAAAAGATACGGCTTTTCCGTTGCCAGATCGCCCCTAAAAATTACGATAAAATTCAATAAGATAATCGGTATATTACTTCTTAAAACAGGAAGTACCCCCAAAAAATGTGGAACGCCCGGGTGGCCCCGACGTTGTAGCTCCAGTCTTGAAAGGAGTGAGACACATGGACAAGACGCTTAAAATGCTCATGGCTGGCGGCGCTTTCGCCCTGATGGCCGGCTATGCAAACGCCGCCATGGTCGCCACCACCGCATCGGACATTTCCGTTCGTTCAGGCCCCGGCGAAGACTATCCCGAACTGGGTCTGGCCACACGTGGCAGCAATGCCGTGCTGGATGGTTGCATGGACGGCAGCAGCTGGTGCCGCATCGAGGTCAATGGCCTGCGCGGTTGGGCGCATGCCGATTATCTGAATGTCATGTATGAGGGTTCTCCCGTCATTCTCGAAGACCGTCGCACCGAACTCAGTGTGCCTGTCGTGACGTATGAGAAAACCGCAAGCGTGCAGGCTGAACCCAATCCCGGTGATCCGAACCTCGGCCGCGTCGGTGATGTCGACATCACCCCGCCCGAAGCGGTTATCACCTACATGGACGAGCATCCTGCAGACACAGTCACCTTTGATGGCGACGTGGTGGTCGGCACAACCCTGCCGTCCGATACCCGCCTCGTTGAGGTTCCCGACTATCAGTATCGATATGTCCGGGTGAACGACGTGCCCGTTCTGGTCGAGCCATCAACCCACCGGATCGTCTACGTCTACCAGTAGACCTCTGGCTAAATCGTATGAAACAACTGAAGAGCGCGGGCTTTCCGCGCTCTTTTCTATTTCCGGTAAAGGCCACTCAGGATTCCAGTTGCACCCGCACCCGCAGCATATTATCCACCGCAACAGAAAATGATCGGCGACATTCTCCCGAGCGGACGCATTTTCGGCTATGTTTACAGAATATTGGCGCATCGACGTATGTCAGCCGCAGGATATGAAGGAACCGCAGTGCCACCGCAATCGCTCAAAACCGCCGCCGCGAGACAAATACCGGCACTCCCGAAGGTTGACGACGGCAAGATTGACTTCGATACGATCGAGGCGTTGTTTTTTGCCTATCGCGATTTCGTCTCCGACCCTGATGTCATCCTGTCGAAGCTGGAATATGGCCGCGCCCATCACCGGGTAGTCTATTTCGTCAGCCGGCAGCCCGGCATGACGGTGGCGGATCTGCTCGACACGCTGCAGATTACCAAACAGAGCCTCGCCCGCGTGCTGAAGCAACTGATCGATGACGGTTACATCCGCCAGATGGCCGGCCCCGAAGACCGCCGCCAGCGCCGGCTTTATCCGACGCTGACCGGCCGCGAATTGGCCCTGGCGCTGAGCGAACCGCAATCGCGGCGTATTGATCGTGCGCTGGAGGGCCTTGGTCCCGATGCCCGCGCCTGCGTACGAAAATTCCTGGCGCAGATGCGCAGCCCGACAACAGGGGAAGGCGACTGACGATGGCGACAGCAACGACAAAGCGCCCGCCGGCGGATGATGACGCCGCCCACCTTCTCATCGTTGACGACGACGCCCGCATTCGCAACCTTCTCCAGCGCTTTCTGGGTGAGAAGGGGTACCGCATTTCCGTCGCTGGGGATGCGGCCGAAGCCCGGCGCAAGATGATCGGCATCCGCTTCGACCTGCTCATCCTTGACGTAATGATGCCGGGAGAAAACGGACTTTCGCTCACCCGCTCGCTGAACGAGGACAAATCCGTGCCGGTCATTCTACTGACCGCCCGGTCGGAGGCGGATTCCCGCATCGAGGGGCTGGAGGCCGGGGCGGATGATTATCTCGCCAAACCTTTTGATCCGCGTGAACTCGTGCTGCGCATCAACAACATCCTGCGGCGCAACACCTCGCCGGATACCCCGAAGATCGAGCAGATCATGTTCGGTCCCTACAGCTTCTCAATTCCCAAAAGGGAATTGCGCCGCGGCCCCGAAACCATCCGCCTGACGGACCGCGAGCAGGAGATCATGCTGCTTTTTGCGCTCCGCGCCGGCGACACCATTCCCCGGCATGAACTGGTCGAGGCGGAATCGGAAGTGGGCGAAAGAACCATCGACGTGCAGATCAACCGTCTTCGCCGCAAGATCGAGGACGACCCTGCCAATCCGGTCTATCTGCAGACGGTGCGCGGCATCGGCTACCGGCTAAGCGTGGACTGACAAGGACAAACGAAAGGCGGGCGCACGGCCATGGCGAGCCTCGATTTTCTCAATACGGTCAAAAAAAGCGGCATAGCAAAGACCTGGCGCTCGTTTGCCAGAGGGCTGCGCCATTGGCTGCCCACCGGGCTTTACACACGTTCGCTGCTGATCATCATTTTGCCGATGATCCTGCTTCAGGGCGTGGTCGCCGCCGTGTTCATGGAACGCCACTGGCAGCTGGTGACGGAGCGTCTTTCCGCCGCCGTGACGCGCGATATTGCCGCGATCATCGAGCTCCTGCAAACCGACCCCGAGGAAGATGACTACCAGCGCGTCATCCGCATTGCCCGCGAGAAGCTGGATCTCAGCGTCTATATCGAACCGAAGGCAGACCTGCCCGCGCCGAGGCCGGAGCCGCTGTTTTCGATCCTCGACAGAATTCTGGCCGATCAGTTGCGCCAGCAGATTGGCAGGCCGTTCTGGATCGACACCTATGGCAACGGCTCGCTGGTCGAAATCCGCGTCCAGCTGGACGACAAGACCCTGCGCGTCTTTACCAGCCGCAGCGCGGCCTATGCCTCAAATACCCATATCTTCCTCGTCTGGATGGTCGGCGCATCGCTGGTGCTGATTGCAATCTCGATTCTCTTCCTGCGGGGGCAGATCAAGCCCATCGAAGCGCTTGCCAAAGCGGCAGAGAATTTCGGCCGCGGCCAGAAACTCACAGCCTATTCTCCCCGTGGCGCAGATGAAGTCCGGCGGGCGGGTCTCGCCTTCATCCTGATGCGCGAACGCATCGAGCGGCAGATGGAACAGCGTACCGCCATGCTCAACGGCGTCAGCCACGACCTGCGCACCATCCTCACCCGTTTCAAGCTGCAACTGGCTCTGGCGGGCGACAATCCGGACCTTGAAGGGCTGGACAAGGATGTCGAGGACATGCAGTCGATGCTGGAGGCCTATCTGACCTTTGCCCGCACCGATGTCGAAGAGGATGTCGGCACGCTCGAGCTTCCCGCACTTCTGGAAAAGATCGGCCATGATTTTGAACTTCACGGCAAGAAATTCAGCTACGAGCTTTATAATATCGAGCGCATCATCGCGCGGCCGAATGCTCTTTCCCGCCTTGTCGCCAATCTGGCGGAGAATGCCCGGCGTTATGCGACCAATCTGCACATCGATATCCGCAAGGCACCGCGCTCCATCATCATGACCTTCGATGATGATGGCCCGGGTATTCCGGAAGCCTCCCGCGAGGATGTCTTCAAGCCGTTCTTCCGGCTGGATGAGGCGCGCAACCTCAACGCCTCGGGTACGGGACTTGGCCTCTCCATCGTCCGCGACATCGCGCGCAGCCACGGCGGCGACGTCTCGCTGGATGACAGCCCCTTGGGCGGGCTGCGGGTAATCGTCAAAATTCCGGCGTAAGATACATCCCGCGCTCGATCCGAGAGATCGAGCGCCCGTGCTGTTATCTCAGCACATTTTCTCGCCGTTCGGCACCGGCCGTTCAACCGCAGCAAGCACGATATCACCGTTACCGTCAGCAAAGCCCAGCGTCAGGACCTCGGAGCGGAACGGGCCGATCTGACGCGGCGGAAAATTCACCACAGCCAGCACCTGCCGGCCAACCAGACTTTCCGGCGTATAATGCACCGTAATCTGTGCCGAAGATTTCTTGATGCCGATCTCAGGTCCGAAATCGATTTTTACCTTGATTGCCGGCTTGCGGGCTTCGGGAAAGGGCTCAGCCTCGATGATCGTGCCGACACGAATATCGACCTTCTCGAAATCGGCGTAGGAAATTTCACCGCTCATACCCTGCTCCCGCCTGCCTGCAATGCTTCAACCAGCAAGTTCTTCGGCGCGTGTCTTTGCCGCCGCAACCGCCTTGTCGAACAGCGGCTGCATGCCATCGTCAGCCATCAGCACGGAAAGTGCCGCGGCCGTCGTTCCGCCCGGTGAGGTCACGTTCTGGCGCAGCCGCGCCGCCTCATCGGGAGACTGGTGCAGCAACTCGCCCGCGCCGGCCACGGTTTCCCGCGCCAGACGCATGGCCACATCCGCCGGCAGACCGGCCTTGCGGCCGGCTTCGGCCATGCATTCCACCAGATAAAAGACATAGGCCGGGCCGCTGCCCGAAACCGCGGTCACCGCGTCGATATCGCTTTCGGTTTCCACCCATTCGACCGGACCGCTGACCTTCAGCAATCCGTCCACCACGGCTTTAAGCTCCGGCGTTACCAATTCATTGGCATAGGCACCCGTCACGCCGCGCCCGACCATGGCTGGCGTGTTGGGCATGGCCCGCACGGCGGCAACCGCGCCGAAATGCGACACGAAGGTGCCGATGGTCGTGCCCGCCGCAATCGAGACAACGACGGTATCCGCTCCCAGGAGGGGTTTGAGGGACGGCAGCACGGCTTCCATCATCTGCGGTTTCACCGCCACGAAAAGAATGCCTGCCTTGATGCCGTCAGGCACGCTTTGGCTATGCGTTGCACCGGCTTCGGCAATCGTTGTGCGCATGGCATCGGAAGGGCGCGGATCGATGACGATGACCTGGGATCCCGGCACGCCCTTTTTCAGCCAGCCCGAAAGCATGGCGCCGCCCATATTGCCGGCGCCGACGAGCACCAGCGGACCGGAAGCCTTGTATACCATCTTCACGCTTCTCCGACGGTCTCGAACATGACCGCTTCGATTGCACTTTTCGCATCCAGCCCCGACCAGACGACGAACTGGAATGCCTGATAATATTGTTCGCAGGCCTCAAGCGCGCTGGAAAGCAGCACTTCCACCTGCTGGTTGTTCGGTTCGGCACCACCAGCCAGAAGCAGGGACTGGCGGAAAATCACCACGTCTTCCTGCCGCCACAGATCGAAATGACCCATCAACACCTGGCCGTTGACCTGCGAAAGCAGGCAAATGACTTCGTTGACGCGGTGGTCGGGCACCTTGATGTCGAAGGCGCAAGCCAGATGCAGCGCTTCGAAATCCTCCATCCAGGCAAAGGAAACGTGATAGTCGGCCCAGTGACCAGCCACCGTCATGGCGATCTCGTCTTCGCCGGAACGCTCGAACGACCAGTCATTCGAGGCAGCGACAATCTCGATCATGTCCACGGGATTGGACTGACGCTCAATTTCAAATTCTATCAGGCTCATGCGGCACCTTCTCAGCCGGTATGGATGTTCTGTTTTGAACGCCGGGCACAAAACGCACACACAAACCGGATTCAACATTTGAGACGATTGCCCGACACCAACAGAATTACGCATTCACCCTGTCCGGAGCTTACCAGGTCGTTTCGAATCATCATTTAAAATCAGTGTATAATGGCCGAGTCCTGCTGCCACCCCTCGTCCGCCATTTTTGCTTTTTGAACAGTGGATATCTTCTCCCCCATCACCTCAGGCGAGATACATAAGCGACTCTGGCGATTGCGTTTTTTGGAAGTGTCCACAGGCACCAAAAAAATCGCGCCAGAGGCTGGTTTCGGCAACCGGAGATTATTTCGGGTTGCATGGCCCGCAAACAAAAAGTCCCGGAATCGCAGGCGATCCGGGACCCATCAGGAAAAAGCGCTAAAGAATCAGTCGTTAGTGGCCGAAAGTTTTGCTTCCAGAGCCTCGATGCGCGCGCGCAGCGCATCGTTTTCATCACGCGCCTTGATGGCCATTTCACGCACCGCGTCGAATTCCTCGCGCTTGACCACATCAAGACTGTTAAGCCAGCGATCGGCCTGTGCATGAAGGGCGGCTTCCGCTTCCTTGCGCACGCCCTGCGCCGCGCCGGCCGCATCGGTCATCAGCTTGGCGAATTCATCCAGAATACGGTTGGTGCCTGTCGTGCTCATGGCGCTGTTCCTTCGTCGGTTCAGGGAGCGTTCCATTCCCTGCTGTTGATGCCTTTCAGGTAGGTGCTCGACAGCCGCCTTGCAAGCGAAATCGAAAAATGCAGCCTTTCGCTGCAGCGTCCGACATCGCAATCCGCTCACGAAAAATCACCTTGACCGCCGCCTCGGCAATCGCCATTTTCCTTGGCGTCAGGGAGACCGGTGAGCATCATCGCCCGGCCCCTCGAGGCAATGGATCATTCTGTTGTCCGCCCAGCAACGATGACGGAATATACGGATTGTTAGCCGCTCCCACTCAACTTGCCATCATGCCCTTTCCCAATATTGATCCGATTGCGCTCTCCATCGGGCCTCTGGCGATCCACTGGTATGGCATTGCCTATGTCGCCGGCATCATGCTCGGCTGGTTTTATGCCCGTCGCCTCGCCCGCACGGATCGCCTGTGGCCAAACGAGACGTCGCCGATCTCGGCGCAGCACCTTGATGATTTCATCCTGTGGGCAGCTGGCGGCATCGTGCTCGGCGGCCGCATCGGCTACATCCTGTTTTATGATCTCGGCGCCGTTGCCGCCAACCCGATCAGAGCGCTGGAAATATGGAACGGCGGCATGTCGTTCCATGGTGGCCTGATCGGCACCACCGTCGCCATGATCCTCTTTGCCCGCAAGAACGGCATCCCGGTCTGGAGCATGTTCGACGTCATTGCGGCCGTGGCACCCATCGGCCTGCTGTTCGGCCGCATCGCCAATTTCATCAATGGTGAATTGTGGGGGCGCATCGCCGATGTTCCGTGGGCAGTCGTGTTCCCGACCGGCGGCCCGTTCGCGCGGCACCCGAGCCAGCTTTATGAAGCCGGCCTGGAAGGCCTCGTGCTCGTCATCATTCTCGCCATTGCCATCTATGCCTTCAGGGCGCTGAAAACGCCCGGCGTCGTCACCGGCATCTTCGTCTGCGGTTACGCGCTGTCACGCATCTTCGTGGAATTCTTCCGCGAGCCGGATGCCCAGATTGGTTATCTCGCCGGTAACTGGCTGACCATGGGCATGGTGCTTTCCACACCCATGTTCCTTCTCGGCCTCTGGGCGGTCCTGCGCGCACGCCGCGCGGCAAAAATAGCCTAAGCGGTATGGCCTGCCATGACGACACCGCTTGCGCAACGCATCAAATCCCTTATCCGGCTCAACGGTCCGCTCAGCGTCACCGATTATTTCTCGCTTTGCCTCGCTGATCCCGAACACGGTTATTACAAGAGCCGTGAACCCTTCGGCCGCTCGGGTGATTTCATCACCGCCCCTGAGGTCAGCCAGCTATTCGGCGAAATGCTCGGCGTTTTCGTTGTCCATGCCTGGCAGCGGCACGGCGGACCGGCGCAAACCCAGCTGGTGGAGATCGGCGCCGGCCGCGGCACCATGATGTCGGACATGCTGCGCGTCATCCGCCGCATCGCGCCGCCGCTTTACGAGACGATGCGGGTGCATCTGGTGGAAACCAGCCCCCGCCTTTCCACAATCCAGAAGGAAACGCTTGCCGACCATGCCGACCGGCTGGCATGGCATGAAAGTTTCGACGTGGTGCCGGAAGGTTTCCTGCTCCTCGTCGCCAACGAACTTTTCGACGCCATCCCCATACGGCAATTCGTCAAGACGCCTCAGGGTTTTCGCGAACGGGTTGTCAGTCTCGATGCAAATGACGAGCTTGTCTTCTCGACCGGCCTTGCCAGCATCGACCCGGCCCTCTTGCCGCCGCAGCCTGAACGACAGCCGCTTGGTACCATATTCGAAGTTTCACCTGCCCGCGAAGCCGTGATGACGGCCATCTGCCAGCGCCTGTCGGCCCATGGCGGCACGGCGCTTGCCATCGATTACGGCCATCTGGTCGCCGGGTTTGGCGACACCCTGCAGGCCATGCGCAACCATGCATTCGATCCGCCGCTAGCACATCCGGGCGAGGCCGACCTGACGAGCCATGTCGATTTCGAAAGCCTCGTCAGAACGGCCGAAGCGACCGGCGTGCATGTCAACGGCACCCTGAGACAGGGAGACTTTCTTTATGGCCTCGGCCTCAAGGAGCGGGCAGCAGCCCTTGCCGCCAAGGCTACACCCGATCAGACGCTGGCGATTGCCGAAGCGGTCAACCGCCTTGCCGGCGAAGGGGCCGGCAAGATGGGGGAACTTTTCAAGGTCGTCGCCGTTTCAAGTCCCGCGCTTCATCTCATGCCGTTTCGTGCGGTGGATTGACAGCGCAATAACCTCTGGGCCAACATCGCCGCGACACACGAAGCAGGCACACTGCATCACACACGCCGCGCAACGCCGCAGCAACAGGAAACATCTCGCTTAACGCACCCCACCGGCCAACAGCGATATTCTCCAAGGAACTCCCGCACCATGCAGAACGAAACGCTGCCGCTCCCCATCCAGAGCCCCCTGCTCGCCGCCTCTGGTGAAAACCGTGTTCGCCACGGCTTCTTCACCCGGCAGGGCGGCGTCTCCTCGGGGCTTTATCAGGGTCTCAATGTCGGTCTCGGCTCGCATGACGAGCCGGAACTTGTGCAGGAAAACCGGCGGCGCGTGGCGCAATGGTTCGGCCTTTCGGCTGAACGCCTTGCCACCGTGCATCAGGTCCATTCCCCCGATGTTCTCGTGGTCGATGAAAGCTATGACGGCAACCGCCCGCAGGCCGATGCGATGGTGACGGCGACACCGGGTTTCGTGCTCGGCGTCTTGAGCGCCGATTGCGGCCCGATCCTGTTTGCCGATGCCGAAGCCGGCGTCGTGGGCGCCGCCCATGCCGGCTGGAAGGGTGCATTGTTCGGCGTTCTCGAAAACACCATCGAGACCATGACAAAACTGGGTGCCAGCCGCGAGCGTATCGTCGCCTCACTCGGCCCCTCCATCAGCCAGAGCAATTACGAGGTCGGGCCGGAATATGTGGCACGCTTCACCGATATCGATCCGGCTTACGCGGATTATTTCACCGCAGCCGAGAAACAGGGCCACGCGCTCTTCGACCTCAAGCGGTTTACCATCGACCGCCTGACCAAAGCCGGCGTCAGGGCGGAAAATCTCGGCCTCTGCACCTATCCTGACGAAGAACGTTTTTATTCCTATCGCCGCACGACCCACCGCGCCGAACCCGATTACGGCCGGCAGATTTCCGCAATCGCAATTCTGGAGGACTGACATGGCCCTGCACTTCGAGCTTTCGGAATTCGATGCCCGCCGCGAACGGCTGATGGCGAAAATGGCGGAAGAGAAGCTGGATGCCCTGCTGCTTTTCGCGCAGGAAAGCATGTATTGGCTGACCGGTTACGACACCTTCGGCTACTGCTTCTTCCAGACGCTGGTGGTCAAGTCCGACGGCTCGATGACGTTGCTGACCCGCTCGGCCGACCTGCGCCAGGCGCGCAATACCTCGATCATCGAAAATATCCTCATCTGGGTCGACCGGCCCAATGCCGACCCGACGCTCGATCTTAAAAATCTCCTGAGTGACCTCGACCTGCTCGGCGCAAAGATTGGCGTGGAATACGATACCCACGGCATGACCGGCCGTGTTGCCCGGCTGCTGGACAACCAGCTTGCCAGCTTTGGCCAGATGGTTGACGCCTCATACCTCGTCAGCACGCTCAGGCTCGTCAAAAGCCCGGCCGAGATTGCTTATGCCCGCAAGGCCGGCCAACTGGCCGACGACGCCCTCGACGCCGCTCTGCCGCTCATCAAGGCCGGCGCGGACGAAGCCGCAATTCTTGCAGCGATGCAGGGCGCGGTTCTGGCGGGCGGCGGCGATTATCCCGCCAATGAATTCATCATCGGCTCCGGCGCGGATGCGCTGCTGTGCCGTTACAAATCCGGCCGCCGCAGGCTCGACACCAAGGACCAGCTGACGCTGGAATGGGCCGGCGTCAGCGCCCATTACCATGCCGCGATGATGCGCACGGTGGTAATCGGCGAACAGGACTTCCGCCAGAAGGAGCTTTACAGCGCCTGCCTGCAAAACCTCACCGCCATTGAGGACGTATTGCGGCCGGGCAAGACCTTCGGCGATGTCTTCGACGTGCATGCCCGCGTCATGGACGAGCGCGGGCTCACCCGCCACCGTCTGAACTCCTGCGGTTACTCGCTGGGAGCGCGCTTCTCCCCTTCCTGGATGGAGCATCAGATGTTCCATGCCGGCAATCCGCAGGAGATTACCAGCGACATGACGTTGTTCGTGCATATGATCGTGATGGACTCCGATGCCGGCACCGCCATGACGCTCGGCCAGACCTATCTGACCACCGACGGCGCTCCCGAGCCGCTCTCACGCCATAGCCTCGATCTTCTCACAGCTTAAATCACCACCGGGTTTGACAGAGCGGGAAAACCGCCCTTACATTGCCGCACCTTGGGCAAGAAGGAGCGGAACATGAGAGAAAACGTCACATGAGCCGGACGGGGTTCGTCCCCCCTCTCCCAGCCTTTGTCTTTCCAGCTCTTGCCGTTCCGGCGCTGGTTTTGGCCCTCTCGGGCTGCAACACCACAGAGGCGCTGACCCCGCAGGTGGACGTCGGCCACAACGCTACACAATCGACGCCGGTAACCCAGGGCGATCTCGACCAGATGGCCGCCGCCGCCGACCGCGCGCCGGCAGGCGCTTCGGCAACCGCATCGTCCGTGCCGGCCTATGCGCCGCAGAATTCCTTGCAGGCGCAGGCACAGGCGCTTTCGAGCGGCAATCAGTATGGTGAGCCGCTTGGCCAGGCCCCGTCATCCGCAGCATCGCCTGCAGGTGGCCAGCCACCACCTTCGCAACAGACAGCCTCGCTTGCTCCGGCGGGTTCCGGCAATACCATCCGTTTCCTGCCGATCATCGGCGCGCCCGTTCAGGCCGTCACGCCGCTCTCGCGGCAACTGGGTGCCGAAGCACGGGCCAAGGGACTGACCATCCGCGCCTCCAACGACAATTCGGCAGAGAACATCCTGAAAGGATATTTCTCCGCCTTCGCCGATGGCGGCAAGGTCAATGTCATTTACGTCTGGGACGTTCTGGATGCCAATGGTGTACGGCTTCACCGTCTTCAGGGACAGGAGACGGTGGCTGCAAAGGGCAGCGATCCATGGGCCGCCGTGACCGACAGGGTGATGCAGGATATCGCCGCAAAAACGCTCAATGACTATTCATCATGGAAGCAGTCTCAAAGAGGATGAGGTGAAACGGCGGGAGAAGTCACAGAGATTTCATGAAAATCATTGCGAAAGCGCTGAGTCCTCTTGCAATCGGAAGCAACAGCGCTATTAAGGCGCGCATGGCAACAAGGCGTGTCCGGCAAAGGCTTTTCGGCCGGATGTTCCTCCCCTTGAACGACGCTTGGTTACGGCAGACGGACTTCCGTAGCGCAAGGCGATGGCATGGAAACAGGCGGCCGCAATGAAGGTTTTCGCAGGCAATTC
Organism: Agrobacterium sp. ST15.16.024; assembly: GCF_027956545.1. Classification (NCBI taxonomy): domain Bacteria; kingdom Pseudomonadati; phylum Pseudomonadota; class Alphaproteobacteria; order Hyphomicrobiales; family Rhizobiaceae; genus Agrobacterium; species Agrobacterium sp. ST15.16.024. The sequence goes on from NZ_JAQKGO010000003.1 coordinate 237,899, forward strand.
GAACCGGCACCTTGCCGAAGCGATCTGCAAGTATCTCAACGTTCCTCTCGGAAATGCCACCGTAAAGCGGTTTGCTGATCAGGAAATATTCGTAGAAATCAGTGAAAACGTACGTGGCGAGGACGTTTTCGTCGTTCAGTCCACATCGTTTCCGGCAAATGATCATCTGATGGAACTGCTCATCATGATCGATGCCATGCGCCGCTCCTCGGCAAAGCGCATCACCGCGGTGCTTCCGTATTTCGGTTATGCCCGCCAGGATCGCAAGGCCGGCCCCCGCACACCGATTTCCGCCAAGCTCGTCGCCAACCTGATCACCGAAGCCGGCGCCGACCGCGTCTTGACGCTCGATCTTCATGCCGGCCAGATCCAGGGCTTTTTCGATATCCCGACCGACAACCTTTTCGCAGCCCCCATTCTGGCCCGCGATATCAAGGAACATTACGACACCAACAACGTCATGGTCGTTTCACCCGACGTCGGCGGCGTGGTGCGCGCCCGCGCCCTGTCGAAGCGTCTGGACTGTTTGCTGGCCATCGTTGACAAACGCCGCGACCGTCCGGGTGAATCCGAAGTCATGAACGTTATCGGTGATGTTTCCGGCAAAGATTGCATCCTGATCGACGACATCATCGATTCCGGCGGCACGCTTTGCAATGCGGCCGAAGCGCTGTTGAAGAAGGGCGCCACCAGCGTCACCGCCTATATTACCCACGGCGTGCTTTCCGGCGGCGCAGTTGCCCGCGTGGCCTCCTCGAAGCTGCGCGAACTCGTCATCACCGACAGTATCCAGCCCACCACCGGCGTGCAATCCGCGCATAATATCCGCGTCATCAGCACGGCGGGCCTGCTCGGCGAAGCGATCAACCGCACCGCGCAGGAACAGTCGGTGTCCGGCCTGTTCGACTGACGCTGCCGTCCTCTCCTCGCGCTCAGTCATCCTCGGGCTTGACCCGAGGATCCTTTGATTTCGACGAGTTATGGATCCTCGGGTCAAGCCCGAGGATGACCGAGGGTTTGAAAACCTCGCATCCGAGCGTTCGCTGAACGCATGCGCGTTTCAAGCAAAAAATCGCACGATTTATATTGTTGGGAACACAAGCCGCCCTGCAGCACGTGTTCTCGACTAAAGGTCGCTGCCTTTCGCCTCACGGAAACCATTGACGCGTTAAAGCGCAACCGCAAGAATCATTCTGCATCACTCAAGGCGATGCCGCACCCGCATCCGGCGGACGCTGCAGGCGTGTGGCGGCAGCCTTGATTTTCGGCCACCAGCGCCGGGCCCTCACACGCACCGCATGGCTGCCATTGCGCCACAGGCTGACGGTATCGGCCGTGACGGCATCGCTCGTAAACAGATGTCGATGGTGACCAATTGCCAGCGCCCGGTAAAGAAACAGCGTCGTCAGGGCTGAAAACAGCACAGACATCACCACATCGCTGAGGAAATGCCCACCGGCCGCGATACGAAGACCGGACATGAGGATAACCGCGCCGGCGGCGAAGCTGCCCATCGCAACACGACCGCGCCATTGCAGACGGGGCCAGACGAGTGCGCAGAGCGGCAGGAAAAAACTAGCGATCAGCGCCGTTTCCCCCGAGGAAAACGAACAGTTGGAAAAACACTGCGTGCTGAACTGGAAAGGCGGCGTAAATAGCTGTTGCCCGCCGAAATCGCTGACGCTGAAAGGCCGGGCGCGACCAATATTGGCCTTCAGCACGCCGTTCACCAGAAGCCCGGCGCACAGAACCACCGGGCCGCAGAGGAAAGCCCAGACCCGCCAGCCGGTGCGCTGCAGGGAGCCAAGCCGGGTGTTGCCGATAAGGACGATGAAGGCCAGAATGGTGGCGAGCTCCGTCAGCTCGCGCAATGTGTCGCGAAACCACTCAGGCAGCGGCTCGCGGCCAGACCACAAATTTCCCTCGGGAGAGAAGAACAGCGAAGAGAACCCAAGATCGATGGATGGGAAGGTCGCAAACAGGATGACAAGCGCCAGGGTAACGAACATTACCCAGATCGTGATCCGCATATGCGAAAGGTCATTGTCCATTGGCGCCTCCCGGAATGCACTGCGGCAGCAGGCGCCACAGCCCGATTTCCCTGCCTTCGAGGAAGCCCGGCCCGGCAGTCCAGCGCGCAACCGGCGCCTCACCGGCAAGGCAGGCCGGCAGGCCATCCATGCTTGCCAGGAACATGGGATTTTTGGCCTCACCGGCTTTCAGCGGATAAAGAAGCGCATAGTGGCTGGACGGCACGCCGGTTTCCGGCAATGCGCGTGTCAGAACCTGTTTTTCATCCCGCAGCTGATAAAAAAGCTCGGCCAATATGGAGCGATCGGAAGCGACGATGGCATCCGCCCCCGCCTCTTTCGCCCGCGTAAAACCGGTGGACACCAATTCCGACCGACCGAGATAACGCTTCATCGCCAGCTCGCCGCTTGGCAGGCGCAGTTCGGTCCCGGCAATCGTCATGACGGGCAGCGCGACGGCGACGATGCCACCGAGCACGAGGGTGGAGACCGTCAGCCAGCGCCGGGATGCCAGCACCGGCACCGCCAGAAGCACCCCCGCCGCATAGGCCCCGACAGCCCAGTTGGCGAGCGCTCTCGACATCAAACCCTGCGCCGTGATCAACAGCACGATCGGCACAGAGAGGGCGACCAGCGCCCTGGTTTCGGCACTCTTTGCCCGGAAGGTCGCGACGATCATGGCGACGAAGACGAACGGCCCGACGACACCCGCCTGCGAGAAGAAAAACTCAAGCGCCGGACCGATTTTCAGCTGAATGCCGTTCCAGTTGGCATTGTCGGCCGTATGGCGCGCGGTCATGAAATCATGTGCCACATTCCACCACAGATTGGGAGCGATGACAGCGACGCAGACAAGCGCGGCAATGCCTGCGTCCCGCAGCCGGATGCGCCATGCCTCGCAAAGCCAGCCAGCCGCGATGAAGCAGGGCAGAAAATAGATCATCGCATATTTCGACATCAGGCCGAGGCCGAAACAGAGACCGAGCGCAAGGCTCCAGCCCACCGCCGCCCTGCCCTCAATGCGGGCTTGCGCCAGCTTGCGCACGCAGATCATCGACAGCACGATGAACAGCATCATCGGCGTATCGGTCGAAATCAGCAGGCTGCCGAGCGTCACGGCGGGCAGCGTCAGATAGACGACGGCGGCGAGCGAAGCAAGCCTCACATCGTAGATCATCCGTCCAAGAACAAGAATGGCCGCCGCCGCGATGCCATGCACCACCGGTGCGGCCAGTCGCACCTGAAAAGTACCTTCGCCACCGCCCAGAATGCTGAATGCACGAATGAGCCAGCCGATCAACGGCGGTTTGGAATAGGCACCGAGAGCCATCTCCCGACCCCACAGCCAATATTGCGCCTCGTCGACGAACAGATCGGTCCGATTGAAGGCAAGACCGAGGACGCGCAGCACCGTCACCAAAACGATGGCCGCAAGCGCCAGCGTCATCCACTGGCGCTGCTGGCTCGCCTGCGCATAGGGCAAAGCCGCTGCCCCGTCATGCATGCTGGCGGCGTTCTGCATGGATCAACCACAGATTTCGGGCATAGATGAACAGGCCGGACGCCTGTCCGATGATGAAGACCGGGTCGCGACGCCAAACCGCATAGGACAACAGCACAAGGCCGCCGAGAACGGAAAAATACCAGAAGGCCACCGGGATGACCGAACGGTTGGCCCGTTCCGACGAAATCCACTGAACCAGAAAACGCATGGTGAACAGCATCTGGCCCATGAAGCCGGTCATGACCCAGAGAAATTCCTTCCAGCTGTTCACATGCAGCATGGACCATATGGCCGGTGTATTCACGGCGATGTCTCCGTTTTGAAAGTTTCGGCCCAGCTTGCCCGCTTGCGCCGGCGCAACAGCCAGGCGACGCCGATCAGATCGTGAATGCCGACGAGCGCGCGGCCGATATTGGTGTAATGGGAATTGCCATGCTGCCGCGCCCGGTGCGTCACATCGACATGGGCGACCTGCCAGCCGTCGCGGTTAAACAGCGCCGGGAAATAGCGGTGGTGGTGGTCGAAATAGGGCAAGGCGAGATAGGCATCGCGGCGGAAGGCCTTGAGGCCGCAACCGGTATCGCGCGTTCCGTCCTTCAATATCCGCGCCCGAAGCCCATTGGCAAAGCGTGAGGAAAGCCGTTTTCCAAGCGTATCGCGCCGGCCGACGCGCTGGCCGGCCACCAGCCCTAGGCGGCCGGCGGCATTGGCGGCAAGAAGCGGCGCGAGAAGCGCCGGCAGATTATCCGGCGGGTTCTGGCCGTCGCCATCAAGCATGCAGATGACAGGCGCACGCGCCGCCTGCACACCGCTATGGATCGCCGCCGATTGCCCGCCCTGGCGGTTGTGCCGCACCAGCCGCAGCATGGGATAACGATCGCCGAGCGCAAGAACGGTATCCGCCGTGCGGTCGGAGGAAGCGTCATCCACCACGACGATCTCGAATTGGCCGACCGGCTGGCAGGCAGCCACGATCTCCGCCACGAGCGTTTCCACACTCGCTTCTTCATTGTGCATGGGCACGATAACGGCGAAATCCGGCGTCGATCGCAAAGTGGCTCCGTCACATCCGTCTGCGCGGGTGGCGCAAACATCATCGATAGTGGCAGGAGATGGAGCTCGAAAAGCTTGCATGAACATGAACGACCGTTGAACTTCGCACGGTATGCGCCCGTTCTGTTGCAGTTTTATAACGGGTACGACGCCTGAACAGGTCGGCGATTTTTTCGCGGTATGCGGGAAATAATCATACAAATTTCAGCCCTTTAACGTGGCCGTAAACAATTGTTGCGACGCTGCGGCAACGTTTTTTTGGGGGAGGAAACAGATGCCGGGTGCAAATCCGACTGCTGTCAGAGCTAAATCATTGTCAATCAAGGCCAAATTTGCGGCGCTCGTCACCGGTGCGACGCTGGTTTCCTGCCTGTCCGTGGGGCTGCTGTCCTATGAGATGGGTAAGTCGGGCTTGATCGACGCCAGCAAAATAAGGCTGGAGACGGTTGCAGGAAATCAGTCCAAGCAGCTGGACGCCTATACGCTGCGGGTTGAACAAAGCATTTCCGAACTGTCGCAAAATGCCGCGATCGCCCAGGCGCTGGAAACCATGACCAATGTCGTGCCGACGGAAAAGGATGCGATCATCCAGGCTTTCCGTCGCGAAGGTGTCTCCGAGGAAGAGCGCGCCTCCTTCAACGGCGAAGGATTGCGGTTGCTCTATGCCATTCGCCACGCGACGATCAACGCGACCATCGCCAGCGTCTGGCGCAACACCCGGGTCAGCGATATCTATGTGATCGACAAGACCGGGCTGATTATCTATTCCGTCACCAAGGGCAAGAACTTCCTGACCAGTGTCAAGGACCCCGAGAACAGCGCGATCAAGGAATTGTTCGATCGCGTTGAAGCCGGCAAGGACGGTGTCGTCAGCACGACCGGATTTACCGGCGGCGCGAATGATTCGGCCATGGTCGGCATGCCGCTCGCGGTCTCCAACTGGGGCCAGCTGCAGCGCAAGGGCGCCGTCATCATGCGCATTTCAGCCGACCGCATCGGCGCGGTGGTCACGCCGGAGGAAACCGGCAAGACCATCGATGACGCCGTTCTTCTGACGGCGGAGGGCAAGCGCCGGGCAGGCGTGCTCTCGGGCGGCGCAGATGCCGCGGTTTCGGAAAACCTCGCGGCCCTCTCCGGCACCAGCGAAGCTGGAACGGTGATGGCGCAGACATCTGCGGGCAACATCTTCTATGCCTATCGCCCCGTCTCCGTCTTCGGACAGAAGCATCTTCTGGCCATCGGTCAGCAGGAAAGCAAGGTTCTCGCTGCCGCCAATGATCTGGCCTTCTGGGCGACGCTGGCGACACTGGCGGTGCTTGCCGTCATGACGCTTGTCGGCATCTTCGTTTCCGCCAGCCTCACCAAGCCGCTGACCGGCCTCGCCAGGCTGATGGAGCGCCTGAACGGTGGTGAAAACAACATCGAGATCAAGGCGGTTTCCCGTGGCGACGAGATCGGCACCATGGCGCGCGCGCTGGAATCCTTCCGTCAGGGCATTCTGGACAAACAGAACATGGAAGCCGAGTCCCATCGCAAGAGCGAAGAACTGGACGAGGAACGCGCCCAGCGCGAGATGGAAAAAGCAAGAAGCGCCAAGGAACTGGAAGAGGCCGTCGATGCGCTTGCCTCCGGCCTTGCCCATCTTGCAGCCGGCAGGCTCGATCTGCGCATTGAAAAATCCTTCGTGCCGTCGCTCGATCATCTGCGCATCGACTTCAACAACTCCATGGCGGGGCTGGAAGCGACAATCGCCAATATCGGCGAAAGCGCCAATGCCATCCGCTCCGGCTCCGGCGAGCTGAAAAGCGCATCGGAAGATCTGTCGCGGCGCACGGAACGTCAGGCGGCCGCCCTTGAAGAAGCGGCAGCGGCACTGGGCGACATGACGCAGGCCGTCAATGTTTCGCTTTCACGCTGCGATGTCGCAGTTGGTACGACGGCGGAAACCATGCAGGACGCCCATAAATCCACGGCTGTCGTGAAGGAAGCCATCGTCGCCATGGAGCGTATCGAAACCTCGTCGTCCAAGATCCGCCAGATCATCGACGTCATCGACCAGATCGCCTTCCAGACCAACCTTCTGGCGCTGAATGCCGGCGTGGAAGCGGCGCGTGCCGGTGAAGCCGGAAAGGGCTTTGCTGTCGTGGCGCAGGAAGTTCGCGAACTCGCCCAGAAATCGGCAGCCGCCGCCCGCGACATCACCACATTGATCGCCACTTCGGCGGGCGATGTGGAAAGCGGCGTGGCGCTGGTGCTGAAAACGGGCGAAAGCCTGGAGCAGATCCAGAAACGCATCCAGTCGGTCAACGACCAGATCGGCGCGATTGCCACGGCCTCGCGCGAACAGTCCGGCCGCCTTGGCGAGATCAATGCCTCGGTCAACGAACTCGATCATGTGACGCAGCAGAATGCGGCGATGGTGGAGGAAACCACGGCAGCGGCCTTCTCGCTGGCCAACGAGGCGGATGGCCTGACCGAACAGGTAGGGCAATTCTCCGTCGGCCATACCCAACAGCGGGATCAGCGCTACGCGGCGTAAAGCAACAACAAAAGGCCGGAAATCTTATCTCCGGCCCCAGACCAAGGACAAAAATCCATCATCCGCACACCGTCACCCCGGACTTGATCCGGGGTCCAGCGCGGTCAAGTCCTTGATCGCGAGGGACTCTTTCACGGCGCAGACGCGCCGTGGCTGGATGCCGGATCTAGTCCGGCATGACGGAGGAGGCTTCGCCCCCGTAATCAGTAAAGCCGGAGGCAAAACCTCCGGCCTTTTTATTTGTGCCGGGCTCCCAGGGGCCAAAGCCCCTGGGAACGCGCCGGCGAAGGGAGATCACGATGACCCTCGCCGGCTTCCGGGGAGGAGCTCAGAAGAAGCCGACCTTGTTCGGGCTGTAGGAAACGAGCAGGTTCTTGGTCTGCTGGTAGTGGTCGAGCATCATCTTGTGGGTCTCGCGACCGATGCCCGACTGCTTGTAGCCACCGAATGCCGCACCCGCCGGATAGACGTGATAGCAATTGGTCCACACACGGCCCGCCTCGATGCCGCGACCGGCGCGATAGGCGATATTGGTATCGCGGCTCCAGACGCCGGCACCCAATCCGTAAACCGTGTCATTGGCGATTTCGAGCGCCTCTTCCACCGTCTTGAAGGTGGTGACGGAAACGACAGGACCGAAGATTTCCTCCTGGAAAATCCGCATCTTGTTGTTGCCCTCGAAGACGGTCGGCTGGATGTAATAACCGTCCTTCAGATCGCCGGTCAGCGTCTTGCGGTCGCCGCCGGTCAGAACCTTGGCGCCTTCCTTCTTGCCGATTTCCAGATAGCTCATGATCTTGTCGAACTGTTCCTGCGAGGCCTGTGCGCCCAGCATGGTCGACGGATTGAGCGGATCGTCCTGGCTGATGGCCTGAACGCGCTTGATGGCCTTTTCCATGAAGCGGTCATAGATCGATTCATGCACCAGCGCCCGCGACGGGCAGGTGCAGACCTCACCCTGATTGAGCGCGAAGAAGGCGAAACCTTCGAGCGCCTTGTCGAGGAAGGCGTCGTCCTCGTTCATCACATCGGCAAAGAAGATGTTCGGCGACTTGCCGCCCAGTTCCAGTGTAATGTTAGTGACGTTATCGGCCGCATAACGCATGATTTCCTTGCCGACCGAGGTGGAACCGGTAAAGGCGATCTTGGCGATGCGATTGCTTTGCGCCAGCGGCTTGCCGGCTTCGAGGCCCGTGCCGTTGACGATGTTGAGAACGCCGGGCGGCAGCAGATCTTCGATCAGTTCCATCACGACGAGAATGGAGGCAGGTGTCTGTTCCGCCGGTTTCAGCACCACGCAATTGCCGGCGGCAAGCGCCGGTGCAAGCTTCCACGCCGCCATGAGGATCGGGAAGTTCCACGGAATGATCTGGCCGACAACACCGAGCGGTTCATGGAAATGATAGGCGACGGTGTCGTTGTCGATCTGACCGATCGTGCCTTCCTGCGCGCGGATGCAGCCCGCAAAATAACGGAAATGATCGATGGCCAGCGGAATATCGGCATTGGTGGTCTCGCGCAGCGGCTTGCCGTTGTCCCAGGTTTCGGCCCGGGCGATGAGGTCGAGATTTTCCTCGATGCGCTGGGCGATCTTGAGCAGGATATTGGAGCGTTCGGTTATGCTCGTCTTGCCCCATTTGTCGCGGGCCTTGTGGGCGGCATCCAGCGCAAATTCAATATCGGATGCATCTGAACGCGGAACTTCGCAGATCTTGTGGCCAGTAACGGGGGAAAGATTATCCATGTAGCGGCCGGATTTCGGCTCCACCCATTTGCCGCCGATGTAGTTGCCGTATTTCAGCTTGAAGGGCGCTTCGCCGGCTTTCTGCTGAACCTGAATATTCATGATTTCATCCTCCCTGATGAAAACGATCCGTGACGGATCGCATGGGAGGAAGGTGGGCCTAGATAGTACGGTCGGGTAGAGGGGCGGCGCGGTTCCGCAGCGCACATTGTCTCACATCTGCGACAGACCCGCTGCGGGATGGCTTAAACAGCCTTAATGCACGGCAAGCTTCTTCATCTTGCGATGCAGCGTGGCGCGGCTGATGCCGAGCAGCGATGCGGCCTGCGTGACATTGCCATTGGTGCGCGACAGAACCCGTCGCAGCGCCGAACGCTCCGCTTCGGCGAGGTCGGAGCCGCTGTCATGACGCTCCTCCTGCAGAATATCGGCAGCGGGCAAACCCTGCGCAATGGCATGGTCGTCAAGCTTCAACGCCAGACGGGCGGCACGTGTCGCACCAAGCACGAGATCGTCCTGATCCACCGCAAGCAGCGAAAGCGCCGCACCGAAACCGCTCGGCACCACGACGATGCGTGCGCCCGGAAAGGCCCGGCGGAAAAGATTGCCCTCGATGCGCTGCGCCGCATCCCTCACCGCCTGGGTGACGAAGGAGAAAGTCATCTCGTTGATGTCGTCGCGGCAGGTGGAAATATCGAGCGCACCCGTCACCCGGCCGGTATGATCGCGGATCGGCGCAGTGGTGCAGCAGAGTTCAGTATTTGACGTGAAGAAATGCTGGTCGCGATAGACCACCACCGAGCGCTCGTCGACAAGTGCCGTGCCGATGCCGTTGGTGCCGACGCTCGCTTCGCTCCAGACGGCGCCGGACCAGAGGCCGAGCGCGCGGAAGTCCCGGTCGTCGCCGGCAGCACCCCGCCGTTCCAGCGCAACGCCCTGCGCATCGGTCAAAAGTAGGCAGCAGCCGGATTTGCCGACACTGTGAAAGATGCGGTCGAGTTCGTCGGTGCTTTCGGCGATCAGGCCGGCAGCACTTTCGCGGGCGCGGCGAAATTCGAATTCGCTGAGAAAGATCGGCTTGCGGTTTTCCTCCGGCGCAAGACGATGCTTGACCATGCAGCGACGCCATGAAGCAACAATCGGAGAACTTGCGGCTGCGGAACGGTGGCGCGCTGTTTCATACACGCGTTCTGCATGGGCGATGTCGGTCGGCATACGCTCCTCCCAAAGCTTTTCGGCGATGGTGCGCTGGAAGCGTTCATGTTTCAACTAAAAACTTCGCGACCGGCATGGCCGGGCGCAACCGCGGGCTGCGGCCAGCCTATCGAGCCGCCTTGAAGTAACGCCGGCCGTCACCCGCGTTGGTTTCCTCCTCAACGGAAAGAAACGTGTCATCGACGAGATTGGCGATGGAGTTCAGCGGACCGGGCTTGCCGAAAAAGAAGCCCTGCACCTGCAGGCAGCCTTCACGGCGCAGGAATTCGATATGGGCCTTGGTCTCCACCCCTTCCGCCAGCACCGGTATATTGAGGCTGTGCGCCAGAATGAGCGTTGAGCGGACGATTGCCTCCGACTGCACGTTGGTCGACAGGCCATCGATGAAAGCGCGGTCGATCTTGATCTTGTCGAAAGGGAAACTCTGCAGGGTCGATAGCGAGGAATAGCCCGTACCGTAATCGTCCATGGCGATCTTGACGCCGAGCGACTTGAGCTTGCGGATCGTGACCAGCGCGTGGCGGTGGTCGGCGATGATGCTGCCTTCGGTGATTTCCAGTTCGAGCCTTTCCGGCGCAAGTCCGGTCTCCAGAATGATCCTCTCGACCTTTTCGGGGAAATCATTGTCAGCGAGCTGCTGCGGCGCGACGTTCACGGCGATGGAAAGCGATTTCTTCCAGAGCGCGGCCTGCGCGCAGGCTTCGCGGAGAACCCATTCACCGAGTTCGACGATAAAGCCGGTCTGTTCGGCAATCGGAATGAACTCAGCGGGAGACACCATGCCCCGTTCAGGGTGCTTCCAGCGCAAAAGCGCCTCGAAACCGACGATGCTGCCGCTTTTGGTATCGTTCTGCTGCTGGTAATAAAGTTCGAATTCCTTGTTGGCGAGACCACTGCGCATGGCGATGGCAAGCGCGTTGCGTTCGCGGGCGGCCTCGTCCATGGATTTGTCATAAAAGCAGATCGTCTCCGAAATGCCGCCCTTTGCCCGATACATGGCGACATCGGCCTGCGCCATCAGCGTGTCGGCATCGATGGCGCCGCTGTTGCGGACTGATATGCCCACACTTGCGCCCACGGAAAATGTCTGCCCGTTCCACTCGACCGGCTTGCTGATCTGCTCGATCAGTCTCTGGGCGAATTCCGCGCCATCGGCACGGGTATAATAGGAATGGGTCATCGCCACGAATTCATCGCCACCCATGCGCGCCAGAAACTCCCCGGCCTTCAGCACGGAACTCGCCCGGTCGGCGATGGCGCGCAGCACCGCGTCCCCCGCCGCGTGACCATGCACGTCGTTGATTTCCTTGAAACGGTCGAGATCGATGGACAGAAGTGCGGTATGCGCGCCGAGGGAGATATGGCGCGTGCGGCGGTTGAGATGTTCGATGAAGGCCGCGCGATTGGGAATGCCCGTCAGCGGATCGTGCAGCGAAAGATGACGATAACGGGCAACCGCCTGCTGGGTGGACTGGGCATCGATGACATAGGTGGAAAGACCGAGCGCCAGCAGCAGAAGCGTGACCGCGATGGCACCTCCGCCCATGATGGCCGGCGGCAGCAGGTTCTCGGGAATGACGACGCGAGGATCAAACGCGAAGGACATCGAGGCCATGCCGGTATAATGCATCGAGGCGATGGCGAGGATCAGAAACGTCACCGCACTATATTGGCAGAACCGGTTGAGCGGCCGCGCCACTCTGTTGACCGCAATCCCGCCCAGCACCGCCCCCAGCACCAGCGAGGCGATGACATAAGCCTGGTTCCAGAAAATCACGCCCTGTACATTATAAGCGGCCATGCCGGTGTAATGCATCGCCGCGATGCCAAGACCCAGGATGACGCCACCGGCTTCCACCAGCGCACTGCGTCCGGCATAGGCGGAAATGCCGAAGCCGGCAGTCGTGGTGGCAATGGCGATAAGGAGCGAAAGTCCCGTCCGATAGGGATCGTAACCCACCTCGCCTGCCGCGGAATAACCCAGCATCGCCACGAAATGGGTGGTCCATATCGCAGCCCCACCATTCACACCCGCCAGAAACAGCCAATTGACCTTCTGCAGCCCGCTCGCCAGACGCGCTCTCGAGAAAAGACGTATCGTAACGAAGCTTCCCAACATGCACACGAAAACCGCTGCGGCGGTGTATCGGAAGTCATGATCGATGGCGAGGCACTGGAGAACGGTCAGCATTGTTATCTACACAATTGGAATTCCGTGCAGCTTTATCATTTGCCAGGTTTTCAGCTAGTTTATATGCATGGATAAGCACATATTAAAAGTTGCAACAAACGAGTGAATTAGTTGCAACTAATAAAATCCTGGCTAGACGATCGTGAAAACCGGCTGCTCTTGTCTTTATGGGTCTTTTGTATTATAGCGCCCGCACCCGTGTAGACACCCTTGGAGGCAACGCGGGCGGGATGGCTCCAAAGGCCTCTCCAGTTCAGGCCGCATCGTCGGCGTGAACTCTCCATATAACCTCGAAAGGAATTGCCATGAGCAAAGAATCGTATGAGCTCAAGGCCGAGGCGCGCGAACGAGTTGGTAAGGGGTCCTCTCGTGAACTTCGCCGCAACGGTTTGATTCCCGCTGTCATCTATGGTGACAAGCAGGCCCCCGTTTCTATCGCACTCTCGACCAACGAAGTCACCAAGCGTATCCACGCTGGCGGTTTCATGACGACGGTTGCGACCATCGACGTCGACGGCAAGAAGATCAAGGTTCTCCCGAAGGATTACCAGCTTGATCCGGTCCGCGACTTCACCATGCATGTCGACTTCCTGCGCGTTTCGGGCAACACGCTCGTCAACGTTGAAGTTCCGGTTCACTTCGAAAACGAAGAAAAGTCGGACATCAAGATCGGCGGCGTTCTGAACATCGTTCGCCACACGGTGGAATTCCACTGCCCGGCCAACGACATTCCGGAATTCATCACGGTTGATCTGTCCGGCCTGAAGATCGGCGACAGCGTCCACATCTCGAATGTGAAGCTGCCGAAGAACATCTCGCCTGTTATCGCCGACCGTGACTTCACGATCGCAACGATCGTCGCTCCGGCTGCAGGCGTTGCAGACGAAACGACCGAAGAAGCTTCCGAAGAATAATCGGCGGCCACAAGGCCGGATAGCTTTGCGCATTGAGGCCCGTTCCGTTTTCGGAACGGGCCTTTTAGTTTTTATGAACTTTAAAAACAGAAAGCCTGCCGACCGTGCAGGACGCCCACCCTGTTTTAGCGTCGATTAACACTTCCATGAAACGATACCCTCGCGCTGTCGTGGAAACTCCGGACGGATGAAAACGGCGCGCAAAAATTCAGGGGCAAAGGGTAGCTACAATCAAACATGGCTCATTCCGTCGAAAGCCGCTTTATCGCGATTGTTTCCGGCGCACTTCTTACAGTGGTCGCTCCGCTCTTTACCCTTTTGCTGACGCTCTCCTACAACGAGGCCATTCGTAGCCAGCGCAATCACCTTGAGATTCTGCTGTCGACAAATTCGCAGGCGCTCGCCCGTCCCCTTTGGGATATGGATGACGACACCATAAACCAGATTACCGGAACCCTTGTTTCCGACCCGATGATCAAGATGGTCGAGGTCAGGGACACGTCCGGACAGCTCGATATCGTGCAGACGGCCGGTAGCGATTTCATTCAGGATGCTGCCTCAACCACGCGCGAGGTAACCTACAAGACGACGAAGGGCACTGTCACCGTTGGCGAACTGACAGTCTATTACGACAATGTCAGCCTTCTCACCTCTCTCAGCCGCACCGAAATGGCTTTCATCACCATTTTCGTTCTCGCCATCCTCACCATCGTTCTGGCGGCGATTGCCGGCAACCGCTTCATGGTCATCCGCCCGCTGATGCGGCTAGCGGCAGCGATAGAGGCGACACGGCGCCTCGGCTCCCGCCATCATGTCGACTGGCGCTCGAAGGATGAGATCGGCCGGCTGGCGAAAAGCTTCAACGAAATGCAGACCCAGCTTGAAAAGGAAGAGCTGGAAATCAAGAACGCCCATGAGCGCAAGACGGAAATCTACAACCGCACACCCGCCATGCTGTTCTCGCTCGACAGGTACGACCGGATTGCCGCCGTCAGCGATTATTGGGTGCAGGCGACGGGTTATGGCCGCGCCCGGATACTGGGCCTCAACTTCGCCGATCTTATCCACCCGGATGACCGTTCCCTGTTCCGGGAACGCAAAGCGGCGCAACAGTCGCCCGAGGCTTCGCAGGTCGGCATCACCATCCGCTTTCATTGCATGGGTGGCAGCGTCATGGATGCGCTCATTCTTGAAAAAGCCCTCGATTCCGGCGATGCGGCACAGCAGAGTACATGCCTGTGCGTCATGACTGACGTGACCGAATTGCGCCAGTCGGAAAAACGCAACCGCCAGCAGGCCATTTCCGACCATCTGACCGGCCTCTTCAACCGCCAGGGTTTCGAGGCGATCCTAGACCTGCAGATCCGTGAAGCGGACACGAACGGCAGCGAACTGGCCTGCCTGTTCATCGATCTGGACCGGTTCAAATCCATTAACGACAATCTCGGCCATGCGGTGGGTGACGCGGTTCTGCGTGAATTCACGCTGAAACTCGAACCGCTGCTGACGCCGCTTGACAGCGCCTCGCGTCTCGGCGGCGATGAATTCGCGATCCTGCTGGCCGGCGACACGGTGGAAGAGCGCGCCCTGCAGTTCTGCGAGCGGATTTGCGCCATACTGGATACGCCTTTTGAGATCGGCAGCAACAGCATCCGCCTCAGCGCCAGCATCGGCATGGCAGTCTATCCTCTGCACGCCACCAGCGCCTCCGAGCTTCTGCAGAATGCCGACATGGCCATGTATAGCCGCAAAAGAACGGGCAAGAACGGCTCGCAGATCTTCGATCCCTCGATCATGGACCGGGCACGCGAACATGCCGAACTGGAGCGAGATATCGCACAGGCACTTTCCGAAGGCTGGTTCGAGGCACATTTCCAACCGATTCAAGACCTCGCAAAGGGCGGAACAGCGGGCTTCGAGGCCTTGCTGCGTCTCAACCACCCGGAAAAGGGTCTGCTCTCGCCGGCCGCCATCATCAGCCTTGCGGAAGAAAACGGCACCATCAATCGCATCGGCAATGTCATTCTCGATCAGTCGATCGCCAACCTTGCCAGGCTGTCGCGCCTGCCGGGCATGGAACAGACCTATGTGGCCGTGAATTTTTCACCGCTGCAATTCGAACCGGGCTTGCCGACGCGGATCGCCGGCGTTCTGCACCGGCACGGCATTGTTCCGAACCGACTGGTCATCGAGATAACCGAGGCCGTCATCATGAAGGACGACCCACAAATCCGGGCGATCCTCAACGCCATTCACCAGCTCGGCTGCCGCATTGCACTGGATGATTTCGGCACGGGTTATTCCTCACTCAGCTATCTCAGCCGTTTTCCGGTCGATATCGTCAAGATCGACCAGTCCTTCACCCGCTCCATCTGCGACGACGCAGTGGAAATCAGGCAGCGCAACCGCATGCTGGTCGAAGGCATAGCCGCCATCTCGCACAAGATGAACTGCACCGTCATCGCCGAGGGCGTCGAGACGGAAGAGCAGAAGGAACTTCTGACGGAAATAGGCGCCGATTACGGACAGGGCTATTTCTTCGCAAGGCCACAGCCCGTCGAAAGACTGATCACCACACTGGACGCAATGTCCGATATTGGCCGCGCTGCGGCACGGCAAGCGTGAGGCGGTGGAAAGAGCCATGGGATTGATCCGCATTTGTCTGATCTTTCTTGCTTTCGCATTCCTGTTTGCCCCATGGCCGGCCAGCGCGGCCAAGCTTTTCCTGACGACCGAAGTCTATCCTCCGTATAATCTGCAGGCCGCCGATGGCAGCGTGCAGGGCGTCTATTTCGACCAGCTGAAAATCATGCTGGAGGAAACCGGCACCAGCTACGAAGTCGCTGTCATGCCCTGGGCGCGGGCAATTGCGCTCGCCGCGACACAGACAATGCATTGCGTCTTCGCCACGGCGCGAACGCCGGAGCGGGAAAAACTCTTCAAATGGGTCTCACCGATCCACACCGATCGCAACATTCTCGTGGCGCGCCGCAAGGCGGATATCAATGTCTCCAGCCTTCAGGACGCAAAGAAATACCGCATCGGCACCCAGCGCGGCGACTATACCGAAGCGCTTCTGGAAACGCTCGGCTTCCCGCTGGTGGATGTCGGTGCAGATTTCCAGATCACCCTTCACAAGCTGAAAGCAGGGCGCATCGACCTGATGCCCATGTCGGAAAGCACCTTCAAAACTCTGCCGGCCGACACGTTCAGGGAAGTGATTACCCTGACGCGACAACAACTGGGCCTTGCCTGCAACAAGAGCGTTCCCGACGCGCTCATCGCAAAATTGCAGGCTCGGCTGGACGGGCTGATCGCTGACGGAACCCAACAGCGCATATTCGACCGCTACAACCTCGTCAGCCCCTGAGCGGCATCCCGCACATCCATAAAAAGATTGACAGTCGGCGCATTTCGGGGTGGTGACAACAGCATCATCAGGTAAAACGCGGACATGCCCCCATGAAGATCATCGCAGGACTTGGTAATCCCGGCGCACAATATGCGGGCAACCGCCACAATATCGGTTTCATGGCCGTCGACGCGCTGCAGCGCCTGCCCTCCTTTTCGCCCTGGGCGCGAAAGTTCAAGGCGGAGATTTCCGAAGGTGAAATCGCCGGCGAGAAGGTTCTGCTGATGAAACCGCTGACCTATATGAACCTTTCCGGCGAATCCGTCGGCGAGGCCATGCGCTTCTTCAAGCTCTCGCCCGGCGACATCATCGCCATCCATGACGAACTCGATCTTCTCGCCGGCCGCACGCGCATCAAGACGGGCGGCGGTCATGGCGGCCATAATGGCCTGAAATCGCTCGATGCCCATTGTGGCAAGGAATACCGCCGCCTGCGCCTCGGCATTGGCCACCCCGGCGACAAGGAGCGGGTGCACGGCCACGTACTCGGCGATTTCGCCAAGGCCGACCGGGTCTGGCTCGATCCGCTGCTGGACGCCATTGCCGACAACGCCGCCATGCTGGTGAAGGGCGAAGATTCGCAGCTGATGAACAAGCTGGCGCTGGCCACAGGCAGCAAGCCGGAGGCCGAAAAACCGGTGAAGGCGGCCAAACCCGCCGGGCAGTCCCACATCCATCAGGCGCGCAACAGCGCTCAGCCGAAAAAACTGCCGGAAACCGGGCCGATGGCAGAAATGCTGAAGCGAATGTTCGGCAAGAAAGACTAACTCGAATGCCTTCAGAGACAATTGCCCTGCGCAAAGCCGGTCCCGGCGATCTGTCTGGCCTGCTTGAACTTTACCAGGCGCTCAATCCATCCGACCCCGCGTTGACGGTGCAGGAGGCTGGCGCGCCCTTCGCCGCCATGCTTGAGCAACCCGGCCTGACCGTGTTTTTGGCAACGCATGACGGAAAACCGGTTGCGACCGCCACGCTTCTGGTTGTTCCAAACCTGACGCGCGCCGCCCGCCCCTATGCTCTCATCGAAAATGTCGTGACGCTGGAAGCGCTGCGCGGCCGGGGATATGGCCGCATGGTCGTGCGCCATGCCATCGAGGCCGCTTTTGCCGCAAACTGTTACAAGGTCATGCTACTGACGGGCCGCGACGACCCCGCGGTTCATGCCTTTTATGAAAGCTGCGGTTTTGTGCAGAACAAGACCGGCTTTCAGATCCGGAGCAAGAGTTTCCAGTAAAAGCGCGTAGCGGTTTTACGTCCGGAAAATGCGTGAAACAAAATACGCTCACTCTTCCGGCTCGGTGGTGAACATCAAGGGAAAACCGGCCTCCTTGCCGAGATCGGTCGCCTCCTTGGCCTTGGTCTCAGCGATGTCGCGCTCACAAACGACAACCACCGCGCTACCGAAGCGATGCGCAGTCATCATCACCCGGTGGCCGGTCTCCTCGCTCATGCGAAAGACGGCCTTCAGCACCACGGTGACAAATTCGCGCGGCGTATAGTCATCATTCAGCAGCATGACCTTGTAGAGCTTCGGCCGCTCCAGCTTCGGTTTGACTTTCGGTTTCGGTTTGAGGTCGACAGGACTATCACTCATGATTGTCGCTCGTCATGATGGTTCATCATCGTGGTTCAGGAGGAAAATCCCGCTGAATGGCGAAAGATCGCGCTTTGGACCCGCTTATATTGCGCCGCAACCGCGCTATCGGCAAGCCTGCCCGGAAATCGGTACCTTTCGCAGGGCTTTGCCAGCCCAAATCGGCCCGCGGGCTTGACCTTGCCCTGCCCTTTCCGCAAAAGGCTCCTCAACGAATTCTTTCAAACGGACAGGTTTCAAGCCATGGGCTTCAAATGCGGTATCGTCGGGCTGCCGAATGTCGGCAAGTCCACCCTCTTCAACGCGCTGACGAAAACGGCCGCCGCACAGGCCGCCAACTATCCTTTCTGCACCATCGAGCCGAATACTGGCGAGGTTGCGGTGCCGGACCCGCGCATGCAGCAGCTTGCCGCCATCGCCGGTTCGAAGGAAATCATTCCGACCCGCATCTCCTTCGTGGACATTGCCGGTCTGGTGCGTGGCGCATCGAAGGGTGAAGGCCTCGGCAACAAGTTCCTCGCCAATATCCGCGAAGTCGATGCCGTCGTGCACGTGCTGCGTTGCTTTGAAGACGACGATATCACCCATGTGGAAGGCCGCATCAACCCGGTCGGCGATGCCGAAACAATCGAGACCGAGCTGATGCTCGCCGACCTCGAAAGCCTGGAACGCCGCGTCGAGCAGACCCGCAAACGCGCCAGCAGCAAGGACAAGGAATCCCTCGCCCAGCTGCCCGTCATGGAAGCCGTCATCACGCTGCTCAACGACGGAAAGCCGGCACGCCTGCTTTTGAAGACGCTGGCAGCCGAGGAGATCGAAATCCTCAAGGGCCTCAACCTTCTGACTTCGCACCCGGTCCTTTATGTCTGCAACGTCTCGGAAGCCGACGCATCCTCCGGCAACGAGCACACCGAGGCCGTCGCAGCGATGGCAAAACAGCAGGGCGCCGAATGCGTGATCATCTCGGCGGCGATCGAGGCCGAAGTTGCACAGCTTCCGGCTGATGAAGCCGAGGAATTCCTCTCGGCGCTCGGTCTTAACGAGGCCGGCCTCGACCGGTTGATCCGCGCCGGCTATCACCTGCTCGACCTCATCACCTATTTCACCGTTGGCCCGAAGGAAACGCGCGCCTGGACGATCGTGCGCGGCACCAAAGCCCCCGCCGCCGCCGGCGTCATCCACACCGATTTCGAACGCGGCTTCATTCGCGCCTTCACCATCGGCTTTGACGACTACATCGCCTATAAGGGCGAAGTGGGCGCCAAGGAAGCCGGCAAGGGGCGCGACGAAGGCAAGGAATATGTCGTTCAGGACGGCGACGTCATCCACTTCCGCTTCAACACCTGATCAGGTTTGGACGGGGCTTGCTTCTTCTGAAGCGCTAGGTGCCACGGATCCGCTTATTTCTTCTCCCCGTCCGGGGAGAAGGTGGCTCGAAGAGTCGGATGCGGGATAACCTCTCCGCATATCTCTACCCTCGCCCCCTCATCCCGCTGCCGCGACCTTCTCCCCGGCGGGGAGAAGAAACGGGCCTCACCCGCTCGCCATCCCTCCCTCGCATCACACCTTCGATTTGACCTTTACGTAAAGGGAAAAATCATCTTAGATGCGCCGACCTTGACTGTGCGAAGGGAGGACGCCATGACGCCGGTCGCGATTTACACCTATGAGGATTTTTCCGTTGGACGGGAATTTCCCCTCGGACCGCAATCGATTTCCGCAGAGCAGATCATTGCTTTCGCCAGCGAATTCGACCCGCAACCCATGCATCTTTCCGAAGAAGCCGGCCGCCAGAGCATTCTCGGCAGGCTGGCGGCATCAGGCTGGCACACCTGCAGCCTGCTGATGCGGATGATGGCAGACAGCTATATTGCCAGTTCAACCTCGCAGGGCAGCCCCGGGATCGATTACGTCGACTGGAAAAAGCCGGTTCTGGCCGGAGATACGCTTTCGGGAAAATCCATCGTTCTGGAACAGCGCCCTTCCGCGTCGCGCGCTGGCATCGGCCTCGTGAAATTCCGCCATGAGCTTTACAATCAGCGCGGTATTCTGGTCGCGCAGGGCGAAAACACCGTAATGTTCCTGATGCGGGCAGACGGAGGCCTTGCAGCATGAGACTGGCAGAATTATCCCCGATCGGCGAGCGCGTCACCCTCGACACGCTGCATTTTTCCGCCGAAGACATCATTCGCTTCGCCCGCGATTTTGATCCGCAGCCGTTCCACCTCGATGCCGATGCCGCCAGAAACAGCGTTTTCGGCGGCCTCTGCGCTTCCGGCTGGCACACGGGCGCGGGCTGGATGAAGTGTTTCCTGTCCCATTGGGCAAAAGAGGTCAAAAGGCTGAAGCAGCAGGGCATTGAGCCACCGCGGCTCGGCCCCTCCCCGGGGTTTCGAGAGCTCAAATGGAAGAAGCCGGTGTTTGCCGGTGATGATGTGACCTATTTCGTCACCCTGCTCGATACCCGCCCGCTGGAATCCCGCGCCGGCGTCTGGCTCAACACCACCTTCAACGAAGGTGTGAACCAGTCGGGAGAAACGGTGCTGACCTTCCGCAGCGGGGTTCTGGAGTTCGAATAGGCACTGGCCCATATCACTCCGCCGCGATACCCTTCAGCAGGAATCGCGGCGGGCCGGTAAATATGGATGATATTCTCAAGGGTTATGCCGAGGCAGCAACGCCCGACCTGATTTCCAGGTTCGAAAATCTCGACTGCGGGGCAGTTTACGCACCCGTCATCGACCTGCTGCCGACGGCACCCTCCCGGATTGCAGATATTGGCAGCGGCACCGGCCGCGACGCCGCATGGTTTGCCGCGCAGGGCCATGAGGTTCTCGCCGTCGAGCCGGTCGGAGAGCTTCGTGAACCCGGCATGCAGTTACATTCATCGGAGAAAATAACCTGGCTGGATGACACCTTGCCCGCACTGACAAAGGCTCGTCACTATGGCACCTTCGATCTGGTTGCCCTGTGCGGCGTCTGGCACCACATTCATCACGATGCAAGACGCGCTGCGATGGAAAGCCTCTCCGAGATGACGGCGACGGGCGGATTGCTGATCATGTCACTGCGTCATGGCCCGGCGCCCGAGGGCCGCCGCGCCTTTGCCATTTCCCCGGCGGAAACCATAAACGAGGCCGCCCGTCTTGGCTTCACGTTAATCCGGGAAGCGGAGGTCGGTTCCATTCAGGCCGGGAACCGAGCTCTGGGCGTTCACTGGACATGGATTGCCTTGCGAAAAACCGGCAGAACGAGCGGGCTGCTGCAGCAGCCCTGACCGTTATTTCTGCCTCAATGGCCGGAAAACTCCACCAGCGTCCGTACCTCGACGCCAAGGTCCTCCAGCTTCTTGCGGCCACCGAGATCGGGTAGATCGATAACAAAGCAGGCGGAGACGATATCCGCGCCCATTTGCCGCAAAAGCTTGACCGCGCCTTCGGCAGTGCCGCCGGTCGCGATCAGATCGTCGACCAGAATGACCTTCTCGCCGGGCTGCACAGCGTCCACATGCATTTCCATTTCGTCCACGCCATATTCCAGGCTGTAGGCGACCCGCACCGTGGTGTGTGGCAGCTTGCCCTTCTTGCGGATGGGCACGAAACCGGCCGAGAGCTGATGCGCAACCGCCCCGCCCAGAATGAAGCCGCGTGCTTCCATGCCGGCGATCTTGTCGATCTTCGTTCCCGCATAGGGCTGCACAAGCTCGTCCACCGCCCGGCGGAAAGCCCGCGGATTGCCAAGCAATGTGGTGATGTCCCGGAAGATGATGCCCGGCTTCGGATAGTCGGGAATGGAACGGATGGCAGCGGAAAGCTCCGAAGCGATAAGGGTCATGGGATTTCCATTTATATGGGAATGGATCAGAAGGTTCGGGCCACCCTATCAACTTGCCGGCTGTGGACCAACAAAAAAGGACCGCGACCGTCGGCCCTCCTCCGTTGGTACTGAACCTCAACTTTCGGGTCGCGTGAGCTGCGATCGGACAACGCCCTTGTCCGACAGGCCACAAAAAAACCCCCACGGAAACCGTGGGGGCCGTTGATTGCAGCCGCTTGAAACCGGCTCAATGTTCCTTGTTGGCGTAGATCGATTTCTTGGTCAGATAGATCAGTGCCGTGAAGATGAACAGGAACACCATGACCATGAAACCAGTGCGCTTGCGCTGTTCCAGATGCGGCTCCGCAGCCCACATCAGGAAGGCGGAGACGTCCTTGGAATATTGGTCCACCGTCTGCGGTGCACCGTCATCATAGGTCACCTGATCAGCGCTGATCGGCGGCGCCATCTTCAGCGCCACGGCGCTGACGAAATACGGGTTGAAATGCGTGCCTTCCGACACTTCAACACCGGCCGGTGCATCCTGATATCCGGTCAGCAGCGCATGGATGTAATCCGGGCCGCCTTCCTGGTAACCGCCGATGATCGGGATCATGTCGATGATGAATTGCGGGAACCCGCGTTCAACACCGCGCGCCTTGGCAAGCAGCGACATATCAGGCGGTGCGGCCCCACCATTGGCGGCGGCTGCCGCCTCGTGGTTCGGGAACGGCGAAGGGAAATGATCGGAAGGCACGGCCTTGCGGCTATACATTTCGCCATCGGCGTTCGGGCCGTCCTGCACTTCATATTCGGCAGCGAAAGCCTTCACCTGATCTTCCGAATAACCGAGATCTCCCAGCGTGCGGAAGGAAACAAGGCTCATCGAATGGCAGGCGGAGCAGACTTCCTTATAGACCTTGAGACCGCGCTGCAGCTGGCCCTTGTCGTATTTGCCGAAAGGTCCGGCAAAGGACCAGCTCTGCTCCTCGGGCTTGATGACCGGGAAGTGACCGCCGGCAACCGCATGTTCGGTCTTGGTGGCAAGGTCATGGCTCTCCTCGGCCGCGAATGCGGCGGAGGAACAGCCAATGGCGGCGATGAGCGCGATGCTCGTGAGAAGCGTCTTCATTGTCGTCATCCTTCCTTCGCGCTCAGATCTGGGCGGCCGCTGGCGCGGCACCCTTCTTGGCGGCGTTCTTTTCAAGAACGGCCTCGGTAATGGAATTCGGAATACGCCGCGGCGTTTCGACCAGACCGAGGATCGGCATGATGACGAGGAAGAACCCGAAATAGTACAGCGTGCCGATCTGCGACATGACGACATAGAGGCCTTCCGCAGGACGTGAACCCAGCCAGCCGAGCAGGATGGCGTTGACCACGAAAATCCAGAAGAACAATTTGTACCACGGACGATAGACGGCGGAGCGAACCTTCGACGTATCGAGCCAGGGCAGGAAGAACAGCACGATGATCGCGCCGAACATCACGAGAACGCCACCGAGCTTGGAATCGATCGGCCCGATATTGAAGGTGATGGCGCGCAGCATCGCGTAGAACGGCAGGTAATACCATTCCGGCACGATATGCGCCGGCGTCTTCAGCGGATCCGCCATGATGTAGTTATCAGGGTGGCCGAGGAAGTTCGGCATGTAGAAGATGAACCAGGCATAGGCGATGAGGAACACCGAAACGCCGAGCGCATCCTTCAACGTCGCATAGGGCGTGAAGGGGACCGTATCGGTCTTGCTCTTCACTTCCACGCCGGTCGGGTTGGTCTGGCCGGTCACATGCAGCGCCCAGATATGCAGGATGACGACACCCGCGATCATGAAGGGCAGCAGGTAATGCAGCGCAAAGAAGCGGTTGAGTGTCGGATTGTCGACCGCAAAGCCGCCGAGCAGGAACTGCTGGATCCATTCACCAATCAGCGGGAAAGCCGTGAAGAAGCCGGTGATGACGGTCGCACCCCAGAAGGACATCTGACCCCAGGGAAGGACGTAGCCCATGAAGCCCGTCGCCATCATCAGCAGATAGATCACGCAGCCGAGGATCCAGAGGATTTCGCGCGGCGCCTTGTAGGACCCGTAATAAAGACCACGGGCAATGTGCAGATAGACCGCGATGAAGAAGAACGACGCGCCGTTGGCGTGCATATAACGCAGCAGCCAGCCGTGGTTGACGTCACGCATGATCTTTTCGACGGAATTGAAGGCAACCGTCGTTTCAGCGGCATAATGCATGGCAAGCACGACGCCGGTGAGGATCTGCACGATCAGCATGACGGAAAGCATCGCACCGAAGGTGTAGGCGTAGTTCAGGTTACGCGGGACAGGATAGGCAACGAAGCTGTCATAGATCAAGCGCGGCAAGGGAAGCCGCGAATCGATCCACCTTTCGATGCCGGTGGACGGCTGATAACTGGAATGGCCACTCATGAATATCTGTCCCCTTATCCGATCTTGATCACGGTATCGGATGTGAATGCAAATGTCGGGATGGCGAGGTTCTGCGGCGCCGGACCCTTACGAATGCGGCCCGCCGTATCGTAGTGCGAGCCATGGCAGGGACAGAACCACCCGCCGAAATCGCCGGCCTGGCCGAGCGGAACGCAACCGAGATGGGTGCAGGAACCGATCATGACTATCCAGTTCTCCTTGCCCTCACCGGCCGAACGGTCAATATCCGTCGCCTGGGCGTCGACGGCGATATTGGCATTGCGTGCCACCGGATCCTTGAGATCGCCGAGAGCGACCGCCTTGGCTTCATCGATTTCCTTTTCCGTGCGGTTGCGGATGAAAATCGGCTTGCCGCGCCACTTCACGGTAAGCGACATGCCCGGCTCGACCGCCGCGACATTCACTTCGATGGAAGCGAGCGCCAGCGTCGATGCATCGGGACGCATCTGGTCGATGAAAGGCCATGCGACTGCAGCAGCGCCAACGGCGCCCGTCATTCCGGTTACTAGATAAAGAAAATCGCGACGGGTCGGTTCACCCGAGGCGTCGTGATTGGTTACGTGCTCGCTCACCGCTACACCATCCTCTGCGCTGTTTTTGCCGTAAATCGCATGAGTCCTCCCGCTATGATTTGATCCAGGACAAACTCCGTCCCATCGTCCTGGACACAACTGCGGCATAAAGAAACCGCGTCATTGTGTTTGATCGCAAAATATTGACTGACTTGGCAAGAGCAAAGCACACAAAGCTGCCGTAATTCTGCCTGAGGGGGCCGATTTGTTTCGCATTTTTCCCGAGCCTTGGCAGGCGGGCAACATTGTGCCCGCCTGTGCCCCATGGTACGAGACGCGCAGGGAGAGCTTGGAAAGCAGGGATTCGGATGACGGCGAAGCTCGCTTGCATGGTCTCCACCGTGGTGGCTGCCGTTCTTTTCATCGCCAGCCTGCGTTATGTGACGGATTTCTGGCTTCTCGCCTTCGTCACAAGTTTCCAGCTCCACATCGCCATTGTCTGTATCCTGTTGTCGTGCCTCGTCTTTTGGGTGACGCGCGATGCGGTTTCCGCCCTGCTCGTGGTCTGGTCGCTGGCGCTTGCCATCCACGCCATCGCCATGCTGATGGAATTCTCCACATCCGCCAATCCGCCACCGGATGCGAGGCCCTTCCGGCTTTTGTCCTTCAACGTGCTGATGGACAATGCCGCCAACGCGGATGCGATTGCCGACACCATTCTCGAATCAGGCGCGGATGCGGTCTATCTGTTCGAGGCGGCGGCGCTGCAATCGGCTCTGCCACGGCTTGAGCAAACCTATCCCCACAGGCTTGGCTGTTATTCGGGAACACCGACCTGCGACCTTTTGATCCTGTCGAAGCGACCGTTGCTGGAAGGCCGTTTCCACAGCCTAAGCGATCTACGCCGCGACCGTTTTGCAATCGCCAGCGTCGATGTCGACGGCACGGAACTGACGCTTGCCGCCGGGCACATCACCAAACCCTATTTCGACGATTATCACCGCGATGAGCTGGATGAGGTCAGCGAAATTCTCTTTCGCGTCACCGGTCCGCTCATTCTGGCGGGAGACTTCAATTCGGCGAGCATCGCCCCCGACATGCGCGCTTTCCTTTCCGCCAACGAGCTGAAGAAAGCGACCTGGGAACCCGCCACCTGGCCGACGGAAGCCGGCCGCTTCGGCATCGCCATAGACCACATCTTCGCCCGCGCGCCGGCAACACTGATGAAGACGACCCGCCTGCCCGACAGTCTGGGTTCCAATCATTACGGACTGATGGCGGATTTCATGATCGGAAAATAGCGCGCGTCTTTATTGGGCCGCTTCCTCGGCAGCGAGAAAACCACCCGATTGCCGTGCCCAAAGCTCCGAATAAAGTCCGCCCTGGGAGACCAGATCGGAATGGCTGCCCTGTTCGACGATGCGACCCTGATCCATCACGATCAGCCGGTCCAGCGCCGCGATCGTCGATAACCGGTGAGCGATGGCGAGCACCGTTTTGCCCTGCATCAACTCATCCAGATTGCTCTGGATCGCCGCCTCCACCTCCGAATCGAGCGCCGAGGTCGCCTCGTCGAGCACGAGGATCGGCGCATCCTTCAGCATCACACGGGCGATGGCGATGCGCTGCCGCTGGCCGCCGGAGAGTTTCACGCCGCGTTCGCCAACATGGGCGTCGAAACCGGTCCGGCCGCGCTGATCTTCCAGCCTCTCGATGAAATCATCCGCCTTGGCCCTGCGCGTCGCTTCCCGCAACTGCGCTTCGGTGGCATCCATGCGGCCGAACATGATGTTGTCGCGGATGGAGCGGTGCAACAGCGATGTATCCTGCGTGACCATGCCGATATGGGCGCGCAGCGATTCCTGGGTCACTTTGGCAATATCCTGCCCGTCGATGAGGATATGGCCTTTCTCAACGTCATAAAACCGCAGGAGCAGGTTGACGAGTGTGGATTTGCCCGCGCCGGAGCGTCCGACGATGCCGACTTTCTCGCCCGCCTGGATCTCCAGATTGAGATTGTCGATGACGCCATTCGCCCGTCCGTAGTGGAAACTGACATTTTCAAATCGGACACTCGGCTTCTTGACCTCCAGCACCGCCGCATCCGGTGTGTCAACCAGGCCGATCGGTTGCGAGATCAACTCGGCGGCATTCTGCACCGTGCCGAAATTGCGCATGATGCCGTTAAACTGCGTCATCAAGCGGCCGAGCAGGAAGTTGAGGCGCAGCACCAGCGCCAGCGTGAAGGCGACCGCGCCGGAACTGATCCTGCCGGACAGCCAAAGATCAATGCACAGCGCCGCCATGGAGGTGATCATCACGCCCGACAGCAACGCCATGGAAGCACGCACGCCGGTGATGAACCGGGTGAAGGTCATGGTGGCATTCTGGAAGATGTCGAAGCCCTGCCGCATGTAACGGTCATTCGCATCGTCACGCCCGAACAGCCGCAGCGTCTGGATATTGCTATAGGCATCCACCATGCGGCCGGAAAGCATGGAAGCGGCTTCCGCCGTCTCTTTGGAATGATAGCGGATGCGCGGCACGAAATAACGCGCCAGCGCCGAAAAGATCAGCACCCAGACAAGCACGACGACCGCCAGCCGCCAATCCAGCCCACCGATCAGAAGCAGCATCGAGACGGAATAAATACCGACGAACCAGACGCTTTCCATCAGCGAGGTGACGAGATCGCCCGCCGCCTGCCCGCCCGACCAGACCTTGGTGACGATGCGGCCGGAAAAATCATTCTGGAAAAAGGAAAGCGATTGCCGCGCCACATGCATGTAGGACTGCCAGCGCACCAGATTGTAAAAGCCGGGCGTGATGATCTGCTGGTCCACCAGTGCCGTGATCATCGTGACGATGAAACGCACGACGCCGATCAACACCAGCATGCCCACCAGTTCGCCACCATGGGCGGAAAGCAACCCAGCCCAGCCCTCTTCCGGCTTCACGGTCGAGAGAATATCCACCAGCCGCCCGACGAACCAGAACAGCGCCGCCTCGATGGCCGCCGTCAGCCCGCCCAGCACCAGCATCGCAAAAAACGGCGCCTTGGCCTGCGAAATGTAAAACCAGATGAAAGCGAATGTGTTTTCAGGCGGCCGCAGGTCGTCCTTGCGGGCGAAGGGCCTAATCCAGTTCTCGAAGAACTCGAAGATGCGCGTAATGACCATCATCCGGATATAGGCGGATTCCCGTCGCCGGAACAGCCGCTGAGCCTTTGGGAAGAGATTATATTTCGGTAACATTTTGACAATGAAAAAGGGCGGGGAATGTTCCGCCCGCTCTTAAATGCAGCCGAAGAAATTTCGCACATCCACAGCTCCCGCACGCCGTCACCCCGGACTAGATCCGGGGTCCAGCGCGATCAAGTCCTTGATCGCGGGAGACTCTTTCACGACGCAGACGCGCGCCGGATGGGTTCCGGCTCGAGGCCGGAATGACGACAGAGAGGTTAGGCCTTTGAAAAAAGGGCGGGATCACTCCCGCCCTTTCTCTTTCATCATTCCGCGGCCACCTCCGCCTCGTGGTCGGCGATGAAACCGCCGGACTGGCGCCGCCACAGATCGGCATAGATACCGCCCATCGCCACCAGCTCAGCATGGCTGCCCGCCTCGACGATCTGGCCCTTGTCGAGGATGATGAGCCGGTCCATTTCCGTCAGCGTCGAAAGGCGGTGGGCGATCGCAATCACCGTCTTGCCTTCCATCAGCGAGAACAGGTTCTCCTGGATAGCTGCCTCAACTTCACTGTCGAGCGCCGAGGTCGCCTCATCCAGCACCAGGATCGGTGCGTTCTTGAGGAAGACGCGGGCGATCGCGATACGCTGGCGCTGGCCGCCTGACAGTTTCACGCCGCGTTCGCCCACCTGGGCATCGAGACCCTGGCGACCATGCATGTCGACCAGCGTTTCGATGAAATCCCAGGCGTTTGCCCGCTTTGCCGCCGCGATTACCTGCTCGTCGGTGGCCTCGGGATGGCCATAGGCGATGTTGTCGCGGATCGACCGGTGCAGCAGCGACGTATCCTGCGTCACCACGCCGATCAGTTCGCGCAGGCTGTCCTGCGACACCTTGGAAATGTCCTGCCCGTCAATGGTGATCCTGCCCGCTTCCAGATCATAGAAGCGCAGCAGCAGGTTCATCAGCGTCGTCTTGCCAGCGCCCGAGCGGCCGACGAGACCGACCTTCTCACCCGGTTTGATGTCGAGCGTCAGCCCGTCGATCACGCCCTTGTTCTTGCCATAGTGGAAGCGGACATTGTCATAACGGATGGCGCCCTGTGGTGCCGCAAGCTGCGGTGCCTTGGCAACATCGACGATATCGTGCGGTTTCGTCATCATCGACATGCCGTCATAGACCGTGCCGATATTTTCGAACAGCGACGTGACTTCCCACATGATCCACTGCGACATGCCGTTGACGCGCATGGCAAGGCTGATGGCGATGGCGACCGAACCGGCCGTCACTGAACCCTGCATCCAGAAATAAAGACCGAGCGCCGCCGTGGAAAACAGCACCACTGCATTGTTGAGATCGATCAGGATATTGAAGCCGGAAATCTTGCGCATCTGGCGGTGAACGGTTCCAAGGAACACATTCATACCCTCACGCGCATATCTCTCCTCGCGCCCCGCATGGGAAAACAGCTTGATCGTCGAGATGTTGGTGTAGCTGTCGACGATCCGCCCCGTCATCATCGAGCGCGCATCGGCCTGCTCCTGCGCCAGCCGGCCGAGTTTCGGCACGAAATAGGCAAGAATGCACATATAGATGCCGAGCCATGCCAGAAGCGGGATGACCAGCCGCCAGTCGGCCGCCGCCACCATGAACAGCATCGAGACGACGAAGCTGATGGCATAAACGAAGACGTCGATCACCTTCAGCGCCACTTCGCGGATCGCCAGCGCCGTCTGCATCACCTTGGTCGAAACCCGGCCCGCAAACTCGTTGGCGAAAAAGTTCATGGAATGGCGCAGCAGGAAACGGTGCATCTTCCAGCGCGCAATCATGCCGAAATTGCCGGCAAGCGTCTGGTGCATTGTCATGGTGTGGACGGCGCCCATCAGCGGCAGCACCACGAGCACCAGTCCGGCCATGACGATCAGATGCCAGCCCTCATCGGCGAAAAACGTCGCGCGATCGGCCGTGGAAAGCCAGTCGACGATGTTGCCGAGGAATTTGTAGAGCATGGCTTCGGCAATGGCGATGCCCATGGACATCAGGCCAAGCAGCAGCAGCCATGGCCATGCGGGCTTCACATAATGCCACAGGAACGGCAACAGCTTCTTCGGCGGCACATCCGGCGTCGAAGAGGGAAAAGGATCGAGGCGTTTTTCAAACCAGCCAAACATAGGCCAAGCTCCGGCAATCAATCGCCCCATCGAAAGGTGAGCAAACGCAAATATGGCTCACGACGGAACGGAAAAGTCTTTGGATATGGCCGTGACAGCCACATGACGAATCGAGAAATGGGAAACGCGGTCAAACCGCGGAGTAACACCTAAGCCAGCAGCGGCACTACTGGGGCCGGGAGGCGAAAGCGAACGTAAATATCCATGAGAACCTCCCTAGCTGGTGTTGAAGATGTGGCCTTGTAGCGCAAAAATTAATCAATGACCAGTCGGAAAGATACTGGATGCGCCAGAAAACTCCCGATTGTGTCGAACAGTGCAAAATGGGCGGATTTACCCGCAAAGGTTTCCGCCCATCACTTAACCTGAATATGTCGCCTTATTCCGCTGCGTCCTGCGCCTGCCCGCTCTCATATTCCGTGACGAGCTCAACCATGCCGGCCTGCGTATGACGCTTGAGTTCCCGACGGTCGCTGGGCTGCGGTGCGAAGGTGACGGTCAGACCGGTATCCCGCACCGTGCCGATGGCGAAAGATGCACCTGACAGCATGCGCACACCCTCATGCAGCCACAACGGGTCGGTCGCGAAATGCTGGCCGATGCCGACGACAACGGGAATACCCTGCCAGTGTGACATGCGATCATAATGGATATGGCCCGCCAGAATGCCCATGACGTCGTGTTCAAACAACACTTCGTCCAGCGCCTCGGTATCGTCGAAGGACAGGGACTCCCACTCGGCGTCGGGACGGTCGAAATCGAGCGCCGGCGCATGGTGCATCACCAGAAGCTTCGGCAGATCGGGATGGTTTTCGAGTTCCTCCTCGAGCCATTCGATCTGGCCGGGCTCGAAAGCGCCACCGACCTTGCCGGGAACGCTGGTATCCATGACGATGACATGGATATCCGAAATCACCTGCGAATGGTCGTAGGGTGCGTCCAGATCTTCGTGACGGCCAAGCATGACGGGATAAAAACCGTCGCGACGATCATGATTGCCAAGCGCGAAAAGCACCGGCACATCCAGTTCCGCCTCAGCTATCAGGCGCTTGAGTTCTTCATAGCTGCCGGCATCGCCCCGGTTGGTCAGATCGCCGCTGACAACGATGAATTCCGGCGGCGGCACCAGCGCCTTGATCTGCGTAAGCGTGGCGGACAGCGTGGCCGACGTCTCGGAATAAAGATCATCATCCTGCACCTGCGGATTGCCGATATGCAGATCAGTCAGATGGACAAAATTCACCCGTTCGGACATGGCGTCCTCCTGTTGTTGCGTGCAGAAAATCCGGCTCGAAAAGATATCGTAACGGCCATGTCCGATGTTGCGGGCAGGCCTGACGATGTGCTGGTGAATGGGTAGCCGCCCTGTGTGTCACGCGAATGAATATCCGGCCGGCAACGGCACCGGAAAGGGACTTTTTGTGCCGCATCTGTTGCCCGCCCGCCGCCCGTGATAATCGGGCAGGCACTCCAATCGCCATGAGAAAACCATGCCTGAAATCAGAATAGCCCTTTATCAGCCCGATATTCCCGGCAATACCGGCACCATCCTGCGATTGGCCGCCTGCCTTGGCCTCGGCGTCGATATCATCGAGCCGGCCGGCTTCGATATTTCCGACCGCAATCTGAAACGGGCGGGCATGGATTATATTGCCGCGGCGGCGCTGACGCGCCATGTCAGCTGGGATCGCTTCGAGGAATGGCGTGCAACCACCGGCCGCCGCCTCGTTCTCGCCTCCACCAAGGCCGCCCTGCCCTATACTGATATCAGCTACCGCACCGATGATATCCTGCTCTTCGGCCGGGAAAGTGCCGGCGTGCCTGACCATGTGCATGAAAAGGCGGACGAGCGAATCATCATCCCCATGGTGCCCGGACAACGCTCCATCAACGTCGCCATGTCGGCGGCGATGATCACCGGCGAGGTCCTGCGTCAGACGGAATGGGCCTGACCTGCCATCTTTGCAGCCATTTTTTCAGGCAAATATGAAAATTGACCGGTTTCATCGCGAAACTGTCGCAACATGGCCTGTACCGGACGCGTTCACGCTCCTATACTGATTAGCCGGGCAATTAAAAACCACCCTCGCCGGAACAATCCGCCGGCGGGTGTGAGGAGACGTAGAATGCAATCCACCATTGTCATCGTCAACCTTCTCGGCGCGGTCGCGCTGCTGCTTTTCGGCTTGGCGCAGGTCAAGGACGGCGTCACCCGCGCCTTCGGCATGAAACTCAGAAGCGTGCTGGCCACAGGCACCCAGAACGGCCCGCGTTCCTTCTTTTCCGGCTTCTTCGCCACCGTCGCACTTCAAAGCTCGACGGCAACGGCACTCACAGTCGCCTCCTTCGCCGAACGTGACCTCATCAAACCGCGCATGGCCCAGGTGGTGCTGCTTGGCGCCAATGTCGGCACCGCCGTCACCGCCTGGATTGTGGCGGCCGGCGTGGAATGGCTGTCACCACTTTTGATCCTTTCAGGCATCATTCTCAAGAAGGGCAGTTCCAATGCCAGACAGGGCGGCGGAACGGCAGTGATCGGCATCGGCCTCATGCTCCTGTCGCTGCATCTTTTGAGCGGGGCCACCGAACCGATGCGCGCCTCCCCCGCGCTTGGCGTCTTCATCGGCCTGCTGGATGGTGCATGGCCCGTCGCGTTGATCTTTTCCGCGGTGCTGGCCTTCGTCTCCTCCTCCAGCCTCGCCGTCGTGGTGCTGATCCTGTCGCTGGCCGCCACCGGCACCCTGTCCACCGGGCTCATCATCGTTCTCATTCTCGGCGCCAATCTCGGTGGCGCCATTCCGCCGGTCATCGCCACACTTTCCGGCCCGGCCTCCGCGCGGCGCATCACCATCGGCAACCTCGTGGTGCGCACCATCGGCTGCCTCATCGCCATGCCGCTCGCCTCTTACGGTGCGACGTATTTGCAGCAATTGCCGCTTTCGCCGGCCAAATTGCCTGTTGATGCGCATCTCATCTTCAACGTCATTCTGGCGGCGGTGGCCTGGCCCTTCTCCGGCTTGATATCCGATCTGATGGCGAAACTCGTGCCGGGCGATCCGAAGGCTGAAGACGGCCCGAATTTCCTCGACCAGCAGGCGCTTGATATGCCGGTCGTCGCGCTTGCCAACGCCACCCGCGAGGTTTTGAGCGTCGGCGATAGTATCGAACGGATGCTGATCCGTGCCGAAAATGCCTTCAAGCATAATGATCTGGCGCCGCTTCAGGAAGTTTCCCTGCTCGAAAAGAAGGTCGACCGCCGTCAGCAGGAGGTGAAGGTCTATCTTTCGCAACTGGGGCGCAAGGGACTTGCCGACGAAGAAGCGCGCCGTTCGATCGCCATCATCGACTATGCGATCAATCTCGAACATATCGGCGATATCATCGAAAAAGGCATCTGCGAGCAGATCCGCAAGAAGGTGCTGAACAGCTTCAAATTTTCCGACGACGGGTATGAGGAGCTGAAGACCCTGTTCGACATGACCATCGAGAACCTGCGGGCCGCTCAAAGCATTCTGGTCACCGGCGATTTCGATCTTGCCCGGCGGCTGATGGAAAGCAAGGTGGATATACGCCGCCTCGAAAAACAGTCTTCAAACCGCCATCTGGAGCGGCTGCGGGACGGCTTGGCGGAAAGCATGCAGACCAGCTCGCTGCATCTCGACATGCTGCGGGATCTGAAGCGCATCAACGCTCATATCGTAACGGTGGCCCACCCCATTCTGGATGAAAGCGGCGTGCTGATCGAAAGCCGTCTGCGTTATGCCGAACCGCGCGCCTGAGCCAGGAAAAATGGTCCCCGGCTTTCCGCCCGGAAATGCAAAACCGCTCTGAAACTCAATCGGCCGAGGGGAGCCTGCGCATGGTGAATTCGATGCGATCGCCTTCCAGCTGCCGCCAGCTTTCCACTTCCGTCCAATAGGCGGCCTTGGGAAAGCTGTCGAACCATTCGCGCGCCTTGGCGCGGGCCTCTTCACGCCCAAGACAGAAGGTCTGGCGCACGAACATGCCGTCACGTTTCTGTTCACCGCCGGCGCTTTCGCGTTCCCTGCGGTGATTGGCAATCCTGCGCTTCAGCCCGTCGAGGGGCGGTCCGGCAAATTTCGTCATGATATTCACCTCTGGCACCTACATCGATAAAGATAGTGTCGGCACGCCGCCTTGGCGAGTCGAATTTGTGCGCGGCGCAAACACCTGCTAGACGCGGCAGGGAACGGACTTCACCGCAGGAGAGAAGAGATATGGAACGGCCAATCTTGCCGAAGGGCTTGCCCGAGGACATCGAAGACAAGAAGGCCGTTGCCCAGGCGTGGTTCCAGCATCTGCGCGACACCATCGTCACCTCCTTCGAAACGCTCGAAAACGACCTGACCGGCCCCTTGGCGGATCAGGAGCCCGGCCGCTTCGTGCAGAAGGACTGGCTGCGCGACAATGGCGAAGGCGGCGGCGGCAAGATGTCGATGATGGAAGGCCGCGTCTTCGAAAAGGTCGGCGTGCACACTTCCACCGTCTATGGCGAGTTCTCGCCGGAATTCCGCCAGCAGATACCGGGTGCGGAAGAAGATCCTCGCTTCTGGGCCTCGGGCATTTCACTGATCGCCCATCCGGTCAACCCCAATGTTCCGGCCGTGCACATGAACACCCGCATGGTCGTCACCACCAGCCACTGGTTCGGCGGCGGTGCGGATCTGACACCCGTGCTGGGCCGCAGACGGACGCAGGAGGACGCGGACAGCCAGCTGTTCCACCGCGCCTTCGAGATCACTTGCAAACGCCACCCGGTCGCCGATTATCCGCGCTACAAAAGCTGGTGCGATGACTACTTCTTCCTGAAGCACCGCAACGAAGCCCGCGGCATCGGCGGCATATTTTTCGACTGGCTGCACCCGGAAGAAGAAAAGGGCGGCTGGGACGCCAATTTCGCCTTCGTGCAGGATGTCGGCCGCGCCTTCAATCTGGTCTATCCGAAAATCGTTCGCGCCAATTTCAACCAGAACTGGACGGAAGAGGATCGCGACGAGCAGCTTATCCGCCGCGGCCGTTACGTGGAATTCAACCTGCTTTACGACCGTGGCACCATCTTCGGCCTGAAGACCGGCGGCAATGTCGAATCGATCCTGTCGTCTCTGCCGCCGGTGGTGCGCTGGCCTTAAAAAACCTCACGCAAATTTGACGCTCATCAGCCAATTTGTCGCAAATAGCGCAAATTAGGACTTATGGAAAAATCAAGGCAGTGATAGTCTCCTCCCGCAGACGTACTGGAGGAGCTATCGTCATGATTACTTCGAACAGCATGCCTATTTCTGCTGCCCCCGAGGCGGCACCGCAATCCATCGATACCCCCGAACTGATCGACCGCCTGGCAGCGGAAATGCGTGCCACGGGCGATCGTGAACTGCCGCATTCCTTTTATGTAGAACAGGTAAAGCGCACCCTTGCCGGACAAACGACGGCACGGCGGGCGGCCAATGACGAAATGCCTCGTACAAAAATTCCGGCAGCCGGCACATCCTCTGTTTTCCAGTGCTGGGCAATGCCGGAATAGGGGCCAGAATAAGGGCCAGAATAGAGACCCGAACAGGGTCGAAGGGTGTCGCTCTGGAACATAAGCGGCAACCGTTCGTTTCTTGGCAGAGGGACAGCATGTCCTTTCAATGCTGTCCCTCACTCGAAACAGGGAGGTAAAACCAATGAGACTGTTTGAATGTGGAACGCTCGTGCCCGGCTGTGCCTGGCATACACGCGCCGATGACGACGCCGAAGTTGTGCGCCGCACGGTGGAACATATGCGCTCGGCCCATGGCGAAACCACGATCCGCGAAAACATGATCGACAATATCAAGGCCCGCATCCGCGACGAGGCAAATGCGGCTTAAGCCGAACCGCCATCATCGCTGCGGTCTCAATTCTCCAGCATGGTTTTAAGCCGGGCGGTCAGCGCTGCCCGGTCCAGCGAGAAATTGACGTCGATCCACTTTTCCTCGAGGCTTTTCAGCACCTCGCCCACCTTCGGGCCAGCCTCGACGCCGGCAGCCATCACATCCGCACCGCTCAACGGAAATCCCGGTTTTTTGAATTTTTCCGCCCTCGTCAGCAACGTCGAAAGACGCGCCACTTTCTGCATCGCCGCATCACCCGCCGAAAGGTCGGCGCGGGCCGAGGCAAGCGCCAGCTTCAGCCGCGTCCTCACACCCTCGACACCCTGGCGATAAAGCAGCCGGTCAAGCGCTGTCTCCTTCATTTCGGGGTCGATCACCGGGGCGGAAGCCCAGCCAGCGAGATATCCCGCCTCAGCCTTGGACAGCCTCAGCCGCGCCGCAAGTGCTGCCAACCTGTCCTTGTCGGGCGGCACGATGGCGGCAAGCCGCAGCATAGGGTCCACAGTCCAGCCGAGGGACTGCTCCGTCGCCACCAGCCCGTGAATGGCATCGATGCCCCATTTTTCCGTTTCGGGCAGAATTTCCGCCAGCACGCCCGATTGCCGCATCCACAAAAGGGCGCGGGAAGGGTCGCGGGCGGAAAGCAGTTTTTTCGTCTCGCTCCAGACGCGTTCGGCCGAAAGCGTCCCAAGCTTGTCCTTGGCCCGGGCGCTGGCACGCAAACCGTCGGCATCGGGCCGACCTGAGCCATAATGGGCGAAAAACCGGAAAAACCGCAGGATACGAAGATAATCTTCCGCAATCCGCATCGCCGCATCGCCGATGAAGCGCACAGTGCGGGTTTCCACATCGGGAAGACCATCGATGAGGTCGATGATCTCGCCCTTTTCGTTGGCGTAAAGGGCGTTGATGGTGAGGTCCCGCCGCTCGGCATCGGTCTGCCAGTCGGTGCCGAATGCAACCTGCGCATGGCGGCCATTGGTCTCGACATCGCGGCGCAACGTCGTGACTTCAAAGCCTTCGCCATCGATCACCAGCGTCACCGTGCCGTGCTCGATGCCGGTTGGCACCGCCTTGATACCGGCCGCTTTCGCTCGCTGAACAACCACATCGGGGGTAAGCGTCGTTGCCATGTCGACATCGACGACCGGCAGGTCCATCAGCGCATTGCGCACCGCGCCGCCGACGATCCGCACCTCGCCGCCATCGGCATTCAGAAGCGTAAAGATGCGCTTCAGCGCCGGTTTTTCAAACCAGTCCCGCCCGGCAAGGCTATTCATGTATAAAACCTCTCGTAAATCGTTCGCACGATGCCCGCCGTAATGCCCCAAATATAGCGTTCGCCATAGGGCATTTCGTAGAAAAACCGCTCCTTCCCCTGAAAGATGCGACTGCCGCGACCGTGATTGGCCGGGTCCATCAAAAAGGACAACGGCACCTCGAAAACCTCGTCCACCTCAGTGGGATTAAGCGTTAAATCAAAGCCGGGGCGGACGACTGACAGCACCGGCTTGATGCGAAAACCCGTCCCGGAAATATAATCCGGCAGCCGTCCAACCGTCTCCACGAAAGAACGCGAAAGACCGATCTCTTCTTCCGTCTCGCGCAGCGCCGCTTCTTCCGGCGTGCGGTCCTCGGCATCGATGCCGCCGCCCGGAAAGGAAATCTGGCCTGAATGCTGGCGCAGGGTTGCGGTGCGCTGGGTGAAGATCACCCGCGCCTCGTTGCCATCGTCGATAACCGGTATCAGCACTGCGGCATCCTTCAGCCGGATGCCATTGCCAGACAGCACCACACCCGGATTGAGCACGTGGTCGCCATTTTCCCGCTCGGCCACGCCCTCGCCTTCCTGCAGCACCCGGCGGCGGAAATCGGTGGCGGTAAAAGCCTTGAGGCCCGTCGTCATCATCGTCATTCTGAAAGCCGTTCCAGTTCCTTGGCGGGCATCACCGGAAAGATCACCCCGCCCGAGCGCACCGCAAACATGTCGACGCCATCCACGTCGATCACCTCGCCGAGTGCCACGAGATCATACATCACGGCCCGTGAGACGAGCGCCTCCAGCCGGCCGCGCACCAGAAGATAGGGTTTCAATTCGCGGTTTTCACCGAAAATTTCAAAGCGCAGCGGATGCTCCGGCCCCGCCTCCACCACGTCGCCGACATTGGTGCGAAAGGTCAGCAGGGATTCGCCATCCGCACCAGCCGCAGTCACCGTCATTTCCACGGCGACGAAGGGTGCATCCACCACCCGGATGCCGACTTTTTCCACAGGAGTTACAAGGTAGGTCCTGCCGTCCTCATCCTTGCGCAAAACCGTAGAAAACAGCCGCACCAGAGGTGCCCTTCCGATGGGCGTCCCGAGGTAGAACCATGTGCCATCGGCGCGGATTTCCATGTCGAGATCACCGCAAAAAGGCGGATTCCAGCGCTCAACCGGGGCCGGCCCGCGCTTGGCATCGCCGCTCTGTTCGGCGGCACGGAAAATCATCGCCGCAAGCCCCGCCGCATCATCAGCCGAATTTATCGTCTCCGCTGCCATATTCGAGTCTCGCTTTGCCGATAAGGAAATACTAAGTCACGACATAGTCATTCGAATGGCGCTTGTCAGCGGCCAAGAGAGCAATAAGCTAGATGCAGCGCAAAATCCGCCCCGGTTGGCAACCAGCAAAACCGGGATGCGAATGCGACAGCGGCGAAGGTATGAGGAGAGCGACATGGGCGTGATGAATACCGGCGAAACCCTCGATGAAAAGGCCATCGTCGCCTCGGCCGAAAAGGCGCTTTCAGACATAGCGGCCATCCGCACGGAGGTCTCCAAGGTCATTTTCGGCCAGGAAAAAGTGGTGCAGAACACGCTTCTCGCCATCCTCTCCGGCGGCCATGCGCTGCTGGTCGGCGTTCCCGGCCTTGCCAAGACAAAGCTCGTCACCACGCTCGGCACCGTCCTTGGTCTGGATGCCAACCGCATCCAGTTCACGCCGGACCTGATGCCTTCGGACATCCTCGGTTCCGAAGTCATGGATCAGGACGAGAACGGCCGCCGGTCCTTCCGTTTCATCAAGGGTCCGATTTTCGGCCAGCTGCTGATGGCCGATGAAATCAACCGCGCCAGCCCGCGCACGCAGTCCGCACTTTTGCAGGCCATGCAGGAATATCACATCACCATGGCCGGCCAGACCTATGAGCTGCCAAAGCCGTTCCACGTTCTCGCAACCCAGAACCCGCTGGAACAGGAAGGCACCTATCCGCTGCCGGAAGCCCAGCTCGACCGTTTCCTGCTGCAGGTCGATGTCGGTTATCCCGAGCTTGCCGCCGAACGCCAGATCCTGCTCGACACGACGGGCACCGCCTCCGGCGAAGCACGCGGCGTGATCGGTGCCGAGCGCCTGATGGAAATCCAGGCCCTCATCCGCCAGATGCCGGTCAGCGACAAGGTCGTGGACGCGATCCTTTCGCTCGTCCGTTCCGCCCGCCCCGGCCATGGCAACAAATTGACCGACAAACACGTTGTCTGGGGTCCGGGTCCGCGCGCCGGCCAGTCGCTGATGCTGACGGCCCGCGCCCGGGCGCTCTATGAAGGCCGCCTCGCCCCCTCGCTGGACGATGTCCATGCACTGGCCGAGCCGGTGCTGGAACACCGCATGGCGCTGACCTTTGCGGCCCGCGCCGAAGGCATGTCGGTGCGCGATGTGATTGCGGCCCTCGTGGAGCAGGCGAAGAATTAAAAGACGCGTGCCTAACCTTTCGCGAAAGGAGTGCCTGTGGCATCCATCGGCCAGATCGTAGACAAGACGCCGGGTAGCGAAGTTCTGGCGCGCGCGCGCCAGCGTGCCGCACTGGTGCCGGACTGCATGGTCGAGGCAAAGCGCATCGCCAACACCGTCACCGCCGGTTGGCACGGCCGCCGCAAACGCGGCATCGGCGAAAATTTCTGGCAATTTCGCCCCTATGCCGAAGGCGAAAGCCTGTCGCGCATCGACTGGCGGCGCTCGGCCCGCGACGACCATACCTATGTGCGCGACCGCGAATGGGAGGCAGCCCACACCATCTGGCTCTGGGCGGACATGTCGCCGTCGATGATGTTCAAATCCACCCTCGGCTCCGTCTCCAAGGAAAGCCGGGCGCTGGTGCTGATGCTGGCGCTGGCGGAAATCCTGGCGCGCTCGGGTGAACGCATCGGTTGCCCCGGCATCATGGAGCCGGTCTCGGCCAGAAACGCCGCCGAACGGCTGGCCGCCGCCATCATGCATGCGCCGCTGACCACGGGCATGCCGGAAACGGGCATGATCCGCGGCGCGAGCGACATTGTTCTGATTGGCGATTTTCTCGATGATGCGAAAAACGTGATGGAGAAGATCTCGCCTCTGGCGCGACGTGGCCTGCGCGGCCATGTGGTGGAAATTGCCGATCCGGCCGAAGAAACCTTCCCCTATTCCGGCCGCACCGAGTTTACCGATCCGGAAACCGGCGAAAAACTCGTATCCGGTCGCGCCGAGACCATTCGTGAGGATTACACCCGCGCCTATCTCGCAAGACGCGAGGCGCTGTCCTCGTCGCTGCGCCGTCTCGGCTGGAACTTCGTCTTCCACCGCACCGATCATCTCGCTTCCGAGGCGCTTGTGGCCGTTCACATGTATCTTTCCGGCGCGCCGGCACAGGGCGGTGGGCACCGATGAGCGCATTGCCTTTCGTCTTCACCAGCCCCTACATCCTCTTCGGCCTGCTGGCGCTGCCCGCCATCTGGTGGCTGCTGCGGCTCACCCCGCCGCGCCCCAAGGCGGAAGTGTTTCCGCCACTGAAGATATTGGCGACGGTGCTGAAACGCGAGGAAACACCGTCGAAAAGCCCGTGGTGGCTGACCCTTTTGCGCATGGCGCTTGCCGCCGCCGTGATTTTTGCGCTGGCCGATCCGGTGGTGAACCCGCGCAACAACAGCATCGCCGGCAGCGGCCCGCTGGTGCTGGTGGTCGACAACAGCTGGGCCGCCGCACCCGACTGGGAAAGACGCGTGGCCACCGCTCAGGCCCTGATCGGCGATGCGGAGCGGGCCGACCGCCCCGTCTCCATCAGCTTCACCGCCGATGCCGAACATGATGCCGTATCGGGAACGACAGCCGTGGCGCTGGAAAAGCTCGCTGCCGCCAAGCCGAAACCGCTGATGCCGGACCGCGTGCGCACGGCCGAAGCCATCACCGAGGCGCTGAACGGCACAACCCCCGGCACGCTCGCTTATATTGCCGATGGTGTTCAGACCGCGCAGGATGAAAACGCGATGGGAACGCTTGCCAGCCTCTCGCCGGCCGAATTCCGCATCGTGAAGGGCGACGGCAAGACCATCGCCGCCATTACCGGCGCCACCAACAATGCCGATGCCATGAGCGTCACCCTTTCGCGGCTCGACACGGCCGAAGCCGCCCGGCTGACCGTCAATGCGCAGGACAGCCAGGGCCGCATTCTCGCCAATGGCACGGCCAGCTTCGCCCCCGGCGAGGCCGAAACAACGGCAACCGTGGAAGCCCCCTTCGAACTGCGCAACGATTTCGCCCGCCTCTCCCTCGAAGGCGTTTCGACGGCGGGCGCCGTGCATCTGCTGGATGACGGTTTCCGCCGCCGCCGCGTGGCGCTGCTGGCCGGCGAAACCGGCAATGATTTCCAGCCGCTGCTGCAGCCGCTTTATTATATCAGCCGCGCGCTCCAGCCTTTTGTCGATCTCATTCCGCAGCGGCAGGCCGATCTGGCGCAGGCAATCCCGGAGATCCTGCAATCCAACCCGTCCGTCATCGTCATGGCCGATATTGGCCGACTGCCACAGGAAACCTATGAGCCAATGCAGCGCTGGCTTGCAGCCGGTGGTACGCTGATCCGCTTTGCTGGGCCACGTCTTGCAGCGGCCCCGGCTGACGATCCGCTGGTGCCGGTGACGCTCCGGCAGGGTGAACGCGCGCTTGGCGGCGCGCTCTCCTGGGCGGAGCCACAGCCGCTTGCCGATTTCCCTGCTTTCGGCGCCTTTGCCGGCATGCCGAAGGCCGATGGCATTCTCGTCAAACGCCAGGTTCTGGCCGAACCGACACCCGATCTGGCTGAACGCACCTGGGCAAGCCTTGCCGATGGCACGCCGCTCGTCACCACCCGCACTGTCGAGGCAGGCCGCATCGTGCTCTTCCATGTCAGC
The DNA here is from genome assembly GCF_027956545.1 of Agrobacterium sp. ST15.16.024. Classification (NCBI taxonomy): domain Bacteria; kingdom Pseudomonadati; phylum Pseudomonadota; class Alphaproteobacteria; order Hyphomicrobiales; family Rhizobiaceae; genus Agrobacterium; species Agrobacterium sp. ST15.16.024. Next base: position 280,291 of record NZ_JAQKGO010000003.1, read on the forward strand.
GCCGAGGCAAGCTGGTCCGACCTGCCGATCTCAGGCCATTTCGTCGATATGCTGCGCCGTATCGTGCAATTGTCGAAAGCGGGCGGCGCTTCGGCTTCCGCCAATGCCCCGGCCGCAGCCCTGCCCCCGTTCCGCCTCCTGACAGCCGAAGGCGCGCTATCCGCCGAAATCGGCACTGCCCGGCCGCTGGAAATGCGCGCCGGCCAGCCACCGCGCACCGGTTTCGACAATCCCCCCGGCCTTTACGGCACAGAGGATGGTTTCGTGGCTCTCAATCTCCTGCCCGCAGGTGCGACGCTGCGCCCGCTTGACGCATCCGTCGCCGGTGTCAGCACCACCAGTGAAGCGCTGATCGGCGAAACCGCGAAATCGCTGCGCCCTGCTTTGTTCATCGCCGCCTTCCTGATGCTGATTGCCGACAGCCTGATCGTGCTCTTCATGAACGGTGCCTTCGCACGCCTGCCGAAAGCCCGCAGCGCGACAGTTGCCACCCTGCTGCTGGCGCTTGGCGCCTTTGCCGCCATGTCGCCAACCGATGCCCGCGCCGACGATCCAAAACCCGGCGACGAGCAGATTTTCGAGCGGCTGGACACCACTCATCTCGCCTATGTCCGCACCGGCGAGGATGATGTCGACCGCATTTCCGAGCAGGGTCTCCAGGGTCTCAGCGAATTCCTGACCTGGCGCACTACGCTGGAACCCGGCCAGCCTGTTGGACTGGATATTTCCAAGGATGAATTATCCTTCTATCCGATCATCTACTGGCCGGTATCGGCGACGGCCCCCATGCCGTCGAGCGCCGCGATTTCGCGCATCGATGCCTATATGCGCGCCGGCGGCACCGTGCTGTTCGATACGCGCGACCAGTTCTCTTCGCTCGATACCGGCGCGACCAGCCCTAACGGCGAACGCCTGCAGGCGATCCTCGCCAATATCGATATTCCGCCGCTGGAGCCTGTGCCGGAAGACCACGTTCTGACGCGGTCCTTCTACCTGCTCACCAATTTCCCCGGCCGTTACAATGGTTCGCCGCTCTGGGTGGAATCACGACAGGGAGCCGCCAAGACCACCTCGGGCCTCTCTTCTTCCGGTGATGGCGTGACGCCGATCATGATAACGGGCAATGATTTCGCCGGCGCCTGGGCCGTCGATCCGCAGGGCGCGCCGGTTCTGCCCACCGTGCCGCCGGATGAGATGCAGCGCGAACACGCCTTCCGCTCCGGCGTCAACATCATGATGTATATGCTGACTGGCAACTACAAGGCCGATCAGGTTCACGTTCCCGCACTTCTCGAACGGTTGGGGCAGTGACATGACATTGACCTTCTCCCCATTCCTGCCGTGGATCGTGATCGCCGTTCTGGCCGTCGCCGCTCTTGCGCTCTCCTTCATCGGCCTGTGGCGTGGCGTGCGCGGCGCATGGCTGCGCGGGCTGGCGCTTGCCGCCTTGCTGGCTGCCATCGCCAATCCGCTTCTGACGCAGGAGGAACGCGAGCCGCTTTCCACCATCGTGCCCGTCATCGTCGACCGTTCGCAGAGCCAGGACGTGCAGGACCGGCCGCAAATGACCGATACGGCGCTGGAGACGCTGAAAGACCGGCTATCGCGCTTCCCGCGTATCGAACCGCGCATCGTCGAAGTGCGCGATGATGGTGAGAGTGATTCCCCCTCGACCCAGCTTTTCTCGGCCCTTTCCTCGGCCGTTTCCGATGTCTCGCCGTCCCGCGTCGGCGGCGCGATCTTCCTCAGCGACGGCCAGATCCACGATATCCCGAATGCCCTGCCCAATGCCGAACAGGCGCTCGGCTTCCGCGCCCCCGTGCATGGGCTGATCACCGGCAAGGCTGATGAATTCGACCGCCGCATCGAGATCGTCCGCGCCCCGCGCTTCGGCATCGTCAACGAGGAACAGCAGCTGACGCTGCGCGTCTTCGACGACGGCCGTCCCTCAGGCGGCGGTGCGGCGGAAGTAACGGTGAAGATGAATGGCGAAGAAATCGCCACGCTTCAGGCCACACCCGGCCAGCCGACGCCGTTCAGTTTCAAGGTTCCGCGTGGCGGCAACAATGTCATGGAATTTTCCGTCGCCGAGCTTCCCGGCGAAGTGACTGCTGCGAACAACCGCGCCGTTCATCTGATCGAAGGCATCCGCCAGAACCTGCGTGTGCTGCTCGTCTCCGGCGAGCCGCATGCCGGCGAACGCGCCTGGCGTAACCTGCTGAAATCCGACGCCTCGGTCGATCTGGTACATTTCACCATTCTGCGCCCGCCGGAAAAACAGGACGGCACGCCGATCAACGAGCTCTCGCTGATCGCCTTCCCGACCCGCGAATTGTTTGTCGAAAAGATCGAGGATTTCGACCTCATCATCTTCGACCGCTACCAGCATCGCGGCGTGCTGCCGATCCTCTATTACGATTATATCGCCCAATATGTCGAAAAGGGCGGCGCGCTCCTGATTGCCGCAGGCCCGGAACATGCCGGTCAGGATTCGATCGCCATGACGCCGCTCGCCTCCGTGCTGCCGGCCCAACCGACGGGTCAGGTGCATCAGGCGGCCTTCTATCCCCGCCTTTCGGAAGCGGGCAAGAAGCACCCTGTCACCCGCGGGCTGGATGGATCGGCCAACGAGCCGCCGCAATGGGGCCGCTGGTTCCGCACCATCAGCGTTGACCCGCCGCAGGGCCAGACCGTGATGCTCGGCGACGGACAGGACCCGCTGCTGGTGCTGAACCGTCAGGGCGAAGGCCGTGTCGCCATGCTTCTGTCCGATCAGGGCTGGCTGTGGGCGCGTGGTTTTGAAGGCGGTGGCCCGCATGTGGCGCTTTATCGCCGCATCGCCCATTGGCTGATGAAGGAGCCCGAGCTTGAAGAAGAGGCGCTGACGGCGCGGGCCAATGGCCGCACATTGGAAATCACCCGCCAGACCATCGGCGACGATCCCGGTCAGGCAAGCGTGCGTTTCCCTTCCGGCAAGACCGAAAACATGGCCTTCACCACCACCGAGCCCGGTCTTTACAAGATCGAGCGCCGCATGGACGAAACCGGCCTGTTCGAAATCAAGAACGGCGATTTCACCACCCTCGTCCATGTCGGCGCGGTGGATGCGCCGGAGTTCAAGGCGATGATTTCGACGACTGAGACGCTGAAGCCGCTGGCCGACGCCACCAGGGGCAGCGTGCACCGTGTCGCCGATAATTCCGACCGCATCGCGCTGCCGGATATATTGCCGGTGCGGGGTGACATCAGGGTTGCCGACGAGGATCGCATGCTGATACGTCTGACCGACGAGACGGTGCTGAAAGGCGTCAACACATTGCCGCTCTTTGCCGGTTTTGCCGGGCTTGGCGCCCTGCTGCTTGCCTTCTCCGCGCTCTGGTGGCGTGAAGGGCGGTAAAACCTTGGCAGTAGTGCAAGACTTTCCGCGTCTTGAACTGGAAAACGACAAACGGCCGCCGCCCGGCGTCCGGGAAAGAAAATCATGAATTTCGTTTTGAGCGATGTCGCGGATGCGGACGCTGAAAAGGCCATCCGCGATCCGCTGGTGGCCTATAATATTGCCCGTTTCGGTGAAAGCGACAAGCGCGAGCTCAATATCACCATCCGCGATGACGAAAACGCTGTGACCGGCGGTCTGGTGGGATATACCGGCCGCGGCTGGCTTTATGTGCAGCTTCTTTTCGTGCCGGAAACCATGCGCGGAAAGGGCACGGCTGCGAAGCTGCTTGCGATGGCGGAGGAAGAAGCCAGAAAGCGCGGCTGCACCGGCGCTTATATCGACACCATGAACCCGGATGCGCTGCGGCTTTATGAGCGCTACGGTTTCACCAGGATCGGCTCGCTCGCGCCGCTTTCCAGCGGCCAGTCGATCACATGGCTGGAGAAGCGCTTCTAGAGCATTTCAACTCACAATGCGTGGCGTTTTTACATTCGGAAAACACATGGAAACAAAGGCATAGAGCGTCCCTGACACTTCCGTTTCAACAGGACGCGCTCCAGAGTTCAGGCGAGTGTCTAGGCCGCGATCCCCGATATCCCACAATCCACGGTTCGGCCCATGACCTCGCGGATTTGCTGGCGAAGCCACATGGCGCCGAGATCCGCGTCGGTCTGCAAGGTCCAGACCATGGCAACCGGTGGGAAATTCAGCGTCACCGGCACAGGGCTCACCTCAAGCCCGAGCATCGGCGCATAACGCAACGCAATGCGTGAAGATACGGTCGCCAGCACTGCTGAGGATCGCGCTGTTGCCAGAACCGAGAGGAAATCCGGCGCGGCTGCAACGACATCGATTTCCACGCCGCTCAATTCCAGCGCGTCCTTGATGCAGCCCTGCAAACTGTCCGTCTGCGATATCACCGCATGTTTTGCCGCCATATAGGCATTGAGCCCCACGGGCGTGGTGAGATCGAGCAAATTCGGGTTGAAGCAGCAAAGAACGCTTGAGACATAAAGCGGCTCGCAATGGTGACGCTGCTCCTGCGAATAGGCGCATCCCACGGCCATATCGATCACACCCGTATCGAGCATCGCAGTGATTTCCTGCTCCTGCCCGCTGCGGGCCAGAATGCGGATGCCGGGCGCGATCTCGCGCAGCCGCGCCGTCAGGTCCGGCAGCAGCAACAGTTCCACCTCGCTCGACATGCCCAGCCGAAAGGTGCGGCGCTCCGTCGCCGGATCGAAAACATCCGCCGTCAGCACCGCTGCCTGCGCCTGCCGGAGCGCCTGCCGCACCGGCCCGGCCAGATTGAGCGCCCGTGCCGTCGGCTTCATCTCCTGTCCCACGCGGATGAAAAGCTCATCCTGAAACAATGTCCGCAGGGTGGAGATGTTATGGCTCATGGCCGGCTGCTGGATTTTCAACCGACGCGCAGCCCGCGTGACATTCATTTCCTCCATCATCGCATCAAAGGCGATGAGAAGATTGAGGTCGAAGGAACGGAGATTGAAATGATCGATAGTTTGCATAAGTCACATCGATTTGATTGCTGGCCTCTCTACACTTAGCTGGAGTTCGGAAACTTTCAAGACGTTCCCCAAACTCAGGAGCCACCCATGCCATCACGTCGTTCGCTTCTCAAAGGCGCCGTCAGCGCCATCTTCGCCGCCCCTTTCGTTGCGCCCAACGTCGCATTCGCCAAGGCGCCTTTCGCCGCCACGCAGGCACCCGGCTTTTATCGGCTGATGGTCGGCAAGGTAGAAGTCACCGCCCTTTCGGACGGCGTCATTGCGCTGCCACTCGCCAAAATCTACACCAATACGACGCCGGAACATGCCGCCAAGGTGCTGCGGGATGCCTTCCTGCCGGAAGAGACGCCGACTTCGGTCAATGCATTTCTCGTCAACACCGGAGACAGGCTGGTGCTGATCGATGCCGGCACCGGCACCTATCTCGGCCCAAGCCTTGGCAGGCTCGTCGCCAATATCGAGGCCTCCGGTTACAACACCAACGAGATAGACGACATTGTCCTCACCCATATCCACACGGACCATTCCGGCGGGCTGTCCTCGAATGGCAACCGTGTCTTTGCCAATGCAACGCTCCGGGTCAATGCGCGTGAAGCCGCCTTCTGGCTTGACGAGGCAAAGGCCAAGGCAGCCCCGGAAGCGCTGAAGAAGGGTTATGCCGAAGCCAGGGAAAGCATCCAGCCCTATATCGATGCCGGTAAATTCGAGACTTTCGGCGACAATGCCGCACCGGTCTCCGGTCTTGGCTCGATCCTTTACGCCGGCCACACACCCGGCCACAGCGCTGTTGTTCTGGAAAGCGACGGCCAGAAGATCGTCTTCTGGGGCGATATCACCCATGGCGATATCCTCCAGTTTGATGAGCCTGACGTGGCGATCGAGTTCGATGTCGACCAGAAGGCCGCCGTCGTGGCACGCGATCTGGCGTTCAAACAGGCGGTGGAGGGCAGATATCTGGTGGCCGGCGCTCACATCGCTTTCCCCGGCATCGGCCATGTGCGCACCGACAGCACCAATTACGACTGGCTTCCTGTCAATTATACAACGCTGTAAGCGCAGAACAGAATGGCCTGATCGTGGATCAGATCAGGCCATCACCCTTGGCGGCAACTAAGTCAGCGCCACCTGCCGCGTTTCCGCATTGATCATCGTGGCCGCAATGGCAGCCAGCACCAGCAGTCCGGCAAATATGCCGATCGCGACACCAAAGCCCTGCGCAATGGCATAACCGAGCAGCGACGGCGCCAGCAGGCCGCCAAGCCTTGCCATGGCGCCCGCAGCCCCCATGCCGGTCGCCCGCGATTCCGTCGGGTAAAGCTCCGGCGTATAGGCATAAAGCGCGCCCCAGGTGCCGAGCAGGGCAAAACTCATGATGAGGAGCGAGGCGGCAATCATCGCTCCGCCGGAAGCGAGCGTAAACAGCAGGCAACCAAGCGCGGAGAGCAGGCAGAAGCCGATCAGCGTCGGCTTGCGGCCCCATTTTTCAACGCCATAGGCGGCAAGCGCGTAACCGGGGATCTGCGCCAGCGCCACCAGCACCAGAAAACCATAACCGCGCACGAAACCGAAACCATCGCCCGCCAGTTTCGCCGGCATCCAGGTGAAGACCCCGTAATAGGAAACGGAGACGAGGAACCAGATGGTGAGGATCATGATGCTGCGCTGCCGGAGCGCCGGTGAAAATATCCCCTGCCCCTTGGCCACATCAGGCTGGAAAAGCCCCGTCCCGGCATCGAGAGGCGCACGTCCATTTGTCACCAGCATACGGTTGACGACGGCCTTGGCTTCGTCCAATCGCCCGCTGCGCAGCAGGTAAAGCGGCGATTCGGGCACCAAAAAACGCAGGCCAAGACCAAGAACGGCCGGAAAAGCCGTCACGGCGAAGATATAACGCCAGGCATCGGCCACGCCGGCAAGGCTTGCACCCCAGGCCGCCAAGGCCACGATCAGCGTGCCGACAGCCCAGAAGCCCTCGAGAAAGACCAGCCAGCGGCCGCGATTTTTGGCAGGCAGGAACTCCGCCATCATTGCATAATCCACCGGCAGCGTGCCGCCCACCGCCGCGCCAGTGAGAAAACGCAGGATGAGTAGAATGGTGAAATCGGGCGAAAATATCGAAAGCACACCGAACAGCGCATCACAGGCGACGGTGACGATCAGCACACGACGACGCCCGTAACGGTCCGCCAGCCGCCCGAAACCGGCAGCACCGAGCAACATGCCGAAAAAGAATGCCGTTCCGGTCTGCAGGGCCTGCGGCACCGTCAGGCCGAAGGTTGCGGCAATCGAGGCGGCGGTGAAACCAACCGCCAGAACCTGCATGGCATCCGCCGCCCAGACGAGGCCGAAAATGCCCATCAGCCGCCGTTGATAGGCGCCTGCGCCCGCGCGCTCCAGCGCATCGTTCATGGTAATCGCCGTCATGCCCCGCCCCTTCGCAGTAATCGACTTTCACTAGCTATCGTATAGGGGGAGGAAACGGAATTGAATTCTGTGGAGGGGAGACGCGTTGTTTCGAGACAGACCATCGGAAGAAGATTTTACCACACAAAAAGATGTGCACGGCAGTCTCGATGTTTGCCATAGCGCGTAACGCCCCTTCCGTCATGCCGGACTTGATCCGGCATCCAGTCACGGCGCGTCTGCGCCGCGGGAAGAGTCCTTTCAGCCCAAAGACTTGGGTTGGCTGGATTCCGGCTCAAGGCCGGAATGACGGGGTTTAATGTTGCGCTAAAAAGCACACAGCCCCTTCCGATACCCCCTCAGCCGTAAACCCGAAGAGGCTCCTCAAAACCCTCATCGTCCGCCGCAGCGGCCGGCATCGCAGCCTCGCATTTGCGCCAGCCGATCTTGCCCTTCAGCCGCTGGTGCACGTCGTCACCAACAGGCACCACCAGCACCCGGTTCGGGTCGACCGGACCCGGAAAATCGAGCGCCGCATAAGCGACCTTCTCGAAACCGAGCGGCATGTAATAGGGCGGATCACCGATCAGGATAACGGCTTCGGAGCCCTTCCGCCGGGCCGCCGCAATGGCGATCCGCACCAGTTCCCGGCCGATGCCCTTGTTCTTGTGCGAGGGCCGCACCGCAAGCGGGCCAAGCATATGGCCCTTCACCCCGCCGGCCAGAACCGGCGTCATGCGCACCGAGGCAATCGTCTCACCATCATCGGCGCAGACGAAGGACAGAGACCGGTCATGTGGCCCCTGCTCGCGGATGCGCGCTGCCGCACGGGTGTGCCGGCCGGGACCAAAAGCTTCTTCGTTGATGACTTCGATGATGGCGTCGTGCGACGCGTCCTCGGTGAGGTAGACAAGATCGTGCTTGGACATGAAGAGACCGAAACTTCCAGAATGCGGATGCGACAATAGATGACGGCTGCGCCGGTAAGGGCGTTCAGGAGCGTCAGCGTCGTCGGAGCATCCGTGGTTCGATCATAGTCAGCAATTTCCTCAGATTTGTGAAAATCGCAATTATCAGGAAAATTCAAACCCGTCCAGAACAAATCTCGAAGCCATCTCATTCAGCCTATGCAAGAGCAGAAACGCATTGTTCAACGCCTTGCGGGTTCGCGAGACGACAGGGAACGGTTAGAATCGCCGTCAAGGAAACAATCAAGGAGATCGTCATGGGCATGCTGGTGGAAGGCGTATGGAAAGACGTCTGGTACGACACCAAGGAAACCAAGGGGCATTTCAAGCGCGGTGCCTCGCAATTCCGCAACTGGGTCACAGCAGATGGAGCCCCCGGCCCTTCGGGAGAGGGCGGTTTCAAGGCGGAGAAGGATCGCTACCACCTCTACGTCTCCTTCGCCTGCCCCTGGGCGCATCGGACCCTGATTTTCCGCAGGCTGAAAAAGCTGGAGGACCTGATCTCCGTCTCCGTTGTCGACCCGCTGATGCTGGAAAACGGCTGGGAATTCAAGCCTGAGAGCGAACGCACACCGGGAGCGACGGAAGACCACCTTTTCGGTTCCTCCACGCTCTGGCAGGTCTACACCAAAGCGGACCCCAAATATTCCGGACGTGTGACCGTGCCGGTGCTCTGGGACAAACAGCGCGGCATCATCGTCTCCAATGAATCCGCGGAAATCATCCGCATGTTCAACTCTGCCTTCAACGATCTCACCGGATCGAAGGCAGATTATTACCCCGAGGCGCTGCGCGCCGAGATCGATGCACTGAACGACGTCATCTACGACACCGTCAATAACGGCGTCTACAAGGCCGGTTTCGCCACCACGCAGGATGCTTATCAACAGAATGCCGTGAAGGTCTTCGAAACGCTGGATATGCTTGAGAACCGCCTGAAGGACCGGCGTTTCCTGTTCGGTTCAGAACAGACGGAAGCGGACTGGCGCCTGTTCACCACTTTAGTGCGGTTCGACCCGGTCTATGTCGGCCATTTCAAGTGCAACATCCGCCGCATCCACGACTATCCGCACCTGACGGGTTACCTGCGCGATCTCTACCAGACGCCGGGCGTGCCTGATACGGTGGATATGCGCCACATCAAGGAACATTATTACCGCAGCCACCGCACCATCAACCCGACCGGCATCGTGCCCGTCGGCCCGGAGCTGGATCTGACCATGGCCCATGGTCGCGAGGCGCTTCCCTGACCGGAAGCCTTCCGCCGCTACCAATGGTCGGCGATTTCCGCTTCGCCGGCAAGTTCGGCGAGGCGGCGGCGGGTGGCGGCTGTCACCCCTTCCGGCAAAGCCGAAAGGTCGAAAAAGCCGCTTTCGGCAATTTCATGATCCGGCTTTTTCGGCCGGGTCTGGGTGACATCAAGCCGGTAAAGCGCGACATGATCGCGATTGCTGCCTTCCAGATTGAGATAGACGTGGAAAAGCTCAGGCTTTGAAGCCGCTTCGAGATTGCCTTCCTCGCGGATTTCCTTGTGCAGTGCCGCGATCAGCGTCTCGCCACGCTCCACCCCGCCGCCCGGCAGATACCAACCCCGCAGATAAGTGTGCCGCACCAGGAAAATCCTGCCCTTTTCATCAAAACAGGCCGCACGCACGCCAAGCGTGGCGCCCCGCGTAAGCAGAAAAATGAAATGCAGAAAGCGGATGAAGACACGCATGTGGAACGGACGGGCCTTCTGCCCGGTTGTCTCGTCATTCACCCTGGTTTCTCCCCGCCGGCAGGCTTTTATTGGACGTGCCGCATATCATAGGTTATCTCTGCCGCCATGTTCAAACTTGCGCATATTTCAGACGTCCATTTGGGGCCACTGCCAAAACTCACTTTCCGGGAACTTGCATCCAAGCGTATCACCGGTTTCGTCAACTGGCACCGCAACCGCCGCAAGCACCTGTTCACCGATACGCTGGAAAAGCTGCTCGACGATCTCGAGACAAAGTCACCGGATCATCTGGCTATTACCGGCGATCTCGTCAATCTTGCGACCGGCATTGAAATTCGCGCCGCCGCCGACTGGCTGGAGGAAGTGGGCGATCCTGAAAAGACATCCGTCGTTCCCGGCAATCACGACGCCTATGTTTCCGGCGCGCACGACAAGGCCATGCAGGCCTGGTACCCCTATGTGCGCGGCGATGGCGACCCGCCGGAATGGGATGATGACCGCAAGATTTTCCCCTATATGCGCGTGCGCGGCCCCGTGGCGCTGATCGGCTGCTCGACCTCGATTGCCACGCCGCCCTTTTCAGCCACCGGCTATTTCGGCAACCGGCAGGCACGCGCCACGGCGGAACTTTTGAAAAAAGCTGGCGAACAGGGGCTGTTCCGCGTGGTGATGATCCATCACCCGCCCATCCGCGGCGCCACCGCCACCCACAAGCGCATGATCGGCATCCGCCGTTTCGCAGCGGCGCTGGGCGTCGGCGGCGCGGAACTCGTGCTGCATGGGCATACGCATCTGAACACGGTCTATTGGCTGAATACGCATCACGGGGAAGACCACATTCCGGTCGTCGGCATCGCCTCGGCCAGCCAGGGACCGGGTGGGGAAAAACCGCGCGCGGCCTATAATCTCTTCCACATTTCCGGTGGGCCGGGGACGTGGAACGTTACCTGCGAACGGCACAGCCTTGATGAGACAGGGACGGGCGTGGCGCTGGAGGATGTGCGGGTGTTTTATGACAACGGGCGTCCGCTGGGGTTTGCGCGGTTGGGGGAATAGCATTCGCCGGGTCGGAGGATGGGGCTTTACCCCCCTCTGCCCTGCCGGGCATCTCCCCCTCAAGGGGGGAGATCAGCAGGAAGCGCTACCGCCACTTCATTCGCAAACATTGAGATAGGCAAGACCCAACCACGAGTCGATCTCCCCCCTTGAGGGGGAGATGTCCGGCAGGACAGAGGGGGGTAAAGCCCCACCCTCAAGGCCCACTTACCGCGCCCGCTCTTCCAGCACCCGATTGGCCGCCGAAACGATCGCCTCCAGCGAAGCCGCCACAATATTCGTGTTGACCCCCGCCCCAAACAGCTTGCCGCCCGGATGCTCCATCTCGACATAAGCGATGGCCGAAGCATTCGACCCGTGCTGCAGCGAATGCTCCGAATAATCATTCACCGACAGGTCAATGCCGAGATAGACAGACAGCGCATTGATGAACCCGTCAATCGGGCCGGTGCCCTTGCCCTCAATGCGCTTCACCTCACCATTGTCGGTGATCTCGGCGGCAACGATGCGCACGCCCTTGAAATCGCCGGCCGGATAGGTGTGGTGATCGACGAACTTGATGCGCGCCTTCGGCTGCGTCACGTAACGCTCGATAAAGCGCTCATAGATGCGCTTGGCCGGCAGCTCGACGCCTTCTTCATCGGTAATGCGCTGGATATCCTCGCGGAACTCCACCTGCAGGTTGCGCGGCAGGTTGACGCCGTAATCCTGCTGCAGAATATAGGCGATGCCGCCCTTGCCGGATTGCGAGTTGATACGGATGATCGCCTCATAGGAGCGGCCGACATCCTTCGGGTCGATCGGCAGATAGGGCACTTCCCAGACGGGATGGTTGGCAACCTTGATCGCTTTCATGCCCTTGTTGATCGCATCCTGATGCGAACCGGAAAACGCCGTATAGACCAGTTCGCCGACATAAGGATGACGCTCGGGGATCGTCATCTCGTTGGAATATTCGTAAACCGACTTGATGCGCTCGATATCGCGGCAATCCAGCTCCGGATCGACACCCTGCGTATACATGTTCAGCGCCAGCGTCACGACGTCGACATTGCCGGTGCGCTCGCCATTGCCGAACAGCGTGCCTTCGACGCGGTCCGCACCGGCCATCAGGCCCAGCTCGGTCGCGGCAATGCCCGTCCCACGGTCATTATGCGGGTGCAGCGAGATGATGACGTTTTCGCGATTGTCGATATTGCGGCACATCCATTCGATCTGGTCGGCATAGATGTTCGGCGTCGCCATTTCCACCGTCGAAGGCAGGTTCAGGATCAGCTTGTTGTCGGCCGTCGGCTTCACAACCTCGACCACGGCGTTGCAGATTTCCAGCGCCACTTCCAGCTCGGTGCCGGTAAAGCTCTCAGGCGAATATTCGAAACGGTAACCGCCGCCGGCCTTGGCCGCCATGTCGGTGATCATCTTGGCCGCATCGACGGCGATCTGCTTGATGCCGTGCACATCCTTGCCGAACACCACGCGGCGCTGCAGTTCCGAAGTGGAATTGTAGAAGTGGATGATCGGCTTGTTGGCGCCTTCCAGCGCCTCGAAGGTGCGGGTGATCAGCTCCGGGCGGCACTGCACCAGCACCTGCAGGGACACATCGTCAGGCACATTGCCTTCTTCCACGCACCAGCGGGCGAAATCGAAATCCGTCTGCGAAGCGGAAGGGAAGCCGATCTCGATTTCCTTGAAGCCCATTTCGAGCAGCAGCTTGAACATGCGGGCCTTGCGGTCGTGGCCCATGGGGTTGACCAGCGACTGGTTGCCATCGCGCAGATCCACCGAACACCAGATCGGCGCTTTGTCGATGATCTTGCCCGGCCAGGTGCGGTCAGGGATGTTGATGGTCGGGTAAGGGCGATACTTCACGCTCGCGTCGTTCATGCCCTTGGAAATATTGGTGATCTTGCCGTCCATGTCGCTTCCTCCTTGCGCAGTCCGCGGGCTTGTCCAAGCCATCGGCGGATGCGCGGCCCTTGAGGGCCTAAATCCAGTATAAGATGAGATTTCAAGATGAGGAGCGTTTGCGCCAGCGGGCTTTCGGCCGCCGGGCGCTCCTCACTGGACCCGGCAACCGCGTGTAAGGTCGAGGCTAAGAAGCGAGAGTGCACCGCACGGCGAGGCCTTCGCAGAAATCTGCGCGCTCATGCCGAAAATGATTGCGATGCTGTTGCTCATGGCGACGTGTATAAACAGCGACTGGCAGTCTGACAAGTGATCTTGTTATCTTCCCCGCCTATTTTACTCGCTGATTACTCTCCAGCTTTTCCGATATCCATTTGACGATGAGGGCCTCGCGCGTCGTTCCAAGGCGAGCCGCCTCCGCATCCACCTGACGCAAAATCCCATTGGGAAGATCGAAATTGGTTTGTTCCTTACCGGGCCGGCTAGCCTTCGACCAGTCGACATAATCGTCGACGTCTTCGCCATCGTCGAATTTCCTGTCGAAATCTTCAGCGCTGATCGTCTTCATAACGCTGCTTCTCCTTGTCTCTGGAACGCCTGACGGAAATGATCCGCAACCGGTCATTTCTATAGGTGTAGATGGCGCTCCAGCACTTTCCGCGCAATTGCGCAATCATAATATACCGTTCTTCCGACGTGGTTTCGAGAGGTGCGACAAGTCTTTTCTCGTCCAGCCAAAGCGCTCTTGCCTCGACGAAATCCATTCCATGTTTGTCTTTATTACTTTCGCTTTTGGCGGGATCGAATTCGAAATCCATAAATAAATATTTCTTAAAACAATAAGCTCCCTATCTAATCACGCTTCACTACCCGCTGCAACGCCATCATCAGCCCGCCGCCGATCAGCCCCCAGAACGCCCCGGAAACGCCTGCAAAAGAAAGGCCAGATGCGGTGATGAGGAAAGTGATCGCCGCTGCCTCGCGGGTTTCCGGCTCCTTGAAGGCCGCGACGGCGGAACCGGAAAAGGCGCCGACCAGCGCCAGCCCCGCCACCGCCTGAATGAGGATGGGCGGCGCCAGCGCCACGAAGGCCGTGACCACGCCGGCCAACAGGCCGAAGATGATGTAACCGACACCGCCGATGATCGCCGCCCAATAGCGCCGTTTGGGGTCGGCATGGGCGTCCTCGCCCGCGCACATCGCCGCGGTGATCGCTGCGAGATTGACGGCATGGCCGCCGAAGGATGCGGAAAGCAGCGAGAAGAAGCCGGTCGTGGCGAAAAGCGGCCCGGGCTGCGGATCGTAATGATTGACCTTCAGCACCGCGATGCCGGGAATGTTCTGCGAGGCCATGGTAACGATGAACAGCGGCAGCGCGATGGAGACGACGGCATGCAGGCTGAAGACGGGCGTCACCCATTCCATCGGCGGCGTCAGCGATTGCGCCACGCTATCAAGCGCGCCCGCCGGAATATCGACCCCGAAGATCATGACGAGCACAAAGGCGGCAAGGGCGGCAGGCACGGCGAAAAGCCGCCTGAAGGCTCCCACCACGATCCAGGCAAGAATGATCGGCAAACCAAGCGCCGGGTTAAAGCCGATCGCCTTCACCGGCGCAAAGCACAGGCCGATGATGACACCTGACAGCATGGCATTGGCGAGCGGCGCGGGAATGGAGGCAACCGCGCGCCCGAGCGGCTTGAACAGGCCGGCGATGATGATCAGCACGGCGCAGATGATGAACCCGCCCACGGCCGCCGGAAACCCGCCCTCGATCACACCGGTGGTTGCCAGAAGGGCCGCACCCGGCGTCGACCAGGCAATGCTGACCGGCAGCCGGGTGGTGGCGGAAAGAACGATGGCGCAAAGCCCCATCGCCACCGAAAGCGCCATCAGCCCGGAGGCCGCCTCGAAATCCGTCGCGCCGACGGCTTTGAGGCCCTGTAACACGACGGCAAAGGAACTGGCAAAACCGACAAAGGCGGTAAGGCATCCCATGAACAGGCTCTGGACGGAAAAATCTTTCAGCATGAAGCACTCTGCGGGCCTGCTGCCAGTCGCTGGAACCGCAACGGACGGCGGGGCGACAGGCAGGAACAAAATTTGAAGCGTAGGGCGCGAATCCGGACAGCACGACACGCTTTGGATGAAGCATCACTATATTCAGGATCAAAAAAGACAAGGCTTGGCAAGATGAGCCGCCGGACTTCAGGTACGGAGATACGGAAAACGTCATCAAAGTTTAGCGGCAGGGCGCTAATCCTCGCGGCATCCATCCCAACAGGGCAGCCGCCACAAGAAGGATCGCCTCCATGTTTCGCATCGCCGCCATCGCCGCTTTCTGCCTTGTGGCCCTTCCGGCCGCCGCACAGACCCCGCCACCGCCAGCCTTTCTCGGCCAGATCGTCGTGCCTTCCGGCCTCTCCATCAATGGCGTTGCTTTCGGCGGCATTTCCGATCTGACTTTTGATAGCGAAACCGGCCGTTATCTGGCCATTTCCGATGACCGCGTCGAAAAAGGCCCTGCCCGTTATTACGAACTGGAACTGGCCGTGACGGAAGGGGCCGTCACGCTGAACATCGCCGCCACCCGCGAATTGAAGGACGAGACCGGCGCAGCCTTCGCGCTGAAGGGCATCGACGCCGAAGGCATCGCACTCGACCGCAAGGCCGGCAAGCTCTACTGGTCGTCCGAACGCGACCTGAAAAACCAGCCGGCGATCTATGTCTCGAACCTCGATGGCAGCGATGTAAGGCGGCTGGAACTGCCCGAGGCCTATCTCGTCAATGATGCAAAGACGAGAGGCGTGCAGAATAATCTCGGCTTTGAGGGGCTAACGCTGACATCCGGCAAGCTCATCGCCGCCACGGAAAACGCGCTGACCCAGGATGGCCAGAAGGCCACCCCGCAGGCCGGCAGCCCGTCCCGCATTCTCGTCATCGACACGGCGACACTGACGCCGGTTGCCGAACATGTCTATGTCACCGAGGCGATCTCGAAGACCCCGACAGCCGCCGAACCGAAATATAACGACAATGGTCTCTCCGCCATCGCCGCCATGCCGGATGGCCGGTTTGTCACGGTGGAGCGCAATTTCGCTTCCGGCGTCGGCAACCATATCCGCTTTTTCATTGCTGATCTGTCCGGCGCGGAAAACATCCTTGGCAAGGACAAGATCGAAGCGGCGAATGTGCGCGCCGTATCGAAAACCCCGTGGTTCGAGATCAACGAAGGCGATTTCGGTCTCGACATCGACAATATCGAAAGCTTCGCATTCGGACCGGTGGTGGATGGCAAGCAGCTTTTCTTCATCGCCTCGGACGACAATTTCAATCCGGGCAAGCAGTTCACCCAGTTCGCGGCCTTCGCAGTTCCCGCCAATCTGGGCCAGTGAAATCCGTGACGACATGAGACACCGGCTCCGGACCACGTTCGGAGCCGGCAAGAGCAGCGCCTTTCACCAGCGCAGAAAACGGGAACCTGCAAAGGCACCGATCAGGCCCATCATGAGAATGCCTAGCGAATACCAGATCAGCACGAATGCCATGCCGTTTTCGGTGCAGAACCAGGAATAGACCCAGGCTCCGGCCGCACCCGCGGCAAGGCCACCGACAAAACCGGCAAGCGTCGGGTCAGCCGGAGCGGCGCGTTTGAGAACGGCGAAATTCGCCAAAAAGACGGGAAGCGAAAAAGCCGCGATCAGAAACGGGCAATGCAGCGCCGACCGCCCCAGAATAAGGGCGCGATAACTGCCCGGCACGGCAAAACCGAGCTGGACAAGCGCTATCGCCACCATCGCGACGAAAATCAGCGCAAGCCAAACGAAGAAAAAGCCGCTGTCCCCATCGGGGCTGGCAAGTCGTCTGACGGCGACAAATGCAGCAACGGCCAGCAGGGCGTTATAGGCAGACTTGATCCAGAAACCCAGTTCGGTGAAAGCATCGTCCATATCGACGCGCAGCCCGAGAATGACGAGCATCAGCAACAGCGAAATGCCAAGCGCGGGCAAGACCGCAAGCGCGAGCCTGCGCTCCATCGCAAAAGCGGGCACGGGCCTGAGGTCACCCGCCAGTTGGTCAATGATGTCGTCCGTCTTTCTCACGAATCTCCCCGCAATTTTGCCGCCAGGACTTTCAGCGTCCTGTGAATGCCGACCCTTGCTGCAAGCTCGGTCTGGCCGGATTTTTTTGCCGCTTCGGCAATCGACTGCCCTTCAAGCTTCACATTGCGAATGAGGTCGCGTTGCCGTTCCGGCAAGTCGTCGAGCAGCCGTTCCACATCCATGCGTGCCGTCACCGCATCGATGGTTGGCTCGGCCTCCAGCGTCTCATCGAGCTCCACTTCCGCCAGCATGCGCCCACCCCTGCCACGATAGTGGTCGATGAGCTTGTAGCGCGCGATCGAAAAAAACCAGGCCGTGAAAGGTCGCGCACGATCATAGGTCCCCCGTTTGGCGTGAAGCGACAACAGGGTTTCCTGTACAAGATCCTCCACATCGCCTCTGGAAGTGGAGGCCATGCGCCGCCCATAATAGGCAATAAGCAGCCGGCGCAAGGCGTGGAGCAAATGCCTGTAGGCGCTATCGTCCCCGTCAAGGGAACGCAGCATCAGTATCTTTAATGTTTCTTCCGAAAGGCTGCCTGTCATCGTCACTATCGGGTTATTCGCAGTCCGCAGGATATTGTTACATAATGGCTTAAAAATAATCTCGCCCGAATATGCTCTCACAAGCACGTGAAGCTGTAACGATGGGCCGTTTCCGACCGAATGGAAAGTCGTGAGCCCCCGGCACAACGCCGGCGGACATAAAATGACGTCCAGAGGAGACCTTTCATGATCCGCATTTTTGGCACCATTGCCGTCGCTTCCATGCTGTCCGCCCTGTCTTTCGCAGGCATCGCCCATGCCGACAGCATGAAAACCGACACGATGAAGAAGGATGCCATGCACGGCGACAAGATGAAAATGGAGACGATGAAAAAAGACGGCATGTCCATGACAGGCAAGAAGGACTGCATGCACAAGGCTGGCATGGAAATGGACAAGATGAAGAAGGCCGACATGATGAAGGCCTGTGACGCCATGAAATGACACCGGGGCATTTCCGCTTTTCTCCGAAACGCGAAAACACTCTGTCGCTTTGTTGTTACCCATTGTTCTGATGCAAAAGCGATCCCGCTTTACTGGAGATGCCCTAGCCTGAACGGAAAAAGCCCGCGCCGGTTTTCACCGGCGCGGGCTTTTTCAACAGATAATCAGAAACTCAGAGTTCCGACTGGCTCTCGACGATCTTGCCGACGAGGCCGTAATCCTTGGCGTCATCCGCACTCAGCCAGTAATCGCGATCGATATCCTTGGCGATCTTTTCTTCGCTCTGGCCGGTGGCCTTGGAGAAGATCTTGATCAGGCGCTGGTTCATCTTGATGATTTCGCGGGCCTGGATCTCGATGTCGGATGCCATGCCACGCGTACCGCCGGAGGGTTGGTGCAGCAGGAAGCGGGTGTTCGGCAGGCAAAGACGACGTTCCTTCGGCACCGAAACATAGATCAGCGCGCCAGCGGAAGCGACCCAGCCCGTGCCGATGATATAGACCTTCGGCTTGATGAACTTGATCATGTCATGGATGGAATCACCCGATTCCACGTGACCGCCCGGCGAATTGACGTAAACGCGAATGTCGTCGTCACTGGCGGCGGCAAGCGCGACCAGCTGCGTGCAGACCTTCTGCGCCAGTTCCTGCGTGATGCCACCATAGATGAAGATCGAACGCGACTTGAAAAGATTCGCTTCCGTTTCCTTGCCGATCGGCAGTTCCTTGCTCTTGTCGTCTTCGTCTTCGTTCATCAACGGCTCTCTCCAGCGTAATTCTTGCATGCCCTTCGGACATAGTGCGACTTGTTACGTAAGGCAATGAGCGAAAAAGACAAGGTTCGCGCCTGAACAATAAACAGTACCCCCGGCAGATGACGCATGGACAGCTTCTTTGCGTTCACGATATCGTCGGCCCCTCATTGCAGCGCTGCCCATACCGGAAGCCCAGGATCCGGACCGGCGGCAACAATCGAAAGAGGGAAACATGCTGAAAAGATTAGGCCTTGCCGCTACAGCGCTCGGCGTTACCGCCCTGCCCGCCTTTGCCCATTTGAACCCGGAAGAACACGGCTCCTTCATGGCCGGCGTTTCCCACCCGTTCTTTGGCGCGGACCATATTCTGGCAATGGTGGCCGTCGGCATATGGGCCTCGCAGATCGCCGCCGCGAACAGTGACCGAAAAGCCTTGTGGATCGTGCCGTCCGCCTTTGTCGGCACCATGGCCGTCGGGTTTCTGATGGCGGTTTACGGTATCGGTCTTCCCTTTGTCGAACCCGCCATCCTCGCCTCCGTCATTGGTCTCGGCCTGCTGGTTGCCGCAGCGGCAAAGCTTCCCGCGACAGCGGCGGCAGCGATCGTCGGCGCTTTCGCGCTTTTCCACGGCCATGCCCATGGCGGTGAACTGGGCAGTGCCGGCGCCTGGCAATTCGGCCTTGGCTTCATGATCGCCACCGCGCTGCTGCATCTGGCCGGCATCGCGCTCGGCCTTGGCATTGCCCGTTTCGGCTCGGCGGCAAGCCGCACCATCGGTGCGCTGACGGCAATCGCCGGCCTGTCGCTTGCCCTCGGCGGCTGACGATCATTACCGAAATTTAAAATTCGGGCCGCTTTGAAAAGCCTGAATTGAGGCCTACCTCC
This sequence comes from Agrobacterium sp. ST15.16.024, assembly GCF_027956545.1. Classification (NCBI taxonomy): domain Bacteria; kingdom Pseudomonadati; phylum Pseudomonadota; class Alphaproteobacteria; order Hyphomicrobiales; family Rhizobiaceae; genus Agrobacterium; species Agrobacterium sp. ST15.16.024. The sequence goes on from NZ_JAQKGO010000003.1 coordinate 300,042, forward strand.
TTATCGTGGATTTACGCTTCACGGTAAGGAGGCAGCATATGTCACCGGAAGAAAGCCAGCTTCTCAAGGGCCTGTTCGACAGGACCAAAACCGCATCCGCCACCCCGCGTGACCGCGAGGCGGAAACATTGATCGCAGACGCCGTGCGCGATCAGCCCGCAGCCCCCTATTATCTCGCCCAGGCGGTGATCGTTCAGGAAAAAGGGCTGGAAGCGGCAGCAGCCCATATCAGGCAGCTCGAGGACCGCATCCATGCGCTGGAAAGCGGTAACAACGCCCCGCAGGCGGCCGCACAGGGCGGGTTCCTGAGTTCCATTTTCGGCACCGGCCAGCCCCAGCCACCCGCACCCACGCCAGCCCCTGCCGCCGCCCCAAGCTCATGGCGCAATGATACCGCCGGCCAGACGGCTGGCCCCTGGGGATCGCCGGCCGGTCAGCAGCAACCCGGCGGCCCCTGGAGCCAGCAGCCCAATGCCGTCGGACGTTCAGGTGGTGGCTTTCTGCAGGGTGCGCTTGGCACCGCCGCCGGCGTCGCGGGCGGCATGCTGCTAGCCAATTCGTTGAGCGGCATTTTCGGCAGCCATATGTCGTCGCTGGGACTGGGTTCACCCTTCGGCGGCACTAATGCCACAGGCAACGCCCCCGTCGAAGAAACCGTCGTCAACAATTATTACGGCGACAGCGCAAGCCAGCAGAATAACGACGACGATGACGATAATATCCAGCAGGCCGATTATGACGACAGCGCCGACGATGTGGATTCCGATTCAGGCGACGACGGGTCGTTCGCCTGAATCGTCATGCCTGTAAACAGCCGGATCAGCCCCGACCGCGATAGGTCGGGACACCCTGATCCGGCAGCCACACGCCTTCGGGCGCAGCTCCAGTCTGCCAGAAGACGTCGATTGGAATGCCGCCACGCGGATACCAGTACGCGCCGATCCTCAGCCATTTCGGCTGCAGCAGTTCCACCAGACGCTTGGCGATATAGACGGAGCAATCCTCGTGGAATGCGCCGTGGTTACGGAAGGACTGCAGGAACAGCTTCAGCGACTTCGATTCCACCAGAAAATCACCCGGAATATAATCGATGACGATATGGGCGAAATCCGGCTGGCCGGTCATCGGGCAAAGCGAGGTGAATTCGGGCGCGGTGAAGCGCACCACGTAATCAGTGCCGGCATTGCCGTTCGGCACCTTTTCGAGAATGGCCTTTTCCGGGCTCTCGGGCGTATCGACCTTCGTGCCCAGCTGCGACAGGCCGGAAACATCCGTCACGGACATGGAAAACTCCTGACTACTTATACAATGACTTTGACGCCATGCGCCTTTTCGCCCTCAGGCTCGACGTGAATGGCAAGGCTGGCGCCCGGTATGACCTCCCTTATGGCATCTTCAAGGCGGTCGCAAATATCATGCGCCTCCCGCACCGTCATCGTGGCCGGAACCACCACGTGGAAATCGATGAATGCCGCCGAACCGGCACGGCGGGTTCTAAGGTCATGCACACCCATCACGCCGCCGGAATGTTCGGCAATCGCCTTCTTGATCGCCTCGTCTTCTTCCGGCTCCACGGCCCGGTCCATCAGCCCGCCCAACGAATGCAGGATGACCTTCGATCCCTGAAACAGGATGTTGATGGCAACCAGAATGGCGAGCAGCGGATCGAGAATGGCGTAACCCGTCAGAAGCGCCAGAATGAGGCCGACGAGAACACCCGCCGAGGTCACGACATCGGACATGATGTGATGGCCATCGGCCGCAAGCGCCGGCGAGGCGTATTTCTTACCGACGCGGATCAGGGTTGTCGCCCAGACGGCATTGATGACGGCTGCAAAGGCGTTGATGGCAAGACCGAGAACCGGCGCTTCCGGCAGCCTCGGACTGAAAAGGCTGCTCCACGCTTCCTGCACGATCAGGAGCGCGGCTACGACGATCAGCACGCCTTCCACCACGGCGGAAATATACTCCGCCTTGTGGTGGCCGAACTGATGGTCGTCATCGGCGGGCTTCTGCGCATAACGAATGACGAAATAGGCGATGAAGGCCGCGACCACGTTGACGGTCGATTCCAGACCATCAGACAGAAGTGCGACGGACCCCGTGACCCACCATGCCAGAAGCTTGAGGCCCAGCACGCCGAAAGAAAGTGGAATGCCCCAGAATGCGAGCTTCCTTACCAGTGCATTGCCTTCACTGTTCATTTTTGCCCCCGTGCGGATGCGAACGAATTGCATGACCGACTGCCAAAACGCACGAACCGCGCGCACGGGGTCTCCGTGCGCGCGGTTCGCTATTGGGGTTTTCTATCGTTCAAACCGCAGGCAAGGTCAAGAGCCTCAAGATCGCATCAACGACCTCAGTCCTCGCTTTTCTGTTCGCAGAAACGGATGCGGTTGCCGAAGGGATCGGTGACTTCCATCACATCGCCCCAGGGCAGTTCTTCTACGCCCGGCTTCATGAAGCGATAGTCATGCGCCGCCAGTTCCTGCCGATAGGCGTGAACGCCGCGCATGGTGACGAAGATGTTGGAGCCCGGGGTCGCATCGCCGTGATGGCCGCTGAGGTGCAGCCCCATTCCGGCGCGCGATACCTGCATATAGAGCGGGAAATTGTCACCGAAGCGATGTTCCCAGTCGATCTCGAAACCGAGAAAATCGACATAAAACTCACGGGCCTTGGCCTCGTCGAAAATCCTGACGATCGGGAACGTCCGCTCGAAACCGATTTCTGAAAGGCTGTGCTTTTCGGCGTCGCGCATGCGCACTTTCCCGTTTTTAAGGCCATGAAAAAATACCGGCCGCAACAGGTGCGGCCGGTATCGTCAGCTTATTCGGCGGCGACGATCTTGCCGTCCTGCCACTTGAAGAGCGAGAAGGTCTGCGACGTCAGGTCGCCATTCTCGCCATAGGTGACCTTGCCGATTGCCGTGGCGAAAGCATCACCGCTCTTCAGAGCCGTGACAACCGCTTCGGCATCCTTGGCGCTTCCAGCCTTCTCGATGCCGGCCTTCAGAACTTCAACGGCAGCGTAGGCATTGAGGGTGAAGGCTTCCGCCGGAATGTTGGCAGCCTTCAGCGCTTCGGCTGCGGCCTTGGAGTCGTCGTTCTTCAGCGCGTCAGAGGCGTTGGTGAAGATGGTGCCTTCGCCAGCCTGCGAACCGATGTTCCAGAACTCGCTGTTCGACAGGCCGTCACCGCCAATGACGGCAGCCTTGGAGCCGATGTCCTTCAGCTGGCGCACCAGAAGACCGGCTTCCGGATGGTAACCGCCGAAATAGACGACATCGGCATTGTCGGACTTCAGACGGGCTGTCAGCGCGCCGAGATCCTTTTCGCCGGGTGTCAGGGCATCATAGAGAACTTCGGTCACGCCACCGGCATTCAGCGTTGCCTTGAAGGCATCCGCAAGACCTTTACCGTAGGCGCCCTTGTCGTGAATGATGGCGATCTTCTTGTCCTTGAGGTTGGCGAGAACGTATTTCGCCGCAACCTCGGCCTGCTGGTCGTCACGACCACAGGTACGGAAGACGTTGGAAAGGCCACGGTTGGTCAGGCCCGGCGCAGTTGCCGTGGGGGTGATCATCAGTACGCCGTTTTCGGCAAAGACATCCGATGCCGGAATGGCGACGCCAGACGTCACCGGACCGACGACGAAATGAATGCCTTCGGCAACGAGCTGGTTGGCCGCGGAAACGCCCTGCTTCGGCTCGCCGCCATCGTCGGCCAGCTTCAGCACGACCTGTTCGCCGAGGATGCCGCCCTTTTTGTTGATTTCATTGACTGCCGTCTGCGCGCCGTTCTTGACCTGGTCGCCATAGGCAGCGACGGGGCCGGTGAGCGGCGCAATCAGGCCGATGACGATTTCGGCATGGGCAAGGGGTGCGAATGCGAAGGACGCGGCAAGCGTCACGCTGGTCAATGTCTTCAGTTTCATCCTGGTGTCTCCTTAAAAGGGGTCGCGGACCCGGTGAGCGCCATGGGCGTTGACCGAATGAAACTTATCGGACGCCTCCCGGCGAAAACTCGTTCCATGTTTGAATTCCGAGCCTTCAATCTCAACTCATACGGAAGGTTTGATGATTTATGCAAGTCACCTTTGTTGGATAAGGTCTATTACCTGTAAATCAATCGCCCCGCCCGTCATGATTGCGCTATCAGAACCTATAATCGACCCTTCGTAAACCCTTGGCGTTTGGCTGCCAGAAGTGGATAATACCGGCATGATCGCAGCAGATGACGCATTTCTGACGGGCCTTCCCGTCTTCCGGCATTTTGAGGACGTGGCAGACCCGGCGCTTTACCGCGCCCTGCCGCCGGGATGGGGCCTGGCCATCGCCGATATCGTCGATTCGACGGCCGCGATCGGTGCCGGCAGGTACAAGTCCGTCAACATGGCTGGCGCGGCGGTCTTATCAGGCGTCTCGAACAGTCTTGGCCGCCATGACCTGCCATTCGTCTTTGGTGGCGATGGCGCCGCCGTCGCCGTGCCGGCAAATGGAATGCCGCTTGCGGGCATCGCCCTTTCGAACGTTCAGCGCTGGGTGAAGGACGACCTTGACCTTTCGATGCGGGTTGCCCTGGTGCCGATCGAAGACATCCGCACAAACGGCTTCGATGTCAGGGTCGCACGCTTTCAGGCAAGCGAAGATGTTTCCTATGCAATGTTTTCGGGCGGCGGCAACAGCTGGGCGGAAGCGCAGATGAAGGCCGGGCAATATACCCTGCCAGCCGCCGCAGCGGGTGAGCGGCCGGATCTCACGGGCCTCTCATGCCGCTGGAACCCCATTCCGGCCACCCATGGCAAGGTGGTGTCGATCATCGCCGTGCCGGGACCGTCGCAGGATATGCCCGCCTTCCGGCAACTGGTCGTCGATCTCGTTGATCTGGCCGCCCAGGATGCAAGACATGGCCACCCCGTGCCGGAGGACGGACCGAAACTCGGTTTTGTCGGAGAAGGCCTCGGTCTCGAAGCAAAGGCTGGCGCTGCCTATCACGATGGCTGGGGGCAGAAGCGCCGTTCGCTGCGCATCCTCGGCGAAAGCCTGCTCGTCAATCTTCTCGGCCTGACCGGGGTGTCGCTCGGGCGGTTCAATGCGGAGCGTTACCGACGCTCGGTGGCCAGCAACACCGATTTCAGGAAATTCGATGACGGCCTGAAGATGACGGTGGACATAGACGCCGCGCGGTTCGAAAAAATCCATGCCCGGCTGGAACAGGCCCGCCTGTCCGGAACCTGCTATTTTGGCCTGCACGAACAGGAGGCCGCCCTGATGACCTGTATCGTGCCCTCGCCGCTTTCGCGGGATCACATGCATTTCGTGGACGGTGCGGACGGCGGATATGCGGCAGCGTCAAGCCGCCTCAAACAACAGATGCAGGCGGCGCTATCCCCATAAGACCCGCCGGTGTGAGAGGTGCGCCTCTTAAGCCTGATGGTCCTCCGATCCAGACGCAGGACCTGAAAACGAAAAACCGGCGTCGTGCGCCGGTTTCAACGGATATGTTGCCGCGAAGGCCCGAAAAATGGCCGTGGGATCAAGCGGCGGTCTTGCTGCTGCTCTTCTGCACCTGGCAATAAATTTCCTCGAGGGAGGCGAGGATTTTTTTGACGGATTCGGAGTTGCTGGAGTAATAGATGGTCTGCGCATCCCGTCGTGTCTTGACCAGCCGTTGCGCACGCAATTTGGAAAGATGCTGCGAAAGAGCGGACTGGCTGAGACCAACCTGCGAAGCGAGAACACCGACCGGCACTTCCGTATCCACCAGCGTGCATAAGATCATCAGGCGCTTGGGATTCGCCATCGCTGAGAGCAAGTCTGCAGCGGCGATGCTATGTTCCGACAGAGATTGGTTATCCATACGCTCAAGTCTCCTGATGACAGTCGGAAAGACCGTCATGGTGGCTATAATAGGTGTTCCAAAAGAAGTTTTTATAATTCGGCGGATACGTTGTATATACCTAAATCTTGCTTATATCGTGTCCCTTTCAAAGACTATTCTTGACCATTTATTTACTTAAGACATCGCGACTAAATTATAATCTTTTTGCCTGATTTTTATCAATTTAGCAATAACCTTATGTATTAGCAGTAGTATTTATAAGCAGTAAACGATCAAAATTTGAGCGTATAAATCTTGACGACCAGTGCCCGGTTTTGAGGCTGCAATCTTATACCACCTTAAATTTAGCAACGGCCTACAGAATCTAGATTAACTTTGCGCAATTTTCTCGAAATTTGCAATATGATTTTTATTAGTAATTATTTTCATGCATAACTTATGATACCAAAAATATTCTTTGCTACCGTGGGAAGGTATAACTTGCGCCGCAGGCCCGCTTTAAAAGCATAAAGGGCCCTCCATCACGGAAGGCCCTTTTTGCTTTTTCACCGCGGGGGAATATTATTTTTTGCGATGCCGGGTCAGCCCGGTCACGATCTCGTCGGCGGAGATTGTGCCTATGATCGCGCCATTGTCGACGACACCGATCGCGCCCGAATGCTTCGCAAGCGCATCGAGAATGTCGATCAGCGGCGATGACGCAAGCGCGGTAGCGGCCACGGTCAGTCGCCCGTTTCGCTCGTCGACACCGGGCTTCATCACGTCGGCGGCGGTGAGCATCGAGATCGGGTTCATGTTCTGCACGAAGTCAGCGACATATTGCGTGGCCGGCTGCTTGACGATCTGCTGTGGGGTACCGCACTGGATGATGCGCCCGCCTTCCATCATGGCGATGCGATTGCCGATGCGGAATGCCTCGTCCAGATCGTGACTGACGAAGAGAATGGTCTTCTTCAGCCGGCTCTGGAATTCCAGAAGCTCATCCTGCAAACGGCTTCTGATCAGCGGATCGAGCGCCGAAAACGGCTCGTCCATCAAGAGAATCGGCGCGCCGGTGGCGAAGGCACGGGCCAGCCCCACGCGCTGCTGCATGCCGCCGGAAAGTTCTCCCACCTTGCGGTCGGCCCAGGCGGAGAGGTTCACCAGTTCCAGCTGCTCGGCCACCATGCGTTTGCGCTCCGCTTCCGGCACGCCGGAAAGCTCGAGCCCAAAACCGACATTGTCGGCCACATTGCGCCAGGGCAGAAGGCCGAATTGCTGGAACACCATGGAAACCGTGTGCGTGCGCAGGTCGCGCAGCGCCTTCGCCGGGCAGCGATAGGGATCGACATAACCGGACTTGGTCTTGACGCCGACATTGCCGCGCACCACCGGCGCCAGACCATTGACGGCGCGAAGCAGCGTCGATTTGCCGGATCCGGAAAGCCCCATGAGCACGAGGATTTCGCCTTCACTCACCGACAGCGAGGCATTGGCAACACCGAGCACCAGCCCGGTCTCGTTATTGATCTCGTCGCGGGTACTGCCTCTGTCGATCATCGGCAGGGCGGCATCGGGCCGGTCGCCGAAAACGATATCGACATTTCCGAAGATGATGGCGTCGCTCATAGGTCATCCTCCGCGCCTGGAAGTCGGAAAAGCCGGTCGAGAACGATCGCCAGTATGACGATACACAGCCCTGCCTCGAAGCCCATGGAGATATTGACGGTGTTGAGCGCGCGCACCACCGGTACGCCGAGCCCGTTGGCGCCGACGAGAGCGGAGATGACCACCATTGACAGCGACAGCATGATCGTCTGGGTCAGGCCCGCCATGATCTGCGGCGCGGCGAAGGGAAGCTCCACCTTGCGCAGAACCTGGGACGGCGTCGCACCGAAGGCGACCGCCGCCTCCACCAGCGCCGGTGGCGTCGAGACGATGCCGAGGCGGGTAAGCCGTACGGGGGCCGGAATGGCGAAGATAACGGTGGCGATGAGCCCGGGAACCATGCCAAGGCCGAAAAGCACCAGCGCCGGGATAAGATAAACGAAGGTCGGGATGGTCTGCATCAGGTCCAGCACCGGGCGCATACCGGCATAAATCCATTTGCGCCGCGCCGCCAATATGCCGAGCGGTATGCCGATGATCATGCACACGGCGCTCGCGGCCATCACCAGCGCCAGCGTTTCCGTCGTGGCTTTCCAGTAACCGAGATTGATGATGAGCAACAGGCCGAGCGCCGTGAAGAGCGGCATGCCGACGGACCGGCGTGTCCAGGCCGAAAACGCCGTCACTATCGCGACGATGATCAGCGGATGCGGCGCCTGTAAGACATAAAGCAGGGCGTTGATGACGCTTTGGAAGATGAAAGAAAGCCAATCGAAGAAAAAAGCGAGATTGCCGGTCAGCCAATCGATGGCCTCCTTGGCATATCGGCCGACAGGCAGGCGGTTTTCAGGAGCGCTGAGCCATTCCACGGTAAGAAAAGACCTTTCGTGAACAAATGCAGAAACGACGGCCGGCAGCGGGACTGCCGGGCGCGGTGCTGGCGCATGACCTGCGATGCGGCAAAATTCGCCGGCTGAGGTCATGCATGGGCATCGTTATTTCCCGCTGCAATCCGGCCTGTCGCACAGGCCGGACGCAGTCATGCATAGTCTTGCGTTAAAGGCCCAGCGCCTTCTTGGCGGCGGGCAAGGCGTCGGCACTGCCGTCCCTGGTCTTGACGTTTGCGAGCCAGGGCTCGATCGCCGCCGGATTGGCCTTCAGCCAGGCGGTCGCTGCCGCTTCGCCCTCAAGGCCGTCATTCAGGATCTTGCCCATGATCTCGTTTTCCATGGGCAGGGAAAATTGCAGGTTCTTCAGAAACGCGCCGACATTCGGGCACTCCTCGACATAACCCTTGCGCACATTGGTATGGATCGTCGCGCCGCCGAGATTGGGGCCGAAGACCTCGTCGCCACCGGTCAGGTAGGTCAGCTTGAAATTCGCATTCATCGGATGCGGTTCCCAGCCGAGGAAGACGATCGGCTCGCCGGATTTTTCCGCACGGGCAACCTGCGACAGCATGCCCTGTTCGGAAGACTCCACCACCTCGAATGATTTCAGGCCGAAACTATCCTTGGCCACCATGTCGAGGATCAGGCGATTGCCGTCATTGCCCGGCTCGATGCCGTAAATCTTGCCGCCGAGATCGGCGCTATGGGCGGCGATATCCTTGAAGTCCTTGATGCCGAGTTCGGCACCCTTGGCGTTGGTCGCCAGCGTGTATTTGGCGCCTGTCAGGTTTTCACGCAGCGTCTCAACAGATTTGTCTTCGCGGTAAGGCGCGATATCGCCTTCCATGGTCGGCATCCAGTTGCCGAGGAAGACATCGATGTCCTTGTTTTTCAAGGATGTATAGGTAACGGGTACGGAGAGAAGCTTGACGTCGGTTTCATAACCCAGGCTTTTCAGAAGTACGGTGGCCGTCGCCGTTGTGGCCGTGATGTCGGTCCAGCCAACATCTGAGAAACGCACCGTACCGCAACTTGCCGGCTCGGCGGCACCGGCCGCGCTGAACGTCATGGAGGAGATTGCTGCGGCCAGGGCCAGACAGCGGCTTCTATTTGCAAACATTGTTTGCTCCCTTTTTTTTCGTTCCCTTGCCATTATCAATATCTGCCGGCCACAATCAACTCGCGTGCATTTGCGTGCTTTGGCCCACCGTTTGCGACAAAACCGTGAAAATGTCGGCCTTCAACCGTGTAATGTCGAGAATGGCAGGCCGCGGAAATCTGTGTTTTTTCCATCTCCGCACTTTTCAACCCGCTTCTTCGCCGTCAAAAGACGCAGATTGCAGCATCGGCTCGGGAATGAGAATCGGTTTTGCAAGGCGCGATGCGCCGATTCAGAAAATTGGAGCATGGTTGCGACGCGTCTGACGAACGCAAAGGCGCTCCGGGAGTGGATAATGGCAAAACTCTATTTCAATTATTCGACGATGAATGCCGGCAAATCGACCATGCTGCTGCAGGCGTCCTATAATTATCAGGAACGCGGCATGCGCACCCTGATCTTCACGGCCGCCTTCGACAACCGGGCGGGCGTCGGTCGCGTCGCCTCGCGCATCGGCCTGTCCTCCGACGCCCTGACCTTCGATGAAAATACCGACCTCTTCGCCGAGGTATCGGCCCTTAATGCCGAGGCGCCGGTCGCCTGCGTTTTCATCGACGAAGCCAACTTTCTCTCCGAACACCATGTCTGGCAGCTGGCCAATATTGCCGACAGGCTGAATATTCCGGTCATGACCTATGGCCTGCGCACGGATTTTCAGGGCAAGTTATTCCCCGCCTCGAAGGAACTGCTCGCCATCGCCGACGAGCTTCGCGAAATCCGCACCATCTGCCATTGCGGTCGCAAGGCGACGATGGTGGCCCGTTTCGACAATGAAGGAAAGGTCGTGACGGAAGGCGCGCAGATCGAGGTCGGCGGCAATGAAAAATACGTTTCCTTCTGCCGCCGCCATTGGGTGGAGACCATCAAGGGCGGCTGAGCCTCTGCGTCCGGTTGCCGCATTTGATTTTTCGCAAAGATGGCTGCCCTGCTCCTGCGCTAAGACGAGGACGACACATTCGCGTGGATGTGCTTTCTCTCAGGAGCAAAATTATGCAGAACAAAACTGCCAAATTCGCCAGCCTCGCCATCATCGCAGGCCTTTTCGCCTTTCCCGCCCTCTCGGCTGAAATCGAAGTAAAGATGCTCAACAAGGGCAGCGACGGCCAGGCGATGGTCTTCGAACCGGCAACCGTCAAGGCCGCTGTCGGTGACGTCATCACCTTCGTTCCGGTCGACAAGGGCCATGATGCGGCAGCCGTCAAGGAAATGATCCCCGAAGGTGTCGCCGACTTCAAGGGCAAGATGAACGAGACGGTGAAGGTGACGGTCGACAAGGAAGGCGCATATGTCGTCAAATGCACACCGCATCTTGGCATGGGCATGGTGGCTCTCATTGTCGTTGGCGACGCACCGCCGGCCAATCTGGATGCTGTCAAGAACGGTAAGCTGCCGAAGAAAGCCCGTGACCGGCTGAATGCCGAGATCACCAAACTGGGCCTGTAACCGCATATCCCCACGGTTCCGCGCCGGCAATATCCGGTTAAGCAGTCTGAGCATGCCGGAATGGCCGACGCGGACCGCAGGTTGAGAAAAGTTTCGCAATCATGTTGTATCCCGGTTGACCGGGACATATCTGGAAGACAGTAAATGACCGTGGTTTTTCCGAAGCGCCGAAGGGCGCCCGGTTGAACCGCGGATTTTTCTTCCGGCGTCCAGCCCCACGGGCAGAGGAGACTATGACGACATGATCGACCGGATCACCGCATTGATTCAGGCAGCCTTCAGCGCCATCGGCAAGGCCGCCGGCATGGTCGTCGCCTGGCTTTTGTGGCCCTTCATGGCCGCCCATGGCTGGTATCGCGACCGCAACTGGATCATCAAGGGACCGATCGCGCTGGTTCTCATCCTGCTTGCCGGCTTTTACGGATATTTCGTCTGGCAGACGCAGGTCTGGAGCAATTTCGACCCGGATTACATTTCCCGTTACAAGCTGTCTGAACGCACCGTGCCGCCCGGACAGGAATTGCCGGCAGCCACCCCGGCTGCAGCCGCCGGCGCCACAGGCGCTGCCGCCAACACGTCCGCACCCGTGTGCCAGCGATCCGCCATCGTCGATGCCGCCGCCGATCTCACCGATTTCAACGTCAACCAGAATGCATGGATTTCCTCCATGCTGCTTTACCGTCTCGGCCTTTTCGGCATGGATTGGGACAGCACGCCGTTTCTGGATAACAAGGCTTCGTTCCAGCGCGGCGTGAACCAGGCCGTGCGCCGCACCTCGGTGGAACTGGTGGATACGCTTGGCCGCGTGCGCGGCACCTCTGGTATCAACAACAATCTCCAGGAAGCGCGTGGCAACATGCAGTTCAGCGAATATTCCTGGTATTTCGGCCTTGATCCCTTCGGTCCGAAGACGCCTACACCCAGCTATTACCGCGCCGCCATCCGCAGCTTCCAGGCTTTCAACGGCGAACTGACCGCCTGCAAGGCCGTCTTCGATACCCGTGCCGACAACCTCATCCAGTTCATCGACCGTATTGCCGGCGATATCGGCTCCACATCGGCAATTCTACGCGAGCGTTCGGAAAATTATAATGGCGGCTGGTTCGATACCCGCGCCGACGACCGTTTCTGGTTCGCCTATGGCCAGCTCTACGGTTATTACGGCGTGCTTTCCGCCGCCGGATCGGACTTCGCGCAGGTCATCCGCGAGCGTAACCTCACCAACCTGTGGAACGACACGCTGGTGCAGACCCGCGCGGCGCTGCGCATCCAGCCAGCCATCATTTCCAACGGCGAGGAAAGCGGCTGGATCATGCCCTCGCATCTCGCCACCATGGGATTTTACGTACTGCGGGTTCGCTCGAACCTCGTCGAGCTCCGTTCCGTTCTCGACCGCTGACAATGATGCCGGCCCTTTGCGGCCGGCTCAATCTATCAGGCGCTGACGTATGGTCTTTGCCACCAGCTGCGTGCGGTTGACGCAGTCGAGCTTGCGCATGGCGTTGTTCATATAGGTATTGACGGTGTGCTCCGAGATGGAGAGAAGCTCGGCGATCTCCACGGAGGTCTTGCCCTGCGCGGTCCAGCGCACCACATCGAGCTCCCGTTTCGTCAAAGGCGACGGGCTTTTGGAGCCGATGCGGCAAAGACGGTCATAGACCTCCAGAGCATGCAGCACGATCATGCCCAGTTCATTCAGCGATGCCTGTGAGAGGGCATCGCGATCGCCGGCAAAATTCATCAGGTGCCGGTTTCCGCTCATGCCGCTGACGGGCACCATGAGCCCGGAGGTGATGCCGATGCTGCCGAGTGATGCCCCCGCTTCCGCCAGCGTTCCACAGGAAATATCCGCGTCGTCCAGCGACCAGTATTGCGGCATCATCGATGAGGCGCCACGCTTGATAACGGGACACTCGCCAAGCGCACCATTCGCGGTCATCGCATTCACAACCCAGACCGGCAGGCTGCTTTCCACAACTGTTGGCAAGGCATAGGCATTGCTGCCGCCGGGTAATTTCATCAGCGTCACATGGGCATAGCCGAACGCGCGCATTACCTCTAGCAGCGCCATCAGCCATTGCTGCCTGTCGGCAGCGGCCGACAGGTCACGGCAAAGTCTGGCCTGGCGCTCCGTTTTCGACATTCAGCCACCACCACCCGATGGGCGCAAGATGCCCCAATGTGAGGAACAGACAGCAAAGGCGAAGACGGTTGCGACCTTCATGACCGGCGGACCACCTGAATTAAAGCGCGGGTTTTTCGGACTTGTCCTTTGGCTTGGCCATCAGTTTTTCCAGAAAACCGAGCATAACCGCCGAGACGACAAAAGCCAGATGAATGATGGTGAACCACATCAGCTTGCTGTCCGAATATTGGTTGGCGTTGAGGAATATCTGCAGCAGATGGATGGACGAAATCGCCACGATCGACGATGCGACCTTGATCTTCAGACTGCCGGCGTCGAGCTTGCCCAGAAACGAAACCTCATCATCCGCATTGTCGAAGCGGCTGACGAAATTCTCGTAACCGGAAATCATCACCATGACGATCAGGCTGGCGACCAGCGCCGCATCGATCAACCCAAGCATGGCGAGGATCATATCCGACTCGTCATAAATAAAGACGTTTTTTGCAACCTTCAGGAATTTGAGCGCGAAGGAAAACGCATAAACCGCCAGCGCCGCGACAAGCCCGAGATAAAAAACGACGAGCAGCCAGCGGCTGGAGAGGATGATCCGCTCGACGAGCAGTTCAAGAGACTTCATTTCCGTATCCGATAATAATCTGTTTACTGTTGGAGCATGCTTTCTTTCGCCATGTAAACTGGCTGCGAATATCCTAGCAAGCGGCAATGTCGGGACTTTGGCGGCACCATGGCGTTTTTGCCGCATTCAGCGGCTGGAAGACGCCACGACAGCTCGTAACATTTCTGCAACATGCCGTTATGCTTTAAAACATGATGCGAAAAGTCATATATAATATGTTGACAGTTATCATCATGTTTTCTAGTCCTCACCTATCGGCTCGCCCGTAACAATTCAGAACATTTTCAGCCGCGCACAAGTGCGGCGCGTTTTCGCGCGCCGTGTTTATCCGCGCGCATACCGGGGGTACTAATGTCCATCTCGCGCACACATTCCGCGCTGCTTCTGTGCACTGCCATGTCTCTTCTGCCGCTTGCCGGCCCTGCACGGGCGCAGGATGCCGCTTCGCAGGCGAACGGCACGACGACGCTTGAAAAGATCGTGGTCAAGGGCAAGCGCGTCAAAAGCGCCAACGCCGCAGCCGATACGCCGCTGGCAAGCCAGACGACAGCGGAAGAGATTCGCAAGAAGGAAATTAATAACGTCCGCGATTTGGGCAACACCGCAGAACCCGGTGTTGATTTCATCGAATCCAAGCCCGGCAAGCCGGGCGGCCTGTTCATTCGCGGTCTGGGCGGAGCGCGCGTAACGACGCTGATCGACAACATTCCCGTTCCCTTTTTCGAGAACTATGCACGCAGCACGGTTGCGACGACCGGTATGAGCGATGCCAATAACAGCTATGACTTTTCTTCCCTCTCGACCGTCGATGTCGTGCGCGGCGCCGATTCCAGCCGGATTGGAGCCGGCGCCCTGGGAGGTGCGCTGGTACTGCGCACGCTGGAACCGGAAGACCTCATCGAAGACGGTCGTGACTGGGGTGGTGTAGCAAAGACGACTTATGACAGCGAAGACAAAAGTTTCGGTGGGTCTCTGGCTGTTGCCAAGAAAATCGAAAATACCTCCGTGCTGTTTCAGGGCGGCTACAAAAAAGGTCATGAGCGAGACAGTCAGGGGACAGCGGATATTCTCGGCATAAATCGCACGGAAGCGAACCCCAGCGACTACGACCAGTACAATCTCCTGTTCAAGGTCCGTCAGGATCTGGAAGGGGGCCATCGCATCGGCCTGACCGCCGAGCGCTTCAATCTCGACAGCACCACCGATCTGAAAACAGTTCAGGGGCTTATTCCGAACCCGCCCGCACCGGCCTCGAATTTCACACCCGGCAACTACTCGGGCTACGATGACACGCGGCGTGAACGTGTGTCTCTTGACTACAGCTATGAAGCCCCATCCACGGATGGGCTGATCGATTCCGCCAACCTCGCTCTTTATTGGCAAAGACTGCAAAAAGAGGCAGGCTCTTACGGAACGCGCGGCATACCGCCAGCGGCACTGTCGGCATATTCCCGTGACAACGACGTGGAGGAAAGCTCTGTCGGCATCGTCGGCGACGCACTTTCAGAATTCAGCGTGGGTAATTTGAACCACGCGGTCCGTTTTGGCGGATATTTCCAGTATTCTGAAACGCAGCAGTTCCTCCGCGTCGTGCCGGCCAGCACGGTAGTATCACAATCGGATATGCCGGATGTCGATGGCAAGCGTCTGGGTCTTTATCTCGACGACCGTATCTCCTTTGCAGATACCGGCTTTGCTCTAACGCCCGGCGTTCGGCTCGACTGGTACGATTACAGCCCTAAGAATTCCGACGCCTTTAGAAACAACACCGGTTTCTCGGTATTCGGCTTACCGGACGGGCAGGATGGTATTCGCGTTTCACCAAAACTTTTGGCAACCTACCAGCTTACGCCGGAAATCGAATTGTTCGGGCAATGGTCGATGGCGTTCCGCCCACCGACCGTCAATGAACTCTATATCGATTTTCGCAACGGCAACAGTTACGCAAATATCGGCAATCCCAACCTGAAACCCGAAACCGCGCAGGGCTTTGAAATCGGCGCGAATTATGCGAGCAACGATCTCAATGGAAAGCTCACGCTGTTCCATAATCGCTACTCCAATTTCATCGATGTTTTCCGGACAACCGGCAACGTCGTTGCTGGAGAGCCCGCCATGTTGTTTACCTGGCGCAACCGCGACAAGGTCGAGATTTCGGGTGTTGAAGTCAGCGCCCGCAAAGATTTTGCAAACGGCATATTCCTGCATGGTTCTCTTGCTTATGCCTATGGCAAGGATTCAGACACCGGCGAGTTCATTCGTACTGTAGCACCCCTGAAATCAGTCCTCGGCATCGGCTACGAACAGGAGCAATGGGGGCTGGATTTCTCCAGCATCCTGTCTGCCGGCATGCGCGAAGACGGGCCGGCGACGACAATCACCGGCACGTCCTATCAGACCTTCGATGCACCCGGCTACGGCATCTTCAATCTTACAGGCTGGTGGGAGCCGGAACAGACAAAGGGGCTGCGCATTCAGGCAGGTATCTACAACGTCTTTGACAAGACCTACTGGAATGCAGTCGGTGTGCGTGACGTCAGCACAAGCAGCACATCAACGACGAACCAGCCGGTTGATTTCTATTCCGAAGCCGGACGCACCTTCAAAATCTCTCTGACCCAGAAATTCTAAAACCGGGCAGAAACATCATCTCCAGTCGGGGCGGCCTTCGGGTCGCCCCTTTTTTGTCAGCGGCAATAGAGGTAGCCGCCCTTGCGTTCGAGGACGTCGAGATGCAGGTGATCCTGATGGGTGGCATCGCTGCCGGGGGAAAGAACGGTGCGGAAGAACAGGCAGGCGGCGGCCGTAATCGTCCGCTGGAAGGCGCCTTCCGGCGTCCCGTCCTCGCCGCGCGGTTTCATCACCAGCGGCTCGCCCTTATCGAAGGCGATGGTGGAAATATCCACCGCATTGCCCTTGGCATGTTCGGAAATCTTGCCCGTTTCGGCACTGTTACGGTTGCGGCAGATATAGGTCGAGGCATTGGCGATCGCCGTCACCTTCTTCTCCGGCAGGGCAAGGGCTGCTGCCGGCAGCATCATCTCCTTGGTCCAGCGGGAAAGGGCAAGCGCGGTTTCACAGCGCATGGTGCCTGAAGGTTCGAGCTTGATGCCGGGCAGAACCGTGGAAAGCTCAATCGGCGCTTCAATGCCGCAGCCCTGTTCCTCGTCCCGGATCGGTTCAAGCTTTTTGAATTCCGCGCCGATTTCCTTCAGCGCACCGAGGCAGGCCTCAAGTGGCGCCGGGTCTTCCGGCTTTACCGGCTCCGGCGGTTTTTCCTCCGGTTTTGCCGCTTCGTCAGCCGGTTTTTGTTGTTCCCCGCCGTTCTTGCCCTCGCTTTTCCCCTTCGCATCATCCGAACCCTTATCAGCGGGTGTCTTTTCACCATCGGGCCTCTGCTTTTCCGGAGCCTGTGGCTTCGGGACCGGTTTCGGCGCTTCCACCGGATCTTGCACCTTTTCCTCAGCGGGTTGTTCCGGGGGGGTGGAGGATTGCGCCTCACCCGGTTTGGGCTGTGGCACGGGCACCTGGGGCGGCGGTTCCGAGGCGGAAATCAATGCGAGGCTGGCTACCAGAAGACACAGGCGATGAAGCATTATACGGGGTACTCCTGACCGTTTCGGCAGGAGAGCAACGCAGCAGCGGCAGGTAAGGTTCATTCCCTCACCGAAATCCGCTTGCCAAGGCGGATCGTGCACGCTAACAATTTTCCCATGAATATCGTGTCTATGAACATTGCTAACTGGTGGTGGAGCAGCTTTACGCGGCCTTGACCAGTCATGTCTTCAGACAAAGTCCAAGCCGCCCGAATTTTCAGGCGGCTTTTTTGTTATTTTGCCGCCTGTCATCGGGCCTGAACAACAGGAAGTACGAAAGAAATGGTAACGATCATTCAGGATGACGGAGCGGAAACCTACGAGACGAAAGGCGACATAAAAGTCAGCCGGAAGCGTCGGCCCGCCGATTACGCCAGCGCCATCGATAATTACATCGAAAAGCTCGATTCCCATCGCGGCGCGGTTTTTTCGTCCAACTATGAATATCCCGGCCGTTACACGCGCTGGGACACGGCCATCATTGACCCACCGCTCGGCATTTCCTGTTTTGGCCGCAAGATGTGGATCGAGGCCTATAATGGCCGTGGCGAAGTGCTGCTCGGCTTCATCACCGAAAAGCTGAAGACGACACCCGATCTTACCCTCGGCGCTTCCACCACGCGCCGTCTCGATCTTACCGTCAATGAGCCGGACCGCGTCTTCACCGAAGAGGAACGCTCGAAAATCCCGACCGTCTTCACGGCGCTCAGAGCCATCGTCGATCTCTTCTATTCGAATGCGGATTCGGCCATCGGCCTGTTCGGCGCCTTCGGTTACGATCTCGCTTTCCAGTTCGATGCGATCAAGCTGTCGCTGGCACGCCCGGAAGACCAGCGCGACATGGTGCTCTACCTGCCGGATGAAATCCTCGTCGTTGACCACTATTCCGCCAAGGCCTGGATCGACCGCTACGATTTCGAAAAGGCCGGCGTGACGACGGACGGCAAGTCCTCCGACATTACGCCCGAGCCCTTCAAGACCACCGATACGATCCCGCCCAAGGGCGATCACCGTCCAGGCGAATATTCCGAACTGGTGGTCAAGGCCAAGGAAAGCTTCCGCCGCGGCGACCTGTTCGAGGTCGTTCCCGGCCAGAAATTCATGGAGCGTTGCGAAAGCAATCCGTCGGCGATTTCACGCCGCCTGAAGGCGATCAACCCGTCGCCCTATTCCTTCTTCATCAATCTCGGCCATCAGGAATATCTGGTCGGCGCCTCGCCGGAAATGTTCGTGCGCGTCTCCGGCCGCCGCATCGAGACCTGCCCGATCTCAGGCACCATCAAGCGCGGCGACGATCCGATTGCCGATAGCGAACAGATCCTGAAGCTGCTCAATTCGAAAAAGGACGAATCCGAACTGACCATGTGTTCGGATGTGGACCGCAACGACAAGAGCCGCGTCTGCGAGCCGGGCTCGGTGAAGGTCATCGGTCGCCGCCAGATCGAGATGTATTCGCGCCTCATCCACACCGTTGACCATATCGAAGGCCGCCTGCGCGACGACATGGATGCCTTTGACGGCTTCCTCAGCCACGCCTGGGCCGTCACCGTCACCGGCGCACCGAAACTCTGGGCGATGCGTTTCATCGAAGGCCATGAAAAGAGCCCGCGCGCCTGGTATGGCGGCGCGATCGGCATGGTCGGCTTTAATGGCGACATGAACACCGGGCTGACGCTACGCACCATCCGCATCAAGGATGGCATCGCCGAAGTGCGCGCCGGTGCGACGCTGCTTAACGATTCCAATCCGCAGGAAGAAGAAGCAGAAACCGAACTGAAGGCTTCCGCCATGATATCAGCCATTCGTGATGCCAAGGGCACCAACTCTGCCGCCACAAAACGCGATGCCGCCAAGGTTGGCACCGGCGTCAAGATCCTGCTCGTCGACCACGAGGACAGCTTCGTGCACACGCTGGCGAATTATTTCCGCCAGACGGGCGCCACGGTCTCCACCGTCAGATCGCCGGTCGCTGCGGACGTGTTCGATCGCTTCCAGCCCGATCTCGTCGTTCTGTCTCCCGGCCCCGGCAGCCCGACGGATTTCGACTGCAAGGCGACGATCAAGGCCGCCCGCGCCCGTGACCTGCCGATCTTCGGTGTCTGCCTCGGCCTTCAGGCCCTGGCGGAAGCCTATGGCGGCGAGTTGCGCCAGCTTGCAGTGCCGATGCACGGCAAGCCCTCGCGCATTCGCGTACTGGAACCCGGTCTGGTCTTCTCCGGTCTCGGCAAGGAAGTCACCGTTGGCCGTTACCATTCGATCTTCGCCGATCCCACCACCCTGCCGCGTGATTTCATCATCACCGCGGAAAGCGAGGACGGCACGATCATGGGTATCGAACACGCCAAGGAGCCGGTGGCCGCCGTTCAGTTCCACCCGGAATCGATCATGACGCTCGGCCAGGACGCCGGCATGCGGATGATCGAAAACGTCGTGGTGCATCTGACCCGCAAGGCGAAGACGAAGGCGGCATGATGGCTGCTGCCGACGCCATCAGCATCGAACCCATCCGGGCGGAGCACGTTGAAAGCTTTCATCGTGCTCTCGATGCGGTGTCGCGCGAGCGGAAATATCTGAGCTTTCTGGAGGCGCCGCCGCTCGAAGCGGTGCGCGCCTTCGTGCATGACATGATCGAAAACGGCCATCCGCAATTCGTGGCGATTGTGGACGATGAAGTTATTGGCTGGTGCGATATTCGCCGCGTGAGCAGAGAAACCCGCGCCCATTGCGGCACGCTCGGCATGGGCATCCTGCCAGCCTATCGTGACAAGGGACTGGGTGCGCGGCTGATGCGGCGGACGCTTGATGCCGCCCGTCAATGTGGGCTGCACCGTATTGAATTAAGCGTGCATGGGGACAATGCCAGAGCCATTGCGCTTTATGAAAAGATCGGCTTCGTGCATGAAGGCCGGGCACGCGACGCCGTTCTGATCGACGGGCATTACACCGACAGCCTGCAGATGGCGGTCATCTTCGGCGATTAAGCCCTCGGCAGCGAGGCGGAGATGCAGAGCGCGAACTTCTTCAGAAGCTGCACATCGAAATGACCTTCACGGCGCAACATCCAGGTCAGCGCATCATTCGCCGTCCACGGCTTCTTGTAGGGCCGGACCGAAGTGACGGCATCATAGACATCGCAGATCGCCGCAATGCGGGCGTAAAGGCTGATCTCGGCACCAGACCGGCCGCTTGGATAACCACCGCCATCCATCCGCTCGTGGTGATTGAAGCAGACATCCAGAACCATCTCCGGCATCTGATCGTTACGCGACAGGATTTCCCGGCCGAAGGCGGGATGGAGATTGATGATCTCCCGCTCACTGGAGCTCAGACCATCCGCCTTGTTGAGGATCGACGAGGGAATCTCCACCTTGCCGATATCATGCAGCAAGCCGCTGATCCCCAGCAGATCCACCGTTGCCTTGTCCAGCCCGAGATAGCAGCCGAAATGCATCATCAAACCGCTGACGGAAACCGAATGCACGAAAGTTGTTTCGTCTTTCGATTTCAGGCGGGTGACGCCGATGAAGATCGCCGGGTTCGACTGCACCGCTTCGGAAATCTTGCTCGTTTCTGCCGCCATGCCTTTCAGCGAGACACCACCGCCGGCTTCTGCGACCGCAAAGGTCTGCGCAACTGCATCGGCTGCCGAACGAACGGCATGGCTGACGGCCACCGTGGTTTCGGAGGAATTGCCCGGTTTTACTGATGCAGGTCCGTCAACGCCTGACCTTCCCTCGACATCATTTCCCCTGGCCGTATTGATGACGATGCTTTCCGCGCCGCTCGATTTCAGCTGGCGCACCACATCCTCATGCCGCAGGAGAAACCGATGTCGCTGCATGACATGCCGGTTTGACAGCGTTCCCTCAACCGCTTCGATAAACATGCCAACAGTCAATTGCCGGGTGGAAATTCGCTTGAGCATCAGACGCTTTTATTTTCCTTCCCGGGAATGATAACGTGACCCGCTATTGGTAAAGACCAACATAAAACCAGCCTTCAGACGGATAAAGATAAGTCCACCGAACTATTTAACTCTGCAACACAGAACATAAGATAGCACGAATATGAAAATTATTTACTCAGGATATATTTAAAAACCGAAGAATCAATCTGAATATAGCAAGAAACAACCTGAGAATGTAAATATTAAAAATTCTCGCTTACGACGTAAACCAGGAGCTGAAGAAGAGCCGCATGAATTCGAAACTTGAAACGCGCATCGATCAGGGTACTGGCCGTGAACCGGTAGATATGATTCTCAAAGGCGGACGCTTCTTCGACCTGGTGACCGGCGAACTTGTTGCTTCGGATATCGCCATCTGCGGCGATACCATCGTCGGTACCTGCGAGAACTATGAAGGCCGTCGGGAAATCGATATTACCGGCAAGATCGTTGTTCCAGGTTTCATCGATACGCATCTTCATATCGAATCATCGCTCGTCACTCCGCACGAGTTCGACCGCTGCGTTCTGCCTTATGGCGTCACGACGGCCATTTGCGACCCGCATGAGATCGCCAATGTTCTGGGGGTGGAAGGGCTGCAATTCTTCCTCGACAGCGCCATGGAAACCATCATGGATATCCGCGTGCAGCTATCCTCCTGCGTGCCCGCGACCCATCTGGAAACCTCGGGCGCCGATCTGCCGATCGAGAAACTCTTGCCATTCCGCAATCACCCGAAGGTCATCGGGCTTGCCGAATTCATGAATTTTCCCGGCGTCATCCATAAGGACCCGGTGTGCATGGCGAAACTGGAGGCCTTTCAGGGCCAGCATATCGACGGCCACGCGCCGCTTCTGTCAGGCACTGCGCTGAATGGCTATCTCGCCGCCGGCATCCGCACCGAACATGAATGCACGAATGCACCGGAAGCGCTCGAGAAAATCCGCAAGGGCATGCATATTCTGGTGCGCGAAGGCTCGGTCTCGAAAGACCTGCACGCCCTGATGCCAATCATCACCGAGCGCCTGTCGCCCTATCTGGCGCTATGCACGGATGATCGCAATCCGCTCGATATCGCCGAACAGGGCCATCTCGATTATATGATCCGCACCGCCATCGCCAGCGGCGTCGAACCGCTCGCCATCTACCGCGCCGCCTCGATTTCCGCCGCAAAGGCCTTCGGCCTGCGTGATCGCGGCCTCATCGCGCCCGGCTGGCGCGCCGATCTCGTGGTCATCGACAGCCTGCAGAACTGCAAGGCCAGCATGGTGCTTTCCGGCGGCCGGGTCGTCGATGACGCCCTGTTTGCCACCCGCAAGCCGGTTGCCCCCGTTGGTCTTGATAGCGTCAAGGCAAGACCGGTGCTCGCTTCCCATTTCGGCGTGCCTGTCACCGAAGGCGAAACACCCGTCATGGGCGTGCTTCCCGGCAAGATCATCACCGAACATCGCCGCTATAAACTGCCGACGGATGGCAACCAGACGACAGTCGATCTCGAGAACGACATCATCAAGGTCGCCGTCATCGAACGCCACGGCAAGAACGGCAACCATGCCAATGGTTTCGTGCAGGGCTTCGGCCTGAAGAAAGGCGCCATCGCCTCCACCGTCGGCCATGACAGCCACAATATCTGCGTCGTCGGCGTCGGTGAGGACGACATGGCGCTGGCCGCCAACCGGCTCGGCGAAATCAAGGGTGGTTTCGTGGTGGTCGAAGACGGCAAGGTGACCGGCGAAATCCCGCTCCCCGTCGCCGGCCTGATGAGCCTCGACCCCTATGAGACGGTGCGCGACACGCTGCATACACTCCGAAAGGCAGCCTATGCGCTCGGCACCACGCTGGAAGAGCCCTTCCTGCAGGTCGCCTTCCTGCCCCTGCCCGTTATCCCGCATCTGAAGATTTCGGATATGGGCATGGTGGACGTGGACCGGTTTGCGCTGATTTGATTGACCGGAAAACATCCCGGCTGGGCGGATGAAATGCCGATCCCTATTCCTGTGCTTGTCACAAGAGTGGAGGATCGGCAAAAATCATTGTGTCTCCCCTTCAATCCGAGGGCAGCAGCTTGCGGAAATAAACCACCCGTTCCGTTTCCTCAAACCCCAGCGCCGCATGCATGCGATGTGAATCGACGTTTGCAATATCGGCATCGGAAGCAAGTTCGCTCACGCCCTGACCAACCGCCCAGCGGGTCACTTCGGCCACCAGTGAGGCAGCAATGCCTTGGCCGCGAAACACCTCCTCGACATAAATCCCCTCAAGAAATGCCACGGGCGAGGTATCGCAGCCATTGACGTAGTCCCGCCGCAGGCTGACCTCGGCAAAACCGATGGCCACTCCGGCCGGATCATGGACAATCAATCCAGCCCCGGTTTCGGAGACGTCCTGCAATTCCGCCATATGTTCGGCGGGCGAGGTATCCGGCCACAGGCGATGTCGCAAAAGCGACCAGTCATCTCGATGGTCGGCGGCGTTTCCGATGATGAATGGACCACTCATGTGACAACCCCACAAAACACATCCAGCCCCTCGAGCTTCACGATATCAGCATCGAATAGCGGCGCAAAACCCGGCATCGGCAGGATATCCGTAACACGCATCGTCTTGGGCATGGGAAATTCAGCCGGCTCGCGGGTGAGGTTGAAAACAAATAGCAGTTTTTCGTCACCCTTGCTGCGCGTGAAGGCCAGCACATCGAGATTGGTCTTGATGAAGTGTATGTCCCCGTCACGCAATGCGCCGTGGCTTTTACGGAAGGACAAAACCGCACGGTAATGGTTCAGCACCGAATCCGGCTTGCGCTCCTGCGCATCCACAGCCTGCATGGCATGAACATAGGGCACTGGCAGCCACGGCTTTTCAGCGCTTGAAAACCCGGAATTCGGCTTGCCGGTCTCCCACACCATCGGTGTGCGGCATCCATCGCGCCCCTTGAAGGCCGGCCAGAAACGAATGCCATAGGGGTCGCGCAGATCCTCAAAGGCAAGCTCGGCCTCCGTCAGCCCCAGCTCCTCACCCTGATAGAGACATATGGAACCGCGCAGGCTGGCAAGAACGCAGATGGCGAGCTTCGCCACCCGTGCCTGTTCTTCCACGCTTTCGGAAAAGCGGCTGAGATGGCGCACCACATCATGGTTGGAAAAGGCCCAGCACACCCAGCCATCCGTCACCACCTTGCCGAAGGTCTCGACCGAACCGCGCAGGTGTTTTGCGCTGAAATCCGGCCCCAGCAGGTCAAAAGTGTAGCACATGTTGAGCTTGTCATTGCCGGACGTATAGGAGGCAACCGTCTTCAGCGAGCGCGCCCCATCGCCCACCTCTCCCACCGTGGCGCGGCCCTCATATTCATCGAGCAACGCCCGGAAGCGTTTGAGAAAGGCAACATTTTCCGGCCGCGTCTTGTCATAGAGATGGTCCTGCATGCCGTAAGGATTGACGTCTGAGGCATCGAGACCAAAGCTCTCCTCGTCGAAAAGCGGCGGGTTGTCGCGCAGCAGCTTGTCATGGAAATAGTGGTTGACGGTATCGAGCCGGAAACCGTCAACGCCGCGATCCAGCCAGAACCGCACGGTTTCCAAGAGCGCGTCCTGAACCTCGGGATTATGGAAATTGAGATCCGGCTGCGAAGCAAGGAAGCTGTGCATGTAATATTGCTTGCGCACGCCGTCCCATTCCCATGCCGGCCCGCCAAACACGGAAAGCCAGTTGGTGGGCGCCGTACCATCAGGCTTCGGATTGGCCCAGACATACCAGTCGGCCTTGCTGTTCGTCCGGCTCGCCCGGCTGTCCACAAACCACGGATGCTGGTCTGACGTGTGTGAAATGACCTGGTCAATGATGACCTTCAACCCCAGCCGATGCGCTTCGGCCATCAGCGCATCGAAATCGGCAAGCGTGCCGAACAACGGATCGACATTGCAATAATCGGAAACATCGTAACCCATATCGGCCATGGGCGAGGTGAAGAACGGCGAGAGCCAGATGGCATCAACGCCGAGCGACGCGATATAGGGCAGCCGTTTCGTCACCCCGGCAAGATCGCCATAACCGTCGCCGGTCGTATCCTGAAACGAGCGCGGATAGACCTGATAGATCACCGCTCCCTTCCACCAGTCCGATTGCGCTTGAGGTTTGTGGACCGGGGCATGGGGTAGCGTCATCGGCAATCTCCTGATGTGTCTGGCGGGAGAATATAAAGCCTGTGCGGCCGCGTAAACCGGAACTTCGCACACGCACAATCGGCCAGAACCGCCCTTGTCAGCGGCGCGCGCGCGTCGTAAGCCGCATGGCTGGATAAAACGGGAGGATGACGGCGTGGGCGGACGGTTTTTATCGATTGGCGAATGCATGGTGGAACTGTCGCAGGCCGGCAACGGTCTGCTGCGCAAGGGTTTCGCCGGAGATACGTTCAATACCGCCTGGTATGCCCGTGCCTGCCTGCCGGAAGACTGGTCCGTCGATTATTTCACGGCGCTCGGCGATGATCCGCTTTCAGAAGACATGCTCGCCTTCATTGCGGAAGCCGGCATTGGCACCGAAAAGATCCGCCGCATTAAGGGCGGCACGCCCGGTCTCTACCTCATCAACCTGAAGGACGGTGAACGCACCTTCAGCTATTGGCGCAATGCCGCCGCCGCAAGACAGCTGGCCGCTGACGCGGATCACCTGCGCCGAACGGTGGAAAGCGCTGACGTCATCTATTTCTCCGGCATCACCCTAGCCATCCTCGCCTCCGCCCATGATGTCGATACGTTTCTGGCCGAGCTTCGCCGCGCCAGGGCGTCGGGCAAGCCCGTGGTTTTCGATCCGAACATCCGCCCGCGCCTCTGGGCAGACAAGGACGTGATGCTCGAGACGATTTCCAACGGTGCGCGCGCCGCAACACTTGTCATGCCGAGCTTTGATGACGAGGCCAGCCATTTCGGCGACGCCTCCGTGGAAGCGACCATCGACCGTTACCGCTCCCTCGGCGTCGAAAACATCGTGGTGAAAGACGGCGCAAAGGGTGCGACACTCGATTTCGGCGGCAACCGCACCCATGCCCCGGCGGAAAAGGCCGTGGAGGTGGTGGATACGACGAGCGCCGGCGACAGCTTCAACGGCGCCTTCCTTGCCCGTTATGTAACCGGCAGCTCGCCACAGGAAGCCGCCGCCTTTGCCGCAAGAGCAGCGGCAACCGTCATCGGCCACCACGGCGCGCTGATCAGCCCCGAACTGCTGCCGCTGGTCGGATAGGCCGGCAGGCTACCCTGAAAAGGGACGATATTGACAGTCATATGGCCTGACATGATCCTGTAACACGCGCGCCGCATATACGGGCGGAAGCCGGGCAATGGGGATTCGCCTGCGCGCAGATGAGCAGGATCAGTGTTTCATGACGAGAATCACGATTGTCACAGATGCCTGGCACCCGCAGGTCAACGGCGTGGTTCGCTCGATCGAGAACACCAATACCGAGCTGGCGCGGCTGGGTGTGGATGTGAACATGGTCACGCCCCAGAGTTTCTACAGCATTCCCTGCCCCACCTATCCGGAAATCCGCCTCTCCGTCGCCGGCTATCGCCGTGTCGCGGCAGAGATCGAAAAAAGCCAGCCCTCCTTCGTGCATATCGCCACCGAAGGGCCGCTGGGGTTCATGGCGCGGCGCTGGTGTGTGAAGAACCACATGCGGTTTTCCACCAGCTATCACACCCGCTTCCCGGAATATGTCGCGGCGCGTTTCCCGATCCCTGAAAGCTGGCTTTACGCCTTCGTGCGCTGGTTCCACAATGGCGGCAACACCTGCATGGTGGCGACCCCAAGCCTCGAGACCGAGCTGGAAGCGCGCGGCGTCAAGAACCTGAAGCGCTGGAGCCGGGGCATCGACGCCGAACTGTTCCATCCGCGCCCGAAAACCACGCTGCCCTTTGATCTGCCAAGGCCGATCTTCATGACCGTCGGCCGTGTGGCGGTGGAGAAGAACCTGCCGGAATTTCTGGAACTCGACCTGCCCGGATCCAAGGTCGTCATCGGCGACGGCCCGGCCCGTCACGAATTGCAGGAAAAATATCCCGGCGTGCTGTTTACCGGCGTCAAGACCGGCGAAGAGCTGGCCGATGCCTATGCGCAGGCCGATGTCTTCGTTTTCCCCTCAAAGACCGATACCTTCGGCAACACCATTCTGGAAGCGCTGGCAAGCGGCGTGCCCGTCGCCGCCTTCCCCGTCACCGGGCCGATCGATATTCTCGGTGGCAACCCGGCCGCCGGCGCGCTGGATGATAATCTTCGCAATGCCTGTCTGGCGGCGCTGGATTGTTCGCCGCAGGAGGCCTTGGCGCTTTCAAAAAGCTACAGCTGGGAAAAGGCCTCACGACAGTTCCTCGACAATGTCATCCATGCGGCGGGAAAATCCCTGCCGCTCCTGTCGCGTTCACAGCTTGCCTGAAGGCAAACGCATCCCCGTTTTTTTTGCACAGGGCCAGTGGACGAAACATGACGGTAATGTCACAAGGCGATCAGGACGCGACTGCCGTTATCTTTAGAACGGGGTCGGGCTGCTGATTGACGTCAGGCGGTTGCCGCGAGATTACGCTGGCCGTCCTCTTTCCCGATAATACTCAGCCGCCCCCTTGAGATGCGCTTCCGGGTAAAGGAAGAAGCTCTTTTTGCTGGGCTGCGCACCAATCATTGATCTTCTCGACAATCTGCATCGGCGCCATCGGCAGCGCGCTGTTGGGGATGACAACCACTGTTCCATGGAAAACCAGCACCAGACTGTCCGGCGGCGTGAGTGCGAGATGATAACGCGCCCAGCTCAATTGCACGGTGTCCAGTCGCGTGATCTGCTTAAAGCCATCGGGCCCGATTTCGATCTGCGAGTGCGGCGAATACATACGCTCGTGCGCGATATTCCAGTGTGCCAAAACCTCGTAATAGGATTTCGCCTCCCGTCTCGCGCCCTGCCAGATAATGTACCAGACGACGAGGGCCACAAATGGTGCAGGGGCAAACACCCAATAACCGACCACCGGCCAGACACCCGGGAACCATGGCAGGCTTAGGGAATAGATAAAACCGGCCGCCAGTCCCGCAAATATCGACAGCTTCACTCTCGCCGAGGCAAGATGGCGCGTCCAGGACCTGTCGAGAATCATGCCGTAATTTTCATAGGCCTGATGTTGATAACCGTGGACATAGTCGGAGACATGTTTCGGGTCGGGCGTGAAGCTTATTGAAATCGTTTCATCGGCCATAGGAGCACGTCATCCCGTCCCTGTGCAGTTTAATCTGCGTAACAGGGTTGCCCTTATAAATCAAAAGACCTTTCGCCGCCGAAACCTCTGGGGATCAACGCCGTGCGGCGAAACCTGCCTTCACCATGCTCCGGTAAGCATTTGCCCGGAAAGTGGTACAGTCCGCGCCTTACCGTCCTTGTCCGTCACCGAGAGCGATGCAGACATCTGCTTTGGCGATTTGCGGAACCAGCTGGCGGCGACGCTTGCCATATCGCCAAGCATGGCGTGGCTGTGCCAGTCGGCGAAACGTCTTGCCGTCGCTTCTGCTTCTGAACGGTAGAAGAAATCACCGGATTGTCCGAGATCGTTGATCGATGCCGCCATTGCAGCAAGCGGCCGCTGAAACATCTTCGGCGGCACGGACAGTTCCCGCGCGCCATCTGAAAAAGCCGGCGCCATGAAATCAATCGCCCAGCCATCAGCCTCGACCCAGCAATGGAAATTCTCGCCAGCACCCGTCACGTAACCATCATCGCGATGATCCGCAAACAGCAGGACCTTTCCACCGAGATTATAGGCGGCAAGCCCGCCCTTCGGCACAGCCTTGACCTTGTAATGCTGTTTGAGGATGAAAGCGCCGAAGGTACTGAAATACATCGAGGCCGAAGCGGGATCGGCATTCTGGCTGATGAGCAGGCTGTTGATGACCCGGTAAATCCGGTGATAGTCGGTCTGCTTGATCAGCATGGTTTTTACTCTTCAAAACAAGGCGTTGGATGAGCGTCAGCCGCCTGTTTCTTCTCCCCGAGGAGGAGAAGTCCGCGGCAGCGGGATGAGGGGGCGAGGGTCGAGATATGCGGAGAGGTTGCCCCTTCATCCGCCCCTTCGGGCCACCTTCTCCCCGATGGAGAGAAGAAAGACGCGGCGACCCTTCACGTCAAGATCAACGCCGCTTCTTCGCCTTGTTCTCGAACGGATTGTCCGACCCACGATAATGCACGCGGATCGGCACGCCCGGCATGTCGAAATCCTTGCGCAGGCCGTTCACCAGATAACGCGTATAGCTCTCCGGAATGGCTTCCGGCCGCGTGCAGGAGATCATGAAGGCCGGCGGGCGGGCCTTGACCTGCGTCATATATTTCAGCTTCAGGCGACGGCCGGAAACGGCCGGCGGCGGATGCTGCGTGGTCTGCCCATCCAGCCAGCGATTGAGCCTTGCGGTCGAGATACGGCGGTTCCAGACCTTGTCCGTATCGATGATGCTCTGCATCAGCCGGTCGAGGCCATAACCCGTCTGGCCGGAGATCGGCACGGCGCGAATGCCGCGCGCCTGCGGCAGCAGCCGCTCGGTCTTTTCCCGCAGATCGGCCAGATAGGCCTGCGGGTCTTCGACCAGATCCCACTTGTTGAAAGCGAGCACGGCGGCGCGGCCTTCGCGAATGACGAGATCGACCAGTTGCAGATCCTGCTTTTCGAACGGGATGGTGCTGTCGAACACGATCACCACCGTCTCGGCAAAACGGATGGAGCGCAGCGAATCCGCCACCGAGAGCTTTTCCAGCTTCTCCGTCACCTTGGCCTTGCGGCGCATGCCGGCCGTATCGAACATCTTGATGGTGCGGCCGCGCCAGTCCCATTCGACCGAAATACTGTCGCGGGTAATACCAGCTTCCGGGCCGGTCAGCAGTCGGTCTTCGCCGAGGAAACGGTTGATGAGCGTCGACTTGCCCGCATTCGGTCGACCGATAATGGCGACGCGCAGCGGCTTGGTCTCGTCATAGACGGGCTCTTCGTCTTCCTCTTCCTCACTGCCGGGCTCAGTGCGCGGCAGAACGATATCCGTCTCCGCCTCGTCCACTTCAGGCGGGAAGGCGGCGTCTTCGCCGATCGCCGCAACGATGGCGTCGCGCAGGTCGATCATGCCCTGACCGTGTTCGGCCGAGATCGGGCAAGGCTCGCCAAGACCGAGCGTAAAGGCATCATAGAAACCGGCGTCAGAACCGCGCGCTTCGGACTTGTTGGCCACCAGCACCACAGGCTTGCCGCGACGGCGCAGCATTTCGCCCAGCGTCTCGTCGGCGGGCGTCAGCCCGGCCTTGGCGTCAACCACGAACAGCGTCACATCCGCTTCATCGATCGCTGCTTCCGTCTGCGCCCACATGCGGCCCTGAAGCGTTTCCGGCCCGGATTGCTCCAGACCGGCGGTATCGATGATGGTGAAACGCAGATCGACAAGCTTGGCGTCGCCGGGGCGGCGGTCGCGGGTCACGCCTGGCGTATCGTCCACCAGCGCCAGCTTCTTTCCGACCAGACGGTTGAAAAGCGTGGACTTGCCGACATTGGGGCGCCCGACTATGGCGACGGTGAAGCTCATTGTTGTCTGTTCCTTAGAGCAAGTCTGCCCAAAACGTTACCTGTTTTGGGCAAAAGACATGCGTAAAATAATCAGTTGGATCGCTTTGGCAATGCGAAGAAATGCCGGCGATGGCGCGGGACAAGCGGTTTTAAGCAGCTTTGCCCGAAGCGGTGATATTGTCGAGCATGATCTGCGCACGGCTCGTCACGTTGCGCGGTGCCTGCGTGTCGTTGACGATCTGCTCGAACCATTGTTTGGCCTTGACGAAATCGCCGGCCTTGTAGGCGGCAAGTCCGAGAGCCTCACGGGCCGACGCCCGCATGGTCTGGCCTTCGGCGCTCAAAGGCTCGGCCAGTGCAACCACCTGATCATAGGTGCCGTTGTCCACCAGCAACCAGGCCGCGCGCACCTTTGCCGTGTCGCGGAAGACCTGCGGTGCGGATGTGTCGTTGCCAATGGCGGTGAAGGCAGCGATGGCGCCGGCGGCATCACCCTTCTGCGACAGCAGCGTGGCCGAGCGGAACTTCGCCAGCACCGGATAATTGCCATGACCGGAGGTTTCGAGATCGGCAAAGGCCTTCAGCGCCTCATCCGTCTTGTTTTCGGAAGCAAGCGTCAGCGCCGCAAGGAACTGGTCGCCGGAATTGGAAGCGCGGCTGGTGTTCCAGTATTCGTAAATGCCGGCGCCGGCGGCACCGAGAACCACGAGAACGGCGGCGCCCGCAACCACGATACCGTAACGGCCCCAGAAGCGCGACAGCTGCTCGGAGCGGATCTGCTCGTTCACTTCGCGGATAAAGGTATCATTTTCGTTTGCCATCAAATTCTCCGTTACCCGCGCGGAGATCGTCGCCGATCCATCCGTCCGCGGACATACCAAGCCGCTTACCCGGGCAAGCACAAGCGTGGCCGACCGGGTCATGGTCGGCCTTCTAGCCTATTTTGCCTGATATGTAAGGGGGAAACGTTGATTTCCTACATCGCGATCGGCTGAACGCCGATCAACCATTCGTGCAGTTTCAGGATGAAAGCCCCCCAGAGAACGATGCCGCCGACAATGGCCACCACATCATAACGGCCCGAGACGAAGGGACGGAGCACGTTTTCGCCCGCCCTTTCCCGCCGCTTCAGCGAAATGCGCATCACCACACCCCAGGCAAGGAAGGATGCAAAAAGCAGGATCGAAGAGGTTTCGCCATTTGCCAGAAGATGGGCGAGCGCCCAGATCTTGACGGAGAGAATGAGCGGATGCTTCGTCTTCACCGCGATGTTGCCAGCCGGGATAAGGCTGGCGATAAGACAGATCATCGCGGGCAACATCAGCGTCACGGCAAGATGGCTCGTCCAGACCGGCGGATACCACAACATGCCCGTCTCCTGCCGGGCTTCCCCAAAAGCATAGATGACGAGACCGAGCGTGATGAGGCTGGCGACGGAATAAAGCCCCTTGAATGGACCTTCACCCAGCTTCGCGATCATTCGCGCGCGAAATGGCGGCGCAAACACCTTCAAAAGATGCGTCAGGAAAAACAAGGCAAGACAGAGTACGAGAAAAAGCATGGAACACGGTCCCCCGATGGATCGGAACGCGGCCCTATCACCGCGAGGCAGAACAGGAATTAGGCTGAAAGACGTAAAAAAGCCAGACTATTCAAAGCTTCGCCTTATTCCACCCGCAAAAGGCCACGGTGTATCATATGACGGATGACTGATGTTTCGCCCATTTGCCGCTTTTTCCCTGTCGCTTCTCGCCGCCCTGCCCGCTTTTGCCGAAAATACGGAAAAGCCGAAGCAGCTTGTGATCGTGTCCTTTGACGGTGCGGGCGACAATACGCTGTGGGAAAGAAGCCGGGCGACGGCGAAGGAAGTCGGCGCGCATTTCACCTATTTTCTCGCCTGCACACTGGTCATGGACCGCAAGACCAGCGCCAAGACCTATCAGGGTCCGGGCCAGAAGGCAGGTCGCTCCAATGTCGGCTTCGGCCAGTCGCCGGAAGAGGTGGAGACGCGGCTGAGAAACATCTGGGCCGCCTATCGTGAAGGTAACGAGATCGGCAACCACACCTGCGGCCATTTCGATGGAGGCCAATGGACCGCCGAACAATGGGACGGCGAATTCACCACCTTCACCAGCACGCTGGAAAATGCCTGGCAGATGATCGGCAAGAAGGGCGAGGAGCCCGAAGGCTGGCGCAACATGGTGAAGAACATCAACGGTTTCCGTGCGCCCTATCTGTCGCAGGGACCAGCACTGACCACCGCCCAGAAAAAACACGGCTTCGTTTACGATGCCACCAGCATCACCAAGGGGCCGGAATGGCCGGCGGAGCGCGACGGTATCGAGCATTTCGGCCTGCCGCTCATTCCCGAAGGGCCGGGCAACCGCCCCATCATCGCCATGGACTACAATCTCTTCATCCGTCATTCCATCGGCGTCGAGACGCCGGATCGCGCCAGGGAATTTGAAGACCGCGCCTACACCGCCTTCCGCAACGCTTTCGACAGACAATACAATGGCGAGCGCATTCCGCTGCAGATGGGCTTTCATTTCGTGAAGATGAATGGCGGTGCCTATTGGAACGCTTATGAACGCCTGCTGCGCGAAGTCTGCCGGAAAGACGATGTCGCCTGCGTGAGTTATGCTGAGGCCATGCCGATGATCGAGGCGCGGAAGAAGCAGAAAACCGAGGGGTAAACTTCCTCACACTCTCCGTTTCGTGACAAAGGTCGAATACCTCTCCTCCGTCATGCCGGGCTCGACCCGGCATCCAGCCACGGCGCGTCTGCGCCGTGATAAGAGCCTTTTGCGATCAAGGACTTGATCGCGCTGGACCCCGGATCAAGTCCGGGGTGACGACGTGCGGATGAGGCAGCTCACCAAACACATCGTCTCCGTAGGACGTGCTCAAGACCTGAAGGCGGCCAATCGACCGCCTTTTTCTCAGGGTTTGTTGGCCGCCAGTTCACCGGCTTCCGCTTCGCGCTGCAGATAACGCTCGTCAATGTCAGGCAGGGGCTTGTCGTCGATTGCCGCTTCGAAGGCGACAAGACGTTTGTGGATGGAGAGCAGTTCGATGATCGTCGTCCAGGAGTTGACCAGATACTGGAACGAATTACTGACCTGACCGAAGGCAGTGGCGATCTGCTGGTAGATACCATAGGTGATCTTGCCGGCAACGATGGTGGGAACGAGCATCAGGAGCAGGAACACCGCATCGGCCTGAATGTAGAAATACCGCGCCACGTTGAAATAGAGATAGTGCCAGTACATGCGGAAATAGTTCTTCCGCACATTGGAGTAGAGCTCCTTGACTGTTGGCGGCTGGGCGCGGTCGGCGTGATCCTCACCATAGACAAGTTCCTTACGATAGGCGGCTTCCACACGCTGATTGCGGAAGTTCAAACCGGGCAGTTTGATGCCGACCGTTGCCAGAAGCACCGTACCGAATATCGACCAGACGATCGCCAGCCAGAACAGCGCATGCGGCACTTCGCCGATGATCGGCAATTCGGAGACATAGGAAGACAGCGCAAACAGGATCGGCAGGAAAACGACGAGCGTCATCACCGAATTGATCAGGGTGATGCCCAATGCCTCAAGCGTGGAGGAGAACCGCATCGTATCTTCCTGAACGCGCTGGGAAGCACCTTCGATATGGCGCAACTTTTCCCACTTGGACATGTAGAAGTCGTTCATCGCGGTTCGCCAGCGGAAGATGTAATGGCTGGTGAAGAAATCCGTCAGGATCGAAACCGCCATGCTGAGAAAGGCAATCTTGGCGAAGACGATCTGGAGGCTGTAGAAATCCCAGACTTCGATACCCGGTTGTTTGGAAAGGGCATTTTGCAGAAGGTCACCGAAAGGCCGCCGGAAATTGTTGATGACAACGGAAATCTGAACGCCGAAATAGGTCACTGCGATAATCAGCAGCGATCCCCAGATAGACCAGAGCTTCCAGGGGTGATCCTTGGCGATGACGGTCCAGACAACGCCGAATACCGCCAGGCACGATGCAAGATAGCCGTAAAAGAACAGATTTGCCGGAACCAGAAAATAGCTGAGATCGTAGGGTTCCTGCTCGGGCATCACATAACCCCAGGACGCCCCTAGCCTTTCAAAGATGAAATACCAGGCAAGAATGGCGAAGAAGGCCCAAACGATGGCGGAGGTAAAGAAGGCTTTCGGCCTGGGAAAGAAGGAATGAAACACGTTTTCGAACTCACGCGCGTTTGAAATCAGCCATTATTGGCGAAGCACTAGATGGCCCGAACCTAGGGCAGAAATTTGTGCACAGCAACGGAGAAGCGCGGACCTTAACAAGATGTAAGGCGAAGCTGGCGAAACGAGCCGCGATGGAACACCGCAGAAAGACGGGGAGAGACCGCCCGCTGCCTAACGCCGCCGCTCGGTAGCGAGCACCGGCAGCATCAGGAGAATGCTGACGACGAGCACCGCGGAAGCGAGAATGCTGGGTGCGGTAAAACTGCCCGTCACCTCGGCAATCCAGCCGGCGGCCAGCGGCCCGACGATCTGGCCCGTTCCGAAGGCGGCCGTCATCAGCGCAAAGGCGCGGCGCGGGCTTGGACCGGCAAATTCCCGGCCGAGCTGCAGGCCATAGGCGGTGATGACCATGAAGGTCAGCCCCAGAAGCAGGCCGCCCGCGAGAACACCGGGCACCGGCGGCAGCATCACGGAAGCGAAGACGCCGATGGCTTCGACGGCGAGAACGATCACGAAAGCGCGTTTCAATCCCTGCGACTTAAGCACCGGTTTCCACAGGAACAGTGAAATGGCGGCGGCGCAGCCGGTGATGAACCAGGCCAGAAACTCCACGAAGGCACCGGCAGCAGCCATGCGCGCAATCGCCACGATGAAGGTCGCGGTGATGACATAACCAAAACCGAAAAGCCCGTAGGCAAGCGTCGTCAGGACGAGCGGCCGCGTCCATTGGAGTGGCGGCTCGGCCACAGAGGACGCATGCCGCGGCGGGCCTGCGGGCAGCACCCGCCAGACAAAAAGGAAGGTCAGGAAGGAAAAGACGGCACCGGCGATCCACTCCTCCCGCCATGAGGCGCCGCCGCCATCAAAAACGACGCCGATCAGATAAACCGCAAGCGAGGAGATGGCGATACCCGCGCCAACCCCGCCATAATGCAGTGCCTGAATATGATCCTTGCCGGCCTTCATGGCATGGCCGATGACGATCTGCGACGTGAAGATCATCGTCAGCGCGCTGGCGACACCGGCCAGAAACCGGATGACGGTGAAGGCCGCGACAGAATTGAAAGCCGCCATGGCCAGCAGCAGCGCGGCGGTGGAAAACAGCCCGCCAAGTGCTACTAGCCGCTCCCTCCCCGAACCCCAGGAATAGGCCGAAAGCACCGCACCCGCCAGATAACCGGCAAAATTGCCCGCCGCCACGATGCCAGCATCCCCAGCCGAAAGCGGCACATCCGCCATCATGCCGGGCAGAATGGGGGTGAAGGAAAAGCGGCCGAAGCCCATGGCGGACGCCATCATGAGAGCCCCGGCGAAACCGAGTGCAGTCAGATGTCTGGCGGAAAGTGGCTTGTCGGTGATCATGCATGGCTTATCGCAACCGGGCGGATAAGCGACAAGCGAGTTATTTTGATCGGCGTCATAAGCCGCCTTTATCGGTCACGCGGCGCGCATCCGATATGTTCCGAAGGTGCCGCGAGTTTCTTCTCCCCGCCGGGGAGAAGGTGGCCCGAAGGATCGGATGAGGGGGCAAGCTCTCCGTATATCTCGACCCTTACCCCCTCATCCCGCTGCCGCGGACTTCTCCCCCTCGGGGAGAAGAAACAAGGGGCACCCGCTCGCCCCACTCAGGGGCGAGAACGAGAAGATAGACGTTTGTAATTTGCCCTTGATGAACGGAACTCAGCCCCACCCGTCACTCAACCAGCGTCAGCACCAGCGGCCCGTTCTTCGTCGCCACCACCGTATGCTCATATTGCACCGTCGGCGCGCTCGGATCGCTATAGAGCGTCCATGGATCATCGTCGCCGTCTTCGGCCCAATAGGCGCCCGTCGAAAGAAACGGCTCGACGGTGAACACCATGCCTTCCTGCATGATGCGGCGCTCGCCCTTGTCGGGCCAGGTCGCCAGTTCCTTCGGCTCCTCATGCAGGGAGCGGCCGATGCCGTGGCTGGCAAGGTTGGTGATCAGCGTATAGCGGTTCTTTTTGGCAAAAGCGCCGATGGCATTGCCGATATCGGCAAAGGGCCGGCCGGTTTTCACCTGTTGCAGGCCCGTCCACATGGCGCGTTTGCCATCACGGCACAGGCGTTCGATATCCTTCTTCACCGGCGGCACGGCGAAAGACGAACCCGTATCACCGAAAAAGCCGTTTTTCACCGCCGAGACATCGATATTGACGAGATCACCCGCCTTGATGATGCGTGGCCCCGGAATACCGTGGGCCACTTCCTCGTTGACGCTGATGCAGGTCGCGCCGGGAAACTTGTAGCAGAATTCCGGCGCCGATTGCGCACCATTATCCTCCAGCACCTTGCGGCCGATAGCATCCAGTTCGGCCGTGGTGATGCCGGGTTCCAGCGCGTCCGCCATGGTCTGCATGGCAACGGCGCACAA
The DNA here is from genome assembly GCF_027956545.1 of Agrobacterium sp. ST15.16.024. NCBI lineage: Bacteria > Pseudomonadati > Pseudomonadota > Alphaproteobacteria > Hyphomicrobiales > Rhizobiaceae > Agrobacterium > Agrobacterium sp. ST15.16.024. Next base: position 337,458 of record NZ_JAQKGO010000003.1, read on the forward strand.
ACGGCCGATATCCTTCAGCAGATCAAGTTCTTCTTCGGTGGAAATGACCATGTCTCTGTCCGTCGTTCTGTCTGGCGGGTCTGAAAACGCCCGCCTTGGTAATCATCAGGCCGTGGCTTTCACCGGATCGGCACTCCCCGTCAATTCTTTTCTGACAACAGGGGCGACTTTCGTACCATAAAGCTCGATGCCGCGCATGATCTGATCATGCGGCATCAGGCCAATCGCCATCTGCAGCAGGAAGCGATCATTCCTGAACACGCCATGTGCCTTGATGATCTTTTCCGCCACCAGTTCCGGCTCACCGAGGAAAAGATTGCCCTCCGGCCCGCGTGCCGCATCGAAATGCGCGCGGTTGGTCGGCCCCCAGCCACGCTCGCGGCCAATGCGGTTCATCACCTCCGCCTGCGGGCCGTAAAACTGGTCCGCCGCCTTTTCGGTGGTGTCGGCAATGAAGCCGTGCACATTGATGCTGGTGCGCAGCTTGGTCTTTTCCTGCCCCGCCCGGCGGGCCGCCTCATGGTAGAGATCGAACAGCGGCGCGAAACGGCGATATTCGCCGCCGATAATGGCAAGCGCCACCGGCAGGCCCATGGCCCCGGCCCGCGCCACCGATTGCGGCGTGCCGCCCACCGCGATCCACACCGGCAGACGTTCCTGCAGCGGGCGCGGATAGACGCCGCGCCCGTTGATGGCCGGATGTTTGGTGCCGGACCAGGTGACGATTTCCTGTTCGCGCAGTGCAAGAAGCAGATCGAGCTTTTCGGCGAAGAGCACATCGTAATCTTCGAGATCGTAACCGAACAGCGGGTAGGATTCGATGAAAGAACCGCGCCCGGCCATGATTTCGGCGCGACCGTTCGAGAGAAGATCGACGGTCGAAAATTGCTGGAATACCCGCACCGGATCGTCCGAACTCAGCACCGAGACGGCGCTGGTGAGACGGATGTTCCTGGTTTTGACAGCCGCAGCTGCAAGCACGGTGGAGGGTGAGGAAGCGACATAATCCGGACGGTGGTGCTCGCCCAGCCCGAAAACATCGAGCCCGACCTGATCGGCAAGCTCGATTTCCTCGAGAAGATCCTTCAGCCGGCGCGCGCCTTCCGGCCCGCGGCCATCGGCGGGGTTGGGATTGACATCCGCGAATGTGTAAAGACCGAGTTCCATAAACGATACCTCTGTTTGCTTGCCTCAGAGATAGGGACGCACAGCCCCCCAGACAAACGCAAAATCTGGAAGCTTAGCTTCGAAAAAATGGATAGGCGCAGCCGGATTCGCCACCGCGTCACCCTTGCCTGAAATGGCCCGTGCAATGACGCCCGAAATGGCGATTGCCAGCCCGCCCCCTTTGGGCATAACCTGCTTAAACATGTGCGAAGTAATGCAAAAAGGGGAAAGCATGCATCGGACAGTTATCGTGACAGGCTCCACAAGCGGTATCGGCCTTGCCATCGCCCAGAGATTTGCGAGGGAAGGCGCCAATATCGTGCTGAACGGTTTCGGCGACGAGGACGAGATTGAAAAACTCCGCCTTTTGCTGGAAGCCGAAAGCGGCGGGCGCGTGCTTTATCACCCGGCCGATATGACGAAACCGGACGAAATCGCCGACCTTATCAATTCCTCCCATGAAAAACTCGGCTCGGTGGATGTGCTCATAAACAATGCCGGTATCCAGCACATTGCGCCGATCGAGGACTTCCCGACGGAAAAATGGGACTGGATCATCGCCATCAATCTGACCAGTTCCTTCCATACCATGCGTGCCGCGATACCGCTGATGAAGAAGGCCGGCAAAGGCCGCATCATCAATATTTCCTCGGCCCACGGCCTCGTCGCCTCGCCGTTCAAATCGGCCTATGTGGCGGCCAAACACGGTATCATGGGCCTGACGAAGACAGCGGCGCTGGAACTTGCGCAGACCGGCGTCACCGTCAACGCCATCTGTCCCGGTTACGTGCTGACGCCGCTGGTCGAAAAGCAGATACCGGAAATGGCCAAGATGCGCGGCATCAGCGAAGAGGCGGTGAAGAACGACGTGATGCTGGAATTACAGGCGACCAAGCAATTCGTCACCGTCGATGACGTGGCGGCGGCTGCCCTTTTTCTGGCAAGTGACGCCGCAAGCAATATCACCGGCACGCATATCTCCGTCGATGGTGGATGGACGGCGCAATAATTGCCGGATTTTCTTTCCGTTATGGAAACAATGAATTGCCAAAACGGAAATCGATATGCACGCGCGGTCGTGCATAGATATGCTGAGATAATGACAAGAAACCGGCTCGGCAGCCGGACAAAAAGCAGGGCATTGCATGAAAGACGCGATCAGCTTCATCCTCAACAGCGAAACCATCTCGCTCAGGGATTTCGGACCGACGGACACGCTTCTCGATTACCTCCGCATCAGCAAGCGGTTGACCGGGACCAAGGAAGGTTGTGCGGAAGGCGACTGCGGTGCCTGCACGGTGCTGGTCGGGCGGCTGCTGGATGGTTCGTTGCGTTATGAAAGCGTCAATGCTTGTATCCGTTTTCTGGGCTCGCTGCACGGCACCCACATCGTCACGGTGGAGCATCTGGCCGCGCGCGATGGCACGCTGCACCCGGTGCAGCAGGCCATGGTGGATTTCCACGGGTCGCAATGCGGCTTCTGTACGCCGGGCTTCATCATGTCGCTTTACGGCCTCTGGCTGACCAGCGAAAAACCCGGCCGCGCCGATATTGAAAAGGCACTGCAAGGCAATCTCTGTCGATGCACGGGTTACGAGCCGATCGTGAAGGCCGCCGAAAAAATCGCCGCGGCCCGCCCGAGTGCGCTCTTCGATCCGCTGCAACGGGACCGCACCGACATCATGGCACGGCTCTGGGCGATCCGCGAAAATGAGACGATCACCGTCGTCAGAGGCGAGGATCGCACCATCATTCCGGCGACGCTTTCCGATTTGACCGAGATTTACGCTGCTGAACCAAAGGCCACCATCGTCGCCGGTTCCACCGATGTCGGCCTGTGGGTAACGAAGCAGATGCGGGCGCTGAACCCCGTCATCTTCATCAACAATCTCGGCGATTTGCAGGCGATTACGGTGGATGAGGATGGCGTGACACTCGGTGCCGGCGTCACCTACAGCCAGGCCTTCAAGACCATTGCAGACCATTTCCCACCGCTTGCCCGGCTGTTCAACCGCCTCGGTGGCGAGCAGGTGCGCAATATGGGAACCATCGGCGGCAACATCGCCAACGGCTCGCCCATCGGCGACACGCCACCGGCGCTGATCGCGCTTGGCGCGACGCTCACCCTGCGCTCGTCTTCCGGCGGCCGCACCGTGCCGCTTGAAAGCTATTTCATCGATTACGGCAAACAGGACCGGCTGAGCGGAGAATTCGTCGAAAAGCTTTTCATTCCGTTCCAGAAGCCGGAAAGCCACTACGCCGTCTACAAGATTTCCAAACGGCGCGACGAGGATATTTCCGCGCTGTGCGCCGCCTTCAATCTGACGCTCGACGCTGACGGCACCGTCGAGGACATCCGCATCGCCTTTGGCGGCATGGCCGGCACGCCGAAACGTGCCGCTCATCTGGAGGCAGCTCTTCTCGGCAAGGCGTGGTCGCAGGATACCATCGACGCAGCGCGCGATGTGCTGGACGAGGATTTCACCCCGCTGACCGACTGGCGCGCCACCGCCGAATATCGCCAATTAACGGCCAAAAACCTGCTGACGCGGTTCTTCCTTGAGACTTCGGGCGAGAAGCAGGAACTCGCGCGCTTCACGCTGGAGGAGGCTTGAACCATGGACACCACAAGCTTCGACAAGACCAAAACCGAAATCGACGGCCCCATCCACAGGTCGCTCCGGCACGACTCCGCCCACAAGCACGTGACGGGCAGCGCCGAATATATCGATGATATCCCTGAGCCCGCCGGCCTCGTTCACGGCGCACTCGGCCTTTCCGACCGCGCACATGCCGAGATCGTCTCGATGGACCTTTCCGAAGTGGAGGCCACACAGGGCGTGCTCTGGGTCATGGTTGGCAAGGACGTGCCCGGCGAAAACGATGTCTCGTCAGGCGGTCGCCACGACGAACCTTTGCTGGCCGAGACAAAGGTCGAATTCCACGGCCAGCCGATCTTCGCGGTCTTTGCCGAAACCCGCGATATCGCCAGAAAGGCGGCCCGCAAGGCAAAGATCACCTATAAGGACCTGCCGCATTTCACCGATATCGATACGGCGATTGAAAATGGCGGCGCGCTCGTCATTGATCCGATGACGCTGAAACGCGGCGATGCGAAGATCGAAATGGATGTCGCACCCCGCCGCCTTACCGGCACGATGCGGATCGGCGGGCAGGAGCATTTTTATCTCGAAAGCCACATCGCCATGGCCGTACCGGGCGAGGATGACGAGGTGACGTTGTGGAGTTCCACCCAGCATCCGAGCGAAATCCAGCACATCGTCAGCCACATCCTGCAGGTGCCGTCCAACGCCGTCACGGTGCAGGTGCGCCGCATGGGCGGCGGTTTCGGCGGCAAGGAAACGCAGGGCAACCAGTTTGCAGCACTCTGCGCCATCGCCGCCAAGAAGCTGAACCGGGCCGTGAAAATCCGCCCGGACCGCGACGAGGACATGAGCGCCACCGGCAAGCGCCATGATTTCCGCGTCGATTACGAGTTGGGCTTCGATGAAGAAGGCCGCATCCACGCGGTCGACGCCACCTATGCCGCCCGCTGCGGTTTTTCCTCCGATCTGTCAGGTCCAGTCACGGATCGCGCGCTGTTTCATGCGGATTCCAGCTATTTCTACCCGCATGTGCATCTCACCTCGCGGCCGCTGAAAACCCACACCGTCTCCAACACCGCCTTTCGCGGTTTCGGCGGGCCGCAGGGCATGCTGGGGGCGGAACGGTTCATCGAGGAGATCGCCTATGCCGTTGGCAAGGACCCGCTCGATATCCGCAAGCTGAATTTCTACGGCGAGACCGGCTCCGGCCGCACCACGACGCCCTATCATCAGGAAGTCGAGGACAACATCATCGCCCGCGTCGTCGAGGAGCTGGAGACGTCAAGCGACTACCGCGCACGACGTGATGCAATCATCGAGTTCAACAAAACCAGCCCGATCATCCGCAAGGGCATCGCGCTCACCCCTGTCAAATTCGGCATCTCCTTCACCATGACCGCCTTCAATCAGGCGGGCGCGCTGGTGCATATCTATAATGACGGCTCCATTCACCTGAACCATGGCGGCACCGAAATGGGCCAGGGCCTCTACACCAAGGTGGCGCAGGTGGTGGCCGACGCCTTCCAGGTGGATATCGGCCGGGTGAAGATTACAGCCACGACGACGGGCAAGGTGCCGAATACGTCGGCCACCGCCGCCTCCTCCGGCACCGACCTCAACGGCATGGCGGCCTATGACGCCGCCCGCCAGATCCGCGAGCGGCTCGTCAAATTCGCCACTGACAACTGGAACGTGCCGGAAGAGGAAGTCGTCTTCCTGCCAAACCGGGTGCGCATCGGCCTTGAGGAAATCGCCTTCAACGATTTCATCAAAAAGGCCTATTTCGCCCGCGTGCAGCTTTCCGCCGCCGGTTTTTACAAGACGCCGAAAATCCACTGGGACCGCGCCGCCGGCCGTGGCACGCCGTTTTATTATTTCGCCTATGGCGCGGCCTGCTCGGAAGTGTCGATCGATACCCTGACCGGCGAATATTTAATGGACCGCACCGATATCCTCCACGATGTCGGCAAATCGCTGAACCCGGCCATCGATATCGGCCAGATCGAGGGCGCCTTCGTGCAGGGCATGGGCTGGCTGACCACCGAGGAATTGTGGTGGGACGGCAAGGGGCGGCTGCGCACCCACGCGCCTTCCACCTACAAGATCCCGCTCGCCTCCGACCGGCCGAAGAGCTTTAACGTCAAGCTGGCGGAATGGGCGGAAAATGCCGAGCCCACCATCGGCCGCTCCAAGGCCGTGGGCGAACCGCCCTTCATGCTGGCGATCTCGGTTCTCGAAGCCCTCTCCATGGCCGTCGCCTCCGTCGCCGATTACAAGGTCTGCCCGCGCCTCGATGCACCGGCGACGCCTGAGCGGGTGCTGATGGCGGTGGAACGGTTGAAGAAGGTTTGAGGGCGTATCCATGCGGCCAAGCCCCCTCATCCGTCGCTTCGCGCCACCTTCTCCCCGGCGGGGAGAAGAAATATGCCGCGCCGCCGCACATTTTCTCAAAGCAAGTGAGGTGAGCAAAACAGCGCCGCCGGGTTTCTTCTCCCCGCCGGGGAGAAGGTGGCGCGAAGCGACGGATGAGGGGGCCAGCGCCAATGCCTGACGCCTCCCTCTCCGCCTTCCTCGCCCGCCCTGCCCCCGCAATCCTCGTGGAAATCGAATCCGTGAAAGGCTCATCCCCGCGTGAGGCCGGCACCTTCATGCTGGTCTCACAGGCTGACCTGTGGGAAACCATCGGCGGCGGGCAGTTCGAATATATGGCGATAGACCACGCCCGCGCCATGCTGCGAACGGGTGCTGCCGAAGACCGCATGGATATTCCGCTAGGGCCGGAAATAGGCCAGTGCTGCGGCGGCCGCACCCTCATCCGCTTCCGGCGGATAACGGCAGAGATCGCTGCCGGGCTTGAGGCGCGGCTGAAGGGCGAGGCCGAGCAGCAGCCCGCCGTCTTCATTTTTGGCGCAGGTCACGTCGGCAAGGCACTGGCAGATGCCCTGTCGCTGCTGCCCCTGACCCTGACGGTGGTGGAAACCCGTGAAAGCGAGCTGCGCGATCTTCCCTCAGTGGTGGCGTCCATATTGACCCCCATGCCGGAGGCATTCGTTCCGAAAATCCCGGTAAACGGCGCAGCCATCATCGTCACTCACGATCACGCGCTCGATTTCCTGATTGCGAAGGAAGCGCTTGCCCGCGACGATCTCGCTTATGTCGGCATGATCGGTTCGAAGACCAAACGCGCCACCTTCGCCCATTGGCTGGAACGGGAAGGTGAGCCCCCTTCCCGGCTCGCAAAGCTCACCCTGCCCATCGGCGGCACAAGCGTGAGAGACAAGCGCCCCGCCGTCATAGCGGCCCTTGTGGCAGCCGAGTTGCTGCAAGCATTTTCCGCTGCCGAAATCCGTCGCAACGAAAATCGACACGCCCATCCTCAAGACCAAGATCACGCCTGAGCCCATCCGGTAGGCTTTCATCCGCCAGATTGTCCGGTGCAAGGCTTTCAAGGGTAAACCGTTCCGCTGTCCGCAGGCCCGCACGCAGGCGGGACCACGCGCGCAAAAGTGCTGTGCGCATGTTCGTCTCCATTCAAAAATGTCAGAAGCTCAGTTGATGAATTTGGCTAAAAATGCTCTGGTTTCCAGAGAAAAACCAATGAAACCTTTGGCCTTTTGCATAAAGAGAACTTATCCATGAAGATGTCTCGCCAGTTCCCCCTCAATGCCCTGCGCGTCTTCGATGCCGCTGCAAGGCATCTGAGCTTCACCAAGGCCGGCGAAGAACTGGGCATGACGCAGACGGCGGTCAGCTACCAGGTGAAGTTGCTGGAGGAGAATATTGGCGAGCCGCTTTTCCTGCGCATGGCACGGCAGGTGTCGCTGACGGAGGCGGGGGAAAAACTGGCGCCCAAGGTTGCCGACGCCTTCAATACGCTGCGGGAGGCCGTCGACAGTGTGCGCGAAACGCCGGATGCCACCCTGACCATACATTCCACGGCCACCTTCGCATCACGCTGGCTGTCGCGGCATCTGGGTGCCTTCCAGCTTGAACATCCCTCGATTGCCGTCAGGCTGGAAACATCGGGCGCCCTGATCGATTTCAACCAATCGGACTGCGATGTCGCCATTCGCTGGAGCCGCGACGACGGCAAGGGATTGACCTATCATCGGTTGCTTCGCGGTGTTTACACGCCGATGCTGCATCCCGATCTTGCGCAAAGCATCGGTGGCTTGAAGCAGCCGGAAGACCTCCTGCGCCTGCGCATCATCGATCCCGGTGACGTGTGGTGGAGCCAATGGTTCCGGGAAGTCGGCATCGAAAACCCAAATCTCGAACGATATCCGCGCAGCCGTCTCAGCGTGCAGGCTTTTGAAGCCGCAGCGGCGATCGCCGGTCAGGGTGTGGCCATGCTCACCCCTGAACTCTACGCCGATGAGATCGCGCTTGGCCGCCTATACCAGCCCTTCGAGCATCTCAGCAGCGAAGGCAAGAACTACTGGCTTGTCTATCCCGAAAACCGCAGGAACATCCGCAAGATCAAACTGTTTCGCGACTGGATATTGAAGCGGATCGAGGAAAGCCGACCGCAGCAGCCCCATCAAAACCCCATGTCAGGCGCATAAAAACAGCGGGGCGTATCCTCATCCGGAAACAGGCAGAGATGATATTCGCCGTCCTCCGACCGTCTTGCCTCGCTCTGCGACCAGTTGAAGACATGGCGTCGCGTAACCATGCGATGATCGCCGGGGGCGAGCGAAACCTCATAACCATCAGGCGTGACACGAACACTGCGCGTAGGGATCATCTGGCAGTCGCCCGTCTGGGCATCGCCATTGCAGCAGTAGCTTTCATATTTGAACCCCTTGTGGGATTCATGGGCAAGTGCCGTGGCGGTGCACGCCAGAAATAAGAAGAGGACCGTCAGAACAAGGCGCATCGGCATGGTCTCCGTTGAAAACAACGGCGGCTGCCGGAAGGTCATTGCGTCCCTTCATTCAAATTCCACACATCAACACGCACCCGGACACAACGGCACCGGGAACCGCGACACCTGCCCCTGATCTGCCCCCGCCCCAGGGTTCGCAGCACCCGCTTTCGGAATAACCGCCAGCGAAACATGTCATGGGAGCTTTAAAAGCTCCGCAGCCCTATATTTTAGCACATTGGCAGGCCGCTCACAGGATAATAGCTGAGTCGCGTTAGCCAGCTAAGCACAAACTATGCGACAGCAAGCACACATTGCAACTTTACCGGCCCTGCCGCAGTCCGAACCGGGTTGTGAACACAAGACCACCGGATTGTGAACAATCACTCCCCGACCGCTGCTTTTCCCTTTCCTAACGGTCAAATTTCTCGCAAGGTGCGCTGCACAAGGATCAGGGGAACCGCATGTACGAATACGCCATTGCGTGGGAATGGATGGCCTTTGCCGTCCGCTGGCTCCACGTCATCACCGCCATCGCCTGGATCGGCTCGTCCTTCTATTTCATTGCGCTCGATCTCGGGCTGGTCAAACGGGCGCATCTGCCGCCGGGGGCTTATGGCGAGGAGTGGCAGGTGCATGGCGGCGGTTTTTACCACATCCAGAAATATCTGGTTGCGCCTGCCCAGATGCCGGAACACCTGACATGGTTCAAATGGGAAAGCTACGTCACCTGGCTTTCCGGTTTCGCCATGCTCTGCATCGTTTATTATGGCGGGGCGGATCTCTTCCTGATCGATCATTCCGTGCTTGATCTCACCCAGTTCCAGGCCATCTGTCTGTCGCTGGCATCGCTTGCCATCGGCTGGCTGTTTTATGATTTCCTCTGTAAATCGCCGCTCGGCAACAATACCTGGGGCCTGATGATCGTGCTTTACGTCGCGCTGGTGGCGATGGCATGGGGTTACACCCAGGTCTTCACCGGCCGTGCCGCTTTCCTGCATCTCGGCGCGTTTACCGCCACCATCATGTCGGCGAACGTGTTCTTCATCATCATTCCGAACCAGAAGATCGTCGTCGCAGACCTGATTGCCGGGCGCACGCCGGACCCGAAATATGGCCGCATCGCCAAGCAGCGTTCACTGCACAACAACTACCTGACGCTGCCCGTCATCTTCTTCATGCTGTCGAACCATTATCCGCTGGCTTTCGCGACTGAGTTCAACTGGATCATTGCGGCACTTGTCTTCCTGATGGGCGTCACTATCAGGCACTGGTTCAACACCACGCATGCCCGCAAGGGTAAACCGACATGGACCTGGCTTCTCACCGCTCTCATCTTCATCGTCATCATGTGGCTTTCCACCGTGCCGAAAGTGCTGACCGGCGAGGAGGAGCAGAAGGCCGCCACCCTCTCCCCCATGCAGCAGCAATTCGTCAGCGACGTCCATTTTACCAAGGCGCGTGATGTGGTTCAGGGTCGCTGTTCCATGTGTCATGCGGCCGAGCCTGTCTGGGAAGGCGTGCCCTTCACACCGAAATCGGTGAAGCTCGAAACCGACGAACAGATCGCCGCTCATGCGCGCGAAATCTATTTGCAAGCCGGCCGCAGCCATGCCATGCCTCCCGGCAACATCACCGCCATCACCCCGGATGAGCGCAAGGTGCTGACCGCATGGTATGAAAGTGCGGTTTCCGGGGCTGGAAAAGCCGAAGGAAAGACTGAATGAGCATGGTTCTGCTGCGTGGCCGCCTGCTGAGCTTCCGCCGGGCGCCGCTCGCAATCGACGACACGCAAAGCTATCTCTATATCGAAGATGGCGGCCTGCTGATCGAAAATGGCAGGATCGCCGCCATTGGCGAATATGCCGATATCCGTAAGGCAGCCCCCGAAGACGTCGAGGAAAAGGATCACCGGCCGCATCTCATCGTGCCCGGCCTCATCGACATGCATCTGCATTTCCCGCAGATGCAGGTTATCGGCTCATACGCTGCCAATCTGCTGGAATGGCTGAATACCTATACCTTCCCGGAAGAATGCCGCTTCGTCGAAAGCGCCCATGCCCAGCGCATCGCCACGCATTTCTACGACGAGCTGCTGCGCCACGGGACCACGACCGCCGCCACCTATTGCTCGGTGCACAAGACCTCCGCCGACGCCTTTTTCACGGAGGCCATGAAGCGCAACATGCTGATGGTGGGCGGCAAGGTTATGATGGACCGCAACGCCCCGCAGGGCCTGCTGGACACGCCGGAAACCTCCTATGACGAGACGCGCCAGGTGATTGCCGACTGGCACGGCAAGGGCCGCAACCACGTCGCCATCACCCCGCGCTTCGCCATCACCTCCACCCCGAAGCAGATGGAAGCCGCCCAGGCGCTGGCGCAGGAATTCCCCGATCTTTTCATCCAGACGCATCTGTCTGAAAATCTGGACGAGATCAAATACACCTGCGAGCTTTATCCCGAAGCGACCGACTATACCGATATCTATGTGCGATACGGCCTGATGGGCAACAAGACCCTGCTCGGCCACGCCATCCACCTCTCGGAGCGCGAAGCGGACGTGCTGTCGGAAACCGGCGCGGTGGCCGTACATTGCCCCACCTCGAACCTCTTCATCGGCTCCGGCCTCTTCCCGATGAAAAAGCTGCAGCGGCGCGAAAAGCCGGTGCGGATCGCGGTCGCGACCGATATAGGCGGCGGATCGAGCTATTCCATGCTGCGCACCATGGATGAGGCCTACAAGATCCAGCAATTGCTGGGCGAGCGCCTGAACCCGCTGGAAAGCTGGTATCTGATGACCCGCGGTAATGCCGAAGCGCTTTCCATGGTCGACCGCATCGGCACGCTCGACGCCGGCACGGACGCCGACATCACCGTGCTGAACGCCTCCTCGACACCCGCCATGGCCCTTAAGATGGAAGTGGTGAAAAGCCTGACGGAAGAACTGTTCCTGATGCTGACCATGGGCGATGACCGCACCGTGGTGGAAACCTATGTGGCCGGCAGGGCAATGAAAAGCGTGCTGGCATAGTTCGGCTGGGGCCGAAACATCCGGTCACGACGTGGTTTATACCATTGAAATATAAGATCGAGCGGGTGCCGCTTGTTTCTTCTCCCCGCCGGGGAGAAGGTGGCCCGAAGGGTCGGATGAGGGGGCAACGCCAGCGATAGACCTCACGCTTGCCCCCTCATCCCGCTGCCGCGACCTTCTCCCCGGCGGGGAGAAGAAGCCCGTGGCACCCGCTCGCTCCACATGATTTCCTGACGCCATCTTGGCCAAAACGTGAAAACCCTCCGGAGCACCCCGTGCTGAATCTAGACACAACCACCATGCTCATGGTTCTCGCGACCTTCATCATCGCAGGCATCGTCAAGGGCGTGACCGGCATGGGACTGCCCACCGTTGCCATGGGCGTGCTCGGTCTCTTCATGCCGCCGGTCATCGCCGCCGGCCTGCTCATCCTGCCCTCCTTCATCACCAATATCTGGCAATTGCTGGCCGGGCCGGATTTCCGGGCCATCGTGAAGCGGCTGTGGCCGATGATGATCGCCATTGCGCTTGGCACCCTCATCGGCATCCGGCTGATGACATCAGGCACCGGCGTCTGGACCACCTCAGCGCTCGGCCTGTGCCTCGCGGTTTACGCAGCCTACAGCCTGCTTGCCAGACCCGTCTCGATTCCGGCAAGGCTGGAATCAAAACTCTCCCCCGTCATGGGGCTCGCAACCGGCCTGTTGACCGGCGGCACCGGAATTTTCGTCGTGCCCGCCGTGCCCTATATCCAGTCGCTCGGTTTCAGCCGGGATGATCTCGTGCAGGCGCTTGGCCTTTCCTTCACGGTCTCCACCGTCGCGCTCGCCGTCGGTCTTGCCTCCCAGAATGCCTTTCACGTCGAGCATCTGTCGCTTTCCGCGCTGGCCGTGCTGCCGGCCCTTGCCGGAATGTGGCTTGGCCAGAAAATCCGTACCATCGTCAGCCCGGCGACATTCCGGCGCTGGTTTCTCATCTGCCTGCTCATATTGGGCGTTGAATTATTCTTTCGAGCTTTCTGGAGTTAACCCGTGCTGTGGCCAAACCGGCAAGCACCTTATTTTAGCGGCTTGATCGCCGTGTAGCTCACGGTTTCTTCGCTATTGGTACCTTCGTCGTAGATCTTTGCAACCGTTGCAAGCAGATCAGGCGCATAAACCGCGGTCCACCGCTCGACTTCCTCGTCGTTTCTCCTGACGTCGTAAACCACGTTAAAAACATCATAACTGCAATAGCCAATAGAAAAAGATCGCCGTTTTGTAACGTTAAGACTCAGAGTCCACTTCTCCTTAAAGGCATCAGCCTTCAGCGGAATGAAGTCGAAAGTCCGGCGGGCACCGACTTTCAGAGGCCAGAAAGAAGAAAGATTTGATGTGAAATAAGCATTGTAATCTTCGTCACTTCCTGAACGAGAAATTTCGATAAGGCCTTGATAAAGAAATGCCTTTTGTTTTCCGCCGTCAGCAAAGCCATGTTCTACGGAAACGACAGGCCCCGCTGTTTTGAACGCGCTTTGCACGCCACTGTGACTGAGTACAAATCCATTCTTGTCACTCTTAATCGTAGGGCACTCTGCTGCGAGAACAATATTTGGAGATATAAGAGCGGCTGCAAGAATTTTAGAAAAGGAAGATGACATGAGCAACAATTCCACGGAGATAAGGTAACTACAGATTGCCGGTTTCTAATGAAAACTCAACTCTCATTTCTAGATACAAGCGATTCAAAAAACCCTAAAACTACGATCGACGAACTCGCGCATCCAAATAGAATATGCTAGGTGAAGCCATCATTCAAATGTGAAGGCTTTATCCATGGGCAAAATCCTGACCATAGCGGACCTGAAGCAACAGGCTCAGCGTCGTGTGCCGAAAATGTTCTTCGACTATGCCGATAGCGGCGCGTGGACAGAAAACACCTACCGCGCCAATGAGGATGATTTTGCCAAGATAAAGCTGCGCCAGCGCGTGCTGGTCGACATGACCGACCGGTCGCTGGCCACCGAAATGGCCGGCCAGAAAGTATCCATGCCGGTCGCACTCTCCCCCACCGGCCTTACGGGCATGCAGCATGCCGATGGCGAAATGCTGGCTGCGAAGGCAGCGGAAGAATTCGGCGTGCCTTTCACGCTCTCCACCATGAGCATCTGCTCCATCGAGGATGTCGCCTCCGTCACCTCGAAACCCTTCTGGTTCCAGCTCTATGTGATGAAGGACCGGGACTTCGTCAATAATCTGATCGACCGCGCCAAGGCCGCCGGATGCTCGGCACTGGTGCTGACGCTCGACCTGCAAATTCTCGGCCAGCGCCACAAAGATCTGCGCAACGGACTGTCGGCACCGCCGAAATTCACGCCGAAGCACATCTGGCAGATGGCGACCCGGCCGCAATGGTGCCTGAACATGGCTCGCACCAAACGCCGCAGCTTCGGCAATATCGTCGGCCACGCCAAGAATGTCTCAGACCTGTCATCGCTCTCCTCCTGGACGGCGGAACAGTTCGATCCGCGTTTGTCCTGGAAAGACGTGGAATGGATCAAGGAACGCTGGGGCGGCAAGCTCATCCTCAAGGGCATTCTTGACGAGGAAGATGCACGCGCCTCGCTCGATACCGGCGCCGACGCCATCATCGTCTCCAACCATGGCGGCCGCCAGCTCGATGGCGCCCATTCCTCCATCGCCATGCTGCCCAAAATCGTCGATGCCGTCGGCGACAGGGTTGAGGTGCACATGGATGGCGGCATTCGCTCCGGTCAGGACGTGCTGAAAGCCGTGGCGCTCGGCGCCAAAGGCACCTATATCGGCCGCCCCTTCCTCTACGGCCTCGGCGCTGATGGAAAGCAGGGCGTGACGACGGCGCTCGAAATCATCCGCAAGGAGATGGATGTCAGCATGGCGCTTTGCGGCAAAAGGCTGATCACGGATGTGGATCGCAGTATTCTGGCTTGAGTCTTCACTTAAGTTTGGAAAAAAACTTAAGATAACGACTATGGAAACCTGACAAATCCAATCAATGGCTTTCTCAAGCATCCAATTAACAAGGATGCTGACCAAATGCCTTAAAAACCTTTTAAAATGGGGTTTCCAACGACGTCGGCATTTAAGAAGAAATTTCGACAAAGCATCGCGCATGTGTGCCTCCAAAGGGAGGCCGCACTCATGCGCAGCCGGTTGTTAGATTTGTACCTTCACTTAAAACAAACCATGAACAAACACAACAAAAATCGATACGAATTTCTCAATGCCCCACCGTCTTCGAAAACACATTCACAATCACCACACCCGTAACAATGAACCCGAGCCCAATGATCGCAGCCAGATCCAGCGTCTGGCGGAACACAAAATAACCGATGCCCGAGATCAGCACGATGCCGAGCCCGCTCCAGATCGCATAGGCAACCCCGACAGGTATGACGCGCAGCGTGAACGACAGAAGGTAAAAGGCCGCGCCGTAAAACACCGCCATCAGCACCGTCGGCAGCCACCTTGTGAATTGCTGCGACTGCTGCAGGAACGAGGTCGCGATGACCTCGCAGACAATGGCCGCGACAAGCGCCCCATAGGTGAAAAGTGCCGCGTTCATCGTTCCGTTTCCTTTGTCGTCTGGGCGATCATCCGGGCCTTGAGAGCCGCCCTGTCGCCACCTGCCCTGCCATCATCGGCCAGAAGATCGGCAAACCAGATGCCGTCAGCCGCAAGCCGCACCATCTCCAGTACCACCCCGTCATCCGTATCTTTATGACGGGCAAGACGTCCCTCGACCCAGCTCGTCCACATGCGCCGAAGCGACGGCTCGCCGACCATGGAAACCGAGATTGCCGCCCATTGCCTGCCCGAATCCCGGTCACGATCATCGAAAACCGCCTTCACATAGGCCCGCGTGAAGCATCCATAAGCTTCACAATCCTGTGAGATGAGCGCATCTATTTCCGCGTCCAGCGCCGAAAGAAGGTCAGCCATGACGGCCTCCAGCAAGGCCTGCTTGGAGGGAAAATGGTGGAACAGCCCACCTTTCGTCACCCCGGCCGCATCGGCCACAGCCTGTATGGAAAGTGCCGCAACACCCTGATCAGCAGCTAGTTTCGCCGCGCAGTCAAGGAGGCTGCGACGCACGATCTCGGGCTGCTTTTTTCGTTCGTGAGCATTTGTCATGTTTTAAAACATACCGGACGGTAGGTTTCTTTTCAAGGAAATTGTGAGGGCAGCAGACGGGTTGAAATTCATACTTAATTAAGCATGAAAGCGATCTCTAAAGTTTTAGCGGTTTTGTTGCCGGAAAGTGTCAGTAAAACTTGAAATCAACAGCGGCGGTCAAACAAAAGGGGCGGATTATGTCGGGAACGGTCAAACGGGGAATGGCGGGAACATGGGTCTTCGCGCTCGCCTTCTTTTGCGCGATCCTCTCATTGCAGGCATCGCCGGCGCAGGCCGGCTATGCCCATTTCATCATGGATGCCAACACCGGCAAGGTTCTGGCGTCCCGCAATGCCGATGTGCTGAACCACCCCGCTTCGCTCACCAAGATGATGACGCTTTACATGACCTTCGAGGCGCTGCATGCCGGCCGCATTCGCTGGGATCAGAAGATAAAGATGTCCAAGAATGGTGCAGCCGTCATCCCCTCCAAGCTTTATGTGCGTCAGGGCCAGACCTTCACCGTGCGCGAAGCGGTTTATGGCATGATCGTCAAATCCGCCAATGACATGGCGGAAGGCATGGGCGACCACCTCGGCGGCTCCGAAGCAAGGTTTGCCGAGATGATGACCCGCAAGGCCCGCCAGCTCGGCATGTCGAAAACGGTGTTCCGCAACGCTTCCGGCCTGCCCAGCAAATCGCAGGTAACGACTGCGCGTGATATGGCGAAGCTTGGCCTTGCGCTGCAGCGCGACTTCCCCAAGGAATATGACCTCTTCGCCATGGAATCCTTCAGCTTCCGGGGAAAACGCATCCGTGGCCACAACAATCTGATGTATCGTTACCGGGGCATGGATGGCATCAAGACCGGTTACACCAACGCGTCCGGCTTCAACCTCGTCAGCGCCATCAATGACAATGGCCGCCGCGTCGTCGGCGTCGTGCTGGGCGGCAAGACCGCGCGCAGCCGCGATGCGCAGATGGCGGCCCTTCTCGACAAGGCCGTGCCGCAGGCATCGAGAAGCCGCAACACCGAACAGCTCGTCGCCAGCGCCAATGTCAGCCGCACCTTCGATGTGCCGCCCGCAGCCGTCCCGACCGCATCGGTACCATTGCCAATGTTTGCCGAACGCCGCTCCGACCCGGTCGCCATGCAGATCGCCACGGCCAACAACCAGATGGCCGACATGATCCAGGTCTCCGCCATTCCGAAACCCTCTCCCGCTGCTGCGATCGCTCAGCCCACGGGCCAGAGAAGCCGCTGGGAAGTGCAGATTGCCGCTGCCGATAGCGAAGCCGCCGCCCGCTCGCTGCTTGCCAATGCGCGCTCCAACATCGGCAGCTATGCCGGGATCGCCCCCTATACCGAAGCGGTGCAAAGCGGCTCGGCAACGCTCTACCGCGCCCGCTTTACCGGCTTCGAAGACCAGTCTTCGGCGGTTTCCGCCTGCAAGGAACTGAAGGCGCAGTCCTACGCCTGCGTGGTGATGAACAGCGAGGGGTGAAGATCAATAGTGGAAACGGCATTGATGAATGATCAGTACTGCCTTTTCACCTTCGCCGCGAAGCTCATAAACAAGGCGATGCTCTTGCGAGATCCGGCGTGACCAGAGGCCCTTCAACTGGAAACGCAGGGGTTCGGGTTTTCCGATGCCCTCGAATGGATGCCGCCGGCAGTCTTTTATGAGTTCGTTGATGCGTTCAAGCATCTTTCGATCGTATTTCTGCCAGTGAAGATAGTCTTCCCAGCCTTCGTGGCTCCAGCCGAGAGCAATCGAGCCCTTTTGCTGCATGAGAGTTTCTCCTGATGGAAGCTCGCACTCATGCGCGATGGGTTTGAAAAATCAGTCGATCAGATCGTGGCTTTCGAAAACGCCGCCATCCACGTCGGACATCGACTTTCTAAGTCTGGCGAAATTCTCGGGTGACGAGCAGAGATGCAAGGTTTCCATCAAGCCTTCATATTCGTCCTTATCGATAAGAACGGCGGACGGCTTGTCGCGCCGCACGATTTCCACGGTTACACGGTCTTGCGATACTTCATCTAGAAGCGATGCAAGGGATTCGCGTGCTTTTGAAAACATGACAGTACGCATGGATGAACCTCGACAAGAGTTGTACAATAAATAGTACAACTACCTGAACAATTCAAGTCCGTTTGCGAAGCCAGCCATTCTCCAGAGCATCGGCCAGATACGGAATGCCGTTGACTCGCGCCATCTCGGCCATGGCCAGATTGTCGTAGCGGATATTCCGGAAATAGACCTGCCAGCCGCGCCCGGTTTCTTCCAGCACCGCATAGCTGGCAAGCGGATGACCGGCCTCGACGTGATGCTCGAAGGGCGTATCGTCCTTCCAGCCGGGGCAGCCGACGCTGCCGGGATTGACGATCAGCCGGCCATCGGAAAGCTGCACCGCGCGGGGAATATGGGTATGGCCGCACAGCATCAGCGGCTGGGTTATACCTTCCGCCCTCGCCTCGATTTCGGCGAGCGGCCGCAGTTTCAGCACACCTTCCGGCGACAGCGTTTCCAGCCAATAGTCGAGATCGCCGTGCGGCGAGCCGTGGCAGCAATAGGCGACGTCCTTGAATACCAAGCTGAAGGGCAGGGTTTGCAGCCAGTCCAGATGCGCGGCAGTCATCTGCGCATGGGCCGGCCTTTCCCAGCTGCCCATATCCTCCGGCGCCCGCTCGATCAATTCCCGGTCGTGATTGCCGCGAATGCTGGGGATCCAGTTGCCGACCAGCACATCACCGGTGAAACCCGCCTCCAGCGGCCCGCTGAAACAATCGCCGAGATTGACGATATCCTTGATGCCAAGCCTGGCGATATCCTCAAGCACGGCTTCAAGCGCAGCGCAGTTTCCGTGAATATCGGCAATGGCGGCAAAGATCATGGCAATCAGCTTCCTCGATAGGTGGAATAGCTATAGGGCGACAGCAGAAGCGGCACGTGGTAGTGGCCACTCTCATCGGCAATACCGAAGCGGATCGGGATAATATCGAGAAAGGCCGGTTCGGGCAGCACAACGCCCCTGCCGCGCAGATAATCGCCGGCATGGAAAACCAGCTCATATTGACCGGCCTTGAAACTCTCTCCGACCAGCAGCGGCCCGCCATCCACACGGCCGTCACTATTGGTCTTCACCGTCTTCAGCTTCTCGCGGCGATCGCCGGAGAGCCGGTAAAGCTCGATCGTCAGTCCCTCAGCCGGCGTACCATGGGCGGCGTCGAGAACATGGGTGGTCAGACCGGTCATGGGTTGGGCTCCGCGATCATGAAGGGCTTATCGAAAAAATGCTCTTCCAGATTGTTGCCCGGCCCTTCGCGGTCGGCAACCAGAAAATCAGAAACCGCCTGCAACGGCATCAGCGGATAATGCCAGACATTGCGGCGGTAATTCACACCCTGGTCCCCGCGTGCCAGAAACACCTGCGGCCGGGCCGGACGGCCTCCGTCATCTTCCGCAACGACGACGAGGAAAGGCCTGCCGGACAGCGGCGAAAAACTCTGGCTGCCGAGCGGATGCCGCTCCATCATCTCGATGTTATGCGGGAATACCCGCGGCTGCCCACGGAAAATATTGAGGATGATACGCGCGCCCTCGCCCGCCGCCTCGGGTGCGGCAAGCGCATGATGCCGCTCGGTCTGGCCGCCATTGATGTGCCGCATGGAAGAAGGCGTGATTTCGATCACATCGCCGAAGGATGCGAACGCCTCTTTGGTAAGGGGTTTTATGTCGAGAAAATCGGTCAAATGTCATTCACCTTGGGCATGCCAGTTTTGCAGAAGTAAGAGTCTGTCCAGAAGATCCGGTATCGCCGTCTGTGTCGTATCCCACACGGTTTCCAGATTGATGCTCAGATAACCGTGCGCGATCCTGTTCCGCATGCCGCGCATCTTGACCCACGGGATATCCGGAAAATCCGCCACGAAAGCTGGAAACTCTTCCATTATCCGCGCCGTCGTTTCGCCGATAATCAGAAGGTTCATCGCCACCGCCCGTTGACGCACCAGATCAACCAGAAATTCGTCCTTTGTCTTCAATCGAACGAAATCGATGGTTTCCGCAGCAATCTGTCTGATGTCCTGAAGATAAACATGCAGTCGCTCGGCGCTCATACGGGCTTCGCTTCCTGCAGAACCTTCACACGAACACGCTCGGGAAAATCCCCTGGCGTCAATAGATGAATTTCTGTGCCGCGCATGATGGCTGATAGCTCTTCCAACAGGCCGCCCAGATCAAACAAGGTGGCACCCGGCAATGCATCCACCAGAATATCGAGATCGCTGTCCGGCCGGTCCTCACCGCGGGCAACGGAGCCGAACACGCGGGGGTTTGCCGCGTTGAAGCGCTTCGTCGCTTCGCGGATCGCTTCCCTGTTCTTTTCCAGTACCTCGGAGGGTCTCATGATCTTTATCTCCAGACAGCACGATCCTAGCAGAACGGCCACCACTCGCCAATTCAGCCCTCCGGCAGCATCGCGGAAAGGCGCAGCCAGGCGATCTTTTCCACCTGCGCCGTCGCGGTCGCGAACTCCTGCGCCGCATCATTGCCGATGCGGGTTTCGAAAGCGGAAAGAATATCGTGCCTGTTCAGCCCCTTGACCGCGATGATGAAGGGAAAGCCGAATTTCTGGGTATAGGCGCTGTTCAGTTCGGTAAAACGCGCATGTTCTGCCGGCGAAAGCCGATCGAGCCCCGCACCGGCCTGTTCGTTGCGGCTATCGGTCGTCAGCTCGCCCGCAATCGCCAGCTTGCCGGCAAGATCGGGATGCGCTCGCAACACGCCGAGCCTTTCAGCCTCGGAAGCGGCACGAAACTGCGCGACGAGTGCGGCGTGAACCACCTTCGCCGTCAAATCCCCCTCGTCTACACCAGCATCATAGGCCCGCTCGGCGATGAAGGGCGAATGTTCGAACACGCCACCGAACCGGGAGACAAATTCCTGCCGCGCCGACATCAAGGAGCCACCGGCTTGTGATGGTCATGCCAGTGCCGGGCGATCTCGATCCGCTGCGGGATCCACACCTTGTCATGGCTGAGCACATATTCGATGAAACGACGCAACGCCGCGGCGCGACCGGGACGGCCGACAAGGCGGCAATGCAGACCGACGCTCATCATCTTCGGCGCGCCTTCGGCGCCTTCCTGATAAAGCACGTCGAACGCATCTTTCAGATAGGTGAAGAACTGGTCACCGGAATTGAAACCCTGCGGCGTGGCGAAACGCATGTCGTTGGTGTCAAGCGTATAAGGAATGATCAGGAAAGGCTCTTCTTTCGCGCCCTTCACCCAATAGGGCAGATCGTCGGCATAGGAATCGGACGAATAGAGAAAACCGCCCTCTTCCATGACGAGGCGCAGCGTATTATCCGAAGGCTTGCCCTGATACATGCCGTAGGGCCGTTCACCGGTCACCTCCTTATGCAGGCGCACCGCTTCGGTTATATGTTTGCGCTCTTCCTCTTCGGAGAAATCCTTATATTCCAGCCAGCGGTAACCGTGGCTGGCAATTTCCCAGCCGGCTTCCTTCATGGCCGCGACGGCTTCCGGATTGCGGGCCATGGCGGCGGTCACGCCATAAACGGTGGTGGTGACACCAAGACTTGTGAACATGCGCCACAGCCGCCAGAAGCCGGCGCGCGAACCATATTCGTAGATCGATTCCATATTCAGGTTGCGCTGGCCCGGCCAGGGCTGGGCGCCAACGATTTCCGACAGCAGCGATTCCGAGGCCTTGTCATTGTCGAGAATGCAGCTTTCGCCACCCTCCTCGTAATTGATGACGAATTGCACGGCGATACGCGCGCCGCCCGGCCATTTCGGATCGGGAACGTTACGGCCATAGCCCACCAGATTGCGGGAGTAATTGTCGGAAATCATTCAGCCACCCAAGACATCTCTCCCCAGGCGAAAACCGGCTTCGGGAGACATAAACAAATCTCCAAAGGGCGCCGACCCCGGAATGGGTAAACGGCGCAAACTTCGGATATGCGATGCCGAACGGTATCATCCGCATCCGGAATGTCGAGATCAATTTTGCCGACATTTCGATGCTTTTTTGTATACGATTATGGGCTGCTGTTTCTCAGGCAATCTTGCGGGCGGAAACGCGGCCCATGGGATGCAGCGAATGCACCCGGAAGGGCGCACCCGGTTCATCCTCGATGAAGAGCGCAAGGCTGGAAAATTGCAGTTCCCGGGTCAGCAGCGGCTCGAAAACCTTGCGCACGGCACGCTCGACTCTCTGGCTGCTGGCAGGCTCAACACCGCCCGTCAGCGACATCTGGAACCGGAACTCATCCATCACATGCGGGCTGCCCCAGCGATGCAGGTTGGTGAGCTGCGAGGCTGAAAGCCGGTCCGGATCCGCCCGCTCGATTTCCGCCTCGGACAGCGGCGCGCGGTAACGGTCGAATTCCTGCACCACGCGGGCGGCAAAAAAATGCAGCACTTCGCAGGGGCGCTCGGGAACGAGGCTGAAGACATTCCCATGCCTTGCCACCACGAGTTGTGGAAGCATGAAAGGGTCCTGCCTGCCGGAAAAATACATCAGGTCGCGCAACAGCGCGGCCTCGGAGTGGCCCTCGGCAAGCCGGAAAGGCGCCTTGATCGTGCCATGGAAACCGTAACGGCGCGGCAGCGCCGTGTGGTACGAAATCTCCTGCATGCCGAGATCGATCATGCCCGGCGGCTCCACCGCCTGACCGGAATAGGCATCACGCCCCAACCACGCGGCGGCTGCCTGCGTCAGGGGGTCATTGGGGGTAGGCGTGAAATGAATGGCGTATCGCATGCGCTGTCACCTCGCCGCAAAAGCGGCCAAACCGGCCTCGTTGCAGGCCAGCAAATAGGTGATTTGCGTGACAGATTAACGACGTGGGCGGCCTGATCAGCACTTTCTAAAGTCCGTGACGGCAATATTCACGTGTTGTTGAAGGCGAAACCCGGCGGGTACGTCAGCGGTCTCCCCGCACACGGTTTGCAAGGCCGCATCGGCAAGAAAATGGGCAAGACCGAAGCTGACCTTGAAGCCACCCGAAAGCGCGACAAGCTTCGGATAACCGGCAACCGACCCCACCATCGGGTCTCTGCCGACCGCCTTCGGCCGCAGGCCGGCCCACCGTTCCAGAACCGGTGCGTGGGCAAGCGATGGCACCACGCTACATGCGTCTGCAAGCAGCTTTTCCAGCTTTTCGTCGGTGCTGAAAGGCTCAGAAAAACAATCTTCGCTGGTACTGCCGATGGCGACGGTGCCATCCTCATGCGGCACGATGTAAAGACCGTTGAGGAAGACGACCGGCATGGCCGGGTCGGCCGCCACATCAAGAAGCGCTGCTTGCCCCTTCACCGCCTGCCCGAGTGCAACACCGGCCTCCAGACCCATCGCGTCACGAAGCAGGGGAAAAGAACCATGTCCGTTGGCGACGACAACATGGCCGAAGGCAACTTCATCTCCCGAAGATAACATCGCCCGCCCAGCTTGCGGGTCAAGCGAAACCACCGAGCACCGTTCCGCCACCCGCACGTGGCGCGCCTTGCGGAGAAAAGCCGAGAGAAGGGCGATCATCGCGCGCGGCGAAACCCTCGCCGCCAGCGTGTCCAGCACAAAGCCGGCCTGCCCTGCCGCATCATCCACCCAGTCGGCCACCGAAGGTCTGTCGCCGACATGCCAGTGGAACCGGCGCTCGCCCGACACCCAGTTTTCCCCGGCATCCCGTTCGTGTCGCTCCGCGATGGTGCGCAGATGCGGCTTGGGCAGCGGAATGATCCGGCCGCAACGGCGATAACCGGCCGAAAGCCCGGTCACGGCCTCCAGCCCGGCAATTTCCGTTTCCAGCGCCACAAGCGCATCGAACTGGAACTGCTTCTTGTCCGACCATCGGTCCGGCATATGCGGCATCAAGGCGCCAAGCAGCCCGCCGCTTGCCCCGCTGCCAAGCTGCTCCGCCTCCACCAGCAGGGTGTCTATTCCCAGCCGTTCCGCCTTGACGGCGGCCCATAGCCCCATAATGCCGCCACCAACGATGAGGAGCGGCACGGAGCCCGGCAATCTTGGAGATTGACCCTGTTCGAAAGCAGGACTATCGGCATTAGCCATGAAAAATTCCAACGACTGTATCCCAGAGACTGGCACAGAGACCGGTTCCGCAACCGGAGAAACCCGCACCGCACTCGACTGGCGTGACGGGGATATGCCCTATTCGCTGGCCTTTGACGATCATTTTTATTGCCAGACGGATGGCAGGCTGGAATGCGGCCATGTCTTCCTGTCCGGAAACGGCCTGCCGGAGCGTTGGCTTGAACGGGAGGGCGTTTTCCGCATTGGTGAGCTGGGTTTCGGCACCGGCCTTAATCTCTGCGAGACATGGCGACAGTGGAAAGAGATGCGCAACGGCCGCTCCACGCTGCATTTCATCTCCTTCGAGCTTTATCCGATGAAGGCGGACGAGATCGACCGGGCGCTTTCCCGCTGGCCGGAGATCGATACTGAGCGCAAGGGGCTTGTCGCCCTCTGGCCGGAAGAGCCGCAAGGCAGGGTCGACATCGCACTGGATGACGAGACGCGCCTGACGGTGGTCTGCGGCGAGGCCTTTGCCGGAATCTCCAGCAGCAAAGAGAGTTTCGACGCGTGGTTTCTGGACGGCTTCGCGCCGGCGCGCAATCCGGACATGTGGTCGCTGGAAATCATGCAGGCGCTCTTTGCCAAAACGGCGTCGGAGGGCACTTTCGCCACCTATGCCGCCGCCGGCTTCGTTCGCCGCAACCTCATCGCCGCCGGTTTTGACCTGGAGCGGCGCAAGGGCTTTGCCGGAAAGCGGGAAATGCTCTGTGGCACCAAACGGCCCGCCTGAGGCAATTCCGAAAACCCCCGCAGCGCCGGATGATCAGACGCCCGGCGCGTCACGCCGGGGCATGGCATCCCCCAGCCATTGCGCAATCTTGTCCTCGAGGATTTCAGGACTGATCGGCTTCGACAGATAATCATCCATGCCCGCCTGCAGGCAAAGTTCCCTGTCAGCGTCCTGGGTATGGGCGGTAACACCGATGATCGGCACATGCCGGCCGTCCGCCGCCGCCTGTTCGGCGGCGCGGATGGCAAGCGTTGCCTGATGGCCGTTCATGACAGGCATCGAGACATCCATGAGAATGATGGCGGGATTGTTTTCTTCCCACGCCTGAACCGCCTTCTTGCCGTTGCCGACGATCAGGAAACGCAAACCCGCCTGCTGCAAAATCTGGGTGAAGACAATCTGGTTGACGTCATTGTCCTCGGCCACCAGCACGTCGATCAGGCTCGGCCGGCGGCGTTCGGAAACAGCCGGGGCCGCTGGCAGAATGCGCTGTTTCTTTTCAGCCAGACGCCTTTCTGGGCGCACCGGCCCGCCGCCTGCCTCCAGTGCCAGCGGCTGCAGGCGCGCGCGTTTCAGCCGCACGTCGCGCACCACATCGAACAGGGTGGAGCGCAAGAGCCGCGCCCGCGCCGGTTTCATCAGATGCGCCTGCACGTTGAGATCGGTAAACAGCGTCTCGTCACCCACCACATCCATGGAGGTCAGGAACACGATGGCAATCTCATCGAAACGTTGGTCCGCGCGAATACGCTCGACCACATCCAGGCCGTTCATGACAGGCATATGATAATCGAGGATGATAGCGTCGATGGTAAAGCCGAGCGACACGGCCTCCTGCAGCACGGCGATGCCGGACGGGCCGTCTTCCACCGCATGGCCATCAATGCCCCATGTCTTCAGCTGCTCGGTCAATATACGGCGATTGACGTCATTGTCGTCGATGACCAGCACCCGGATATCGTCGATCGCCACGGACATAAGCGGAACGTCGCGCCGCCTTTCGGTGACCTGAAACGGAATATTGACCTCGAAGGTCGACCCCTTGCCGACCTCGCTCACGACATTGATCGAACCATCAAAGAGACCGACAAGGCCGACCGTGATCGCCAGTCCAAGCCCTGTTCCCTCGTGCCGGCGCGTCGCCGAACCATCCACCTGGCTGAACTTGTCGAAGATCGTCTCGAGCTTGTCAGGCGGAATGCCAATGCCGCTGTCTTCAACGCGCAGCGAGAGCATGGTTTCCGACGCCTCGGCCGATTGCGCGGCAAGCTCGATCAGCACATGCCCCGTTTCGGTGAACTTCACGGCGTTGCCGACGAGGTTGGTGACGATCTGGCGGAACCGCCCGGCATCGCCCATGACCTTGCCGAAAACCGACGGGTCGATCCGGACAACCAGTTCGATGTCCTTTTCCAGCGCCGCCGAGGAGAGAAGCGAAACCACATCCTCCACCGCTTCGGCCGGATCGAAAGGCACGCTGCGCAGCTTCATCTGCCCGGCCTCGATCTTGGAAAAATCGAGAATGTCGTTGATGATCGTCAGAAGCGCATTGCCTGACTTGACGATGATATCGGTAAAGGTCTTCTGGCGCGTATCCAGATTGGACTTGGCCAGAAGCTCGGCCATGCCGAGCACACCGTTCATCGGCGTGCGGATTTCATGGCTCATATTGGCCAGGAATTCCGATTTGGCGCGATCCGCCGCTTCCGCCCGCGAAAGCAGCCGCTGCAATTCCTCTTCACGCAGCTTCATCTCGGTCACATCGGTGACGATGACGAGCCAGTAATTGCCGGAACTGTTGGTGGCTTCCAGATTGAGCCAGGTTTTGCCGGCCACATGGATGAGCCAGGAAAACGGCTGGTTGGCGGCAATGTTGTCTTTCCAGGCGGAAAGCGTTGCGGCCGCCTCCTCGGCGGTGCCGAAATCTCCGCGCTTGGCGCAATGGGCAAAGAAACCCGACCAGTTGCGGCCTTTTTCCAGCAGATGCGGCGGCACGTCGAACATCCGCGCCATCGCTTCGTTGGACATGATGATCGTGCCCTGCTCGACCAGCACCAGGCCCTGCGCCATGGCGCGCGTGGCGCCCTGCATATATTCGCCGACGCGCTCCAGCTCGGCCTTGGCCTTCATGATCTCAGCATCGCGCATGCGCACATCGGTCACATCGGCATAGGTGCTGAGGATTTTCCCGCCATCGAGGCGGGTTTTCGAGATGACGGTAACCTTGCCGCTTTTGCTGCGCACTTCGCGCGGAGCAGAGGCCTCCTTGCTGAGAAGCCGCGCCGTTCGCTGACTATAAAGATCGTCGAAAGACATGTCGCCATAGTCGTAAAGGCCGCTTTCGAAATTCAATTCCATGAATTCGCGATAGCTTTTGCCGACCAGCGATTTCTCGCCGCCGATTTCGCCCCAGACCTCATAAAAGAACGGATTGACATATTCGATGACGAGATCGGCGTTGATGAGCAGCACGCCCACCGGCAGGGCATGAAGAATCATCTCCAGCTGGCGGTGCAGCGCTTCGGCCTGTGCCTGCGCCGCAATCAGTGCATTTTCACGGTCCTGCAACAGGCTGACATCGGTAACCGAGCCGACCAGATAATATTCGTCGTCAGGCGTTGCCACCCGGCCGAGGCGGGTAATGACGGGAACGGAGCTGCCATCCGGCAGCGGCAGGGTTTCCGCCTTCTCGATTGCCTCGCCCGTTTCAAGCAGAAGCTCGTTTTCAAGCCGGGACTGCTCGCCGGTCGCCGGAAACATCTCGTTTTCGGTCTTGCCCATAAAATGGGCGAGATCGCCTCCGACGAATTTCTCATAGGCGGCATTGGCAAAGGTCAGCCGCCTGTCATGATCCCGCAGAAAAACCGCCACCGGCAATTGTTCAAGCGCGGCGCGCAGCAGCCAGGTCTCGCGGATCTGCGTGCTGAGCAGGGTCTCATGCGCCTTGAACTCGGTCACGTCGATGCGCAGACCCACCAGCATGCCGTTTTCCAGCCGCTTGTTGACCATGCGCACCCAGCGGCCATCCGCAAACTGCTCCACCCTTTCCAGATAGGGCAGGGAAAAATCCCGAAGCTGCTCCTGCTTCCAGCTTTCAAAAGCCTGATCATCCTCTTTCGCGCGGCTGTAACCGCTTGAAAAATAGACCGCTTCCATCAGCGCTTCGAGCCGCATGCCCGGCTTCAGCGCAACACCGAAGGCACTGTAGAATTCCAGGAAGCGGGCGTTGCAATAAATCAGCCGGTTTTCTTCGTCATAGATAACGATACCGGCATCGATGAGATCAATCACCCCACTGCCGAACAGCAACTCGGAGGCGTTATCGCTGCTGGAAAAGCCCTCAATGGCAACAGCCGGCATTTCCTCGAATGCTTCGAACAGGAAAAGATTGCCGTCATCACCGATAAAACGTTCGCAACGAAGCGTATATGGCCCGGAAGACGCCGCACCATGACAGGCGATCAGCTCATCCGTGGCAAAGACCAGCGAGCGGCGCTCCCTGTCTTCCCGTTCGGCATCGCGAATATCGGCGGAGAGGGAAAAACTCGTTTGCCCCTGAAACGCTGCGGGTGGACGCCCCATGATCCGGCCATAGGCGGCGTTGACCATGAGATAGCGCAGCTCGCTGTCCTTGATGCACGCGGGCAGGTCCAGGGCGGCGACGGCCCTGTAAGCTTTTTCCAGCAACCCGCTGCCTTCGGTCAATCGATACTCCACACCGTGCAGTTCCATTTCTGTCGAATCAAATATTTCCGGATATCGTCGCAAAAACGTTATGTGATAAAATCGCCGTTTGCTATGTACCGCGCGGCACTGCTACCCTTTTTTAACCATAAATATTCGCTCCGATGCGCCATTCCAACCATAACCGGCCGACCTTGCGCATGGCTGCCATGCGTGGCGGGACAGCGGCGTTATAAAACTATCGCTTGACTTTAACGCGCAAAACGCCCACATGCCGGTCAAGCTTTCACCTTCGGCAGCCGCGTGAGCTGCAGCGTATGTCCAGAACGACTTGTTCCAAGAGAAATCTGGCCCGCATGAAGGAAAAGCGCAACGAATACAGAAGACGGCATTTGCCGCACTGATGCGCAGAAAGTTATTCCAACCCACAAGTTCCCAATTCACGCGGGGTTCTTGACGCCGAAACCACCGGACAGCAGCCCTGCTCCGGCTGAGTTTGTTTTGGCGCCCCGAAAGGCAATATATTGACCAGTTTTAGCGAACTCGGCCTCTCCGAAAAGATTGTGGCCAGCGTTACCCAGCTTGGCTACACAACCCCGACCCCCATTCAGGCAAAAGCCATTCCGCTGCTGCTCGAAGGCCGTGACCTCATCGGCCTCGCACAGACCGGCACCGGCAAGACCGCAGCCTTCGGCCTGCCGATCATCGAAATGCTGATGAAGCAGGCGGACCGTCCGGCAAACCGCACCACCCGCACGCTGATCCTTGCACCGACCCGCGAACTGGTGAACCAGATCGGCGAAAACCTGCGCTCCTTCGTGAAGAAGACGCCGCTGCGCATCAACCAGGTTGTCGGCGGCGCGTCGATCAACAAGCAGCAGCTGCAGCTCGAAAAAGGCACCGACATCCTCGTCGCCACGCCCGGCCGCCTGCTGGACCTGATCGCCCGCAACGCCATCTCGCTCTCCAAGGTCACCTATCTGGTGCTTGATGAAGCAGACCAGATGCTCGATCTCGGCTTCATCCACGATCTGCGCAAGATTTCCCGCATGGTTCCGCCCAAGCGCCAGACGCTGCTCTTTTCGGCCACCATGCCGAAGGCGATTTCCGAGCTTGCCAGCAACTTCCTGACCGACCCGATCAAGGTCGAGGTCACGCCTCCGGGCAAGGCTGCCGACAAGGTCGAGCAGTACGTGCATTTCGTCGCCGGCAAGAACGACAAGACCGATCTCCTGAAGAAGTCGCTGAACGAGAACCCGGATGGTCGCTCGATCGTTTTCCTGCGCACCAAGCACGGCGCGGAAAAGCTTTACAAGCATCTGGAACATATCGGTTTCAAGGTCGCCTCCATCCACGGCAACAAGAGCCAGGGCCAGCGCGAGCGGGCACTGAAGGGCTTCAAGGATGGTGACATCAAGGTTCTGGTCGCAACCGACGTCGCCGCCCGCGGTATCGATATCCCGGCCGTAACCCACGTCTTCAACTACGACCTGCCGGAAGTGCCTGATGCCTATGTTCACCGCATCGGCCGTACCGCCCGCGCCGGTCGCGACGGCATCGCCATCGCTTTCTGCGCACCGGACGAAACCCGCCTGCTGCACGACATCGAAAAGCTGATGAAGATCGATATCCCGGTCGCATCAGGTGAACGTCCGGCCGGTCTCGCCAGCCCGACGCGCCCCAACAACAACCGTGGCGGCCGCAACAACAACAATGGTGGCCAGCAGCGCGGCCCGCGCGAAGGCGGACGTCACAATGGCGAATCCCGCCCGTCCCGCAACCACGCACCGCGCGATGCGGACAATGATCTGGAAGTCACGTCCGACTTCAAGCGCGTGAAGCAGGCTGAAGGTGATGCAGGTCGTCCGGCCGGCCCCCGCAAGCACCGCCGTCCGGCCCGCAAGCCCGGCGGCAGCGGCGCCAACCGCCACGCACCTGCTGGCGGCAACGGCCAGGAAAAGCGCGCTTCCGGCAACGGCCATCGCGGCCGCAACCGTTAAGTTGCTTCGCGTGGATTGAGGACGCTCGGCGTTGCCGCGCGTTTCTTCTCCCCGAGGGGGAGAAGGTGGCCCGAAGGGTCGGATGAGGGGGTAAGTCCTCCGAAATCCGGCAACGGCGCCCCCTCATCCCGCTGCCGCGGACTTCTCCCCCTCGGGGAGAAGAAACAAGCGACACCCGCTCGGTCTATTATGCGGTTGTTCTCTTCCGAGACGCCTTCAGATCACACCCCGCAAGCCACCAGCCTGCGGGGTTTTTCTTTGTCCTCACCCACCCTGCACAACCGGTCGACGCCGGGATGGCAGGGTCATGGCCAGCACGCCGGCGATGACACAGACGAGACCCACCCACATGGCAGGTGTCGGCACTTCCCCCAGAAATGCCATGCCGATCGCCACACCGACCGGCACCCGGAGATAGGCCTGCGATGTGGTGCCGACCGAGCCAAGCGTCTGCATCAGCCGGAAATAGATCATGAAGGCGAGCGCGGTTGAAAAGACGCTCAGGCACACAAGCGAAGTGAGCGAGGCAGCCGAAGGCGACAACGTCCACGGCCGGTCAACCATCAGGCTGACGGGCAAAAGCAGCACCGCACCGCAGATCAACGAGCCAGCAGCCGGCATGATCGGATCAAGCCCCTTGAAGTTCTTGCCGAAGATCGCCGCACAGGCATAGGAAAACGCCGCCATCAGCACGGCGAGCTGGCTCCATATCGCCTCGCCCGCACCATCCAGCGCCTCCATGCCGATGATGAGGCACACGCCCGTCATACCGGCAATGGTGCCGAACAGCTTGCGCCCGCTGACCGCCTCATGCCTGATAACCAGCGCGGTGAGAAGAAAGGTGAAGATCGGCGTCGTGGCATTGAGAATGACGGCAAGCCCGGCGTCGATGCTCTGCTCCGCCCAGGCGATCAGCGTGAAAGGCAACACGCTGTTGATACAGGCCTGAATAAAGAACAGCCGCCAGGTGGCGAAATCCTTCGGCAATCGCAGCCCGCGCAGCCGGATCACGACGTAGAGCAGCAGACCCGCAATCAGCGTCCGCGATGCGATGAAGGTGATGGGCGGTATCGTCTCCACCCCGATCTTGATGAACGTATAGGAAGCCGCCCATAGCGTGGACAGGAGCGCGAGCAGCAGCAATTCGCGGGCAATGGGATTTTGAGTGGTCACGGATCGACTTTCCAACAGCGTTCAGGATCAACCATTCTTAACCCGAAAACAGGCATCTATGCTTCGGTCGCGGCCGAAGTTTCAACCCTTTTCCAAAAAGAAGCCCCGCATGGCATGACCATGCGGGGCTTCGGCAAAAAGATCCATGCTGATCGGCCGGGCAGATCAGGCCCGGCGTTCATCCGCCGAGAAAGCGCCTGGACCGGCAAAGACCAGATAGAGGAAGACGAAGCAGAACAGGATGGCGGCGTCGCCACCGTTCAAGACCGGGAAAACACTGCTCGGCGCGTGCGCCATGAAATAGGCGACGGCCATCTGACCGGAAAGGATGAAGGCGACCGGTCGCGTGAACAGGCCGATCAGCACGAGAATGCCGCCGACGAGTTCCAGAAGCGCCGCCACCAGCATCAGGGTCGGCAACGAGCCTTCCATCTGCGATGCCGGAAAGCCGAACAGCTTCTGCGTTCCATGTTCGATGAAAAGCAGCGCTGCGATGATGCGCAGTGCCGCAAGAGCATAAGGTCGATAGCGAGAAAGATTGTCGAAAGCTGCCATGTTCATGTGTCCCCGTTGAAGTGGTGCCGCGCTCGATACAGTGCATTCAAGCCTTTATGGATACACGTCTCGAACACCGGAAATCACGTTTCCGATATTGCAGAACTCCCTTAAATACAGAAAGGGAGGCATTCTACACATGGTTGATTTTCCAGCATAAAATTGGCCATCCGCTGAAAAACTCAACTCAAGGGTACAGACATTTTTTGGCGAGGCAAAGGCGGAAAAATCCGCCTCTCCATCACGCCTGCAGCACAACCACCTTGGAGCCAACCGGCACGCGGCTGTAAAGATCGATGATATCGTGGTTGAGCATGCGGATGCAGCCGCTCGACATGGCGTGGCCGATGGATTGCGGCTGGTTGGTGCCGTGCAGGCGGAACATGGTGTCGTTGCCGCCGCGATAGAGATAAAGCGCGCGGGCGCCGAGCGGATTGTTCGGGCCGCCCGCCATGCCACCGGCGAATTTCAGATTGCGCGGATCGCGGCGCATCATGTTTGCTGTCGGCGTCCAGGAAGGCCATTCGGATTTGCGGCCGATATAGGCGTCGCCCTTCAACGCAAGACCCTGCCGGCCGACACCGACGCCATAACGCATGGCGCGACCATCGCCCATGACGTAATAGAGCCGCCGCGCCGGCGTATCCACCACCACCGTTCCGGCCGGATGGCTGGTATCGTAGGTGACTTCCTGCCGGCGAAGTTCCGGCTTGACCTTGTCGAGATGCATGGCGGGCAGCGGGAATTTCTCTTCCGGCATCGCCGCATAATTAAGCCTTTGCTGACCGATACCGGTATTTGCGCAGCCGGCCAGAAACAGTGGCAATCCGAACAGAACCCCACGACGTGAAATAGACATATAACCCCCGCCAAATCATGTGATTAACGAGAGGTATAATTTTATGGTTAACAAACCCCTAATATGAGGTTGTAGTAATTAACCCGCTGCAACCGATGCAGTGGGCCGGCGGTTGGCGAGATAGACCCCCGTGACCGCGAGAACCGTACCGGCAATCATGGCCGGCGTCAGCGTTTCCCCGAACAGCAGCGCAGCTTCGACGGCGGCAAGCGGCGGCACGAGATAGATCAGCGAGGCCGCGCGCGATACCTGCCCACGCCGGATGAGATAAAGAAGCAATGCAACCGCGCCGATGGAGATTGCACCCACCGACCAGCCAAGCGTGGCGGCCAGCCCGAGGCTCCAGTCCACATGCCCGTCTTCCAGCAAAAGCGCAAAGGGAATGGTGACCAGCAGCGCGCCGACATATTGCAGCGTCGCCACCGCCATGATGTTTCCGCCATGGACATATTTCTTCTGGTAGAGCGTGCCATAGGTCACCGACACCATGCCGAGCACATTCACCGCCACGGCATAAAGCGGCACGGACATGCCAAGCGCACCCGTGGCCATGACCTTCGGCAGCACGGCGATGGCAATGCCGGCAAAACCGAGCAGCAGACCGGCACGTTGCATGGGTGAGATTCTCTCGCCGATCATGAAACGGGCGGCCACCGCCGTCATCAGCGGCTGCAGACCAGCGATGATGCCGCCGATCGCCGCCGGCACGCCCTGCCCGATCGCCCACCATATCATGCCGAGATAAATGCCGTGCAGGAACACGCCGGAGAGGATCGCCCGCAGGACATCGGCGCGCTGCTTCGGCCAGGAAATGGCGGACAGCCGGCAGATCGCCCATAATATCAGGCCGGCCAGCAGGTAACGCAGACAGAGGAAGGTCAGCGGCCCGGTATAATAGACGGCATATTTGGCAGTCACCCAGCCGGTCGACCAGAGAAACACGAAGATAGCCGGAGCCAGACGGTCAAGCGACATGGGAACATCCCCTGTGCGGCACAATCCCGCCTCTCGGACATTGCCGGGGACGCAAGATCATGCAGCGAATTGATATTTCGGCCAAGGCACACCGGCGAAAAAGCAGGCCGGCTTGGCACCAGGCCTGCGGCGGCATACGTGCCGTTTGCCAAGGCGGTATCGCTATCCCCGCCAAAGGTCAAAGGCGTTTTCGTGATCGCATCTTTCAGTTTTTCTTATGCGGCATCCGCAATCCATCAACCGAAAACGAACGAACAAATTTTGTGCATTCGCCCACGGCGCACACAGCCCCATCACACCCTTCCGCACTGCCGCGCCGCGCAACCATTTTGACGATGCCGCATTTATAGGCTGAAACCGAAAAAACGCTTCTTTTTTAAAACTCTAGGGCGACAAAAAATCTTCATGACGAGGTCCGCATAGTTCTTGCATTGCATTTGGCCTTGTATTCATATGGTAAAAAAGGGGACATCGAAGTTGGCATTTGACGAAATGATAAATGCGGACGAAACGCCGCGAAGCCCATATGAAAACTATAACGAGTGGTACAGCCGACAGGACAGGTCGCACCTGATCCAGAAATCAAAAGACGCGGAAAACATCTTTCGAAAAACCGGCATTACTTTCGCAGTCTATGGCCATGCCGACAGTTCAGAAAAACTGATCCCCTTCGATATCATCCCGCGCATCATCTCCGGACGTGAGTGGCGCAAACTGGCCCAGGGCATCGAACAGCGCGTTCTCGCCCTCAATGCTTTCCTCGACGATATCTACCACAAGCAGGAAATCATCCGCGCCGGCCGCATCCCACGCGAAATCATCGAGAAAAACGAAGCCTTCCTGCCGGAGATGATCGGTTTCACCCCGCCCGGCGGCGTTTATACCCACATTGTCGGCACGGACATCGTCCGCACCGGCGAAGACCAGTTTTATGTTCTGGAAGACAATGCCCGCACGCCCTCCGGTGTCAGCTACATGCTGGAAAACCGCGAGACGATGATGCAGATGTTCCCGGAACTCTTCCATGAAAACCGCGTGCGGCGGGTGGAAGACTATCCCTATCTGCTGCGGCAATCGCTCGCCTCGCTCGCCCCGCCCGGCTGTTCCGGCAAGCCGCGCGTCGCGGTGCTGACGCCCGGCATCTATAATTCCGCCTATTACGAACATTCCTTCCTCGCCGACATGATGGGCGTGGAGCTGGTGGAAGGATCCGACCTGCGTGTCATGGACGGCAAGGTCAAGATGCGCACCACCCGCGGTTATGAAGCGATTGATGTTCTCTATCGCCGCGTCGACGATGACTTCCTCGATCCGCTGACCTTCCGTCCGGATTCGGCGCTCGGCGTGCCCGGCATCATGGATGTCTACCGTGCCGGCAACATCACCATCGCCAATGCCCCCGGCACCGGCATTTCCGATGACAAGGCCGTCTATTCCTACATGCCTGAGATCGTCGAATTTTATACCGGCCGCAAGCCGCTCCTGGAAAACGTGCCGACCTGGCGCTGTTCGGAGCCGGACAGCCTGAAATACGTGCTCGACAATCTTGCCGAACTGGTCGTCAAGGAAGTCCACGGTTCAGGCGGTTACGGCATGCTGGTCGGCCCCACGGCGACAAAAAAGGAACGGGCGCTGTTTGCCGAAAAGCTCAAGGCCCGCCCCTCCAACTATATTGCGCAGCCAACGCTGTCGCTGTCCACCGTGCCGATCATGGTGAAAAACGGCATCGCGCCGCGCCATGTCGATCTGCGCCCTTACGTGCTGGTGTCGGACAAGGTGAAGATCATTCCCGGCGGCCTGACCCGCGTCGCGCTCAAGCAGGGCTCGCTGGTGGTCAATTCCAGCCAGGGCGGCGGCACCAAGGATACATGGGTACTGGAGGACTAAGCCATGCTGGGCAGAACGGCAAACGGGCTCTACTGGATGTTCCGGTACATCGAGCGCGCTGAAAACATCGCCCGGCTGATCGATGCGGGTCTGCGCGTTTCACTGACGCGCTCGGGCAGCGGCGATGAAGACTGGGACGGCGTGTTGCAGAGTGCGGGCGTCCACGAGGCGTTCCTCGAAACGCACGACAAGGTGACGACGGCGGATGCGATCGATTATCTCCTGCGCGACAAGGCTAACCCGTCGAGCGTCCTCTCCTGCATCGAGGCGGGCCGAAACAATGCCCGCATGGTGCGCACCGCGCTGACGCGCGAGACGTGGGAAGCGACCAACGAATTCTGGATCGAGCTGAAGACCAGCCTTGAGCGCAGGGTGAAGCCGGCGGACATGCCGCAGACCATTGACGGCATCAAACACCGCGCCGGTCTGGTGCGCGGCGCTTTCCACGGCTCTATGCTGCGCAACGATCTCTATAATTTCTCCCGCATCGGCACCTTCATCGAACGGGCCGACAACACCGCCCGCATTCTCGACGTCAAATATTACGTGCTGCTGCCGGCTGTGGCGCATGTTGGCTCCTCGCTCGACAATGCGCAATGGGAATCCATCCTGCGCTCGGTCTCGGCGCATCGTTCCTATGGCTGGGTCTATGATGCGGAGTACAAGCCGGCCAATATTGCCGACTTCCTCATTCTCAATGGCCGCATGCCACGTTCGCTCGCTTATTGCTACGAGAAGATCGCCAGCAACCTCAATTACATAGCTGAGGATTACGGCGAAAGACACCAGGCGCATGAGACGGCCGAAAGCATTCGTGACAGCCTGCGCAAGACGACGATCAACCGCGTCATGGATGAAGGTCTGCACGAGTTTCTGGAGAGATTCATAAACCGCAACGGGCAGCTGGGACAGGAAATCATGGAAGGCTACCGCTTTTATCAATAAGCGCGTGGACGGGGACAGCTTATGCGTCTGAAAATCACCCATACGACGGAATATGTCTATGACGAGCCGACGCCCTATGCGTTGCAGCGGCTGCGCCTGACACCGCAGACAGGCCCTTGCCAGACGGTGGAGAACTGGGATGTCTCGGTGGATGGCGCCACCGTCGAAGTGACCTATGACGACCATTTCGGCAACCGGGTTGCGCTGGTGGAAACGGAAGGCCCGCAACGCAAGGTCAAGGTTGTGGCAAGCGGTCTCGTCACCACCGAAGACAGGGCCGGCGTGTTCGGGCACCATATCGGCAATGCGCCGCTCTGGCTCTTCCAGCGCGAGACGCCGCGCACCAAGCCGGGAAAACTGGTGCGTGAGCTGGTGAAAGTCAGCACTGGTGACACCGAACTCTCCCGCCTGCATGACCTCATGGAGAATATTCACCGCAAGGTGGACTATGTGCCGGGTGCAACCGACATTGAAACCACGGCGGAAACGGCGCTGGAGGCAGGCAAGGGCGTCTGCCAGGACCATGCCCATATCCTGATTTCCGCAGCGCGGCTGATGGGCCTGCCGGCCCGTTATGTTTCCGGTTACCTGATGATGGAAGAGGTGGAAGAACAGACGGCCACCCACGCCTGGGCCGAGGTGCATCTTCAGGGGCTTGGGTGGGTCGGCTTCGACGCCGCCAACAATATCTGCCCCGATGACCGTTATGTCCGCATCGCGTCGGGCCTGTGCTACCGCGATTGCGCGCCGATATCAGGCATGCGCATCGGCCCCGCCGGTGAGACGCTGAACGTGACTGTCACCGTGCAGCAGTCGCAGAGCCAGAACCAGTCGCAGAGTTGAGATGATGGCCGCCAAAGACGAGGATACGATCGGTTTTTACACCGATAATGCCAACGCCTACACCACCCGGGGACAGGCCCCTGACCGCCCGCATCTGGAGATATTTCTGGCGCAACTGCCGGAGGGCGCGAGCATTCTAGAACTCGGATGCGGCGGCGGGCAGGACAGCGAATTCATGCTGGCTGCCGGTTTCGACGTTCACCCCACCGATGGAACACCCGAGATCGCCAAGGCGGCGCAAGCCCGGCTTGGGGTTCCCGTCGCGACATTGCTGTTCGAGGATATTGACAACAGGGAACGTTATGACGGCGTCTGGGCCAATGCCTGTCTGCTGCATGTGCCACGCGCAGCACTTGCCGGCATTATCGGCCGTATTCACGGGGCACTGAAACCGGGCGGTGTGTTTTACGCCAGTTTCAAGGCCGGAGAGGCGGAAGGCCGTGACACGTTTGGCCGTTATTACAACTATCCTTCCAGAGCCTGGCTCGAAAATGTCTACGGTCAATTTGGCTGGACGAGCGTCGGGATCACATCCCGTCAAGGCAGCGGTTACGACAAGATGCCGACCGACTGGCTGCATGTGACGGCAACGAAGTCCTGATCCATTTCCGGAACTTGCCGGTTGCGAAAGCGTCTCCCGACCGTTTAAATCGCCGCATTGATTTGAAAGCATGATCCGGCTTCAGCCTGCGGGCAGAAAAGCCGGCCGGGAGACGGCCTTGTACAGTATTTCCGACTATCGCGACTGCCAGTCCCATGGCCCCGTCATCGCTAACCGTGTCTGGACGGCGTGGTGGCAGGACAGCGGCCTCAAGGTCGATGATGTCGCCGAGCACCTGAAGGACATGACCAACCCGCATGCCCTGCCCACCGGTTTCGTTGCCCATGACGGTGAAGCTTATGTCGGCTCCGCATTCCTTATCCATTGCGATCTGGAGGAGCGGCCGCAATATCTGCCATGGGTTGCCGCTCTCTGGGTGGAGGAAGACCGACGGCGCTCAGGCGTAGCACGGGCCCTGATGCAGGCCGCCACGCAAAGGGCAGCCGAACTCGGGCACCATACCAGCTACCTGTGCTGCCAGCGCGATCTCGAGACCTATTACGTCAATTGTGGCTGGACGGTTCTGGAACGCGGCGTCGGCAAACACGATCTGACCGTGCTGACCTACAGCGCCAAAACATAAGCGTCCCGGCACTTCCAGTGTCGGACGCCCAGCAGATACCGGAGAAAACATGCGCCCGCCAGCAGCCATCATGGAAACCGCAATCTACGTGGATGATCTCGACGCCGCCGAGACCTTTTACCGCGATGTGTTCGGGCTGGAGGTGGTGCGCAGACTGCCCGGCCAATTCGTCTTCTTCAGATGCGGCCGACAAATGCTGCTGATCTTCGATCCGCAGCAATCCCGCCGGGCCGATCCCGACAATCCGATCCCCCGCCATGGGGCGGTGGGCCAAGGCCATTTCTGCTTTTATGCAAAGGATAAATCGGAAGTGGATGGCTGGAAGGACCGGTTCGAAGCGCTTGGAATTCCCGTCGAACATTACCATCGCTGGCCGAATGACAGCTATTCGGTCTATGTCCGCGATCCCGCGGGTAATTCAGTGGAGGTGGGTGAAGGCAAGCTGTGGGGGATTGAGCAAGCCTGAAAATACCGGGAAACGCTATGAATAACATCTTTGTCGTCACGCACGCTCAATCCGTCCACCATGTCGAGAACAAGGTCGGGGGCTGGTATGACACCGAGCTGACACCCAGGGGCAGGGCCGATGCGGAGGCGACAGCCGCCAAGCTTATGGCCTTGATCGGCAGCGCCCCGGTTGAAATCTTCAGCTCCGATCTTCTCCGAGCCTCCCAGACAGCTGCAATCATCGCTGAACACCTCGAGCACCCTTTTGAAACAACAGATGACCTGCGGGAAATAAGCTATGGTTCAGCCGGCGGTATGCCGCAGGAATGGCTCGACGCCCGCCAGATCCCCGCCCCTCATCATAACCGTTTGGATCATCGCGGCGGAATTGCCGATGGAGAAACGAGACGTGAGTTCGCCGAAAGGGTGTACCGCTGCGTGAACACCATTATATCACGCCCCTGCCCCACGCAGGTCATCGTTACCCATGGCTTTGCTCTTACCTTCGTCATCGCGGCGTGGATCAAGATGCCGGTCGAAAGCGTCGGCCATGTCAGTTTTCCGGCACGGTCTGGAAGCATCACACATTTGAAGGAAGACGACTATTGGCAAAATCGCGCCGTCGTTTCACTGGCGGATGTTGCGCATCTGACAGACGACGACGGTTGAGAAGCAATCGCCTGAACATTGCCCGCGCGCAAAGGGACAATTGGACTAAGGCCTGACCTCCAGCGTCATCCTCGGGCTTGACCCGAGGATCCAACCACGTCTCGCAGGTCAGTCTGTTGCAGATCCTCGGGCCAAGCCCGAGGATGACGCCGAGGGGTGGGAATACCATGTGATGGCGCCACCCCTTGGCATTCTCAAAATCAGCTCGCAGATCAGATCTGGCGAACGGCGATCTCTTCTTCCGCGTCCACGGCCAACGGGTTCTTCAGCGGCAGGCCGAAACCGGCTGCCTCGATCTCGAACACGTCGCCCGCTTCCGGCTTGATGCCGTCTGCGAAAGAGAGCGTGGCCGTGCCGAACATGTGCACATGCACATCACCAGGCGCACGGAACAGGCCGTATTTGAAGTGGTGATATTCGAGGTTCGCGAAGGTATGGGACATGTTGTCCTCACCCGAAACGAACGGCTTTTC
This sequence comes from Agrobacterium sp. ST15.16.024, assembly GCF_027956545.1. Taxonomy (NCBI): domain Bacteria; kingdom Pseudomonadati; phylum Pseudomonadota; class Alphaproteobacteria; order Hyphomicrobiales; family Rhizobiaceae; genus Agrobacterium; species Agrobacterium sp. ST15.16.024. Next base: position 377,818 of record NZ_JAQKGO010000003.1, read on the forward strand.
GAAGATGACCCTGTCGCCGCGACGGATGCGCGAGGTGCCGCGAATATCCGAAGGTGCCGCACCGACACGGATTTCCGGGCCGAAACTTGCCGGGCGCAGCTTGGAGTGGGCGAGGTAGAGATAGTTGACCCGCTCGGTGACGTGATCGGAAAACTCGTTGGAGACGGCAAAGCCGATGCGCACGGGCTCGCCCTTGTCCGAAATGACATAGATGCCGGCCATCTCAGGCTCTTCGCCGCCATCCAGCGCAAAGGATGGCGAGGTGAGCGCCGCACCCGGTGCCGCAGCCACATGGCCGTTGCCCTTGTAGAACCACTCGGGCTGTACGCCCTTTTCACCGGCCTTCGGCTTGCCGTTTTCCAGACCCATGCGGAACATCTTCATGGAATCCGTCAGGCTTTCCTCGGCGGCTTCCGTGGTCTTCTTGTGCATGCTGTCTCGGGTTGCGGCCGAGCCGAGATGCGTGAGGCCCGTGCCGGTCAGATGCAGATGCGCCGGATCGGGATGGGTGATCGGCGGCAGGAAACGGCCCTCGGCATAAGCCTTTTCGAGATCGACGGCATCGCCCAGACCATGGGCGGAAACAACGTCGGCAAGGCTCTTGCCGCTATTGGCGGCTTCCATGGCAAGCGCGTAGACCGAACCGGCACCCTTGACCGCCTGCGCCTGTCCGTCGTCTTCGCGAACCGCTACAATGATTTTGCCACTGGCATCTTTAATCTGAGAAATGAGCACGGGTTTTCCTTCCTGCGGCGCCATGCGCCTTATCCGCTACGGCGCGTCGCGCCTGCATCTTATGAAAGTGGCCGGAAACCGGCCACTTTTTTGACTTGCGATTTGGGTGGGCCGATCAGCCCTTGTTCTTGTTGTAGACGTCGAAGAACACGGCGGCGAGCAGCACGAGGCCCTTGACCATCTGCTGGAAGTCGATGCCGAGACCGACGATCGACATGCCGTTGTTCATGACGCCCATGATGAAGGCCCCGATGACCGCACCGGTGATCTTGCCAACGCCGCCGGATGCCGAAGCGCCGCCGATGAAGCAGGCCGCGATCACGTCAAGCTCGAAGCCCACGCCGGCCTTCGGCGTTGCCGAGTTGAGGCGGGTCGCGATGATCATGCCGGCAAGACCGGCCAGCACGCCCATGTTGACGAAGGTGAGGAAGCTCAGGCGTTCGGTGTTGATACCGGAAAGCTTGGTCGCCTTCTCATTGCCGCCCATGGCGTAGACACGGCGACCGATGGTCGTGCGGCGCGTCACGAAGCTGTAAAGTGCGATGAGGACCAGCATCACGATCAGCACGTTCGGCAGGCCGCGATAGGTGGACAGCTGGTAACCCAGGAACAGGATAGCGCCTGAGATCAGCAGATTTTGCACGATGAAGAAGCCGAACGGCTCCACGTCGATGCCATGCTTCACGTTCACCACGCGGCGGCGCCACGCCAGATAAAACAGCGCCACGGTGATCAGCACGGTCAGGATCATCGAGGTTGTGTTGAGACCTTCGATACCGCCGATGTCAGGCAGGAAGCCGGTGCTGATGATCTGGAAGTCGGTCGGGAAAGGACCGATGTTCTTGCCGCCGAGCACGAACAGCGTCAGGCCGCGGAACACCAGCATGCCCGCCAAGGTCACGATGAAGGACGGAATACGGTGATAGGCGATCCAGTAACCCTGGGCAGCACCGATGATGCCGCCGATGACGAGACAAATCAGCGCCGCCAGAAACGGGTTCATGCCCCATTGCACGGTCAATATCGCCGCTATCGCGCCGACGAAGGCGACGATGGAGCCGACCGAAAGGTCGATATGCCCGGCAACGATGACCAGCAGCATGCCCAGCGCCATGATGACGATGAACGAGTTCTGCAGGATGAGGTTGGTGAGGTTGACCGGACGGAACAGGATGCCACCGGTGTAGAACTGGAAGAAAACCATGATGGCGACGAGCGCGATCAGCATGCCATATTCGCGGATATTCGAGCGAATATAGGATGAGATCGAGATGACGTTACTTTCTTCGCTTGTTGTGTTTGCCGAACTCATGAGTTCTTCTCCCCTGAGCGCATGATAGCGCGCATGATGCTTTCCTGGCTCGCCTCTCCCTTCGGCAATTCAGCGACGATGCGGCCTTCGTTCATGACGTAGATGCGGTCGCAATTGCCGAGCAGTTCGGGCATTTCCGATGATATCATCAGAACGCCTTTGCCGTCGGCAGCGAGCTGGTTGATGATGGTGTAAATTTCATATTTCGCGCCGACATCGATGCCGCGGGTCGGCTCGTCGAGGATCAGCACGTCAGGATCGGAGAACAGCCACTTGGATAGCACCACCTTCTGCTGGTTGCCGCCCGAAAGATTGACCGTTTCCTGAAAGATGCCCGACGACCGGATGCGCAGGCGCGTGCGGAAATCGCTCGCCACCTTCATTTCCTTGATGTCGTCGATGACGCTGGCCTTGGACACGCCGGCCAGGTTGGCAAGCGTGGTGTTGTGCAGGATGTTGTCGTTGAGCACGAGGCCGAGATGTTTGCGGTCTTCCGTCACATAGGCAAGACCGGCATCGATGGCGCGGCGCACGGTGCTGACATCGACCGGCTTGCCGTCGATCAACACTTCACCGCTGATCTTGTGGCCGTAGGACTTGCCGAACACGCTCATCGCAAACTCGGTGCGCCCTGCCCCCATCAGCCCGGCAATGCCGACGACTTCGCCCTTGCGCACGGTGACGTTGATATCGTGCAGAACCTTCCGGTCACGGTGCTGCTGGTGATAGGCGTTCCAGTTCTTCACTTCGAGAATGGTCTCGCCGATCGGCACATCGCGCGGCGGATAACGATCTTCGAGATCACGCCCCACCATGTTGCGGATGATGACATCCTCGCTGATTTCTTCCTGATGACAGTCGAGCGTCTTCACCGTCATGCCATCACGCAAAACGGTGATCTGGTCGGCCACCTTGCGCACTTCGTTGAGCTTGTGGGTGATGATGATCGAGGTCATGCCCTGCTTGCGGAATTCGATCAAAAGGTTGAGCAGCGCCTCGGAATCGCTTTCGTTGAGCGAGGCGGTCGGCTCGTCGAGGATGAGCAGCTTCACGCTCTTCGACAATGCCTTGGCGATTTCCACCAGCTGCTGCTTGCCCACACCGATATCGGTGATCAGCGTCTCCGGCGATTCCTTCAGGCCCACCTTCTTTAACAGTTCGCGGGTCCGGTTGAAGGTCTGCTGCCAGCTGATGACGCCGTTCGAGGCGACTTCGTTGCCGAGGAAGATGTTTTCCGCAATCGACAGGAGCGGCACCAATGCCAGTTCCTGGTGAATGATGATGATACCAATATCTTCGCTATCATTGATGGCGCGAAAATTCCGCACTGCGCCTTCATAGTGGATTTCGCCCTCATAGGTGCCGGCGGGATAAACACCGGAAAGGACCTTCATCAAGGTCGACTTCCCCGCGCCGTTCTCACCGACGAGTGCGTGGATCTCACCCTCTTTAACCTTGAGGTTGACGTTCTCAAGCGCTTTCACGCCCGGAAACGTCTTGGTGATGTTCCGCATTTCGAGAATGGTATTGGCCATATCGCAATCCAGCGCCCGATTAATTTCGGCGTTTTTATTTTTATGGAAAAACGGGGATGACGCCAAGTCATCCCCGCATGTGTCTTCAGGCTTATTTCAGCTGGTCTTCTTTGTAATAACCGCCATCAACGAGAACCTGCTTGTAGTTCTCCTTGGTCACGGCAACCGGCTTCAGCAGGTAGGACGGAACGACCTTGACGCCATTTTCATAGGTCTTGGTGTCGTTCACTTCAGGCTCCTTGCCCTGCAGAACGGCATTCACCATGTCGACGGTAACCTTCGCGAGTTCGCGGGTATCCTTGAAGATGGTGGAATACTGTTCGCCTGCAATGATCGACTTGACCGACGGGACTTCAGCGTCCTGACCGGAAACGACCGGCAGCGGCTGGTCCTTCGAACCATAACCAACGCCCTTCAGCGAGGAGATGATGCCGATGGACAGACCGTCGTAAGGCGACAGAACGGCGTCAACCTTGGCGTCGGTGTAATAAGCCGACAGCAGGTTATCCATGCGGGCCTGGGCCGTTGCCGGATCCCAACGCAGCGTACCGACCTTGTCCATGCCCATCTGGCCGGACTTCACGACCAGCTTGCCGCTGTCGATGTAAGGCTTCAGAACCGACATTGCGCCGTCATAGAAGAAGAAGGCGTTGTTATCGTCAGGAGAACCGCCGAACAGCTCGATGTTGAACGGACCCTTGCCGTCCTTCAGGCCAAGCTTGTCAACGATCGAAGTTGCCTGCAGAACGCCAACCTGGAAGTTGTCGAACGTTGCGTAGTAGCTGACGTCGCCGCTGTTGCGGATAAGGCGGTCATAAGCGATGACCTTGATGCCCTGCTCGCCAGCCTGCTTCAGAACGTCCGAAAGCGTGGTGCCGTCGATCGAGGCGATCACGAGGACTTTCACGCCCTTGGTGACCATGTTTTCGATCTGGGACAGCTGGTTCGGAATGTCGTCGTCGGCATATTGCAGGTCGGTCGTGTAACCGGCTTCCTGCAGCTGCTTGACGATGTTGTTGCCGTCATCGATCCAGCGAGCGGAAGACTTGGTCGGCATGGCAATGCCGACGGAACCCTTGTCCTGTGCGAAAGCCGGTGCTGCGAAGGAAGCAGCACCGATGGCACAAGCCGCCATCAGCGAAATAATGGACTTCATTAACTCTCTCCCTTGAACCCTTTTCTGGCACCCGCATGTTGCGGCGCACCATGAAATTCATGCCGTCAGAGGAAGGAGCCGCGTTCGGCCCGTTCCGATCTCGCAGCTGCGAAACGGAACAGATGCCGCTCCTCCCCGGCATCCCGCAAACTGTTCTGAATCCATATAACTGTCAAATAGAATATATCGGCTTACCTATATCAATTATGCTATATTAAATCGATACAATAACCGATGAGGGGTATAAAACGGCGAATGAACAACCAAAAAGTGTATGAGCAGACGCAAACAACAGACGCGCTTTTCGTCTTTGAAGACAACCCGCTTCTGCGCGCCGGATTGAAGATGAGCCATCTGCGCATGCTGGTCATGATCGAGGAGCACGGGCAGGTCAGCGCCGCCGCGGCGGCCATGAACATAACACAGCCGGCGGCCTCGCGCATGCTTTCCGAAATGGAAGCCATCGTCAAAAGCCCGCTCTGTCAAAGGGCCTCGCGCGGCGTGGTGCTGACCAAATTCGGCGAGGCGCTGGCCCGCCGGGCGCGCACCATATTGCTGGAGCTGCGCGAGGCGAGCCGCGAGCTTAACCAGATGAAATCCGGCAGCGGCGGCTCGGTCTATATCGGCGCCGTCACGGCACCCGCCATCAGCCTTGTGGTTCCCGCCATCAAGCGGGCGACGGACACCTATCCCGGCATCGAGATCAACGTACAGGTGGAAAGCAGCAATGTGCTGGCCCGGGAGTTGCTGGCCGCGCGTCACGATTTCATCATCGGCCGCATTCCTGACGATTTTGACCCCGGCCTGTTTTCCATCCATGAAATCGGCATCGAGCGCGCCTGTCTGGTGGTCGGCGAAGGCCACCCCCTGCTTGGCGGCGAGCCGGTGACACTGAACGATCTTTCGGCTTATGATTGGGTTTTCCAGCCGCCCGGCGCCCTGCTGCGCAGAACGATGGAGGACGTGTTCCTCACCCATGGCGTTGCCATGCCGCGCAATATCATCAACACGCCGTCCATGCTTCTGACGCTCGCGCTGATCTGCAACACCAATGCAATTGCGCCGATCGCGCAGGACATGGCCGAGTTCGTGGCCGGCCAACAGGCCGGCATCGGCCGCACCCGCATCCTGCCGACGGATTTCGAACTTGTGGTCAAGCCCTATAGCATCATCACCACCAAAGGCCGTGTTTTGCCGCCCAGCGCCCGGCTGCTTTACGATCTGGTACTGGATGAAAGCCGAAAGCTGACGGGACCATGATGATGGCCGCCTGACGAGGGGCCGCGACGAGGTGGCAAGCCAGACGCCACCTTCATCTTATAAACAGCCCGGATGTACGAGCCGGCGCAGGGGAAACAGCCGCATGCTTTTCGGACAATCCGTTTTCCAGTCGGTCGTCGAAAGACTGAAGCAGGAAAGAGAAGAGGAAGCCGCGGAACCGCCGCCGCCTGCCCGTCATCGCATCGCCGGTTTCAATTCCAGCTTCGTCGTCGGCACGCCCTCTGCTGCGCCGCAACCGGGAAATGGCGGCCTCGACGCCTATCTCGCCTTTCTGGCCGAACCGGCACCACCGCCTGAACCCCAGCCGGAGCCAGAGCCGGAACCCATGCCGGCCCATCTCGAAAAGACCTCGCTCGCGGATGTGTCAACGGAACTGGCGATCCATGAAACCGACACCGCCGCAACGCTTGCGGAAAAACGCCGCACCTTTGCCCGTCTCAACCACCCCGACGGCGTGAAACCGGAATTCCGGCACAATGCGACCCTGCGCATGACCGCGGCAAATCTGCTGATCGACCAGGCGATCCGGATGCTGAAAACTTAAATAGTGGAATACGAGGCAGCGATGCCTGCAGGAGGATATGCCGCTGTCAGCCGGCGCCGTTTTTATCGACGGGCGCGTTATCGGCGGGTTCGTCTGGCGCAGCCTTGTCCGCTCCGCCCTTGGCCGCATCATCAACGCTCAAGGGTTTGAATTTCACCAGCAGCTCATAGGCCGCATAGGCGGCGATGCCGCCGACGATCGTGCCCCAGAAAAATTCGCGATTGACGAATTCGATCACCGCCCAGGCCGCACAGAAACCGACGATCAGCAACCTGACCCATAAAGGGCGATAAAGCGGATGGCTGGTATCGATGTTCAGCATGGCGTTCCCGTTTCCGGCCTTTTCCGCCACACCGCGCTCTTGCGGCATCGGGTGACCAAAGGCATATGCAGGTCGTCTTGGCCGTTTCACAGGAAAATTGCAACGCAAATCGAGCCGCCACCGATCAGGCTGTCGTGAAAATACCGGAACGGCAAATCATCATGCACAGCCCGGCGAGCCGGAGGTTAGGCCCGGCCCGCACTTTCCGGGTCGTTGCTCGCAGAGCAGTCCCCCGTCGACGAGAGCCCCGCTTAGTCCCGCAGACGTCCAAGCAGCGACAGCAGCTGGTCGCGGGCTTTCTTGCCGCCAATCCTGTCGATCAGCTTTTCCTCACGGTCACGCCATGAATCGGAAAGGCTGTCGAGAAGGCGGCTGCCTTCCTCGGTCATATCGAGAAAATGAACACGCCTGTCCTCTTCCGACCGGCGGCGGACAAGCAGCCCCTTGTCTTCCATGCTGTCGACGATCGCGACGAAATTGGCGCGCTGGATGCCGAGCGCTTCCGCCACATCGCTCTGTTTCAGGCCCGGATTGCCACCAACAATGACGAGAACCGAAAAATCAGCCGGTCGCAATCCCCGTTCCGCCAGCACATCGGAGAACCCATTTGCCACGGCAAGTTGCGAGTGCCGCAAATGATAGCCGATCGCCGTCGTCAACAGTCCATAGTCAATTGCCGTAAGATGCACCGGTTCCACTCCGTCACTTTCGGCCTTTTCCGCCCGCGGCCCGTTGCTATGTGCCAATCGCAAAGCCATCCGATCCCCCGCTTGATTCGTTCCTTTACCCTGCCGAAATCATAACCGACAACGTTCCAAAACTGTATCCCAAATAAATGTAGATGATACTAATATTGTATAATAATTTGACAGTTAATCCGCAAAAACCCAAACCCCGCTTCCAGGCCGCCATCCGGAGGCCGGAAAAAATATGACTATTTACCCGCCGATTTTGAGGGTATCGCACGGCCCGCCGCACCGTGTTTGAAAGGCATCGCGCCAATCCCGGCGCCTGCCCGTGGTGGCGGCAAAACAGCAACAGGATCAGGCGATAACATACTACTTATAGGGGAAACCCGATTTCAACAGAAAAAGCAATACGCCAAACGACGCATTGTTTCCGGAACCCGCACAAAGGCATTCAGCACCCCACAACAAACCGCGTCTCACTCCGGCAGAAAAACACGTGCCGTTTCGCAAATCTCTGATTTTTAGACATTGATGCGGAAAGAAAGCTGGGGTATGAACCAACCGCTGCACGCGATTCAAGCGTGACCGCTGCACCCGTAGCTCAGCTGGATAGAGTGTTGGATTCCGATTCCAAAGGTCACAGGTTCGAATCCTGTCGGGTGCGCCATCAATTTCCTAGTGCATTGAAACGACAGCAGCTGGGCAGACTGGAAGCAGGTGTTGGGAAGCTGCACGAGTGGAGGTCTACGACATCCATGTTGCGTCCGCATACGGAGGCGATCATCAAGCGCTATGAGGACCTGCTAACAGCCACCGAGCAAACCTATGTGTCTCCACCAGTGCACCCCACATTGCCGAGACGGGACAGGGGGTGGGATGCTGCGCCGCTTTGAGGGACCCCTTGGCCACCGGGGGGGGGGAAACGCCCGCCGCCGCTGTCACGTATTACCGCTCACATGTCTGACCCCTGTTTTAGTCCGGGAGGAAATATGAGAGCTGATTGTGAGCGGTGGACTAGCGTCCCGCCTCGCGGTTCAACTGGAGGGCTACGGACGGGGTTGCCTTTCGCACATGCAGGACACAAAGAACTACAGGTCATCTAAGGGGAATGTTGGAAGACTGCACTGCTACCTGCCACATTTCCCGGGCTTTCCAGATGACCCTGAAGGGTGCTCAAGCAAGGCCCGCGAACAATCTGATGAATCCCATGCCCTCGTAGCCGACAGCACGGCGAGCTCAAGGGGAGCCTCGTGCACCTGCTCAAAAGGCGCCCCTTGCACCAGAGCTTGACCACAACCCATCCGCATGTGCATGCTCAACCATTAGGTGTTCAGAGCATTGGCAGGCGCTTGATTCTTTAGATGTTACCTCTGGTGAGGAGGTCAGGAGACGGCTCGCAAATCGATGGAGGGAAGAGACATAATGCTTGACGGTAACGACAATCGCCTGCTCGAAATCCATACGATTGCATACGATCATTCTCGAAAACTCACGTTGGAAGAAGTTGTTTTTCTGGCCAAGATTGAGCTAGAGATTACCCCACCGCCGCCAATGCATATGAATCCCCGCGCCGCTTTCGTCTTCGCAGGCCATCATACTAGCGTGATGCTTGAAGCACGTCTGTACGACTTCTTTCCGTTCTCTCACTTGAAGGAAACTATGCTTTGGTCTTCCTCTGGTTCTGAAAGCCCCCGACAAGGCACCGCACTACAGTGGGTCGCACGCCAACTCCTCGCTGGCATTGCGCCAGATTCAATTATCAAAACTGCCAACAGTCAATATGCGGAAAACGGATATGACGCGCTGGAGATAAGCAAGGTGACTGGCGTTGAGGTTGAGGACATCGTAAAAATCACGGAAGACTATGAGTTGTGGCCGCATGATAAGCTCCCGGCTGACTCCAGAAATCGCCTACTTTTTGATGATACTGGGACTCCATTTCGCACTGCCAACTCCTGCGCCCTTGTTCATCACTTCCGGCATAACAAGGTGATTGACCCGGATTACCAGCCCGCTCTCATTGATATGTCAAAAGATCGTTTCGCGGCTCCCAACATGAAGCGTACTAATAAAAGACTTGAGATAAAGCGTGCGTTGATCCTTTCGACTAGTGTCGCTGTCAGTATGCCTTTCACCTACTGTCGTGCGGCCATAGATCACATAATGGATGCTGACAGGGCCTATAGTGGCTCATTTGAGCCTGTCGGCTTCGGATCGGAAAAGCCAAACATCGATGCGATTCAAGAAAACTTAAGATTGCTGGGGAATTTCAAGAACCCCGCTGCGCTTTACGTTGCGATTGACCGTCTTGGCAAAGCGAAGAGTTGGCAGTCTAATAAGGACAGGGCGCTTGATCTTGGTATGGCCTTAGAGATCGCTTTGATGCATGAAAACGGCAACAGCGGCGATGGAAACGCAGAGATCACATATAAGCTTTCGTCCAGAGCGGCATGGCTTCTTGGAAAAAATCCAGAAGATCGAAAAGAGGCCTTTGAAAAAGCAAAGAAAATCTACGGGCACCGTTCAGCGGCTGCTCACACCGGTCGACTTAAGAAAGAGAGCGAATTCGCATCGCTTGACGCAAATGCTTTTGTTACGCGCGTCTTGTCGGCAGTTCTCCGGCGCGGCAGCTTTCCTGTGTGGCGTGACTTGGTCTTGGGCTAAAAGCCATGGGTAAGGGTTGGCAGTCGCGCATAAACAGCGACTTGAGAGAGCTGTCCGGTCTTCATTGAGCCCAAAATACAAAGCCGCCCAACGTTAACCTCCTTGAACATCGGCGGAGATATCCCCGCCGATGTTCCTGCACATAACCGACCGTCGCTTAAAACTCCTGCCAGTCATCCTTTGACGTATCCACCGCCGCATTGCCGGAGAAGGCGGAGGCGAGCTTGCGGCCCAGCGCGCGGACGGGGGATGCGACCGGCCTGTCATTGCCGCCGGCATTGCGAACCGGAGCGGGCTGGCTCTTCTGCTGATAGGCGGCTTCACCAAGCCTGAACTGCGAGAGCAGCTGGTTAAGCGAGGCGACCTCCTTGGCGAGGCTGTGGCTTGCGGCATTGGTTTCTTCCACCATCGCCGCATTTTTCTGCGTGTCCTGATCCATCTGGTTGACGGCCGTATTGATCTGCTGGAGGCCGGAAGATTGCTCCTGTGCGGATTCCACAATGGAAACCACGTGCCGGTTGATCTCCTGCACTTCCGAGACGATGGTCGCCAGCGCCTTGCCGGTGTCGCCCACCAGCTGAACGCCCTGCTGCACCTGATCGTTGGACGTGGTGATCAGCGCCTTGATTTCCTTCGCCGCACTGGCGGAGCGCTGCGCAAGCTCGCGCACTTCCTGCGCGACGACAGCAAATCCCTTGCCGGCCTCGCCCGCACGCGCGGCTTCCACGCCGGCATTCAGCGCCAGAAGATTGGTCTGGAAGGCGATCTCATCGATCACGCCGATGATATTGCTGATTTCATTGGCGGATTTGGCGATCTGTTCCATGGCGACCACGGCGCGGCGCACCACTTCGCCGGATTGTTCGGCACCCGCCTTGGCGCGGCTGACGATCTGGCCGGCTTCTTGCGCACGCTTGGTGGAATCGCGCACCGTGGTGGTGATCTCTTCCAGGGCGGCGGCGGTTTCTTCCACGGCTGCGGCCTGCTGTTCCGTGCGCTTGGCAAGATCATCGGCGGCCGATTTGATCTCGTTTGCGCCGGCACCGATGCCACCGGCATTCTGTGCAACCTTGGTCAGCGCGCCCTGCAGCTTTTCAGCCGACATGTTGAAGTCGTTGCGAACGCCATCCAGCGCTGCCGTGAACGGCTGGCCGATGCGGTAGGAAACATCGCCTTCGGACAGTTTCGACAGGCCGGCAGCGAGATTATCGACGGCGAACTTAACGTCGGCGGCTTCGCGCGCCTTCTGCTGCTCACGCTCGATGCGGTCCTTTTCCGAAAGGCTGCGATTGGCTTCGGTTTCCTGCTCGAGGCGAATACGCTCGAGCGCATTTTCGCGGAATACCTGAACGGCTTTGGCCATCTGGCCGACTTCGTCTCCGCGGCCCGTGCCGTCGATTTCCGCCGCTGTCTCGCCGCCGGCCAGTGCCACCATCCGTTCGCGCAGGCGGGCAATCGGCGCGGTGATGCCACGCGACGCCACGAAAATCGCCAGAATGACACCGATGGAGAAAACAAATCCGATCGCGGCAAGCGATGCCAGGATCGTCGAATTGGTCTGGTCCGTCAGATCGTCACTACCCTTGATGACGCCTTTCGCCAGCTTGTCCAGCAGCGCCGCCATCTCAACGGCGGCGGGGCGAATGGAGGCATCAGCCTTCAGCATCTCCGCTGCCGCTTCCGCGGAGCGATCTGCGATGCCAAATTCGACCGCCTTGTCGGTAATCGCGGTAATCTCCTGCGATTTCGCCATAAAGCCATTGATTGCAGCCGCCTCTTCCGGAAATGCCGCCTTCACATTGTTGAGGCGCATCACCAGCAGCCGCTTGCTCTCGGTATAAAATTCCCTGGCAACCTTGATATCCGGCCCGCTCGCATCATAGGCCATCACCTGATAGGCACCATAGGCAACCGCGGCGAGATTTCGGTTGGCCCGCGCAAGCTCCACCAGAGCGGCGTTGTCATTGGCAATGAAGAACGAATAGGCCGTATCCGCCTCCTTGTAACGGCTGGACATGAAGGCGGTCGCGGCGAGACCGACGATGCAGAGCGGCAGAATAAGCGACAGGATTTTGGTGCGAATGCTGGCGTTTTGAAGGAAAGACACGGAAACCTCACGTCAATGAAAAACCGCTCCTTCCCCGTGCCGGAGGTGTTCGGCAAAACTGACATTGCACGTCGAACGCCTCGATCATTGAGGCTTCGCGAGACGCATCACCGGCCCGAGCCGCGATTTGCATCATGCATGCGCCCGCCAAAAGTGATGCCCGCCCTTCAAATATCGACAGGTTACCTTCTAAAGCACAGGCGACCCGAAAGAGAGCGGAGGCGCATTTCGAGAGAAATGGAGCGCGGCCAATTTGCTGAATACCGATCACCATTCCTTGTTCGACAAAATGATTATAGTCAAAAACTTTACAATTCCTTCATGTCCCTCGGGCCTGCAGAATATTAGGATTATAAAGCGGCGACAGGTATTTCTGCCGCCTGCTTTGCCGAACGAAGCGGCGCCTGCAATACGCATTCGCAGCCAGCCAGGCCATCATCCGCTTCGGGCAAAAGTCCGCGCTTTGCGCATCATCGTCCAGCGCTGAACCAGTGCGGCCAGCAGGGCAAGACCGGCCATGGCGGCAAAGACCACCGCGATATCGCGATAGGCCGTTGCAAAACCGAACCGGGCAATCCACGGCTGGCTCGCCAGCGGCGAGATGAAATGTCCGAGGAACATCGATGCCGTGACAATGCCGGCGATACGCCCGCGCAGCCGCAGCGGTGCAAGCATGATCGTCGTGGACATGATGGCCGGCATCACAAGGCCAAGACCAAGTCCCGCCACGCCAACCGCCGACAGCATGAATACCAGCCCGTCTGCCATGGCGAGCAGCGCAAATCCCGTCGCCATCAGCACCAGCCCGACGGCAAGAATGGCGGCCACACCCATATGCCTGCGCAATCTTGCAAAATTGAGCGCCGTCAGCGCACCCGCCAGATTGAAGATGCCAATCGCATATCCCGCAACACTGCCGGAAAACACGCCGAGTTCACGCATGAAAAACGGCAATTGCGAAGGGATGGTGTAAAACAGGGCGTTGACGAGAAACACTGCCACCGCCAGCACGGCCACCAGAAGCCAATTGACGGCAAAAGCCGGCCCGCCCTCGCCGCCGCGGCTATCACCCATCGCCGGTTCCTTCAGGAAAAGCAGGGCCGCCGGCAGAATGAGCAGGGCGATGGCATAGACCGCAAAGGGTGCGCGCCAGTGAATATCGGCCAGCAATCCACCCGCGACGACGAAAAAGACGCCGCCAAGCTGGGTGAAAGCCTGCTGCAGCCCCAGATAACGCTCCCGTGCCGGCCCCTCGAAATAGTCGCCCACCAGCGCCGTGCCGATCGTCATGATGCCGCCGATCGCCAGACCCAGAAACGCCCGTCCAACGAGCAGACCCGCAAGGCTATCGGCAAAAAGACCGGATATGCCGGAAAGGCTGTAAAGCAGGATGGCACCCAGCAGCAGCCGTTTGCGGCCGAAGCGGTCCGCCAGCATTCCGGCGACGGGCGCGCAGAGCGCAACGAAAACCGATGGCAAGGTCAACACCATACGGCTCAACAGCCCGACATTGGCTGTCGACAGGAAGTTCTGTTCGATGGCGGGCAGCGAGGGCGCAACCGTCGTTCCGGCCATGATGGTGAGTGTGGCGACAAACAGCAGGGTGATTTTCAGCGCCGTGGAATTTTCAGCCATCGTCACGCCTCCCTGGAAGGGAGCGCGGGTTGCGGGCGCGGCCAGATATGGTCCGTAGGGAGAGTATGATATCGCTCATGGAACGTCCTTCAACAGTGTTCCATGCTCTGATAATTCCTCAGCAATAGTTGAGGTCAATAGCTGCGATGAAAAAATGTACCCCATCAATGGCGAATGGCATCTCCAGTCCTGCCACTCGCCCGGCGGAGCACCACTTGCGCGCACCGGCACGAACCGGCGTCTCCCCGCCAGACATCGTCCGCAACGAACGGTCTATGATGTGGGGCGCGAAAGAGGCTTCGGCACCATTATCCCGTCATCATCGGCGCGGGCCGGCTCTCGCCGTTTCTCATCCTGGACCAGGCTGGCAGTCGCCTGCAGATGCAGGCCCATCACGGCGACGATAAGGAAAAACCAGACGAAACCCGCACTTAGCATGAGGATCGTTTCCAGAAAGCTGTAAAGCAGCACATAAAGCCAGACGCCGACATAAAGCCTCGTCAGCGGGCTTTTGCGCGTGGCCTCATCCATTTTGCCAAGATAATGAAGCGGCAGCAGATAGATCCACACCAGCACCAGCACCAGACCCGGAATGCCGGCCGCAAGCACAAGGTCGAAATAGGCATTATGCGCAGCCGGCGCGGTCGCCGCCCAGCTGTTGTTTTCAATGGAACTCGATAATAGCGCATCGCTGCGCCAGAAGGCCTGATACCCGTAGCCAAGAACCGGTCGCTGATGGATATAATCAATGGCGATGGTCCAGATATCGGTTCTGCCCGTGAAACTGGCGTCGATCCCCATATTGGTCAGCATCTGCGAAAAGACCGGATCGACAGTGGTGCCGATCACCACCGTCGTGAAGACCACCATCAGCAGGGTCACGACCAGATACCGCCATTGGGGCCAGCGTACGATGAACCAGCCTGTACCGATGATGATCGGCATCAGCCCAAGCGCCGTCTTGCCGCCTGACTTGACCAGAAAGATCAGCGACAGCAGCAGAACCACCATCCCCCCGAAGAAGGACCAGCGCCTGCAAAGGTAGATCCCGACGATGATCAGCACCGACATGATCGAGGCGGCCTCGTTCTTGTGATTGAAGACACCCCGCCAGTTGCCCGCAAGAAACGGCTCCAGCGCATCGCTGATCTGATGAATCGACCGTCCGGGCAGGGCCGCGATCCCGAAATAGCACAGGAACAGGATAATCCACACGCAGAAGGCAAGCATGGTGGTGAAATGCCGCTCGGTGCGCGGCAACTGCAGGAAACCATCGGCAAGCGCACAGATGATGGCGCACATGACCAGCCGCCGCAGCGAGAACATCGGCGCTTCGCCCACCAGCGAAGTGAACGCATACCAGCCGAAAATCGCCGCGATCAGCAGGCGCGGTGCAAAGAGGATCGAGAATGATTTTTCCTTCGCCATGAACGCCACGAAACTGAAAAGCAGAATGATCGCGGTGAGCTGGTTGAGAAGGCTGGAGCCGGCTGCCATGGCGGAGCCGGAATAGGTGGAGGAAAGTGAAACATAGGGCGAAAAGCCGATCGTGAAGTAAAGGAAGGTCACATAAAACAATGCGTCCCGCCAATAGCCACGCCCCTGTCCGTCGTCCGCTGCATCCATAAGGGGTTTTTCTCTTCCTTTTTCCACGTCAGCACACATCGTATCCGATGCTTCCTCCCCGTCACAGGAATATCCAGCAAAAATCCTATTTTTTAGTTATGCATAATGCACGGAAGAATAGTAATTCCGTCTTTTTCTTTTGTTATAAAGAGATAGACCCGCAAACAGAGAAATGACGCATTATTCTGGAGGTCAGTTCGGGGAGCAATGGAATTTCCGCTGGAAACAATTTTGTGAATTGACATCAAATATTTGATTTTATTAAGTTCAAAACGAAATATAACCTGGAATAAATCGCTTCCGTCTGTACTGCAGAAGGACAATTTGGACGTATTGAGGGTATGACTCCTAGCTCTCTTTAGCGTATATTAACAACTTAAGATATATCCTGGAGTTGATCTCATAATTGCGCATAAGGCTGGAGACCTAAGGTGGACGTTCCAAGACACACCAACATGGACGATGGCGATATCGGTCAATCCACACGGTGCCCGGACAAGCCCGGAACGGTCGGCATTCGCCCCATGCGCAAGGACGATGTCGAGGCTGTCGAAGCGGTCCTCAACAGCGCGTTCAAGAAGACCGGGCGTGACGTAAATTTCGATTTCCGCTCCTATGTCGAGACATTGTTCTTCAGCAGCCCCACCTTTGATCCGGAATATGGCAGCGTCGTCTATGATGCGGGGGAGAACAGGGTCACTAGCGTCATCCTCGCAGTCCCCATGCGGTTTATCGCGAATGGAAAAGCCATTACCGCCAGGTTGTTGTGCGCTTTCGCATCAGATGGGAAACTCGGCGCGCTGGGGGCTGCCCGCCTGTCTCGCAGCATGCGGGCAACGAAACATGACATGCTGTTTTCGGACACGGCCTCCCCCGTCAGCGCCGATCACTGGGTGGCGATCGGCGGCAATATGATGCCGATCGAAAGCCTGCAATGGCACAAGGCCCTCAAGCCCTTCTGCACGATTGCGCTGCGCATGCCGCGACGCTCGAAATTGGCCAAGACCACCCTTGCCCTGTCGGCGCTTGGATTTATCGACGGTATCCTGCGATCATGGAAAAAAGGCTTGAGGCCGCATCAGGTCGCCGGCGCCAGGGTAAAAACCGTGGATTTCGAGACATTCCGCCGCAAGGCGCTGACGATGATCGAGCGGTTTTCCATCCGTCCGGAATGGTCTCACGAGGAGTTTCACTGGCTGATAGAAATGAGCAGGGCCAATGAGAGCCTCGGTGAACTGAAAAGCCTGATGATCGAGACCGCAGAAGGCCATGTCATGGGCGCCGCGCTGTTTTTTGGCCAGCCGGGAAGAACCGCCTATGTGCTTAATCTCGTCTGTGATGCCGGTCGTGAAAACGACGTGCTCAACACCCTGTTCCGCCATTTCGACGACGAGAACTACGCCCACGTCACCGGCATGTCACAGCCCTTTCTCATAAACGCGCTGTACCGCCAGAACCATATGAGCTTTCGCCATGACGGATATTTCTGCATGGCAACCCGGGATGAAGCCCTGCGCGACCGGGCGATTGCCGGCGACATCTATATTGGTGGGCTATGCTCGGAAAGCTGGAGCAAGCTGATAACCGACTATTGAGCCGCCCCCCCACCACGCCCTTGGCGCAGAAGGCAGGCTGCAAGCGTTTTTACGCCTTGGTGAAACGCTGGACATTCGCCGAGATCAGGTGGCGCAGCGCCTTCGCATAACGTTTGGAGCGCGTCTTGGCTGCCAGCGCGCTGGTCCAGTCCACCATCGAGCCGTTGATATCGAAGTCGCCCAGCTGCCCTTCGGGAACGTCACCCTTTTCGATACGCTCGACGATGGACCCCAGCGCCGCGTAAAATTCCGGCGAGCGATAGGGCGGATGTAGCGAATACATGCCCTTCCCCGTCCCGAGAAAATCCAGCCGGTGCACGCCCACGCGCATCATGTTGGTGCTCAGCACCTCTTCGGCGGGCATCGACACCGGCTGCTGGTTATAGGCATAGGAGCGGATACGCCGCTTGGCATCGGGCCGCAGCAGTTCCAGAGAGCCGATCCGCTTGGCAAAACGGTCCATGTCGATCATGAAAAGCCGCGTGGAGACAGTGGCAAAACGCCATGTGGGGATGCGCGATGGCAGCTTGCGCGGCTCAGGGATGTTCCTCACCCCCGGCATGCCGACATGGCGAGAGATATCAAGATCGCCGCGCACCGTCGGCGGTCCGGAAAATGGCGTGATGCAAAGGGCATCGGGGTTGGCCTTCTGCAGGGCAACGGCCTCTTCGAACCAGCTCTGGCTGCCGCCGCCAAACATCATGTCGCTGTCCATATGCAGCACATAACGGGCATTGGCGCGTTTCAGCCCATAGAAATACACATGAAACGGCCCCCCGTCGAAGGCCTTGGCCGGATAGGGGATCGGCGAGCGCGAAAAGAAGGTCTTTGCCACCACGTTGCGCGCCGCATCGCTGTAATCAACCACATCCACATGCAGATGCGGATAATTAGTCTGCATTTCCTCCAGCATGTCGAAAAGGCGTTTGCTGGCCGCATCAAAGCCGTTGCCCTTGTAACGGCCCGCCCCGACCTGCCCGGTATCAACAGTCAGAAGAATGCGGTCCACCTGACCGCCCCAGACCCGCAGCTGATGCGGCAGGGTAAGGGCCGCATGCGGAGCATCGAAGGGATGCAGATTGATCTGCAGCGCTTTCTGTACAGGAGGAAGCGACGTTTCAGCACTCATGCTCATGCACCACGGTTCCGGAATTCATTGATGACGGCCATCATCGGTTTTTCGTTGAAGCTCCAGTCCAGCGGCAGCGGCCGGTTGGGCGTGCCATCCCGGCGCGGATAGGCCCAGCGGATCCAGCTATATTGGTCCGAAATACCCCAGGTCGTGATAGAGGAGAGCCCGCCACCCGCCGAGGCCGCTTCCAGAAAATCGCGGACCTGGCCGTTGATCAGCATATCGCGCTCGGCCTCCGGGCCGGGCAGCGTCTGGTCCATCACATCCAGCTCGGTCACCAGAATGGCAAGACCGTAGCTGCGCATTTCCATGGCGAACGCGGCGAGCTCGTCCTTGGCGATCGGCCAGCCGCCGCGCAGATGTCCCTGCAGGCCGATGGCGTTGATCGGTGCGCCCTTCTCAAGCAGTTCGAGAATAAGGTTGCGGAAGGCCGCGCGTTTGGCCGGCGATTTTTCAACCGCGAATTCCACATCATATTCGTTGAGAACAAGCTGCGCCTTCGGATCGACTGCGTGCGCAATATCGAAGGCCTTCTTGATGGCGTCCGACCCCGCCCCGTAATACCAGGCATCCCGCCGCGCGCGCACATTGCCCGGCACATCGGGGATCGGCTCATTGACCACGTCCCAGCTGTGGATCACGTCCTTGTAACGCTCCATCACCTTGACGATATGGGTCTCCATCAGCTTCTCGACCTTGCCGCCGCCGACACTCGCAAGCCAGGGCGCGTTGGAGGCGTACCAGATCAGCGGATGGCCGTGCATGGAAAGCTTGTGCTGGCGCGCAAAGTTGGCGATTGCATCCGCGGCGGCGAAATCGAACACGTCAGCGGAAGGCCGCATGACCTCCCATTTCATTTCGGTAACCGGGGTGATGCGCGAGCAATATTTGACAACAGCCTCGCCGATGCGGCTATCGGCATTGAGATCCGGCAGATAAACCGCCGCACCATAAGGGGCGGTTTTGACCGGCGCTTTCTTCTGCGCGGCAAGGGTCGGGCCGGCCATGGCATGCAACAGGCCGGCACTCGCCGCACCGCCCAGAAAATTCCGCCGCCCGATCCGCATTCACCCGCCTCCGCAACCCTCGCGCATCAACGTCCGAAAGGACGCAACCACGCTCTAATTCTCAAAACATAACATCTCGATCATGCCAAAAGGATATTAAAGATTTGCAAGGTTAACCGACGCTATACCACGTCATAATTGGCGAGGTCCGCTTAATCCGGTAGTAACTTCGCTGTGCGAATTCTTGGCCCACCCTTATGGAGTTGAAAACCTTGGTTTCCGTTTCGATTGTCATTCCCGTTCGCAACGGCGAGCGTTACATCGTGGAAGCGATCGAAAGCGTCCTGCTTCAGGGCGAGACCATCCGCGAGGTGCTGGTGGTTGATGACGGCTCCACCGATACCACCGCGCAGAAGGTGGAAGGTTTCTCCGATCCACGGGTCAAATTGCTCGCCCGGCCGCAGGGCCGGCAGGGCGTTTCCGCCGTGCGCAATTTCGGCCTGTCGCAGGCACGCGGCGAATGGACGATGTTTCTCGATGCGGACGACCGGCTGAAGCCGGGTGCCATCGCCGCTCTTTGCGCCGGCATCTCCGGCCCTGACGTCGTTGCCGTCTATGGCGATTATGAGCGCATCGACGAAAATGGCGACAAGATCGGCCGGCGCAATCTCATTCGCCGCCGTGAAAAGCCTGACGGTTTCATCCTCCAGCCTCTGTTGGGCGGAAACTTCATCGTCAATGGCGGCATCATGCTGGTCAGGACCCGCATCTTTCAGGATTTCGGCGGTTTCGACGAGACATTGCGCTATGCGGAAGACTGGTATGGCTGGTGCAGGCTCGCCGCCGCCGGCCGCTTTGTCTATCTGCCCGGCTGCCACGTTCTCGATTACCGGGTGCACCGGACGAGCGTGATGATGAACCGGCTTTTGACCTTCCGAGACTGCGAGCCGGCCATCGAGGCGGTGTTTTCCGACCCCGCCATCGTCGCCGCCATTTCCCCGCAGGAACTGCGGCGGCTCCGCCACAAATCCGAAAACCACATGAATGCCTATACCGTGGCGCAGGCTTTCCGCGCCCGCCGTTACCGCGAGGCCTTTAAGGCACTTGCCGATACGCTCATTCATCGCCCCCGCCAAAGCCTCAGGGCCGTCGTTTTTTCCGCCGCAGCGCTTGCCGGTATTTAGGAGTTTCCATGCCCGAGATCATGCCGGAAGCGGTGGTGTGCATTCCCAGTTTCCGCCGGCCCGAAGGCCTGCGAAAGACGCTTTTATCGCTGGCGGCCCAGAAGGTCGATTTTCCCTTCGCCATCGTCGTGGTCGACAATGACGGCGCAGGCCAGCAGGGCCTTGCCGTCGCGCGTGCGTTTTTTGGCGAAAGCGGCATGGCCGGCCAGACGCTGGTGGAGCCGACACAGGGCAATTGTTACGCCATCAATACCGCCTTCCGCACCGCCCGGCAGAGCTATCCGTCCGCTCAATGGTTCCTGATGATCGATGATGACGAGGCCGCCTCCCCCGTCTGGCTCGCCGAAATGGTGTCGGCGGCCAAGTCCTTCGGCGCCGATATCGTCGGCGGACCGGTCAACCGCGAATTCGACGCACCCGCGCCGAAGGCAGTGCTGTCACATCCGCTGTTCGGCTCCATCGAAGCGCCAACCGGTCCCGTCGAACAGATCCACGGATCGGGCAATTGTCTGATTTCGCGGAAAGTTTTCGAAAGCCTGCCGAAACCGGAATTCGACGTGCGGTTCAATTTCCTCGGCGGCGGCGATATGGATTTCTTCACCCGCTGCCGCAAGGCCGGTTTCAAATTCGCCTGGAGCGCTCAGGCGCTCATCATCGAATATGTGCCGGAAAACCGCATGGCGCCGCGCTGGATCATGGAGCGCTCGCTCAGAACCGGCATCATCAATTACAGCATCGACCGCGCTCGCCGACCCGGCCTCAAGGGCGGACTGCTGCTTGCCGCCAAGAACATCGCCAGCCTTGGGCTGTCGCTTATCCGCGCTGTTGCCGCTTTCCTGAAAACCGGGGCGCTGCTGCCCGCCACCCATCCGCCGCTGATGTCCCTCGGCCGCGTGATGGCGAGCCTGGGGATCACGCTCACGCCCTATAAGGCGCCGGTGAAAAAGGCCTGATATTCCTCATTACGGGTGCCCGTATCAGCCCAGCGTTTTTTCCCTGCCCAGCGAAAGCGCATTCATGCGTTTCTGGAAACCGAGGGAAGAAAAGACGGCGGCAAGAATGAGAAGCGGAACGAGAACCGGCCACAAGAAACAAAGCACGATACCGGTCACCCGGTAAAAATCCCAATCCCTGTCGCGGCGAGCGCCTTCAATGTAGGTCATGGCGAGAGAGGTAACAGTGCCAATCCCATAAACAAAAAGAGAAATGGACGTAATGACCATTGCTGCCCTCAAATATCTCTGATTCGAATAAATTTATAATATTTTCCCAGTGTAGCGCCGTTGCGCGCAGTTGCAACGAATTTCAGCGGCAAGGCGCATCGTTTCAATACGTTAGGGTGATCTCATATAGACTGGCGCGCGCGGCTTTCAAAAAAATCCGCTGCGCAATCAAAGGTACGGATGGCAAAACGGAGAAGGGCAAACCCGCCGTTTCCTCTCCGCTTCGTCAGCGTTCCGAAGCCCGGTAGCTGTGCTTCAGAAGCGAATATATAGCGATCGGATTGGTCAGCAGGTAACGTTTGCCAAGGCGTCTCGGCTCAAGCATCGCCCTGTAGAGCCATTCCAGCCCCATATCCTGCATCCATTGCGGCGCGCGGCTGTTCTTGCCGGCGAGAAAATCGAACAGGCCACCGCAGGTCTTGACCACGGCAACGCCGGAAAGCCTGTCCAGATTGCGCGAGACGAAGCGTTGCTCCAGCGGAATACCGAAGCCGACCCAGAGAATATCGGTCTGCGATGCCACGACATCGGCAAGGATCGCCTCTTCTTCGTCCCGGCTGAAATAACCGTTGCGCCGCCCGGAAAAAACCAGACGCGGATAAAGCCTCTGCATTTCCTCGACTGCGGCGCGATTGACCTCTTCGGAGCCACCGAGGAAATAAAACCGCGCACCCGTCTCTTCGGCCCGGCGGGCAACCGCATGAACGAGATCCGTCGTCGCAACGCGTTCGCGCAGTGCATTCGGACAGAACTTGCGGGAAAAGATTACCAGTGACATGCCGTCGGCATGAATCTGGTCCGCCTGCCGTAGCATGGCGTCAAATTCCCTGTCGTGATGGCAAAGCGCAATGACCTGACCGTTCGCCGAGGTCGAATAGAATGGCCTTGCGCCGGTATCGCGCACACGCCCCGCCCGCAGGATGAAATCCTCCGCCGTTTCTTCAATCGTCGCGTCAGTGATGGGTAAAGCCGCAAGCGGAATGACGGGCCAGATCTTGTTCGGCCCTTTCGCATCCGGCATTTCGCTCCCTGTCATAATCTGTCCGGTGTCCAAGATAGGCGTCGTTTCATTGTTATAGTCACACATATGCTTAGAGTATAAGGCTTCAAACACTACGAAGAACTATCATTAATATTTTTATAAACCCTTCGCTTGAAGCCGACAATTTACACGCCCGCAGGTTGAGACCGCTCTTTCCACCTATTCCGGTTTGCCGGCCAATGGGTTAAGGAACGGCGAACCCACACCACAGAAAAGGTCAAGGCCATGGAAACCATCTCGATCGACAACCGCGGCGATTTCGGCCTCTGGGCAATAGAACGGGCAAAGGAAATCGTCGCCAACGAAGCGTCCGATCTCGCCATTTCCGTCCGCGACGGCGACGAGGCCGGCATTCGCGATGCGGGCAATGCGCTGGGTGCTGCCATCGCCGCTGCCCTGCTCGAAGTTTATGACGGTCTGACGTCGGAAGAATAAGCGCAACGGGTCAGCCCCATCAGGCGTAACGCGCAGCACTTTCATCGTGGTCATTGCGGCGCAGATAACCCCAGAGCCCGAGCGCCCCGGCAATGCCGAGACCGAGGAACAGACCGCCTGCGCCACCGGCAATCAGGAAGGTCAGCTTGCCCGGCGGCCAGCTTCTGGAATTCGGCGCGACGGGCTGCGAAATCACCCGCACATTGGTGGAATCGATCGACTGCTGTTCGGCAAGCTGGCGCGAGCGGGTAAGATAGGTCTCGTAGATCGCGGCGGCCGAATTGGCGTCGCGCTCCAGATCCCTGAGCCGCACCTGCGCCTCGTTATCGGTGAAGACGTTGGCCCGTTCCGCCACCGCCTTCAATCTGAGGGCATCGAGCGAGGAGCGGGCCTCGGCGACATTTGTCTTGGCCGCCTGCAGGATGCGCCGCGCTTCATCCGCCATGCCGCGTTCCAGCATGGCGCGCTCCGCCCCCGCGGTTGCCAGGCGCGGATGCCGCGCGCCATAGGTCAGCGTCATCGCACCGATCTGCTGCTGCAGGGTGCTATATTGCGCGCGGATGGTGTTCATCGTCTGGCTGTCGAAGATGGCATCGCTCTGCGTGCGGTTCTGGGCAATCGCGGCTTCCATCTGCTTCAGGCGTGATTCTTCCTGAATGACGCGCTGCTGTGCCGCCAGAACCTGCGCATTCAGTTCGCCGGAGGCGAGATTGCTGACCAGCTGGCCGTTGTTTTCCTGCAATCCGTTCTCACGACGGAAATCCGCCACCCGCTTTTCGGCAGCCGTCACGTTTTCGCGCATCTCCTCGAGCCGTTTCTTGAGATCGTCGACAACACGCTGGCTGCTGTCGGAGGTCGTCTGGAACAGCTCGCTTTCAAAGGCTTTGACGATGGCCTTGGAAACCGTCACGGATTTTTCCGCGTCGTTGGTCCAGACCGAAAGCGTCACCACGAAGGAGCGCGGATCGCGTTCCGCCGCCACCCGGTCGCCGAGGGAACGGAGCGCCCCGACCCGGTTGTCGCCATCTTCCGGCTTCGACGAAAACATCGCCTTCAGCCGGGCAAGCGGCGGCGGATTGATGAATTCGGCATCCTGATCGAGCTTCAGCTCATCCACCACCCGCGCCAGCACGTTGCGCGAGGTGATGGTGCGCAGCTTGCTTTCCACTTCGAGTATCTGGGTGTCGCGCTGCTGGCTCGGCGAAAACACGCCGTCATTGACGACGTTGAGATTGGAGGGATTAACGACAATATCCGTATAGGCGGTGTAACGCGGCGGCGTCATGGAAGCATAGGTCAGTGCGGCGCCGACGCAGAGAATGATCGCCAGCACGATCCAGACAATGCCGTTACGCAGCCAGATGAGGATATCGTCCACACCGATCCTGTCGATATATTTCAGGCCCGGCAGCGCGGCCGCCAGACTACCGGTCGGCGAGGATGGTTTTACGGGCTTTTCAGCCGGGGGCGGCTCGGCGGCGACGACCGGTTTCGGCTCCAGATGCTCTTTCAGCACCGTGCGTTCGAAAACCTCGTCCTCATCCACCAGATCGTCCAGCAGGGAACCGTGGGGCCTGGCGACGGGCGCCGATTTTTCATCAAGCGGACGTGCCTGCTTATGTCCCGCCTTTTGAAGCCTGTACATCAGCCAATCCAACTCGAATGAACCACAAAAAGGCCGGCAACAGATGGTTTCCATCGTCGCCACAGCCGCTATAGACGGACAAGTTTAAATATGACGGGTGAATTTTAGGTTACCCGCTTCATCCCCGCAATCATCGCCCATTCGGGGCCGCCATGAAAGAGATGATTGACGTGAATGGATCAATACGGTTCTTTCAGCCGTTATATTTTTATATTATCCATTTGAACCTCAAAGATTTTATCGAAACGGAGTTTGGCATGAGCCTGAAATTTGGAACGAGCGGCCTTCGCGGCCTCTCTGTCGATCTGAAAGGAAAAGCCTCGGCCGTCTATGCCACGGCATTTGCAAGGCACCTTCTCACATCGGGCCAGGCAAAGGCGGGCGATCCCATTCTCGTAGCCCGCGACTTCCGGGATTCGAGCCCCGATGTTTCGGCAACCTGCATCGGCGCGCTGAAAAAGGCCGGTCTCACACCGCTCGATTGCGGCACCGTGCCGACACCCGCGCTGGCGCTTTACGGCCTGTCGCTGAAGGCGGGCGCGTTGATGATCACCGGTTCGCATATTCCGGCCGACCGCAACGGCATCAAATTCTATCGCCCGGATGGCGAAATCGACAAGCAGGATGAAACGGCAATCGCCACCCTTGCAGCCGAAGTCGAAGCCGAAGGTGTGAGCGACGAGGCCGCGACGGCGGAAGACCATTCCGCAATCGCAGCCGAACTGTTTTACGAACGCAACATCGCGCTGCTGCCGGAAAAGGCGTTGTCGGGTCTCAAGATCGGCGTTTACCAGCACAGCACCGTGGCGCGCGATCTCTTCGTCGACGTTCTCGCCCATTATGGCGCCGACGCCGTGGCGCTCGGCCGCTCGGAGAGCTTCATTCCTGTTGATACCGAGGCGGTCTCGCCGGAAACACTTACGCTTCTCAAGAAGTGGGCGCCGGAACATGGTCTCGATGCCATCGTTTCTGCCGACGGTGACGGCGATCGCCCGCTGCTTGCCGATGAAAACGGCGTGCCGCTGCGCGGCGACCTGATCGGGCTCATCACCGCCAGTTTCCTCGATGCCGGTGTGGTCGTCACCCCCGTCACCTCCAATTCCGGCATTGAAGCGAGCGGTTCCTTCGAGGTCGTTCGCACAAAGGTCGGCTCACCTTTCGTCATCGCCGGCATGGCAGAGGCGCTTGCCGCCGGCAGAAACGGCGTCATGGGCTTTGAGGCCAATGGCGGCCTGCTCACGGCTTCTGCCTTCACCCTCAACGGCAGGGCAGTCTCGCCGCTGCCGACGCGTGACAGCTTCCTGCCGGTTCTCGCCGTGCTGCTTCTGTCGGCCGAGCAGAAAAAACCGCTGTCGGAGATCGCCGCCGCCTACAATCTGCCGGTCGCCGCCGCCGACCGTCTGGAGAATTTCGCGCAGGAAAAAAGCGCCGCCCTGATGACGCATCTGCGCGCTTCGCGCGACAATCTCGAGGCTTTCCTCGCCCCGGTCGGCAAGGTGAAGACGCTCAGCGACATCGACGGCCTGCGCGTGGCGCTCACCGACGGCAGCACCATCCACTTCCGCCCTTCCGGCAACGCGCCCGAAATGCGCTGCTACGTCGAAGCCGCCAATCAGGGCGAAGCCGAAACACTTCTGAACAAGGGGCTCGATCTCATCCGCAATTTTGGATGAGTGGATGACGCATGCGGGATGATATAAGCTGAACGCATGAAGAGAACGGACGCGATCAAAAAACTCAAACGGCACGCCCATGCGGTGAAAAGCATGGGCGCAACGTCGCTCTATATTTTTGGATCGACGGCCCGCGATGAAGCCCTTGGTTCAAGCGATCTGGACATCTTCATCGATTATGATCCAAGCCGCCGTTTCTCATTGCTCGATCTCGTCGGTATCAAGCAGTTTCTGGAAGAAGAACTGGCGGTGGAAGTGGACGTGACGACACGCAACAGCCTCCACCCGCTGCTCCGGAATGACATCGAGCGATCCGCAGTACGGATATTTTGATGATCAGACGCAGGGTCGGACCAGTTCTCTCTGAAATTCTGGAGGCCATAAACGGCATTGAGACCCACACTGCAGGCCTGTCACTTGCTGATTTTCAGCAAAATTGGCTCCTCAAGCTTGCTGTACAGCGCGCCTTGGAGATCGTTTCCGAGGCATCACGGCACATACCGGAGGAATTGCTGGACCTCGCGCCGGACATCCCATGGAAACAGATTCGCGGGATCGGCAATATTCTTCGCCATGAATACCACAAGATCGCGGACGATGTGGTTTGGGCCGTGGTGACAGAACATATCGCGCCACTCAAAATCGCCGTTCAGGCTATTCAACGATACGTCGGGCCCGAAAACTGAGGGGTCGATCAGCACAATGTCGCAAATGTCGCATCCCACCTTTCCTTGTTGCTCTTCCCGCTTGAGAAAGCGATAAGGACCGCAGGGCCAGACGAGGCGGATGATGAGCGGCGAGACCACTACCCTTTATGAAGCGATCGGCGGCGATGCGACCGTCAAGGCCCTGACCCGGCGCTTTTATGAATTGATGGACACCCTGCCGGAGGCGGCGCATTGCCGTGCGATCCACCCTGCCGATCTTTCCGGCAGTGAGGCGAAGTTTTACGATTATCTGACGGGATATCTTGGCGGACCGCCCGTCTATGTCGAGAAACACGGCCATCCGATGTTGCGCCGCCGCCATTTCGTCGCGCCCATCGGCCCTGCCGAGCGCGATGAATGGCTGCTCTGCTTCCGCCGCGCCATGGACGAGACCATCGAGAACCCCAAGCTGCGCGAGATCATCTGGGCGCCGGTGGAGCGGCTGGCTTTTCATATGCAGAATCAGGAAGCGGAAAACCCATGACCCACGACAGATTGCGCGCCTTCATTCTTTTGCTCGGCGGCCTTCTGGGTGCCGCCGGCGTCATGCTTGCCGCCGCCGCCACGCATACGGGCGAGACCTATATGCTGGGCAATGCCTCGGCCATGGCGCTGGCACATTCCCCGGTGCTGGTGGCGCTCCATATCGGTGCGGACCGTATCAGGACCGCCATTCCGGCCGGCCTGATCCTGGGGTTGGGCACCGCGATCTTTGTCGGTGATCTCGTCGTCAGGCATTTTTCCGGCCACAGCCTGTTTCCCTTCGCCGCACCCACGGGTGGCCTTGGCATGATCGCCGGATGGCTCGTGCTCTGCGCCGGGGCATTTATGAAGCCGAAAGGCTGATCGGCCTTAACGACGCCTCCAGCGAAACGACAGGATGTTGCGACCGCCTTCAGCCGCTTCGCCGAGGGCGAAGGAAGGCGTTTCGCCGGGTTGGCGGGTGCGAAGATGGGGAAAGGTCACCACATTGCTGTCGGCGGCCGCCGCGCGGTTGCGCCGCTCCCGTTCGCCGACGATTTCATACATGTCCGTCAGGGCCGGATCGGCGCCCTGTTCGGCCATCTTGTGCAGTTCCACGCGGCAGGCTTCTGCTGCCGCGGGCTCATCATCATGGAAATTATTGCGCTCGTCGCTCATCGCTGGAGGTCCGTTCATTCATGGTCTGCAGCGCCCGCTCCAGACTGGATTTGCTGCCATTGCGCAGCGGAATGAACGTCTTGCCGAATTTCTTGCAACCCGACTTCACCCGCAGACACGCATCGTGGCTGATACAGTCGATCGGGCAGAAAACGCAGTCGACGGAAGGAAGAACGGTATCGATGCGCGACACCGCTTCACGCAGTCCGCCATCGTGATGGATCAGTTCGGCGCCGAAATTGCTGGCGATCTGGCGAAGATGGGCAACCTGACAGTCACGGCCGCCGACATAAAGAAAGCTCTTCGGTCCGGAAAGCTGCTGTTCGGCCACGTCCTTTTCGTTTTGAGGCGCGCCTTTGCCCTGCTTGCCGCCGCGTTCGGCCTTCTTCTTTTCCTTGCGTGCCATTCCCTCACCTGCCGGTTGATTTTTCATGCCCCGGACATTCGGGATAGCGGCACCATAATAAAGATGAGTTTTGGAGTAAAGTATAAAGGTGATCATTTTCCTCATGTTTTGACACAAAACATCGATCACATATTCGCGAGAACCCATCCCGCTTAGCCGTTTAGCCGCAATCCACCGATGAAAAGCTGCTCCAGATGCCGGGCCGCATCTTCAAAACGGCCATCGCCGCCGTGCCTGTCACCCAGCACCGCCCGCACCTGCACATCAAAATCCGCATAATGCTGGGTGGTCGACCAGATTGAAAAGATGAGGTGGTAGGGGTCACATTTGGCAATCCGCCCGGCCTTCACCCAGGCACGGATGACCTCGGCCTTTTCATCCACCAGTTGTTTGAGAGGCCCTTTCAGCTCATCTTCGATATGCGGCGCACCCTGCAGGATTTCATTGGCGAACAGCCGGCTTTCGCGCGGAAAATCCCGCGACATTTCCAGCTTGCGGCGAATATAGGAGCGGATTTCGCTTTCAGGATTACCCTCGGCATCAAAAGCCCTGAGCGGATCAAGCCATGTATCCAGCACCCGCTCGATGAGGGCGCGATGCATCGCCTCCTTGGTGCGGAAATAATAAAGCACATTCGGCTTGGACATGCCGGCCGCCTCGGCAATCTGGTCTATGGTGGAACCACGAAAGCCGTTGATGGAAAAGACACTGAGCGCTGCCTCGAGGATAGCTTCCTGCTTTTCCTCCTGAATGCGGGTCCGCTTCTGTGTTTTCGCTGCGCGCGGTATGGCCATTCTCTGCTCTCTGTTTCTTTTCGATGCAATTGCCGCTACAGTATGATTAAAAAATAATCGACGCGTACAGTTTAGGCAAAATTAGTGCGATTCGTCACAAAAGTCCCTTGCTGACGCCATCGCAAATTTGCATTGTTTACCAGCCGGTCAATTTATCCATCATCGCCAGCACAAGGCAATGGCTGTTATCTTAGCCGGCAAAAACAGGAACGGCACAAGCTTTGCTTTGATAAAAACAAAACAGGTGAGGACGACATTTCATGGCGGCGGGTAAGAACTTGACGGTCAATGGCGACCGTCTGTGGGATAGTCTGATGGACATGGCGAAGATCGGCCCCGGCATCGCCGGCGGCAATAATCGCCGCACACTGACGGATGAGGACGGAGAAGGCCGCCACCTGTTCAAGCGCTGGTGCGAGGCGGCGGGTCTGACGCTTGGCATCGACCGCATGGGCACCATGTTCGCCACCCGCGCCGGTGAGGATCCGGACGCGCTTCCTGTCTATATCGGCAGCCATCTCGACACGCAGCCGACGGGCGGCAAATATGACGGCGTGCTCGGTGTGCTGGCCGGGCTGGAAGTGGTGCGCAGCCTCAACGACCTCCACATCAAAACCCGGCACCCCATCGTTGTCACCAACTGGTCGAACGAGGAAGGCGCGCGTTTTGCGCCCGCCATGCTGGCATCAGGCGTCTTTGCCGGCATCCATGATCTCGATTACGCCTATAGCCGCACCGATACAGACGGCAAGACCTATGGCGACGAGCTGGAACGCATCGGCTGGCTGGGCGAGGAAGATGTCGGCGCGCGTAAAATGCACGCCTATTTCGAATATCACATCGAGCAGGGACCCATTCTGGAGGCGCAGGACAAACAGATCGGCGTCGTCACCCATTGCCAGGGCCTGTGGTGGCTGGAAGTGACACTGACCGGCAAGGAAGCCCATACCGGCTCCACGCCGATGGCCATGCGCGTCAATGCCGGCCTTGCCGCCGCCCGCATTCTCGAAAAGGTGCAGGAAGTGGCAATGGCCCACCAGCCGGGCGCTGTCGCCGGCGTCGGCCAGATGATTTTCACCCCCAATTCCCGCAATGTGCTGCCCGGCAAGGTGGTTTTCACCATCGACCTTCGAACACCGTCTCAGGCGAAACTGGACAGCATGCGCGCCATCTTCGAGCGCGAGGTGCCAGTGATCGCCGAAGAACTCGGCGTCGGCTGCGCGATCGAAGCCATCGGCCATTTCGATCCGGTTACCTTCGACCCCGTGCTGGTGGGCCGGGTACGCGCTGCCGCCGAAAAACTCGGCTACACCCACATGGACATCATCTCCGGCGCCGGCCACGATGCCTGCTGGACCGCAAGGGTCGCCCCCTCCACCATGATCTTCTGCCCCTGCGTGGACGGGCTTTCCCACAACGAAGCGGAAGAGATTTCGCCCGAATGGGCAAAGGCCGGCTGCGACGTGCTGCTGCATGCTGTGCTGGAGACGGCGGAGATCGTGGAATGATCGTACCCACGAGGCCAAGCCCCCTCATCCGACCCTTCGGGCCACCTTCTCCCCGGCGGGGAGAAGAAACCCGTGGCAAGCCCCTCACCCCGACCATCGACGTCACAGAAATATGCGACGGTTCCTCCCAATTCTTCTCCCCGCCGGGGAGAAGGTGGCCCGAAGGGCCGGATGAGGGGGCAAGGGTCATGGCAGACCACACCGGTAAAAAAGCAGCAAAACGCCACTCCGGCAAAACTGCACAAGCCCGAAAACTCCGCCGCGACGAGACCGACGCCGAATACCGCCTCTGGTACGAACTGAAGGACCGGCGGTTGAACGGTTTCAAATTCGGCCGACAAGTCCCTCTTGGCCCTTACATCGCCGATTTCGTCTGCCGCGAACAAATGCTGGTTGTCGAGCTTGACGGATCACAGCACGCCTCTTCCATGCATGACCGGCAAAGAACGCTCTGGCTCAACAATCACGGCTATGCGGTTCTACGGTTCTGGAACCACGAAATCTTCGAAGAGCTTTCCTTTACGCTCAACACCATCCTCGCCGTGCTGAACACTAAGACTTTCCCGCCTGATCATCCCGACCGCTATTCGCCAGCCCTCGCCACCGGGAACACAGTTCAATGACCGCCACCATTATCAAAAATGGCACCATCGTCACCGCCGACCTCACCTACAAGGCCGATGTGAAGATCGAAGGCGGCAAAATTGCCGAGATCGGGCCTGATCTGACCGGCGGCACCATCCTCGATGCCACGGGATGTTACGTCATGCCCGGCGGCATCGATCCGCATGTGCATCTGGAAATGCCGTTCATGGGCACCTATTCCGCCGATGATTTCGAGAGCGGCACGCGGGCGGCGCTGGCCGGTGGCACCACCATGGTGGTGGATTTCTGCCTGCCGGAGCCCGGCCAACCACTTCTCGATGCGCTGCAACGCTGGGACAACAAGGCGACGCGGGCCAATTGCGATTATTCCTTCCACATGGCCGTTACCTGGTGGGGCGAGCAGGTCTTCAACGACATGAAGACGGTGGTTCTGGAAAAGGGCATCAACTCCTTCAAGCACTTCATGGCCTATAAGGGCGCACTGATGGTGAATGACGACGAGATGTTCGCCTCCTTCTCGCGCTGCGCCGAACTGGGCGCCATTCCCTTCGTGCATGCGGAAAACGGCGATATCGTCGCGCAGATGCAGGAGAAGCTGATGGCGGAAGGCAATACCGGGCCGGAAGCGCATGCCTATTCCCGCCCACCCTCGGTGGAAGGCGAGGCCACCAACCGCGCCATCATCATCGCCGATATGGCCGGCGCGCCGCTTTACGTCGTCCACACCTCCTGCGAGCAGGCGCATGAAGCAATCCGCCGCGCCCGCCAAAACGGCATGCGGGTTTATGGCGAGCCACTGATCCAGCACCTGATCCTCGATGAAAGCGAATATGCCAATCCCGACTGGGATCACGCCGCCCGCCGGGTCATGTCGCCGCCCTTCCGCAACCGCCAGCATCAGGACAGTCTCTGGGCGGGTCTCGCCTCCGGGTCGCTGCAATGTGTGGCGACCGACCATTGCGCCTTCACCACCGAACAGAAACGCTTCGGGCTGGGTGATTTCCGCAAGATACCAAACGGCACCGGCGGGCTGGAAGATCGCATGCCGCTGCTCTGGACCCATGGTGTGGTGACCGGACGGCTGACGATGAACGAATTCGTCGCCGTCACCTCCACCAACATCGCCAAGATCCTCAATATCTACCCGAAAAAGGGCGCAATCCTCGTTGGCAGCGATGCCGATATCGTCGTCTGGGATCCGGCACTGAAAAAGACCATCAGCGCGCAGAGCCAGCAATCGGCCATCGATTACAATGTCTTTGAGGGACAAAAGATCAGGGGGCTGCCGCGCTTCACCCTGTCGCGCGGTCTCGTCAGCATCGAGGAGGGCAGCATCGAAACCCAGCCGGGCCACGGCCAGTTTATCGCCCGCGATCCCTACCCCGCCGTCAGCCGGGCGCTTTCCACCTGGAAGGAACTCGTTTCGCCACGCCGGGTGGAACGCAGCGGCATTCCGGCATCGGGTGTGTGATCATGAGCACTGAAGCAAAACGTGAAATCATCATCGCCGCTGCCGTTCTTTTAAACGAGCGGCGGCAAATGCTGGTGGTGCGCAAGCGCGGCACCACGCAATTCATGCAACCGGGCGGAAAGATCGACCCCGGGGAAACGCCGGAACAGGCCCTGCGCCGCGAACTTGCCGAGGAAATCGGCCTGACGTTGCCAGACCATGCCGTTCATTATGAGGGTGTCTTTCGCGAGGAAGCCGCCAATGAGCCGGGGGCCGATGTCGTTGCCCATGCTTTTACAGCCAGACTTCATACCGAGGTCCTGCCGCAGGCGGAAATCGAGGAAGTGCGCTGGCTCGATCTCGACGCCAAGCCCGATCTGCCGATCGCCAGACTCACCGAAACCCGCATGCTGCCATTGGCGCGCGCGGCCCTGACGGAAAGCGAAACCAAGCCACGATGAACCCGGCCTCCCCCTATTCCGTCGTTTCCGCCAAAAATCTCGGCCTCACCTTCGAAACGGGGGATGGCCCGGTACATGCGCTGTCCAATGTCGATCTCGAAGTCGGCAAGGGCGAATTCGTCTCCTTCATCGGCCCGTCGGGTTGCGGCAAGACCACCTTTCTGAGGGTCATTGCCGATCTCGAAAAACACACGTCGGGCGATATCACCGTCAACGGCACGACGCCGGAAAACGCCCGGCGAGACCGATCCTACG
The DNA here is from genome assembly GCF_027956545.1 of Agrobacterium sp. ST15.16.024. Classification (NCBI taxonomy): domain Bacteria; kingdom Pseudomonadati; phylum Pseudomonadota; class Alphaproteobacteria; order Hyphomicrobiales; family Rhizobiaceae; genus Agrobacterium; species Agrobacterium sp. ST15.16.024. The sequence continues at coordinate 411,687 of NZ_JAQKGO010000003.1, forward strand.
GTTATGTCTTTCAGGCGGCAGCACTTTATCCCTGGCGCAGCATCGAAAAAAACATCGCTTTGCCGCTCGAAATCATGGGTTATACCAAAGCCCAGCAGCGCGAACGCATCGACCGCACGATGGAGCTCGTCAACCTCAACGGCTTCGGCAAGAAATACCCCTGGCAACTCTCCGGCGGCATGCAGCAGCGCGCCTCCATCGCCCGCGCGCTCGCCTTCGATGCCGACCTGCTGCTGATGGACGAACCCTTCGGCGCGCTGGACGAAATCGTCCGCGATCATCTGAACGAACAGCTGCTGAAACTCTGGGATACGACCGGCAAGACCATCTGCTTCGTCACCCATTCCATTCCGGAAGCGGTTTATCTCTCGACGAAAATCGTCGTCATGTCGCCGCGGCCGGGCCGGGTGACTGATGTGATCACATCCACCTTGCCGAGGGAGAGGCCGCTGGAAATTCGCGAGACGCCGGAGTTTCTGGCGATTGCGCATCGGGTGCGTGAGGGGTTGAAGGCGGGGCATGGCTATGAGGGGTGATGCTGGAAACGACGCCGTTGCGGCAAGTGTTACCCCCCTCTGCCCTGCCGGGCATCTCCCCCACAAGGAGGGAGATCGGCAAGGAGCGCTACCAATGCTCTTTCCGCAGGCGTTGAGATGGCCGCGACCATGCCACGAGTCGATCTCCCCCCTTGTGGGGGAGATGCCCGGCAGGGCAGAGGGGGGTAAGCCTCGCCCACAGGTCACCGCTAATCATCACCCTCGATGCACGCAGCGGAGCGAAAAAACATGACCCTCCTCCGCCACCGCATCCTCCCCATCCTCACCGTCCTCCTCGCCATCCTCATCGTCTGGCACCTCGCCGTCATCTATCTCAACATGCCCTTCGCCCGCGATCAGGCCACCCGCGCCGGCCAGACGCCGAGCTTCTCGCAACTCCTGCCGCAAACCTTCGCGCAGGAGCGCCCGGTCCTCCCCGCCCCGCACCAGATTGCCGCCGAACTCTGGGACACCACCGTCAACAAGGCCATCACCTCCAAGCGCAGCCTCGTCTATCATGCAGGTGTCACGCTTTCCGCCACACTGCTCGGTTTCGCCATCGGTGCGGTGCTCGGCATCCTGCTTGCCGTCGCCATCATCCACAATCGCGCCATGGACCGCTCCGTCATGCCGTGGATCATCGCCAGCCAGACGATCCCCATTCTCGCCATCGCGCCGATGATCATCGTCGTGCTGAATTCCATCGGCATTTCCGGGTTGCTGCCGAAGGCGCTGATCTCCACCTACCTGTCCTTCTTCCCCATCGTCGTCGGCATGGTGAAGGGGCTGAGAAGTCCCGAAACCATCCAGCTGGACCTGATGCACACCTATAATGCCTCGCCTGCGCAAATCTTCTGGAAGCTGCGCTGGCCCGCCGCACTGCCCTATCTCTTCACCTCGCTGAAGATCGCCATTGCCATTGCGCTGGTCGGCGCCATCGTCGGTGAATTGCCCACGGGAGCCGTCGCCGGTCTCGGCGCGCGGCTGCTTTCCGGCTCCTATTATGGCCAGACGGTGCAGATATGGGCGGCGCTGTTCATGGCCGCCGGTGTCGCAGCACTTCTGGTGTCCATTATCGGTATCGCCCGCGCCGCGGTCCTGAAACGAATGGGAGCAAGGCCATGACGAACCCCTTCTGGTTTATCGGCGCGATCCTGTTCTGGCTTGCCGCCTGGGCCTTCAACGAATGGCTGGTGCGCCACCGCTTCGTTTCCCCCTCGGCAAAGCGCATCAGCGGCATCTCCGTGCCGCTCCTCTTCGGATTGGCCATCCTCGTCTTGTGGGAAGGTGTGGTCCGTGGTTTTTCCGTACCGCCCATCCTGCTGCCGGCCCCCAGCGCCATCCTCGCGCGCCTTCTCGGCTCCCTGCCGATCCTCTGGGCCGATTTCCGCCAGACTTTCCTCAAATCGGTGCTGACAGGCTATGTGCTCGGCTGCGGCCTCGGCTTTGCCGTCGCCATCCTCATCGACCGTTCGCCCTTCCTCCAGCGCGGGCTGCTGCCCATCGGCAATTTCGTCTCCGCTCTGCCTGTCGTCGGCATCGCCCCCATCATGGTCATGTGGTTCGGCTTCGACTGGCAGTCGAAAGTCGCCGTCGTCGTCATCATGACCTTCTTTCCGATGCTGGTGAACACGGTGCAGGGGCTTGCCGCTTCCAGCCACATGGAACGCGACCTGATGCGCACCTATGCCGCCGGCTGGTGGCAGACACTGGTGAAGCTGCGCCTGCCCGCCGCCTGGCCCTTCATCTTCAACGCGCTGAAAATCAACTCCACGCTGGCGCTGATCGGCGCCATCGTCGCGGAATTCTTCGGCACACCCATCGTCGGCATGGGTTTCCGCATCTCGGCGGAAATGGGCCGCAGCAATGTCGATATGGTCTGGGCCGAAATCGCGGTCGCCGCGCTCGCAGGCTCCGGCTTTTACGGTCTGGTGGCGCTCGCGGAGCGGGCCGTCACCTTCTGGCATCCGTCCGTCCGTGGGGGACGAACGTAAATAACGAAAAAGGGAACAGCGATGAAAATGAAACTTGCATCCATTCTTCTTGCCGGCGCTTCACTGATGACGGCCTTCAGTGCGCAGGCCGCCGACAAGATTACCCTGCAGCTGAAATGGGTGACCCAGGCGCAATTCGCCGGTTATTACGTTGCCAAGGACAAGGGCTTTTATGAAGCCGAAGGCCTTGATGTCGATATCAAGCCGGGCGGCCCGGACATTGCGCCCGCACAGGTTCTGGCCGGTGGCGGCGCTGACGTGATCGTCGACTGGCTGCCATCCGCACTCGCCACCCGGGAAAAGGGCGTGCCGCTGGTCAACATTGCCCAGCCGTTCAAATCGTCAGGCATGATGCTGACCTGCCTGAAAGAAACCGGCATCACCAAGCCCGACGACTTCAAGGGCAAGACGCTGGGCGTCTGGTTCTTCGGCAATGAATATCCGTTCCTGTCGTGGATGGCGCACCTGAAAATCCCGACCACCGGCGGTGCGGATGGCGTCACGGTTCTGAAACAGGGTTTCAACGTCGATCCGCTGCTGCAGAAACAGGCCGCCTGCATTTCCACCATGACTTATAATGAGTACGGACAGGTCCTCGATGCCGGCATCAAGCCGGAAGACCTCGTCACCTTCAAATATGAAGACGAAGGCGTGGCGACGCTGGAAGACGGGCTTTACGTTCTCGAAGACAAGCTGAAAGACGCCAAGTTCAAGGAAGACATGGTCAAATTCGTCCGCGCCTCCATGAAGGGCTGGAAATGGGCGGAAGAAAACCCTGACGATGCCGCCGACATCGTTCTCGAAAACGACGCCTCCGGCGCCCAGACCGAAAAGCACCAGAAGCGCATGATGGGCGAAGTCGCCAAGCTGACTGCCGGCTCGAAAGGCGCGCTCGACAAGGCGGATTACGAACGCACCGTCAAGACGCTGCTCGGCGGCGGGTCCGATCCGGTCATTACCAGGGAACCCTCCGGCGCCTATACCACCGAAATCACCGATGCGGCGCTGAAGTAGTCTGACGCAGAAAGATAAGATCGCGCGGCGATGACCGCGCGATCTTGTTGAATGACAACCGCTCCTCCTCCTTTTCGCCTCCGTCATCCTCGGGCTTGACCCGAGGATCTACCGACGTTTTGATTGCGGTGATGTGCGTGGATCCTCGGGTCAAGCCCGAGGATGACGGTGTATTAGGCGTTCTCAGAATTCCCGACCGCCTCACGCAGTGGTAACCCATCTGACGAATTACAACATCTACCGCTATACAAAAATGTATACCAACCATCATGGCTATGCGGATTGATTTGCACGACAACAACAATTAGAGTCCCGCCCACAAGACTGCCAGATTTGATCTTGTAGAAAAAGCACAAGGGCAAGGTGCTTGAGATTCGCGTTGAGGGGCGTTTGAATCGGGAGGATCGAAAAGGAAGTATTGTGATCCCTTGTTTCACATTCGCTATCGCATGACCTATTGAAACACGCCTCACGGCTGCAGGACATGCGATCGGATATTGCGCGAGCCAAGACACATGCAGCATAAATTTACCTTCAACCGCTTTGTTTTCCTCCTTCTTTCCGCAACGGCACTGCCTTTTTCGGCTGCCGCCGAAGGCGAAGCGCAGGCACCGGCCAAACAGCAGAACCTGCCCTCCATCATCGTGGCGCACGCCGCAAAACGCGATCTCGTGGACCGCATCATCGCGACAGGCACAATCCGCCCCGTGGACGAAATCTACGTCCAGCCGCTGGTTGACGGCCTGTCGATCGACACGCTGAATGCCGATATCGGCGACCGGGTGGAGGCCAATGCGGTTCTCGCCGTGCTGTCCTCTGACAGCCTCGTGCTGCAAAAGAGCCAGCTTGAGGCCAACAAGGCCAAGGCTGAAGCCTCCGTCACCCAGTCGAAAGCGCAGGTGCTGGAAGCGCAGGCCAACCTCAACGATGCCCTTCGCCAGCGTGACCGCGCCGCCAAGCTCGGCCAGAGCGGTTCCGGTTCGGTTTCGGAGACGGAAAAGACCGAAGCCGCCGCGCAAGTGGCGCAGGCCCGGCTGGAGGCAGCAAGACAGGCGGTGTCCGCCGGCGAGGCCGACATCAAGGTCGTCGCCGCGCAGATCGACGATATCGATCTGAAACTGACCCGCACCGGCGTGAAAACTCCTGTCGCCGGCATCGTCTCCGCCAAGAACGCCAAGGTCGGGGCCATTGCCAGCGGTGCCGGAAACCCGCTTTTTACCGTCATCAAAGATGGCGCGATCGAACTCGTCGCTGATCTCTCCGAAACCGATATCCAGAAGGTCAAGGCCGGTCAGAAAGCCTATTTGACGGTTGCCGGCGGAGCCCAGAAAATAGAGGGCAGGGTGCGCCTCGTGTCGCCGACCGTCGATCCGACGACGCGCCTCGGTTCCGTACACGTGGTGCTGCCGGAAAACAGCCCGGCACGCTCAGGCATGTATGCCAGCGCCGAGATCATCGTCGAAGAGACGAACGCGCTTGCCCTGCCGCTATCGGCCGTTACCTCCGGACGCGAAGGCTCCACCACCCGCAGGGTGGAAGGCGATGTCGTCAAGCAGGTGAAGATCGAGACCGGCATAGAAGACAGCGGTTTCATCGAAATTGTCAGCGGCCTTGCCGCTGGAGACAAGGTTGTCGAGAAAGCTGGAGCATTCGTGCGTGATGGTGACCGGATCCGACCGGTCGAAGCCCAGACGGCTGCGTCCAACTGACTGAGGGAATGAAATGAACTTCTCCGCATGGTCAATCCGTAACCCGATTGCGCCGCTTCTCGGCTTCGCGCTTTTGATGATCCTCGGCATGCAGGCCTTCAAGACCCTGCCGATCACCCGTTTTCCGAATATCGACGTTCCTGTCGTTGCCGTCACCGTGACCCAGAGCGGCGCTTCGCCCTCCGAGCTGGAAATGCAGGTGACGAAGGAAATCGAAGACGCCGTCGCCGCCATCAGTGGCGTCGATGAAATCCAGTCCACCGTGGTCGACGGCCAGTCGACGACAACGGTCGTCTTCCGCATCGAAAAGCCGACGGAAGAGGCCGTTCAGGACACGAAGGACGCCATCGACAAGATCCGCAGCGATCTGCCGGCCGATATCGAAGTGCCTGTGGTCAGCAAGATCGACGTCGAAGGCCAGGCGATCCAGACCTTTGCCGTTTCTTCGCCGAACATGACGCTCGAAGAACTGTCCTGGTTCGTCGACGACACGATCAAGCGCTCGCTGCAGGGCCAGTCCGGCATCGGCAAGGTCGACCGTTACGGTGGTGCGGACCGCGAAGTGCGTGTTTCGCTCAGCCCCGAAAAACTCGATGCCTATGGCATTACCGCGAGCGAGGTGAACAGCCAGCTGCGCGGCACCAACATCGATCTCGGTTCCGGCCGCGGCCAGATCGGCGGCAATGAGCAGACGATCCGCACGCTCGGCGACACACGCGACGTGACGCAGCTCGCCAACACCACCATCGCGCTCTCCAACGGCCGCTTCGTCAAGCTTTCCGAGCTGGGTACGGTGGCCGACACCTATCAGGAGCAGAAATCCTTCTCGCGGTTCAACGGCAATCCCGCCGTCACCTTCGCGGTGTTCCGCTCCAAGGGCGCAAGCGAAGTCTCTGTTGCCGAAACCGTGGCGGAAAGCCTCGAAAAGGTCCGCAAGGATCATCCGGAAGTCTCGATCCAAATGGTCGACGACGCCGTCTATTTCACCTACGGCAACTACAAGGCGGCGCTTGATACGCTGATCGAGGGCGCCATCCTCGCCATCATCGTCGTCCTGCTCTTCCTCCGGAACTGGCGCGCAACCCTGATTGCCGCCGTGGCGCTCCCGCTTTCCGCGATCCCGACCTTCTGGATCATGGACCTGATGGGCTTCTCGCTCAACCTCGTCAGCTTCCTCGCGCTGACGCTCGCCACGGGTATTCTCGTGGACGACGCCATCGTGGAAATCGAGAACATCGCCCGCCATATCAAGATGGGCAAGACGCCCTATCGGGCAGCACTTGAAGCCGCCGACGAAATCGGTCTCGCCGTCATCGCCACCAGCTTCACCATCATTGCCGTCTTCGTGCCTGTCTCGTTCATGCCCGGCATTCCCGGTCAGTACTTCATCCAGTTCGGCCTGACGGTTGCCTTCTCGGTGTTCTTCTCACTGGCGGTGGCCCGCCTCATCACACCGCTGATGGCGGCCTATCTGATGCGCGCCGAAGACGCGATGGACGACCATCACGACAATGACGGCCGGTTGATGAAGGCCTATACGCGCATGGTTTCCGCCACCACCCGCAAGTGGTGGGCGCGGTACCTCACGCTCATCGGCGCCATCGGCTTCCTCGTTGCCTCCGTCATTCTTCTCGCCGGCGTTCCGGGCAGCTTCCTGCCGCCGGACGACGCCTCGCGTGTGACGCTTTCGGTGGAACTGCCACCCAATGCCACGCTGGATGAAACCGACCGGACGACGACCGAGATCTTCCATGCCATCCGTGACATCAACGGCGTGGAAAGCGTCTTCATTCTTGGTGGCGCTTCGCCCAAGGGCGATCTGGAACTTCGCCGCGCCACCGTCAACGTCATCCTCCAGCATATCGACCACTCGCTGCTGAAGGTGCTGGTCAACAAGGGTCTGGGCTCCATTCCGCTCATCGGCCAATATCTTCCGAAGGTGGAAGAAAAGGGCCGTACACGTCCGCAATGGGATGTGGAACGGGATATCTTCGCCAAGGTCCGCACCATTCCGGATGTCCGCATCATCAAGCTGAACGACCGTGCGGAACGCGAGCTGAGCTTCAACTTCCTGTCGTCGAACGAGAAGGACCTGAACGACGCCGTCGGCATTCTCGAAAGCCGCCTGCGCGCCTCGCCCATCCTTGCCAATGTCAGCTCGGAAGGCGCCTTGCCGCGTCCGGAATTGCAGATCCGCCCGCGCAAGGATGAAATCGCCCGCCTCGGCATCACGCCGCAGCAGATTTCGCAGACGGTTCGCGTCGCCACCATCGGCGATATCGACGCCCAGCTGACGAAAATCTCGCTCGATGACCGGCAGATTCCGATCCGCGTGCAGGCATCCATCGATACCCGCCGCGATCTTGCCACCATCCGCGCCCTGAAGATCAAGACCGCATCTGGGTCGCTGGTGCCGCTCTACAGCGTCGCGGATATCGACTATTCGGAAGGTCCGAGCTCGATCAAGCGCAATGACCGCAACCGCGTCGTCTCAATCGGATCCGACGTGCCATTCGGCACGGCGCTCGATACCTCGACGGCCGAATTCAAGCGGATCGTCGAGGAAACCAAGCTGCCGGCGAGCGTGCGCCTGGCGGAAAGCGGCGACGCCAAGGTGCAGGGCGAAATGCAGCAGGGCTTCGTCAACGCCATGGTGCTTGGCCTGCTGCTGGTGCTGGTGGTGCTCATCCTGCTGTTCAAGGATGTCATCCAGCCCTTCACCATCCTGTTCTCGCTGCCGCTTGCCATCGGCGGCGTGGCCGTCGCGCTCATCATCACCCAGAACGCGCTGTCAATGCCGGTTCTCATCGGTATCCTGATGCTGATGGGCATCGTGACGAAGAACGCCATCCTTCTGGTAGACTTCGCCATCGAAATGCGCCGTCATGGCATGGAACGGGTCCACGCCATGATCGAGGCCGGCCGCAAGCGCGCCCGCCCGATCATCATGACCTCCATCGCCATGTCGGCAGGCATGTTGCCTTCGGCACTCGGCGTCGGCGAAGGCGGCTCATTCCGCGCGCCGATGGCAATCGCGGTCATCGGCGGCATCATCGTCTCGACCGTGCTGTCGCTGATCGTGGTTCCGGCCTTCTTCCTGATCATGGACGACCTGTCGCGCCTGCTCGCCCACCTCTTCGGCCGTTTCGTCGGCAAGAAGGAAGAGGAGGAAGAGGCTCTCTCCAACGAAAAACTCTCGGAGATCGCCCGCGAAAACAGCCTGGCGCTCTCCTCGCTGGAGGCCCGGGTCGCCGGCATGGAAAAGGGCTCGGGAGACAAATCCAGCGACAAGGGCAGCAATATCTTGCGGCTGCCGCCGCTTGCTGCGGAGTGAAGCTCGCAGAATGAAGATTGAAACGCCGGGCCTTGTCCCGGCGTTTTTATTTTGCGCAATACGTCGCCACGCGTTTCTTCTCCCCGAGGGGGAGAAGGTGGCCCGAAGGGTCGGATGAGGGGGCAAGCTCTCCGAATATCTCGACCCTTGCCCCCTCATCCCGCTGCCGCGGACTTCTCCCCGGCGGGGAGAAGAAACATGCGGCACCCACCCGCACCATATTCCTCGTCACATTCCAGCTCCCTCAAATATGACAGCGTCAAACCCCGTTTGATCGAAATCAATTCGCTTTTCAGGTGAACTGCTAATCTCCCTCGCATCGGGAATTGCCGGTCGAAGGATAATGCGATGAGTTCTTTGCAGATAGGCGTGAGAGAGACGGAACATCCCCGGTTTCGTATCGCTGCGGACAGCCCGGCAAAAGGTTTGAGCGGGAGCCGGATGGACGTGAACAAGACCGTGAAGCTGAGCAACAGGGACAGGAACATTCTGCTGCGCGCGCCCTTGATCGGGATAGCGGATGACGCAGTGGCGTTGAAACTGATGGAGGCGGCGACCATCATCAATGTCAACGCCCGCCATGTGCTCTTCAAGGAAGGCGAAGCGGCGCAGCATTTTTATTGCGTTCTGTCGGGTTATGTCCGCCTTTACCGGCTGGACAGGCATGGGCGCGAAGCGGATGTGCGCGTCAGCGGTCCGGGCGATACGTTCAACGAATGCCTGATTTTCGGCAGCGACACCTATCGCTACAGCGCGCAGGCGGCGGAAAGCTGCACGGTGGCGCGTTTCGAGCTCGCGAGAATCCGCACGTTGATCGATCAGGAGCCGGCAATCGCCAAGGCCGTCATGCGCTGCCTTTCCAACAGCCTGCTTGGCACCATGGATTGCATCGCCAACGATCGGCTGCAGACCGCGCCACAACGCGTCGCCCATTATCTCATCAATCAGGGCCCGCGCGACGCGACATCCTTTTCGCTGCGGCTGCCGTTCCAGAAAAGCCTGCTTGCCGGCAAGCTCGGCCTTGCACCGGAAGCCCTGTCGCGCGCCTTCTCGGCACTGAAAAAATCAGGCGTCACCGTGCGTGGCCGCATCGTGCAGGTCAATGACGTCGCAGCATTGAAGCAGATCTGAAGATAGCGGGAGAGGAAGAAAGGCGGGATGCCAGCCGGCAGCCCGCCTTTCGCCGTTCCGGAAAGGGCAGATCAACCCGGCTGCGGCACGAAGCGGAAGCTGTCGCCCTGCCGCTCAATACGGAAAAAGCCGCCAAGATGGCCGCCGGATACCAGCCAGCCGTGATCGGCGGCCTCGGCCAACGCCGCAACACGGGTGGCATAGGCAAGTTCGGAATCGATATCGTAAACGAAAGCGATTTCAGGATCGTCAGCCTGCAATCCGCTCACATGCAGCACATCACCCCACAATAACAGCCGGTTATCGCCGCTGCCGATGAGATAGCCGGCATGCCCCGGCGTGTGGCCGGGCATGGCGATCGCCTCGATATCCTCGGCAATCATGCCCATGGGGATCGGTCGCAGCATGGCACCACAGATATCGAGCAGCCGGGCGGCGAGATCGAAACCGCCCTGCCGGGCTGGCGGCAAGCTCTTGCGGGCATCCGCACTGGTGAAAAAGCCAAGATCGGCCTCCGGCACCCATATTTCCGCATTGGGAAAATAGGGCTTGTCACCATCAATGAGACCCAACGCATGGTCGCCGTGAATGTGGGTGAGGATCACACGCCTTACATCAGCCGGCTGAATACCGGCGGCGATCAGCGCCGCGCGGGCATGGCCATAGGCGGCGCCCCAGGCCGTGCCGCAACCGGCGTCGACCAGCCAGATGCCATCAGGCCCGGAGAGCGCGAAACAATTGACATCCACATCCACCGTCTCGCCTTCAAGCCCGGCGAAAACCGCGGCCAGCGCCGTCTCGCCCCGCCGATGGATGAGATGGCCGACCGGCGCCTTGTAGACGCCATCGACAAAGCGGGACACGGCATAGGGACCGAAATGAAGAGGCGTATTCATGGCTCAGAGACCACCCTGCTCTTTCAGGAAACCGACGATGCGCTCCACCCCATCGCCCCGCTTCATATCGGTGAAGACGAAGGGCATGGCATTGCGCATGCGGATCGCATCATTGTCCATGACAGTCAGATCGGCCCCGACATAAGGCGCGAGGTCCTTCTTGTTGATGACCAGCAGGTCGGAGCGGGTGATACCCGGCCCGCCCTTGCGCGGAATTTCCTCGCCCTGGCAGACGGAAATCACATAGATGGTGATATCGGCAAGATCGGGCGAAAAGGTCGCTGCGAGATTGTCGCCACCGGATTCGATGAAGACGACATCCAGATCGGGAAAGCGCGCATTGAGCCCGGCAATAGCCTGCAGATTGATCGTCGCATCCTCGCGGATCGCGGTATGCGGGCAACCACCCGTCTCCACGCCGACGATGCGCTCGGAGGGCAGCGCCTGCATGCGCACCAGCGCCTCGGCATCTTCCTTGGTGTAGATATCATTGGTAACGACGGCGACGGAATAATCAGCGCTCATCGCCTTGCAGAGCTTTTCCGTCAGCGCCGTCTTGCCCGAACCAACCGGCCCGCCAATGCCGACGCGCAGCGGGCCATTGCCCGATTTCATGCCCGATTTCACGACTGTGTTTCCTTCACTATGCTTTGGTATTTTCTACCTTAATGCCTTGAACCAACGCTTCAAAAGAAAGCAAGAACCGTGCCGCCTGTTTCTTCTCCCCGAGGGGGAGAAGGTGGCCCGAAGGGTCGGATGAGGGGGCAACGCCAGCGATGAACTGAGAGCTCGCCCCCTCATCCCGCTGCCGCGACCTTCTCCCCCTCGGGAGAAGAAACAAGCGGCATGCGCCCGCTCCGACGATTGCCGTACTGTCTCCTTCAGGAACGGAAAAGCCGCGTGCCCTGAACCTCGTGGCGCATCGCCGCCGTATCGGCAAGGATCGTGGCGCTGCCGAGATCATCGAGCGTGGATTGCACGGCCCGTGCCGCCATCTCCGCAATCACCGCCTCGCTTGCGGCCAGAATGGCGACGCCATCCTTCTGGCCTGCCACGCCGAGGCGGATGCCGGCCGAAACCATTTGCGAGACGCCGGCGTGTGCGAAAGCGGCAAGCGTTTCCTTAAGCGGCACCCCATGCGCGGCGGCCACGGCCCCGACGGCGACAGGATATGGACATTCCTCCGGCAAAAGCTCGAGAACCGCATGCGGCCATGCGCCTGCGGCAGCAACGAAGGCATCCCCCAGAAGCACCGTTTCACGATATCGCTCCGCCGAGCCGGCCAGTGCCCGCGCCAGATTGGCCGTTTCATTCAGGGCGGCGGCATCATTGCCCCTGCGCCAGCCTTCCGCCAGAAACACCGCATCGTTCCACAGGCTGCCGTGGCGCAGCAGCGTTTCCACCCAGCCGCCCAGTTCAGCGGCATCGCGCACACGCCGGTCCTCAACCGCCTTTTCCAGCCCGCCGGAATAGGAAAAACCGCCAACCGGAAAGGCCGGCGACAGCCAGGCCATCAGCCGCAGCAGTGCGGCAACGCCGCGATCGTCGCCCACGGATCAGCCGTGATCGTGATGGTGGTGCCCGTGATCATGACCATGGGAATGGCCGCCATGGGCGTGATAGGCACCGCGCGCCGGCTGGAAAGGTTCTTCCACCTCACGCACCGTGGCGCCGAGACCTTCAAGCATGGCGCGGATGACGTGGTCGCGCAGGATGAGAATGCGCTCCTCCTCGATCTGCGCCGAAAGATGCCGGTTGCCCAGATGCCAGGCAAGCTCGATCAGGTGAAGTCGATCCTTCGGCGTGATTTCAAACAGCTTTTCAGCCGCGGCCCGAACCTCGATCAGATCACCGTTTTCCACCACCAGAAGATCGCCATGGGCAAACAGCACGGCTTCCTTCAGATCGAGCATCACCATCTCGTCATTTTGCAGATGCAGCAGCTTGCGGCGCAGATGCCGCTGGTCATGCGCCAGCGTGACATAACCGGAAGGCTCGTCGCCAGGGGTTCCGGCGGGGTGGTAAGAGGTGACACGCAGCATGGGATCATCCGTTCGAAAACTGTCTTGGGGTTGTGATTTTTGACGGATAGGCGGGGGGATTTCAAGGCGCGATTTCAGAACATCGAAAAGACTATTGGCATCGTCGGCCGGGAGGGTTGACGATATCAAAAAACCTCTCTTCCGTCATGCCGGGCTTGACCCGGTATCCAGCCACGGCGCGTCTGCGCCGTGAGAAGACTCGCCTGCGATCAAGGACTTGATCGCGCTGGACCCCGGATCAGGTCCGGGGTGACGGAATGTGGAGAGGCCCTTGCGCCAAAGATCAACACGCCTCAGAAAACGAAAAAGCCCGGCATTGCTGCCGGGCCTTAACAAAATAACAAAACCAAAATCAGGCCGCAGCGCGGCTTTTCAGGTTTTCCAGAATGTTCTGCGGCGAGGAAACGCCGTAAGGGTCGGATTCGCAATTATCCTGATAACCCTCTTCCTCGAACCACTGCTCCACCAGACCGTCATTGATGACGGCGGCGTAACGCCAGGAGCGCATGCCGAAACCGAGATTGTCCTTGGCGACCAGCATGCCCATCTTGCGGGTGAACTCGCCCGAACCATCCGGAATGACCTTGACGTTTTCGAGGTTCTGGCCCTTTGCCCAGGCATTCATGACGAAGGCATCGTTGACCGACAGGCAATAGATCTCATCGACGCCGAGCGCGCGGAATTCACCCGCCAGCTTTTCGAAATCGGGAAGCTGGAAGGTCGAGCAGGTCGGCGTGAAGGCGCCCGGCAGCGAAAACAGAACGACCTTCTTACCCTTGAAATAATCGTCGGAGGTCATGTCCTGCCAGCGGAACGGGTTGGGGCCGCCAACGGCCTCGTCGCGAACGCGCGTGCGGAAAGTTACGGCGGGCACTTTTTTGCCGAGCATGTCTTTTCTCCTGATCAGGTGTTTTACGCGGATCGCTTGGGATCAATCCGCGTGGAATTCTTTTGCCGTTTCCATAGCGCAAGATGCGCTGCGGTGCAGCATAAAAATCGGATTTAAGTCATCGAATGTACGAAATGCCGCATCGGCGAGGGATCAATTGTGGAGATCGACCGACCAGCGCAGCAGCGGTGGCAAGGGCGTCCACCAGCCGGTTCGAATACCGGCCTCGCGCAACATGGCGGCCGACCACGTGTTGCAGCCGGCCAGCGCATTAAACCAGCCATTCGCCTCGAAAAACGCGTCCGTCAGACCATAGGCGGCGCCGGGGACAAGCTGGACCTTGCCGTCATTTCTGACAAAACTTGCCCTGATACCCGCGAGAAGACGCTGATAACCCTCTTCAGAAATGCGAAGCCGTTTCACTCCGGCCATATTGGCGGAAAAGTCTCCCGTCACGTCCACATGCACCACCGACCGGTCCAGCGTAAACGAGCGCAGCACCGGCATCGGTTTCAGATCGGCCCAGGTGGGCGTCTCTATATAAAACGACCGTCCACCCCAGCCAAACACCAGATAGGCAGCAGCGGGATGATTGACCGCTATCCCATCCTCCTGCAATTCGGAGAACACCCGCCGCAGATCATCATCCACCGGCAGGGCAATGTCGGTATGGATCGGGTTGGACAAGAGCAGGATTTCGCGATCCCTCACGCCGTTTGCATCATCGGCGAAAAAGGGACGCGGCACCAAAGTGCCGAGCACCAGAAGCAGCACGATCAGCAGCACGCCGCCGCCGATCCATCTGAGGACAGTTCTCAACACAACGCCCCGTTAAAACAGGAAATAACGCTGCGCCATCGGCAGCACGGTGGCGGGTTCGCAGGTCAGCAATTCACCATCCGCCCGCACTTCATAAGTCTCGGGATCAACCTCGATATGCGGCGTAAGTGAATTGTGGATCATCGACGCCTTGGAAATGCCGCCACGCACGTTCTTCACCGCCAAAAGCTTCTTGGCGACGCCGAGGCGCTGGGCAAGACCGGCATCCAGCGACGCCTGCGATACGAAAGTGACCGAGGAATTGGTGCGCAACTTGCCATAGGCGGCAAACATCGGCCGGTAATGCATCGGCTGCGGTGTGGGGATGGAGGCATTCGGATCGCCCATCGGGGCAGCGGCAATCGAACCGCCGAGCAGCACCATCTCCGGCTTCACGCCGAAAAAGGCCGGGTTCCACAGGACAAGATCGGCACGCTTGCCGACTTCGACCGAGCCGATCTCATGGCTGACGCCCTGTGCGATCGCCGGGTTGATCGTGTATTTGGCGATGTAACGGCGCACCCGGAAATTGTCGTTTTCGCCCACCTCTTCCTTCAGGCGGCCGCGCTGGCGTTTCATCTTGTCGGCGGTCTGCCAGGTGCGGATCGCCACCTCGCCGACACGGCCCATGGCCTGACTATCCGACGAGATGATCGAAAACGCACCGATATCATGAAGAATATCCTCCGCCGCAATGGTTTCCTTGCGGATGCGGCTTTCGGCAAAGGCAATGTCTTCCGGAATGGACGGCGACAGGTGGTGGCACACCATCAGCATATCCAGATGTTCGGCCAGCGTATTGACGGTATAGGGCCGCGTCGGGTTGGTGGAAGACGGGATGACGTTGGGATTTCCACAGACCTTGATGATATCAGGCGCGTGCCCGCCGCCCGCTCCTTCGGTGTGGAAGGCGTGGATGGTGCGGCCCCTGATGGCGGCGACCGTGTCTTCCACGAAGCCGCTCTCGTTCAGCGTATCGGTGTGGATCATCACCTGCACGTCATATTCGTCGGCGACCGTCAGGCAATTGTCGATGGCGGCGGGTGTCGTGCCCCAGTCCTCATGCAGCTTCAGCGAAGACGCGCCGGCAAGGATCATCTCCTCCAGCGGCGCGGGAAGCGACGCATTGCCCTTGCCGGCCAGTGCCAGATTCATCGGAAAAGCATCGAAGCTCTCGATCATCCGCTCGATATGCCATGCGCCAGTGCAGGTGGTGGCAAGCGTGCCATGCGCCGGGCCGGAGCCGCCGCCCAGCATGCAGGTCACACCGCTCATCAGCGCTTCCTCGATCTGCTGCGGGCAGATGTAATGGATATGCGCGTCCATGCCGCCGGCCGTCAGGATCCTGCCCTCGCCGGCAATCGCCTCCGTCGAGGGACCGACGATGATCGTAACGCCCGGCTGCGTGTCCGGGTTGCCGGCTTTGCCGATGGCGTGGATACGGCCGTTCTTCAGGCCCACATCCGCCTTGTAGATGCCTGTATGGTCGACGATCACGACATTGGTAATGACGGTATCGACAGCCCCTTCGGCCCGTGTCGCCTGGCTCTGGCCCATGCCGTCGCGAATAACCTTGCCGCCGCCGAATTTCACTTCCTCGCCATAGGTGGTGTGGTCCTTTTCGATCTCGATGAAGAGTTCGGTATCGGCAAGACGCACCTTGTCACCAACCGTCGGGCCGAACATGCCGGCATAGGCGGCGCGGGAAATCTTGTAAGGCATAGGCTCAGGCTCCTTGGGATGCGGAGAAAATCGATGTGGGAGAAATTCGTTTGAGCCGGCCCTTGCCCGCCAGGGCTTCGACCAGCTGTTGTTCGGCGGCAAATGGGTGACCGCTCCAGCCCTGATGGCCGAAACCGGCAATCGCCACCTCGTCACCATCACGGCTCACACTCTCGAGAACATGGGCGATGGTGAAAAGGCCGGTGCTGGGGCAGACATAGGGTGCGGGCTTATAGGCTTCGAGCGCCGCATCCAGCCTCTCATGGACGCCGCGGGGAATGACGATATGGCTCTTGCCGGTCTCGCGGGCGATGGCCGCAAAACCGGGAGTATAGTCGGCGCAGAAATCGGTCAGTTCCGGCCAGCGCGCACGGATATCCGGCTCCATTTCGGCAAACTTCGCGGGATCACGCACCGACCAGATGGCGGTGGCCTGCCGCACGCCGTCACTCTCGCGCCAGTCGGTGCCTTCCGTCATCTCATGGCCCGGCCGCCCGGTGTTGCAAACGGCCACCACATCGGTGCGCGTGCCGCCAGGCCCCAGCGACCGGCAGTCATTAAAGCGGATGACGATGTCGGAACGGTCGATGACATCAGCCGCACCCGGCGGCAGTTCCCCGTTTCCGACAATCGTGATGCGCCGCCCCATGCCGTTCAGAAACCCTCGGCAAGCTGGCGTAGCTCTTCCGCGCGCTTGCCGCTCATGTCGGCAAGGCAGGACGAAATCAGCATCGGTTCCATCGAGCCGCCCCGCGCCTGAAAGCCGGCAAGCGCGCAATTGGCATCACGAAACGCCACCCAGGCGCGCTGTGCAGTCACCAGAGCGTCAGTCGCACCCTTGCCGTCTGCATCCGCCGTCTTGTCGCGCTCGGTGAGCAGCTTGCGCAGCTTCTGATATTCGGCGTTGAGCTGCTTGTCGGCCTTTTCATAATCCTTGCCGGCGCAGATGGTCATGTCCGCCTGCGTTTCCGGCGCCTTGCAATCCGGCTCGGTCTGCGCAACCGCCGGCATCGACAAGCCGGCTGTTGCCGTAAGCAGCACGGCTGCGACGAAAAGGCTTTTTCGGTTCATCCTCATCTTCAGGCCGCCGCGCCGTCAAAAGCCTGCGGCTTCAATGCCCGGGGATCGACGCCATCGAGACAATTGGCGTTCACCGCCACCATTGGCGTTCCATCCGGCCCATCGGCATAAGCAAAGCTCTCAATGCCGCAGGTGGAGCAGAAAAGATGATGAATATGGTGTTTGTTGAAGAGATATTCGCTCAGCTTGTCCTCGCCGGAAAGCAGGGTGAATTTCTCACGCGGCGCAAAGGCCAGCGTCGAGCCCAGACGCTTGCAGCGCGAGCAATTGCAGACAATGGTGTGATCGAGATCGGCATCGACCTCGAAGCTGATGTCGCCGCACTGGCAGCTTCCATGATAATGCGCACTGGCCATTTCATAACCTCCCCATGACCTGTTGACGAAAACCATAAACCTCACGCTTGCCGGAAAGCGGCACCAGCGTCACTTCCCGCTTCTGGCCCGGTTCGAAACGAACCGCCGTGCCCGCGGGAATATCGAGACGCATGCCACGCGCCTTGTCACGCTCGAAGATGAGCCCGGCATTGGTCTCGAAAAAATGGTAATGGCTGCCCACCTGCACCGGCCGGTCGCCCGAATTGGCCACCTCGATCGTCACCGTCGGCTGGCCGGCATTGAGCTCGATGGTGCCCTCTGCGGCAATGATTTCGCCTGGCTTCATGGTGCTCTCCCTTATCTGTTTCAGGCGGCGGTCGCGGCCGCGCAGCCTTCGGCCTTCAGGACGCGCCGTGTCGACGCGGGATTGTTGACGAGTTTCGCCGCCGGGCGGACCGGCCTGCGAACCAGCTCGCCGCCGCAATTCGGGCAGGCGCCATCAAGCACGCCGGTCACGCAATCGGCGCAGAAGGTGCATTCGAACGAGCAGATCATCGCGTCGCGGCTGTCGGGCGCGAGATCGCGGTCGCAGCATTCGCAATTGGGCCTCAGTTCCAGCGCCATGCCACCCTCCTCTATCGGATCGGTTCGTGAACGGTCACCAGCTTGGTGCCATCGGGAAACGTCGCTTCCACCTGCACATCATGGATCATCTCGGCGATGCCTTCCATCACCTGATCGCGGGAAATCACATGCGCGCCGGCTTCCATCAGGTCTGCAACGGCACGGCCGTCACGGGCGCCCTCAACGACGAAATCGCTAATCAGCGCAATCGCTTCGGGATAGTTGAGCTTCACGCCACGCTCCAGCCGGCGGCGCGCCACCATGGCGGCCATGGAAATCAAAAGCTTGTCTTTTTCTCTTGGGCTAAGGTTCATCGTCGTCCCGCAGCTTTCGCACCTGCACCACAAACCACTGAGGGTTTCGAAGAACAGGTCCGACTTGTTTGACAGACCCCGGACGGTCGCCTGTCGCGGGCGATCCGGAGGTTACAGATTCCAGACTTTCGGCACTGGCGCGCCGTTTCGCAAGAGCGAAATGATCGGAAAAAGCAATTTTCTGAGGGAGAAACCGTCTGCCGCGGAGACACGCACGACAAGCTTGCCCTGCCATTCGCTGGCACCGCCGCTTTCCCCGGCAATAGCCCGGATTTTAGGCAGAAGCGCCTCGGAGAGGGGCCCGATATAGAGAAGCGTGGCGAAGGCCACCTGACCGGCCAGAACCGCCGTCTTCGCGGTCAGCTCCGCCACCTCGCCCTCAAGCAGAAGCTCTTCGGCATGCACCAGCTTGCCGCCATGGCGAATGCGCCAGCGGTCACGAAAAAGGCCATGCGTCATCATCTCGCCCATGGCCTGACGGCCCAGCAACACGGCTTCGACGGCGATGAATTCGGAAGATTGGTCGAGATCGGCTTCCAGCCTTCGGGTCAGGGAAGCCCGGTCGAAGAGAATGGTTTCCTGCGGCAGCCAGTGCAATTTCGCACCCGGCCCGACCGAAACGCGGGCGGTGACGGTGGCTGTGCCTGATGATGCCTTGTAGACCTTCTCGCAGGCCTGCGTTGTCACCACCAGCGAGGTGCCGGCACCGGCGGTGGCCTGCCATTCTATTTGGTCTCCGCCGGTCAGCCCACCGGAGGAGTTGATGAGAATGGCCTCGGCTTCGTTTGAAAACGTATCCGGCAGTCGGATTTTGGCGCAGCCTTCCTGAAACAGCTCGTCCAGCCGGCTGCGCCCTTCAACCGCCTTGGTTACAATGCGTCCTCTACCACGGGCGCGCTGCTGCCGGACAGGTTGTTGAGCGTCTTCACAACCGGAAGGGCCGATGGCTTGCTGTTGCTGCTGCACGCGGTCTCCGATGTACTTGCGGAAGCGGACGCGGCCTTTGCGCCACAATCCTTCTTGACAACGGCGTCCACCACCAGCTGCCCTTCCGTGTTGCGGAAGAAGTCCCACATTCTTTCAGCCGCATCAACCGTGCGCGTCACTTCGCCTGTGGGCATCTTGCGCTCGACGGCGGGTTCGGCCTTCGGCGTCTGTTCGCCGCCGGGTTTGCGGGTAACGACGGCGCTCGCGGCCAGCACTTCGGCCTTCATGGTGGCGCGCGGCCAGGCATGGTCCCAGTTTTCGATGACATAGGACTGGATGCGCGCACCAGCCTTGCAGACATCGTAGGAATTAACGGTGAAGCTCTCGCCCACCTTGCTTTTGGCAGCGCCCTTGCAGCCATCCATTTCGGCCCAGCGCTTCAGCGCCGTCTCGCCGCCATATTGCCAGTAGGATTTGCCGCCGCCCTGATAGGGATTGGCAGGGTCCTTCAGCCCGGCAAAGGCGATGATCGACATTGGCCGTGCCGGCTGGCAGCTTGCCGCATCCGGTCCCCATTTGCCTTCGGTCTCCAGCGGATAACCCGCGCGCAGCGAGGCGACGAAACCGGCGGCGGTGAAATCCGCGCTGCCATTGCAGATGAATTGCGACAGCATGCGCCCGCCGCCGGAATAACCGGAACCATAAAAGCGGTCTTCATCCACGCAGAATTTGCCCTTGACCATGTCAATCGCATTGCGAATGAAACCCACCTCATCCAGCCCGCCGGGACGCGTGGTAACGCCCGGCACGTTCCAGGCATGGGTGCCGGGCAATTCGCCGTTCAGACTGCCGGCCAGCGCCACAACCATCAGACCATCACGCTCGGCCAGCTTGTCCCAGCCGCTGCGGTTCAGCTGACCGTGCGGATTGCTGTTGGAGCCATGGAAATCGAATACCACCGGCACCGGCTTTTTTCCGTCATAGGCAGAGGGAACAAAATAGACGCCGTCGCGTTTCTGTCCGTTAGAGATAATGGAGAAATCATGCCGACCAGGCTCCATGCCGGGTCCGGGAAGCTGACCGCAGGTCGATGCCGACGCTGCGGCACCAGCGCTTGCGCATATCGCAATGCCCAGAATGACGGTGCGGGCGGAGCGGAAAAACCGGGCAGCCCGGCCAATTGCAAAGTCTGGAGTCATTGACACGCCTTTATTGGCACTATGTCTCCGACGATACGTCGGAGGTGCATGGAATGTAAGGGATCAACTGTCGCGGCGTGCGAATAGACTTTTCCTGTGTCTCGCATGCAGCATTTGCGCTGCCAATAACACAGGCTTTTATTCAACGAAATGCTAAAATTGCGCATAAAAGCTATGCTCAGGCGCATAGGCTTTCAAAATATTAATCGGCCGTTTGCACGCCGTGATCGGCGTGCGGTATTTTTAGTCTCCATTTATACTGTCAGATGACGCCGCGCTTCCGGGGTATCCAGCGTTTCGGCCAGCCCCTCATGCACGATTTCGCCGCGATCCATGATGTAGACGTAATCCGCAAGCTCGCGGCAGAAATCCAGATATTGCTCGACCAGCAGGATCGCCATGCCGGTGGAATCGCGCAGATATTTGATCGCCCGGCCGATATCCTTGATGATCGACGGCTGAATGCCCTCGGTCGGCTCATCGAGAACGAGGATTTTCGGCCGCGTTACCAGCGCCCGGCCGATGGCGAGCTGCTGCTGCTGGCCGCCGGAGAGATCGCCGCCGCGCCGTGACAGCATGGATTGCAGCACCGGAAACAGGCTGAAAATATCATCCGGGATGAACCGTTCCCTGCGCGGCAGCGGCGCATAACCGCTTTCCAGATTTTCCTGAACGCTGAGTAGCGGAAAGATTTCACGCCCCTGCGGCACATAACCGACACCACGCTTTGCCCGCTGGTAAGGCGCCAGCCCATCCAGCGCCGCGCCGCTGAAACTGATCGTCCCGGCACTGGTGGCCTGCTGGCCCGTGACGGCGCGCAAAAGCGAGCTTTTGCCCACACCGTTGCGGCCGAGAACGCAGGTGATCTTGCCCATCTCCGCATTAAGCGAAACGCCGCGGAGCGCTTGGGCTGCGCCGTAGTGGAGGTTGATGTTTTCGACTGTCAGCATGGTGCCACCTGTTCTAATTCAATAGTGTTCGTCGCAAGGCCTGCAGGGCAAGGTCCTGCCCGGAGGTCTTGTCACCCCCCACCCGGCTTACTTCTTCGGCGATATCGATCAGTTGGCGTCTCTCATCGAAATCGAGCGCATTTGCCCACAAATCGCGAAACCTGCGGATAGGGTCTTCGGGATTGACAACATTTCTGGACGCCCACTCCCCAAAGACGATCACTTCCTCCATGTCAGCCGGCGGGAGGATGCCTTTCATCCTGTCGCGAACGACATTTTTGGCCATGTCGAGATACATCGGCTTTTCGTTCGCAAGGCACATGAAGAATGCCACCGCAGCAATGGCGGGATCGCGAATGGAGGCTATCGGAGCAACTTCGGCCTTCTTGCGAAACGATCTGCGCTTATAGGCGCCTCGCATTTTCTCGACGGTATCGATGATCTCGCTACCTGCCTCACGCACCATCTTCAACCGCCAATACCAGACTGCTGCAGCACCGATTGCCATAACCAGAATTCCAATCAACGCCATTAGATCAACTCCAGATTTTAAATTTTTCAACTTAAATCCGGTTATTATTACAGGCACAAGTAGAGGCCAACTCTTTCTATCGACCCAGGTAATTCTCGATCACCTTCGGATCGCTGGACACAAAATCGATCGACCCTTCCGCCAGCACCGAGCCTTCGGCAAGACACGTCACCTTCACGCCCAGCTCGCGGATGAAACCCATGTCGTGTTCCACCACCACAACCGAACGAGTCTTGGCGATTTCTTTCAACAGCACCGCAGTTTCGGCCGTTTCCGCATCCGTCATGCCCGCCACCGGCTCGTCCACCAGCAGCAGCTTCGGCTCCTGCGCGAGCAGCATGCCGATCTCCAGCCATTGTTTCTGCCCGTGCGAGAGATTGGCGGCGAGATCGCCGCGGCGATGGCCGAGGCGCACGGTGGCGAGGATTTCCTCGATGCGGGCCTTGTCCTCTTGCGTCAGCCGGTAGAACAGCGTGTCGAACACGCCGCGCTTGCGGTTCAGCGCCAGTTCCAGATTATCCCAGACGGTATGGCTTTCGAACACCGTCGGCTTCTGGAATTTTCGGCCGATGCCGAGCTGGGCAATATCCGCCTCGTCCTTTTTGGTGAGGTCGATGCTGTCTTCGAACAGCACCGTGCCGCTGTCCGGCCGCGTCTTGCCGGTGATGATGTCCATCATCGTCGTCTTGCCTGCGCCATTCGGGCCGATGATGGCGCGCAGTTCGCCCGGTTCCACCACGAAGGAGAGGGAATTCAGCGCCCGGAAGCCATCGAAAGAGACGGAGACGCCGTCGAGATAAAGCAGGCTTTTGGTTCTGTTTTCGGAAACCGTGTTCATGGGCTTACTCCGCCGCCTGTTGCGCAACCGCGCTGTCATTGCCCGGCCGGTCACCAACGCTCACCGCCCGCGCAACGCGCTTTTCACGACGCCCTGCGAGATAATGCTGCAGGGTGCCGACAATGCCCTTTGGGAAAAACAGCGTCACCGCGATGAAGAGACCACCCAGCGCGAACAGCCAGAATTCCGGGAATGCGCCGGTGAAATAGCTCTTGCCGCCATTAACGAGAACAGCGCCGAGGATCGGCCCGATCAGCGTGCCGCGCCCACCCACCGCCGTCCACACCACCACTTCGATGGAGTTGGCGGGCGAAAATTCGCCGGGATTGATGATCCCCACCTGCGGCACGAACAGCGCGCCGGCAATGCCCGCCATCATGGCCGACACGACAAAGGTGAAAAGCTTGATGTTTTCCACCCGGAAACCGAGGAAGCGCACCCGGCTTTCGGCATCCCGCACGCCCACCAGCACCATGCCGAATTTGGAATTCACGATGCCTGACGCGATCAGCAGCGAGATCGCCAGCATCACGGCGGTTACGGCAAACAGCACGGCGCGTGTGCCATCCGCCTGCACGGAAAAGCCGAGAATATCCTTGAAGTCGGTGAGGCCATTATTGCCGCCGAAACCCATGTCGTTGCGGAAGAAGGCGAGCAGCAGGGCATAGGTCATGGCCTGGGTGATGATGGAGAGATAAACGCCGTTGACGCGCGAGCGGAAGGCGAACCAGCCGAACACGAAGGCCAGCAGCCCCGGCACGACAAGCACCATCAGCGCCGCAAACCAGAACATGTCGAAACCCTGCCAGAACCACGGTAGTTCCTTCCAGTTGAGGAACACCATGAAGTCAGGCAGCACCGGATGGCCATAAACCCCGCGCGTGCCGATCTGCCGCATCAGATACATGCCCATGGCATAACCGCCGAGCGCGAAGAAGGCGGCGTGGCCAAGCGAGAGAATGCCGCAATAACCCCAGACCAGATCAAGCGCCAGCGCCAAGAGCGCATAGGCCAGATATTTGCCGAGCATCGACATGATATAGGTCGGGATGCGGAACGCGCTGCCCTCAGGCAACAGCAGGTTGGAGGCCGGCACCAGCACGGCGATGGCAAGGATGATGCCGATGGCGATAGAGATGCGGCGATCGAGCGCGCGCAGGAGGAAGCCGGTAATCATGCTTCGATCGCCCTTCCCTTGAGTGCGAAGAGACCGCGCGGCCGCTTCTGGATGAACAGGATGATGAGAACGAGCACGAGGATCTTGCCGAGCACGGCGCCCACCGTCGGCTCGAGGAACTTGTTGAGCACGCCGAGCGACAGCGCCCCGACCAAGGTTCCCCAGAGATTGCCGACGCCACCGAACACCACGACCATGAAACTGTCGATGATGTAGCTCTGGCCGAGATTGGGAGAGACATTGTCGATCTGCGACAGCGCCACGCCCGCAAGCCCGGCAACACCCGAACCAAGCGCGAAAGTGAAGGCATCCACCCAAGGGGTGCGGATGCCCATGGAAGAGGCCATGCGGCGGTTCTGCGTCACGGCGCGCATCTGCAGGCCAAAGGCGGAGCGTTTCAGCAGCACCAGCAACGCGAAGAACACCGAGAGCGAGAAACAGACGATCCACACCCGGTTCCAGGTGAAATTGAGATACCCGACGCTGAAGGAGCCGGACATCCAGCTTGGGCTGCCGACTTCCCGATTGGTGGGGCCGAAAATGGAGCGCACGCCCTGTTGCAGAATGAGCGAGATGCCCCAGGTGGCGAGCAGCGTTTCCAGCGGCCGACCATAGAGGAAACGGATGACGCCGCGCTCCATCACCAGGCCGACAAAACCCGTCACCAGAAAGGCGACCGGCAGCGCAATCGCCAGCGACCAGTCGAACAGGCCGGGGAAATGGCTGCGGATCACCTCCTGCACCATGAAAGTGGAGTAAGCACCGATCATCACCATCTCGCCATGCGCCATGTTGATGATGCCCATCACGCCGAAGGTGATGGCAAGGCCGATGGCGGCCAGCAGCAGCACGGAACCGAGCGACAGGCCGTACCAGACATTCTGGACGTAATCCCAGAAGGCAAGCGCACTTTCGATGCTGGAAATCGCCTCGTCTATGTCGGGTTTCAGGCTCGGATCGACGGACGCGGACGCCGCCATGAGGATGCCGATGGCATCCCGCCCGCCAAGGCTCTTGATGGTGGCAATCGCGTCTTTCTTCTGGTCGAGCGGACGGTCCGAGGAGAGCAGCGAGACAGCCCGCGCTTCCTCCATCCGGGTTCGCACCTCTTTGTCCGTTTCCTTTGATATGGCCGCTTCCAGCAATTCGAGATTTTCAGCACTCGGCGCTTTCAGAACCGCGTCTGCCGCGGAAAGCCGCACGGAGCGTTCCGGGCTGAGCAGCGTCAAGCCGCCCATCGCGGCGCGGATGACCCGGCGCAGATTGTTATTGACCCTGATCTTGGAAACGGCCGCCTTCGGTGCTTCACCGGCGCTTTCGCCGGTCAGTGGGTCGATAAGCGTGAAGCTGGAGCCTTCAGGTTTCGTCATGAACACCAGATTGTCGGCCTTGCGCACGTAAAGATCGCCCGCCGCGAAAGCCTCGAGCGCCGGCACGACACGCGCGTCGCCCGTGGCGGCAATCTGGCCAATCAGCGTTTCGGCCTGTTTGAAATCAGCCGTGCCGAGCTGGTCGATCAGCGCCTTCGGATCGCTTTGCGCGAGGGATTGGGCTGCGATCCCCAGGGTGAGCCAGAGGAAGATGGCTCCGAGAAAAGATCGGATCGTCATGTCGGGGTCCTTAGGGCGTTTCCAGTAAAAGCGACGTCTGTGGGTGCCGCTCACCCCCCTCTGCCCTGCCGGGCATCTCCCCCACAAGGAGGGAGATCGGCAAGGTGCGCTCGCATCGCTCTATCTCGACCGAAGAGAAATGCGGGGCCTCGCCACGAGTCGATCTCCCCACCTGTGGGGGAGATGCCCGGCAGGGCAGAGGGGGGCACGCTTGTTCAGTTTTCAACTATTGAAGCACCGCCCCCAGCAAGGGGAGCGGCACCATCCCCCGTGGCTAATCAGCTACCCTTGCCGCCGCACTTCCCACTGGCCACATTAAAGTTCCCGCAAGACATCGGCTTCCGCCAATCCGAAATCAGATCCTTCGAATCCGGCAGATAATCCGACCATTCATCCCCCACCACCTGCGGTGTCTGCTGCACGATCTCGAACTGGCCATCGGCCTGGATTTCGCCGATCAGCACCGGCTTGGTGATGTGGTGGTTCGGCATGACAGTGGAGTAACCGCCCGAAAGGTTCGGCACGGAAACGCCGATGATCGAGTCGAGAACCTTGTCCGTCTCCGTCGTTCCGGCGGATTCGACGGCCTTTACCCAGGCGTTGAAACCGATATAGGCGGCTTCCATCGGGTCGTTGGTCACGCGCTTGTCGTTCTTGGTAAAGGCGTGCCAGGTCTTGATGAACTCGGCATTGACCTCAGTATCGACGGACTGGAAGTAGTTCCAGGCGGCAAGGTGGCCGACCAGCGGGGCGGTATCGAGACCGGCCAGCTCTTCTTCACCGACCGAGAAGGCGACGACCGGAATATCCTCGGCCTTGACGCCCTGGTTTGCCAGTTCCTTGTAGAAAGGCACGTTGGCGTCACCATTGATGGTGGAAACCACGGCGGTCTTCTTGCCGGCCGAGCCGAATTTCTTGATGTCGGACACGATCGTCTGCCAGTCGGAATGACCGAACGGCGTGTAGTTGATCATGATGTCCTCTTCCTTGACGCCCTTCGACATCAGGTAGGCCTTCAGGATCTTGTTGGTGGTCTGCGGATAGACATAGTCCGTGCCGGCCAGAACCCAGCGCTCCACACCTTCGGTGCTGGCGAGATAATCGACGGCCGGAATGGCCTGCTGGTTCGGGGCAGCACCCGTATAGAAGATGTTGCGCGAGGATTCCTCACCCTCGTACTGAACGGGGTAGAACAGGATCGAGTTCAGTTCCTCGAAAACAGGCAGAACCGACTTGCGCGAGGAAGACGTCCAGCAGCCGAAAACGGCGGCGACCTTGTCCTGCGAAATCAGCTGGCGGGCCTTTTCGGCAAATAGCGGCCAGTCGGAGGCCGGATCGACCACCACGGCTTCGAGTTTCTTGCCGAGCACGCCGCCCTTCTTGTTCTGCTCATCGATGAGCATCAGCATGGCGTCCTTCAGCGTCGTTTCTGAAATCGCCATGGTGCCGGACAGCGAATGCAGCACGCCGACCTTGATCGTATCATCGGCGGCAAAGGCGCCATGGAAGGCGGTGGTGGACAGGATCGCGCCAAGCAGCGCGGCACTAAGCGTCTTGCGGAATGTCATCGGAAGAACCCCTCTCCTTGTTGGCCTCCTGTGGAGGCTCAGCGGCATCAGCGGCCGCTGCTGGGAGGGACTATCGATCTCGCGGATGCGAAACCGTATACGTCAATTGACGTAGGCGGGGTGGCGAAAGGCGCAGGGGGAGGTTTTGGGGTAGGTGAATGCAGTGCCAGCGCTCGACGCGGTGCCGCAATTCATTTGCCGTCATCCTCGCCCTTGAGGCGAGGATCCATGGCTGCTCGAAAGGGTGGATCCTCGGGTCAAGCCCGAGGATGACGCCGAGTGATTGATCGAAAGTGGAGGCATACGGGCAAGCCGCCCAAGCTCAAAAAAAGGAACGATAGTTTCCCGCTTGTTTCTTCTCCCCGCCGGGGAGAAGTCCGCGGCAGCGGGATGAGGGGGCGAGCGTCGAGATATACGGAGAGCTAGCCCCAGCCGACCCTTCGGGCCACCTTCTCCCCCTCGGGGAGAAGAAATGCGCGGCACCGTTTCACATCAGAGGTGCGACACTTCAGGAATGCGGCTTGCCGTCCCGCTCTTCGTCACGGATCGCGTCATCATGATACCAGGAGCCGAAATCCACATGCGGCTCGCGTGCCTGACGCTCAAGCTCGCTCAGCGCGCTATTGTGGAACTTGGAAAGCCCCGCGCGCCCGCCGACCGGGAATTGATAGATCGTTGCCGTCTCGCGATGAAAGCCAGTTGCCATTTCGACCATCTCACTCTGTTTGCATCGAAGCACTTTGGTTATGAAGCAAACCCGCAAAGACCGGATTCGCTCCGTTTGATTAAAAAAAAATCACGTTGCGAAAAATATAGGCATTAAACGGCCGATCAGCAAGAAAAACCATTCCGAGAGCGCCGGTTTTTGGGGCAAATGCCGATCCGTCGCGCGCAATTGAAATCATTGCACCGCAACAGGGCATTTCATGCCGGGACGCCGGCTATCTATCAGGATTCAATGATGAAACATGAGGGTTAAATTTGCCTTCCGCAGTGCAACAGGACCGGCTTCGCGCAATATCGCAGCCTTTGCGTTCCAGAGCCTCTGAAAGATTTTTCGAAGAATTTGCGAAACATCGCCAATCTGGCACGCGGCATGCATCTAAGGGGTCAGCCCTTGAACGCGAATGCGCTTCCGGCGGCGAAAGCCACGGAAGCCTCAAGGCTTCGCATTTTTACCTATGAGAGGTTCGTAATGACTAAGTTCAAACTCGAGTACATCTGGCTGGATGGATACAAGCCGGTCGCCAACCTGCGCGGCAAGACACAGGTCAAGGAATTCGACGAATTCCCGACACTCGAGCAGCTGCCGCTTTGGGGTTTTGATGGCTCCTCCACCCAGCAGGCTGAAGGCCATTCGTCGGATTGCGTACTGAAGCCCGTCGCGATCTACCCCGACCCGGCCCGCACCAACGGTGCGCTCGTCATGTGCGAAGTCATGATGCCCGATGGCGTCACCCCGCATGCCTCGAACAGCCGCGCCACCATCGTCGAGGACGAGGATGCATGGTTCGGTTTCGAACAGGAATATTTCTTCTACCAGGACGGCCGCCCGCTCGGCTTCCCGGAACAGGGTTACCCGGCTCCGCAGGGCCCGTATTACACCGGCGTCGGCTTCAAGAACGTCGGTTCGGTTGCCCGCGAAATCGTTGAAGAGCACCTCGATCTTTGCCTCGAAGCCGGCATCAACCACGAAGGCATCAACGCCGAAGTGGCCAAGGGCCAGTGGGAATTCCAGATTTTCGGCAAGGGCTCCAAGCGCGCCGCCGACCAGATCTGGATCGCCCGTTACCTGCTGCTGCGTCTGTGCGAACAGTACGGCATCGACGTCGAATTCCATTGCAAGCCGCTCGGCGATACCGACTGGAACGGCTCGGGCATGCACTGCAACTTCTCCACCAAGTTCATGCGTGAAGTTGGCGGCAAGGACTATTTCGAAGCCCTCATGGCTGCTTTCGCGAAGAACTGGCAGGAGCACATCGACGTTTACGGCCCGGACAACCATCTGCGCCTGACCGGCAAGCACGAAACCGCTCCGTGGAACAAGTTCTCCTATGGCGTGGCAGACCGTGGCGCCTCGATCCGCGTTCCGCATTCCTTCGTCAACAACGGTTACCGTGGTTACCTCGAAGACCGTCGCCCGAACTCGCAAGGCTGCCCCTACCAGATCGCTTCCGTCGTTCTGAAGACGATCGCAGAAGTGCCGCTCGCAAAGTCGGCCGCTGCCTGATAAGCCAAGACATGGCGTCGCCCGCAACCGGGCGACGCCATTTTTCTGTCCACCGAACGGCCGGGCCGGACGGGCGACCTTTCGCCCTCTGCCCCACGCGGCATATTCTTCCTTCGCGAACTCCAAGAAGTTTCGGCACGTCAAGCAAGAAGGTGAGCGATGGGCATTCTCCAGAAATTCTCTCTCGAAAACCGCACCGCCATCATCACCGGCAGCGGCCGCGGCCTCGGTTTTGAAATTGCCAGCGCCTTTGCCGAAGCGGGCGCCCATGTGTGGCTGACCGGCCGCAATGCCGAAACGCTGGAACAGGCGGTCGACACGCTGCGCAAGGTCGGTGGCAAGGCCGATTATGCCGCCTTCGATATCGCCGATACGGCCGCCGGCAGCGCCCTTGTCCGCCGCATCATGGAGAAGTTCGGCCATCTCGATATCCTCGTCAACAATGTCGGCGCGCGTGACCGCCGCCCGCTTGCCGAATTTACCGACGAAGACGTGCTGGAGTTGATCCGCACCGATCTCACCTCCTCCATCTCGCTGTCACGCGATGCGGCAGAGGCCATGAACACCAATGGTTACGGCCGCATCATCACCATCACCTCCATTCTCGGCCATATCGTCCGGCCGGGCGATGCCATCTATCCCGTCGCCAAACAGGGGCTGACCGGGCTGATGCGGGCGATCGCCGTGGAATATGGCGCGCGCGGCATCACCAGCAACGCCATCGCACCCGGCATGTTCGCCACCGAAACCAATGCCGCACTCTCCGAAAACCCTGAGATGGTGGCCTTCGCCAAGCTGCGCGTGCCGCTGGAGCGCTGGGGCCGGCCGGATGAGATTGCCGGTGCGGCCCTGTTTCTGGCCAGCGACGCGGCCTCCTTCGTCAACGGCCATGTGCTGACGGTGGATGGCGGCATGTCGGTGCGGCTGTGAGAGGGCATTTGCGGAAAGGCGCTCGATAGGCATGGCCGCACGGCAACGCATCATCCCCGTCAGGCGCGAATATAACCGCTGGGTCGCCAACCAGACGCTGGAAGATTATGCGCTGCGCTTCACCGCCAAGAGCGCCCGGCAATTTTCCTCCAACCGCATTTCCCACACCGCCATCGGCGCGATTTCCTTTCTGGCGCTGGAAGCCATCGGCGGGGCGATCACGCTCTCCTACGGCACCACCAACGCCTTTTACGCCATCCTCGCCGCCGCCATCGCCATGCTGGCCGTCGGCCTGCCGATCAGCCGTTATGCCATCCGCCATGGCGTCGATATCGATCTTCTGACGCGCGGCGCGAGCTTCGGTTATATCGGCTCCACCATCACCTCGCTCATCTACGCCGCCTTCACCTTCATGCTCTTCGCCATCGAAGCGTCGATCATGTCCGGCGCGCTGGAACTGGCACTCGGCATTCCCTTGTGGATCGGCTACATCATCTCGGCCGTCATGGTCATTCCGCTCGTCACCCATGGCGTGAGACTCATCAGCCGTTTCCAGATCATCACCCAGCCCTTCTGGATCGTCCTCAACATCCTGCCCTTCGTTTTCATCGCCCTGATGGACTGGGAAAAATACGATCTCTGGCGGGCCTTTGCCGGCATCCACCACGCCTCGGGGCCATCAGGGACGGTGGCGGATTTCAATCTGGTGGAATTCGGCGCGGCCTCGGCCGTCATTCTGGCGCTGATGTCGCAGATCGGCGAACAGGTGGATTTCCTGCGCTTCCTGCCGGCGGAAGGCCAGAGCCGCCTGCGCCACCGCATCGCCGTCTTTCTGGCCGGCGCCGGCTGGGTGGTCGTCGGCGTACCGAAGCTGCTGGCCGGCTCCTTCCTCGTGGTCTTGACCTTCAGCTCCGGCGTCTCGGTGGACCGCGCCGCCGATCCGGCGCAGATGTATCTCACCGCCTTCGGTTACATGATCCCCAACGAGACAGCGGCCATGCTGCTCATGGTCGCCTTCGTGGTCGTCTCGCAGTTGAAGATCAATGTGATGAATGCCTATGCGGGTTCGCTCGCCTGGTCGAACTTCTTCTCGCGGCTTACCCACAGCCACCCCGGCCGCGTCGTCTGGCTGGTCTTCAATGTGGCGATCGCGCTGCTTCTGATGGAACTCGGCATCTACCGGCTGCTGGAAGAAACGCTCGGCATCTTCTCCATCATCGCCATGGCGTGGCTCTGCACCATTTCAGCCGATCTCTTCATCAACAAGCCGCTTGGCCTTGCCCCGCCCGGCATCGAATTCAAGCGCGCCCATCTTTACGATATCAATCCCGTCGGCGTCGGCTCCATGGCGCTTTCAGCCACCATTGCGCTGATGGCGCATTTCGGCGCCTTCGGCCCACTTGCCGCATCGCTCGCGCCCTATCTGACGCTGATCGTCGCCTTCATCGCCTCGCCACTCATCGCCTGGGGCACGAAGGGCAAATTTTATCTCGCCCGCAAGCCGCGCCAGAAATGGCGGGAAGAAAGCAGCATCACCTGCTCCATCTGCGAACACCCGTTCGAGCCGGAGGATATGGCGTGGTGTCCGGCCTATGCCGCGCCGATCTGTTCGCTCTGCTGCTCGCTGGACAGCCGCTGCCACGACATGTGCAAGCCGAAGGCCAAACTGAATTATCAGGTCGCCACCGTCGCGAAATCCTTCCTGCCCGCACAACTGGTAGCAAAGCTCGCCACCCGGCTCGGGCGTTACGGCATGGCGGCGGCGATTGCCGTCACCGCCATCGGCGGCATATTGGCGATGATCGCCCATCAGGTCGGCACCGCCTCGCCGGCAACGGCCGATGTGGTGAACCGCACCATCCTCATCGTGTTTTTCGTCTTCGCCGTCATTGCCGGCATCGTCTGCTGGTTCCTCGTGCTTGCCCATGACAGCCGGGTGGTGGCGGAAGAGGAATCTTCCCGCCAGAACACGCTGCTGCTGAAGGAAATCGCCGCCCACAAGAAGACCGATGCCGCCCTTCAGGACGCCAAGGAAACCGCTGAGGCCGCCAACCGCGCCAAGAGCCGTTATGTCGTCGGCCTCAGCCACGAATTGCGCACGCCGCTCAACGCCGTTCTGGGTTATGCCCAGATTCTCGAACGCGACGACACCATCCCTCCGCCCCGGCAATCGGCGATCAAGGTCATCCGCCGCTCGGCCGATCACCTGTCGGGCCTGATCGACGGGCTTCTCGATATTTCCAAGATCGAGGCCGGCCGCCTGCAAGTCTATTCCAACGAGATCAATATCCAGGATTTCCTCGACCAGATCGTCGACATGTTCCGCCCGCAGGCGCAGGCCAAGGGGCTGGAATTCCGCCATGACCGGTCGCGGGCCCTGCCGCAATATGTCCGCACCGATGAAAAGCGGCTGCGCCAGATCCTCGTCAACCTCATCTCCAACGCCATCAAATTCACCGATGAGGGCGCCGTCACCTTCGATGTCGGTTATCGCAGCCAGGTGGCAAGCTTCACCATTTCAGATACCGGCCGTGGCATCGCACAGAAGGACCTCGCCCGCATCTACGAGCCCTTCCAGCGCGGCGAGGCAGAGAGCGTGCGGCCAATGCCGGGGCTCGGCCTTGGCCTCACCATCACACGGCTCCTGACCAACACACTCGGCGGCGAGATTTCCGTGTCGAGCGAAAAGGATGAGGGCTCCACCTTCCGCGTCCGCCTGATGCTGTCAGCCGTGCACCGGCCAAGCACGGCGCCTGCGCCGGAAAAGACCATCCGCTCCTATTCCGGCCCGCGCCGCACCATCGTCGTGGTTGACGACAATGAGGATCATCGCGAACTGATGCGGCAGGTGCTTTCACCGCTCGATTTTGTGGTGCTGACCGCCCAGAGCGGGCCGGAATGCCTGACGCTCATCGAAGGCGTGAAGCCCGATCTTTTCCTCATCGATATTTCCATGCCCGGCATGAGCGGCTGGCAGCTTGTGACGAAGCTGCGCGAGGCCGGCCAGACCGCCCCGCTTATCATGTTGTCAGCCAATATCGGCGATGGCACCGTGGCAGGCGCGGGCGAAGACAATCACAACGACGCCATCGCCAAGCCGGTCGATATCCGCCACCTTTGCGACAGGCTTGCCGTGCATCTCGGCCTGAAATGGATTTACGATACGGACATGCCCCCGGAACCCGCTCCGCAGCCGGTTGCACGGATCATCCATCCGGGCGCTATCCATATCAGGGATTTGCAGCAGCTCGGCGAAATCGGCTACATACGCGGCATTGAGGCGAAACTCGCCGATCTCGCCCGCAACACGGAAAACCTGCCCTTCACGCAGGAGCTTGGCACCTATGTGCAGGCCTTCGATCTGGCCGGTTACGCGCATTTTCTCAAACGGTTTGCGGATAAAGACACGGGAGATGGCAACCCATGAGCGCTCAGGCAACAGCGGCTCCAAGAGACATTGTCCTGCTGGTGGATGACAGCCCGGAAGCGCTCGGCTTCCTCACCGATGCGCTGGAACAGTCCGGCTTTTCGGCGCTGATCGCCACCTCGGGACAGGCCGCGCTCAACATTGCCGAACGCATCACGCCCGATATCATCCTGCTCGATGCCGTCATGCCTACCATGGACGGTTTCGAGACTTGCCGCCGCCTGAAGGCCAATGCGGCGGTGGCGCAGGTGCCTGTCATCTTCATGACCGGGCTGACCGAGACCGAACATGTGGTGCGGGCGCTTGAATCCGGCGGTGTCGATTATCTGACCAAGCCGATCAATATTGACGAGTTGCGCGCCCGCATCCGCGTGCATCTTTCCAATGCCCGCTCGGCCCAGAGCGCCCGCGTGGCGCTCGATGCCGCCGGCCGCCACCTGCTTGCCGTGCGCGCCAGCGGCGCCATCCACTGGTCCACACCGCAGGCAACCCGGCTCGTCAACGCCGCCACCGGCCGTGACGACGGAATGGAAACCGTCGTCATCCATATCGGCCGCTGGCTCGCAGAACGCGCGGCAGTGGAAACCGGTCGCGACGTGCCGCTGACGATCACCGAGGCCGGACGCCCTGCCCTGCAACTGTCTTTCCTCGGCGCCATGGGGCCGGATGAATTCCTCTTCCGCCTCACCGCCGCCAGCGAGAAATCCGACGACCACCTGCTGCGCGAGCATTTCTCCCTCACCGCGCGGGAATCGGAAGTGCTGCTGTGGATCGCGAAGGGCAAATCCAACCGCGATATCGGCGATATTCTCGGCCTTTCCGCGAGAACGGTGAACAAACATCTGGAACAGATCTATGTGAAGCTCGGCGTCGAAAACCGCGCGTCGGCGGCCGTCAAGGCGGCGCATGTTCTGCATCAGGGGTGAATTTCCTCGCGTGATGCGTTAGGCTGCTGCTGACATCCCGCGGAGCAGCCAATTCCGGACGAGCGGCGGCCACTTGTTTCTTCTCCCCGCCGGGGAGAAGTCCGCGGCAGCGGGATGAGGGGGCAAGCTCTCAGTTTATCGCTAGCGTTGCCCCCTCATCCGACCCTTCGGGCCACCTTCTCCCCCTCGGGGAGAAGAAACCAGCTCCACCGATTCTCCCCCAATTCCCCCGCTCCAACCCTTTATCCCCAACACAGGAACAAACACCCATGAACCGTTTCATCATCCTTTCCGGCTGCTCCGGCGGCGGCAAATCCACCCTGCTTGCCGAACTATTTCGGCGCGGTTTTGCCACCGTCGAGGAACCCGGCCGCCGTATCGTCATCGAAGAAACCCGTAACAACGGCACCGCCCTGCCGTGGATCGATATCGAAGCCTTCGCCCGCCGCGCCATCGCCATGGCACTCGAAGACTGGCAAACGGCGCCGCCGGATGGCCTCGTCTTCTTCGACCGTGGCCTGATTGACGCGGCCTCCGCGCTGCGCCATGTCAGCGGCGATGCCTTCATCGATACATTGCGCCATGCGCACCGCTACAACAGGCTGGTTTTCCTCACCCCGCCCTGGCCGGAAATCTACCGGGGCGATGATGAGCGCCGGCACGATTTCGATGCGGCGGTCGAGGAGTATGAGCGTCTGCTCCGTGACTATGACGCGCTTGGCTACGACATCGTCGTGCTCCCGAAATCGGGCATCGCAGAACGTGCAGATTTTATCCTGACGCGGATCAGCTGAACGGCACCTGCACGCAGCAACACTGGCCTCAGCGACTGTCCAGCAATTGCGAAACGGTGACGAACTCAAATCCGCGTTGGCGCAGACCGTCGATGATCAAGGGTAAGGCCTGCCGGGATATTTCGCGGCTTCGATACATGACATGCATGATGATGATCGAGCCATTTTGCGTTTGCTCGATCACATGTTTTGCAAAGGCAGCCGTGTCTCCGGCGACATCAGGAAACGATTCCGGCTCGATATCCCACATGATGGTTTTCCGCTCATGCCGGGAAAGATACCAGGGTAAAGTCAGCAGCTTCTTGCCATAGGGCGGGCGGAACATGATCTCGCCTTCGTAACCCGCCGCCCGAATGGCCGTATCGGTGCGCTCGATTTCCTCACCTATCCGCGCCGTCTCCATCAGCGTCATGTTGGAATGCGTGAAGCTGTGGTTGCCGACCTGATGTCCTTCGTCGACGATCATGCGCGCCTGCGGCAGGTTTTCTTCGGTCTCCCTGCCCGTCAGGAAAAAAGTCGCCTTCACTCCGCGTTCCCTGAGGACCGCCAGAACACCCTGCGTGAAGCCCGCCGAAGGTCCGTCATCGAATGTCAGCGCCACCAAGGGCTTTGCTGTTTCGACCCGCGCGATGATTGTTCCGAATGATTGCACCGTTCGAGATTTGCTGAAGAGATGCAGGCTGAAGAGCACCGCCGCCAGGGCAGCCAGACCAAGGAACAGAAACAAGGCCCGCTTT
This sequence comes from Agrobacterium sp. ST15.16.024, assembly GCF_027956545.1. Lineage (NCBI taxonomy): Bacteria > Pseudomonadati > Pseudomonadota > Alphaproteobacteria > Hyphomicrobiales > Rhizobiaceae > Agrobacterium > Agrobacterium sp. ST15.16.024. The sequence continues at coordinate 447,953 of NZ_JAQKGO010000003.1, forward strand.
ATCGTCATTGCTGCCCCTCATCGCAGTTTCGCGAGATGTTTGTTTCGCGCCTTGTTGTCTCCAGTGTGGCAGGCCGGGTGGGTAAGGTGCAGTCAAACAAACAAAAAAGCCCGGCATCGCTGCCGGGCTTCGATCGTGTATCGCAGAAAGGCTTAGCTGCCCTGCTGGACGTAGGTGAACTTGCCATCCGCGCCCTTCTTCCACTCGTACATGACGTAGCCGGGAAGCTTCGGGTCGCCCTTCTCGTCGAAGGAGATGTCACCGAGTGCAGTCGGGAAGGTGCCGGACTTCAGGGCCTCGGCAACCTTTTCCGGCTCAACGGAACCGGCGGCCTTTGCCGCGCCTGCGATCGACTGCAGGGCTGCATAGGAGTAGAGCGTGTAGGCTTCCGGGTTGAAGCCGGCGGCCTTGAACTTCTCGACCAGTTCCTTGTTTTCCGGGCGCAGCGTCGGATCGGGGCCGAAGGTGTTGAGCGTGCCTTCGACGGCGTCACCGGCGATGGAAGCCAGTTCGTTCGAGACGATGCCGTCACCCGAGATCAGCTTCGCCTTCAGGCCCTGATCGGCCGCCTGACGGATGATCAGACCGGCTTCGGTGTGCAGGCCACCCCAATAGATGACCGAAACGCCGGCTTCCTTCATCTTCGAGATCAGCGCCGAGAAGTCCTTGTCGCCGACATTGACGCCTTCATACATGACTTCCGTCAGGCCGGCGGCATTGGCCGCCTTCTTGGTTTCATCGGCAAGGCCCTGACCATAGGGGGTCTTGTCGTGAATGACGGCGATCTTGGCGTCCTTGAAGTGGTCGGCCAGATACTTGCCGGCAATGCCACCCTGCTGGTCGTCACGACCGCAGGTGCGGAAGGTGTTCCACAGGCCACGCTCGGTAAAGACCGGGTTGGTTGCAGCCGGCGTCACTTCGAGAATGCCGTTTTCGGCATAAACTTCGGAAGCCGGAATGGAAACGCCGGAGTTGAAGTGACCGATGACGAATTTCACGCCGTCGGCAACGAATTTATTGGCAACCGAAATACCCTGCTTCGGGTCGGATACGTCGTCGCCCAGCACGATCTTGATCTGCTCGCCATTGATGCCACCGGCGGCATTGATGTCTTTCGCAGCCTGTTCGGCACCCTTCTGGATCTGAGCGCCAAAAGCAGCGTTCGGGCCGGTCAGCGGTGCGCCGACAGCGATCACGACATCGGCCCAGGCCGAACCGCCGAAGGCGACCATGGCGGTCAGCGCGACAGCGGAAAGAAGAGACTTCTTCATTACTTTACTCCCAGTTCCTTGGATGGGTTGATTGCAAGGACCTGTTCGGTACCCACCTTAACCGAACAGAAACCGTTCCACTCTGACGAGCATTGTGCAGCCGGAAAAATCCGCCTGTCAATCTTTCTTCTTGTAGGAAAATGCCGACGTGCGATCGTAAAGCCAATAGTAGTTATTGACCATCTGGCTTGTCCGGCGCATGCGGAAACCGATGCTGGAAAAGACCAGAAGAAGAACGACGTCAAACACGTAATAAAAGCCGTTGATGAACGGCCCGTTGAAGAGCGCGTGATGCAGGAAGCGCATCACCAGCCCCAATGCCAGCGTATAGATCACCACACGCGTATAATCGCCCCAGCCATCGGCCACGGATTTCCCCGTACGCCACGCCGTCCAGAAACCCAGAAGAACAACCAGTGCGCGCAGAACATAACGCACGCCGCTATCCGTCTCGAAAAAAAGGCCCTGCATCTCTTTCCCCATCAGTGCCGGGCGAAAATGCCCAGGCCCTGCCTTGTCTGTCGTCCCGCCGTTTGCCGGTGGGCATTTTATTGTTTGCGTCCCGCCCTGATCCCGAAGAATTCGGCTGAACACCGTGTGCAGTTTTGCGCCGCAAAATTTGCGGCGCAAGTAAAATCTTTCAGTGCCGTCCGCCTTCCAGATAAGCGGCGCGCACCTGCGGATCGGCCAGCAGTTCCTTGCCCGAACCGCTCATCGTCACCTTGCCGTTGACCATCACGTAAGCGCGGTCGGAAAGCTTCAGCGCGGCAAAGGCGTTCTGCTCCACCAGGAAGACGGTCAGCCCTTCCTCCTGGTTGAGTTTCTTGATCGCCTCGAAGATGCCCTTGACGATCAGCGGCGCGAGACCCAGCGACGGTTCGTCGAGCAGCAAAAGCTTCGGCCGTGCCATCAGCGCGCGGCCGATGGAGAGCATCTGCTGCTCGCCGCCAGAAAGCGTACCGCCGCGCTGGCTCTGGCGTTCCTTCAGGCGCGGGAACATCACGAAGATCTTCTCGACGTCTTCCTTGAAATATTTCAGGTTGTCGAGATTGGCGCCCATCTGCAGGTTTTCCAGCACCGTCATGCGCGGAAAAATCCGCCGGCCTTCGGGCGACTGGGCAATGCGCTTGCGGGCGATCAGGTGCGTCGGCAGCTGGGTAATGTCCTCGCCGTCGAAGATCACCTGGCCGGCACGGGCCTGCGGGCTGCCGCAGATGGTCATCATCAGCGTCGACTTGCCGGCGCCATTGGCGCCGATCAGGCTGACGATTTCACCCTTGTTGACTTCGACATCGACACCGGCCAGAGCCCGGATATTGCCATAATAGGTTTCGACACCCTGGACTTTCAGAAGCGGTTCACCGGACATCAGGCCGCTCCTCCGTCGAGTTCTTCCGCAATCACGTCTTCCACTTCATCATCCTCGACACCCAGATAGGCGGCGATGACCTTGGGGTCGTTCTTCACATGGTCCGGCGTGCCGTCGGAAATCTTCTGGCCATATTCCAGAACCACCACATGGTCGGAAATCTGCATCACCACGGACATGTCATGCTCGATGAGGAGCAGCGACGTGCCTTCATCGCGGATGCCGCGCAGCAGCGTGTTGAGCGCCAGCGATTCCTTCGGGTTGAGACCGGCGGCCGGCTCATCGAGGCACAGCAGCTCCGGCCCCGTGCACATGGCGCGGGCGATTTCCAGACGACGCTGTGCGCCATAGGGCAGATCACCGGCCGGGTCGTCGGCGCGGTCGGTCAGATCGGCCTTGTCCAGCCAGTACTTGGCTTTGTCGATCGAGCTCGCAACCGCCTTTTTATAGGCCGGCAGGCCGAGGAGACCGAGAATGGTGTAACCCGAGGCCTTCATCAGCGCATTGTGCTGCGCCACCAGGAGGTTTTCCAGAACCGTGAGGCCCGAAAACAGCCGGATGTTCTGGAAGGTGCGCGCCACCTTGGCTTTCTTGGTGATTTCGAAATCCGGCAGGCGCTCCAGCAGATGCGCCTCGCCACTTTGCTGGCGCATGGTGATCATGCCCATCGTCGGCTTGTAGAAGCCGGTGATGCAGTTGAAAACCGTGGTCTTTCCAGCGCCGTTGGGGCCGATCAGCGCGGTGATCTCACCGCGCTTTGCCTCGAAGGAGAAGTCGTTGATGGCCATCAGGCCGCCGAACTTCATCGAGAGATGTTCGACCTTGAGGATCGTGTCGCCGGTCGTATTGCCAGTCGCATTGGATGTCATGTTCATCGTTCCGGAAGCCATCAACCGTGACCTTCCTTGGTAAAGCTGCCGGACACGGCCTTGCGTTCCTTGAGGAAGGCCGTGGGTTCACGCGAGCCGACGAAGCCACGCGGCTTGAACAGCATGACGATGACCATGGCGAGGCCGAACAGCAGCATACGATAGAGTTCCGGCGTGAAATCAGGCCCGAAGATGTGCTTCAGGAATTCCATTTCGCGCAGAAGCTCCGTGCCGCCGACCATGACGAGGGCGGCAATGGCAATACCGGTCAGCGAGCCCATGCCGCCAAGCACGACGATGGCGAGGATGACCGCGGATTCGAGGAAGACGAAGCTTTCCGGCGACACGAAACCCTGACGCGCGGCGAAGAACGAACCGGCGAAACCGCCGAACATCGCGCCCGTCGCAAAGGCGGTGAGCTTGGTGATGACGGTATCGATGCCGAGCGAACGGCAGGCGATTTCGTCCTCACGCAACGCTTCCCAGGCACGGCCGATCGGCATGCGGCGCAGCTTGATCGTGACGTACGCCGTCAGCATGCACAGAAGCAGGATCACATAGAACAGGAAGATCTTGTAATAGGCCGATGACATCGACAGGCCAAACGCCTTGGCGAAGTTGTTCGGCGCACCGACATCGAAGGACCAGATGCCGAAGACGGAAGCCTTGGCGATGCCGGAAATACCGAATGTGCCCCTCGTCACATCTGTCCAGTTCAGTAAGACGAGACGGATGATTTCACCAAAGGCGAGCGTGACGATCGCCAGATAGTCGCCGCGAAGTCTCAGAACCGGGAAACCGAGGATGATGCCCCAGAAGCCGGCAAGAATGCCGGCAAGCGGCAGAAGCACCCAGAAGGACAGGCCGAACTGGCTGGACAGCAGCGCGTAGGAATAAGCACCGACCGCATAAAAGGCCACGTAGCCAAGATCGAGCAGGCCGGCCAGCCCGACGACGATGTTGAGACCCCAGGCCAGCATCACATAGATAAGGATCTGGATGCCGAAATTGTCCACGAACTTCAGCGAACCCTGAAAACCGAACAATTGCACGGCGATAACGGGGTAAAGCAGCAGCAGAACCAGCGCCAGCTTGAGGAAGTGCTTATGGAAAAAGCCCTTGTTCTCGGAGATTTCCAGAATGCCGGTTTTTGCCTTGGCAAGCCTGCGGCGATCCATCGACGGCTTGAAGAAGCCGACCACAAGGAAACGGCCAACGGCGGCGACGGCGACGAAGATCGCCAGCAACCCCCAGCGGGTGCCCCAGATCAGCTGGTTGTTGATATCCTGATAGGTGATGATGCCGATATAGAGAATGAACATGCCGAACGAGACGACGCCGGCAATCAGCCCCTCCTTCACCGCCGTTGCCATCAGGCTCGGGCTGGAAGCGGCATTTTCGGAAGCGATATTGGTCATGGGATCACACCTTCTCGACTTCCGGACGACCGAGAATACCGGTCGGCTTGAAGATCAGCACAAAAGCCAGGATGCCGAATGCCGCGACATCCTTGTAGGCTATGGAGAAATAGGCCGACCACAGCGATTCGATGAGGCCGATCAACAGGCCGCCGAGAACGGCGCCTGGCAGCGAACCGATACCGCCGAGAACGGCCGCGGTGAAGGCCTTGACGCCGGGAACGAAACCGTCACTGAACGAAGCCACGCCATAATACATCAGATACATCGTACCGGCGACGGCAGCCAGCGCCGCGCCCATGATGAAGGTGATGGAGATCGTCCTGTCGACATCAACGCCGAGCAGGGCGGCCATCTTGCGGTCCTGCTCGGTGGCGCGCTGCGCCCGGCCGAGCGGGGTCTTGTTGACGATGTACCAGAAGGCGAACAGCAGCACCGAAGTAACGACCATGATGATCAGCTGCTTAAGCGATACGGTGATGGCGCCGAAATGATAGCTTTCCGTCACCATGGACGGGATCGGCTTGTTGCGCGGACCCTGGGTGACCTGGATGAAGTTGGACAGCGCGATAGACATGCCGATGGCGGTGATCAGCGGTGCAAGACGGAATGAGCCGCGCAGAGGCCGGTAGGCGACGCGCTCGATCACCCAGTTCCACAGGCCGGTCATCAGCATGGCGACGATCATCATCAGAAGCAGAAGAAGCGCCACCGGAATGCCGGCGAAAAATGATGTTGCAATCAAAAAAACGATCAACGCGGCAAAGCCGCCAAGCATGAAAATATCGCCATGGGCAAAGTTGATCATGCCGATAATGCCATAAACCATCGTATAGCCGATAGCGATGAGGCCATAGATCGATCCAAGAGTCAGCCCGTTGATGAGCTGCTGGATAAAATACTCCATGTCTTTCCCCCGGGTATGGCCTCAAATGGGCCACGCCTCGTTATGTTAATTATTGGGGGAACCCCTGCGAGTATCCCCACTCCCAAAATGCATATCGTGTTCGTTAAAAATGTGAAGTCAAAAACGGGCGATCCTGCACAAAATTTGGAATTTCCACATGGACTGCCCTTTTCCCGGTCAAAAGAGCCATGATTTTGGCAGGAAGTGCTGAAAAAATGATGCCGGAATGCTTATTTTAGTCTTGTCTACCGCCATTATTTGACGGGCGACGGGCAAAGGAGTAGCGACATTGAGGATCGAAAGATCCCGGCACGGGATGGCAACGGCAAAGAGATGATCGACATATTGACGAAAGCGGCGCTGGACGCCGGGCAGGCAATCATGGCGGTCCATCGCGCCGGCCCGCACGTGTCTTACAAGGATGACTGCTCGCCGGTGACCGAGGCCGATCAACGCGCCGAAACGATCATTCTTGCGGCGCTGGCCGCGCATTTTCCAGACATTCCCGTGATCGCCGAAGAGGCTGTCTCAAACGGCATCCTGCCGGAGACCGGCATGGAGTTCTTCCTCGTTGATCCGCTTGATGGAACCAAGGAATTCATCTCCGGCAAGGACGACTTCACCGTCAACATCGCGCTTATCCGCAACGGCGCTCCGGTTGCCGGCGTGGTTTATGCCCCCTGCCGTGGGCAGGCATGGACGGGTGAAGGCAACAAGGCCGAAAAGCTCGCTATTTCCGGCGAGGGAGCGATCCTGTCGCGCCACCCCATCCGTGCACGCCAGCGCGGCGCAGCACCCGTGGCGCTGATCAGCCGCTCGCATTGCACGGCGAAGACGGAAGCCTTCGTGGCCGAACACGGGCTGAAAGACTGCATTTCCGTCGGCTCCTCGCTGAAATTCTGCCTGCTGGCCGAAGGTGCCGCCGATATCTACCCCCGCTTCAGCCGCACCATGATGTGGGACACAGCCGCCGGCGACGCCGTGCTGCGCGCTGCCGGCGGGCGAACGCTCGATTGCGAAGGCCGGCTGCTTGCCTATGCGGTGAGGGGCGATGGCGAGGATGCGCTGGCCAATCCGGATTTTATTGCTGAAGGCGCGATGGCGGTGGAGATCGCGGGGTAGGGCGGCGAGGAGCAACGAGACTCCTCCTGGTGATTGGCAGGTGTGTTCGCTTTGGCGTATGCGGCTTACCCCCCTCTGCCCTGCCGGGCATCTCCCCCACAAGGAGTGAGATCAGCAAGAAGCGCTACTACCGCGTCATTCTCAAATGTGGAGATGGCCGAAACATCGCCGCGGGTCGATCTCCCTCCTTGTGGGGGAGATGCCCGGCAGGGCAGAGGGGGGTAAATTCCACCCACCAACGCCAACAAAAAATAATCTCATCCCCGCGCATCCCCACCCCGCCCAACCGGATCAAACTCTCTCGCAAACGACACCCGAGCGCGAAAGAGACACCATGACGGACCAGACGGCGAGACTTCACCTTCCCTATATCCTGCCCTCACAGGCACAGAAGCACGTCACCCACAACGAAGCCCTGCAAAGGCTGGATGCGGTTGTGCAGCTCACCATCAAGGCCACGGTCCCCACACCGCCCGAAAATGCGGAGGAAGGAGACTGTTTCCTCCTCTCCGCGGATGCCATAGGCGACTGGGTCGGCAAAGGCGGAAGGCTCGCCTTCCGGCAGGATGGCGCGTGGCTCTCGATCACACCGCAGCCTGGCTGGACGGCCTGGTTTGCCAGTGAGGACAAATACCGCATCCTGCGCGACGGCGTCTGGCGCGACATGCCGTTGCCCGCCGCCGGCCGGATGGAAAGGCTGGGCATCGGCACGGAGGCCGACACGGCCAACCGTCTGGCACTCGCCTCCCCCGCCAGCCTCTTCACCCATACGCCGGAAGACGGCAGCCATCGGCTGACGGTCAACAAGGCGGGAAAGGCCGATACCGCCTCGCTGCTGTTCCAGTCCGGCTGGAGCGGCCGGGCGGAGATGGGGCTTGCCGGTCATGACGGGTTTTCAATCAAGACCAGTGCGGACGGAACCTCCTGGCACACGGCACTCCTGTGCAGCGGCGACGGCCGGGTCTCCATGCCCAATCGTCCGCTCGTCGTCGCCGGCCTGCCGGCGGGCACAACCAAGCCCGCCAGCGGCTCTGCGGCGGGCTTCTCCCTGCTGTTCATCGCCGAGGGCGGCTTTGTGCTTGGCGATGCGGTCAATGGCGGCGGGCGTGAACTCGTCGTTCCAGCAAAAGGCATCTATCTCGCGGTATTGGCGCTTGCCGTCGCGTCTTCCTCCGGCCACCGGGTAACGCTGTTTGTGAACGGTGCGGCGACCAGCTTCAGCATCGCCGGCAACGCCTCCGTCACCGGCACCCAGCAGTCAGCCACATCCATCCTTCCGCTCAATGCCGGCGACCGATTGCGGCTGCAGCATGAGGGAACGGCGGAATTTGCCCAGGGCAGCGGGAAAACGTGCCTTTCGCTTGCGGCGCTTTGATCGAAACAACCGGCGAGTGAGAAAAATTGCGATTTTTAGAAAAATTTTTTCCCGGCAAAATAAGGCGACTCGAACAAATCAGGCGAAACCGTTCAAATTCTTAATAAATTGTCACGACCTGCTTAGGCAATTTTTAAAGGTACGGGGCTAAAGTTCCCGTCATATGGTCTTGAGTTTGTATAGAGTGTCCAATGACCGAAATGATACGCCCACGAGTTAAATATGTCATCGGCCCCGATGGCAGCCCTCTGACGATCGCGGATCTTCCGCCTGCCAATACCCGACGCTGGGTTATTCGCAGAAAGGCGGAGGTGGTTGCAGCGGTACGCGGAGGACTGTTGAGCCTCGAGGAAGCCTGCGAGCGTTATACGCTCACCGTTGAAGAATTCCTGTCCTGGCAGTCCTCGATCTCCGATCATGGCCTTGCCGGCCTGCGCACCACGCGCATCCAGCAATATCGCCACTGATATTGCGCTGGCGCGGCAACGCGCCCAGACCGAATTATCAAAATGCTCCGTCGGACTTTCGACGGAGCATTTGGTTTGATTTCGGATTTCCCCGCACAGCATGCCAGTCCCACGGTAAAATGATTGTCGCCGGTTTGTGTCCGCTGCGTTCGCTTTCCCGCTGTTTCAATTCAGGCGCAAGCCGTTACAGTGGCCAAAATGAACAGCAAGGAGGCGCACATCATGGATATCAAGACAACCGAAACCGGATCGCACGGCGAATATTCGGCAACCATCGATGGCCACAAGGCCGAGATGACCTATTCGCGCACCTCCCCCACCCTTATCATCATCGATCATACCGGCGTGCCCGATGCCCTGCGCGGCCAAGGCGTCGGCCAGGCGCTCGCAGCCCACGCGATTGACGAGGCCCGCAAGGGCGGCTGGAAAATCATTCCGCTCTGCCCGTTTTTCAAAGCCCAGACGCTGCGCCATAAAGAATGGGCGGATGTTATCCAGGGGTAAGCCTGCAGAATAATCACGAGCGTCGCCGTGCATTTCTTCTCCCCGGCGGGGAGAAGAAACACGCGGCATACGCCCGGTCTCTCGCAGCCGTTCCAAATATCGCGTCATTCATAAATGCGCGTCACGCCACCTTCAGCGGCGGCGTTCCCGCATGCATGCTGTGGCGGACTTCCTCGCGGAATTCAGGCGTATCCTTGGCCCCATGCACCGCCACGGCATGGTGCACCGCTGCCTCCATCAACTCCTCCGGAGAATCGGCGGAGATGGCGATCGTGCATTTGCTGTCACTGGGGAATTCGCGGCAATCAATATATTGGCGGGCCATTTTTCCCTCCCTGCCATAGCCGTCCGCGCCCGCTTGAGGCGCGCACGCAAAGCCTCCGGCTCACGGTCGGAACCCCCTTAAATTACGCCTTTCCCCATACCCGGACAATAAAAATCCGGCGACGCCGTCCCGCGGAAAGACACGGGGTACCCCGTCAAAACAAAAGGCCGCCCTCAAAGGGCGGCCTTTTAAAAAAATGCATGTCATCCCGTCATTGAAAGCCGCCTCCTGATCCACCGGCAGCCGTCAATGAGGACGATCATTCGTCCGATTATACGCCTGATGTCAGGCGCGGGCGCGGATTGCTCCGTCGCGGTTTTCGAGTGCAGCGGCCTTTTCATATTCGGCCTGCACTTCTTCCAGCGAAGCTTCGGCGGCTTCCTGCTGGGCCTTCAGTTCCCGGATCGAGACCTGAAGATTATCCGCCCGCTGGCGCGCGGCCTTGGCAAAGGTCGGATAGGCAAAATGTGTCGGATCGGTAATGCCCGACTTGCTCTCTTCCAGCGAGATTTGATGCACCAGTTCCTTTGCCATCCGCTCGAATTCGGACATCATCTGCTGCAGCTGGTTAAGCTGCCGGCGTTTTTCATTGACCTGAAATTCCTTCAGGCGAACCAGGCTGTCACGCGACTTCATACGCAATACTCCATGGATAGCGAGACCCGGATCAAAAAGGCACTATGCCACTCTGATCGGCCCGTTTAACCCGCCCGTCACTCCGCAAAGGTTAACTCCTGTGCCGGAATGATTCTTAAAAGTTACCCGACGTTAATAAAAAACCACCGTCGTTAACCTTTCGTTTACGGGCATCGTTAATGATAAACACGATCATTTAAGGGTCGGTAAATGCCAGGTCCAAAAAATGGGCCAGACGATGTGAGAGTCGATTGAATCACTTAGCGGGAAATCCTCACGTTAAGCTTCAATTTTGGCGATGGTGGATTCACGTGCAAAAACAGAGAAATGCCTTCTTTGCTTAATAAATTCGATACACCTTGCCAAAGGCAATTAGAATTTGTTAACCATTTGGTGGCAGCCTGCAAATCAGGCAACGTCTGGATCCGCATCGCGCGAGGCAATGTTTTACCGGTTCGCGGGCGGCAAAGGGGATAATTATGCGGGTTCTACTGATTGAAGACGACAGCGCGACAGCGCAGAGCATTGAACTGATGCTCAAGTCGGAAAGCTTTAACGTCTACACGACCGACCTCGGCGAGGAAGGCGTGGACCTTGGCAAGCTCTACGATTACGACATTATTCTTCTCGACCTCAACCTGCCTGACATGTCGGGTTATGAAGTGTTGAGAACCTTGCGCCTTTCCAAGGTCAAGACGCCGATCCTCATCCTCTCCGGCATGGCCGGCATCGAGGACAAGGTGCGCGGCCTCGGCTTCGGCGCCGACGATTACATGACAAAGCCGTTCCACAAGGACGAGCTTGTTGCCCGCATTCACGCCATCGTCCGCCGTTCCAAGGGCCATGCGCAGTCGGTCATTTCCACCGGCGAGCTGATCGTCAATCTCGATGCCAAGACGGTTGAAGTGGGTGGCCAGCGCGTTCACCTGACCGGCAAGGAATATCAGATGCTCGAGCTGCTTTCGCTGCGCAAGGGCACGACGCTGACCAAGGAAATGTTCCTGAACCACCTTTATGGCGGCATGGACGAGCCGGAACTCAAGATCATCGACGTCTTCATCTGCAAGCTGCGCAAAAAGCTGGCAAATGCCGCAGGCGGCGCAAACTACATCGAAACCGTCTGGGGCCGCGGCTATGTTCTGCGCGAGCCTGACGGCGCCACGGAATTCCTCGAAACCGCCTGATCTCCTATAAGAACAGGACAGTTTTAAAAGACCCGCTGGCGACAGCGGGTTTTTTGTTGTGCGTCAAAGCCGAAACATGCCCGCTTCATTCAGACGCAACAGAAAGCGCATATTGGCACTCCCAAAAAGGACCAATGCCATGAACCACCCTATCCCGACCCTTAAAACCCAACGCCTGACATTGCGCCCGCAGACCATGGCGGATTTTCCCGCTTATCTGGCCTTCATGGCGTCACCACGCTCCCTCGGCGTCGGCGGCCCCTACGACCTGCCGTCGACATGGGGCGTTTTTTGTCACGATCTGGCCAACTGGCACTTCTTCGGCCACGGCGCGCTGATGATCGAGCTTGATGAAACGGGGGAATGCATCGGCCAGGTCGGCATCAATCACGGCCCGCTATTTCCCGAAAAGGAACTGGGCTGGCTGCTTTATGACGGGCACGAGGGCAAAGGTTATGCCGCCGAAGCCGCCATAAAGCTGCGCGGCTGGGCCTTCGAAACCCTGAGGTTGCCGACACTGGTGAGCTACGTATCGCCGCAAAACAGCAAATCCGCAGCCGTCGCCAAACGAATCGGTGGTTCTCCCGACCCATCCGCGCCGCGCAGCGACCCGGAAGATCTCGTTTTTCGATATTACCCGCTCAACGCCGCTTGAAGGATCGGGACGCTGCGCAGAGCCGAAAGGTTTCCGCGAGGCATCCCCCCAACTATCGGGCGGACAGTCCTCCTAATGCAGTTTCTCTTTGAGAAAGCCGCCGATTGTCTCCGCGATTTGTGCGTGGATTTCAGCCCGGCCCCTGCCGCCGCCATCCCGGCAGACGAAACCTTCGCCCGGCGACATCTCTTCGACGATTTTTTCGCCATTGGGTTTGCACAGCTGCATGAAGCTGAAGTGGCTGGCATCCGGTATCTCCCGATAGACCGTCGTGGTTTCTGGCAGATGCCGGGCGATATAATCGGAATCGGCCCTGATCGCGGCGATCTCAGGCGTTTCCACACCGGCAGCCAGAACCAGAACCGGCACGTCCACTCCCTCAAGCGTTTCCGGCAGAAACCCGGCGGCCGGGCCGAGATCGAGCGCAACGGCGGCGCGGATGCGGATATCCCGCAAATCCATCGAAAGGCGCGGATCGGCCTTGCCACCGCCGACGATGCCGACCTTGGCCAGCAGCCGCGGCGCCTTGCATTGCGGTGGCGCTTTCCCCGCATTGCAGTCCTTCAAGGCGAGGTCGGCGCTATAGCGGCCTCCCACCAGCTCCATCGCGGTCCAGCCGCCAAGCGAATGGCCGATGACGGCGATTCGCGTCCTGTCGATCTCGCCGGCCAGCCGATCATCATCAAGAACTGCCGTCAGCGTTCTGCCGATATCGCGCGGTCGCTCCCATAGAGGGATGACCTCGGCTGCATTTTCTTCAGTAAATGATTCGCCCTGATGATCCGGCGCGGCCACGACATAACCGTCCTGCGCAAGTTCTCCGGCAAGCCAGTTCAGATTGCGCCAGCTTCCGCCAAATCCGTGCGAGAGCAGAACGAGAGGGCGGGAACCGCGCGGAATGGAAGCGCCCGGTTGAACCTGAAGGCCGTAAAAGGCAGCGTTTTCACCCACCATCTCTGTTTTTTCCGATGGAATGGCCGGATACCATAATGAGACAGTGAGCGCTCTTGCACCGGCATCATCAGGCAATTTGATCTGCCTGAAACCGATAGTGCTTTCCGCCATCGCGGCGGGAGCAAGGGAGAAGATGACAATTGTCGCCAGAAGGAAATTGCGCATGAGATGCTCCAGGAGTTGATATGCACCAACCCCTTGGCTCAAACCGCCGCCGCCCGAGACCTCAAACGGGTTTCAGGACGGACTGAAACACGATCAAGGCAGCGCCTTCACGCGATCGTCTAAACCTCAGTCACACGTTCGAAAAGCCGGATCGGGGATTTGCGGAACGTCGTTTCGCGGAATGGCCGAAAGCCGAATCGGGCAGCGATGGCCAGTGAAGGGCTGTTCAGCGGATCGATCATGCAGACGGTCCGTTGCGAAATTCCACTGCCGTCGAACCAGCCGGTCACGGCTTCCACGGCCTCGGTCGCGACACCCTTGCCGTTCAGTGCGGCATCGATCTTCCACATTGCCTCGGGAACCGTGTCGAAATCAGCGCCATGTCCGCGGCGCATATGGGCAAAGCCCACTTCGCCGACGATGCGTCCCGTGGCGCGCTCTTCCACCACAAAGGGACCAAACCCATAAACGGACCAATGGCCGATGAAGCGCAAAAGGCGGGCAAAGGCGAGTTCCGCATCCAGCGGCGCAATCGAGGTAAGCCCCTCGATCGGTGGAACATCCGCCTGCCAGAAAGCGCGATAAAGCGCTTCATCCCCGATGGCCTGTGGCCGAAGGATGAGACGGGCTGTTGTCAGACGAACCATGAACGTGCTCCCCAAAACGAAAAAAGGCCGGCGCGTCGGCAGACGCAGTTCCGGCCTTTTCGCAAAATCACGTCCGCAAAGCGGTCACTCGGCGATCGTCTTTGCGGTAAAGACGATGCGGTCTTCATGCACCTTGTATTCCACCGCCATATTGGCCTCTTCCGCCAGAAGCAGCGTGTAATAGGGCTGCACGGAATGGGCGTCGACCGCCTCTTCCAGCCGTCCTTCGTAAATCTCCACGAACTTGGCGGGAACGCGCATCATCCGACCCTTGACGGTGATTTCGAACTTGGCGTCGCCGTCGGGGCTTTCTAGCAGCACATCCACATTGCCGCCGCGCGGGATTGCGCCATAAGCGACAAGGAAGAGGTTGAGCAGAAGTTTGACACGATTTTTCGGAACGATGGCGCGCGGACCATTCCAGCTGACTTCAGCCTTCTTTTCAGCCGCAGCGAAATCCTGCGCTGCCTTTTCGGCCTCGCCGGTATCGATGGAAGCACCGGCGGAACCGGAGGCGCCGAAAGCGAGCCGGGCGAACTTCAGCCGCACGGATGCGTTAAGGGCGGACGTGCGGATGAGATCGAGCGCATCGTCATCCGTGCCGCCCTCGTCCAGCAATTCGAGGCCGTTATTGATGGCACCGACAGGAGAAATCACATCATGGCACACGCGACTGCACAGAAGAGCCGCCAGATCGGGACCGGACAGCGTGATATTGAGTTTGCTCGTCATAAAATTCTCTCCTGCGCAAGGGATGCGCGGACGGTGTGGAAATTGTTAAGCCATAATGACACCATATTTGGTAAACCGATTGTTAATAGGATGGTTTCAAAATGCCAAATGCCTTAACAGGCCACATTGGAGCCCCGTGTATCCGTTAGGACGCACGACAGATGCTGTAGAACTTTGACTCTACGCATCGGCCCTTGCGAAAATCGATTCGGTTTTTCGGGCTGATGCGTTAACGAAACAGACGGACGGACATGACGATGCGCCTTACGAAAACCCGCACCATTGCACGCCTCGGACTGGGAAAGATTTTCGCGCTCCTTGCGAGCCTCTTGATGTGGGTCGCACCGGCCTTTGCCCAGACCAGCGATCAATATTCCATCCAGGAAGTCGTGGATGCAGGCCACGGATTCTTCGGTGAAACCACCGGCGGCCTTGCCAAGGTGGTGGAGCGCGCCTTCCAGCAATACGGACTTCCGAACGGTTACATTCTTGGCCAGGAAGGCTCCGGCGCCTTCGTTGCCGGCCTCACCTATGGCGAGGGCACGCTTTATACCAAGAATGCCGGCCAGCACCCGGTTTTCTGGCAGGGCCCGTCGCTCGGGCTGGATTATGGCGGTCAGGGCACCCGCGCAATGATGCTGGTCTATAATCTTCCCTCCGTCGATGCACTTTACCGCCGTTATGGCGGCGTCAGCGGTTCCGCCTTCATCGTCGCCGGCGTCGGCATGACCTATCTGAAGAGCAGCGACGTGACGCTCGCCCCAATCCGCACCGGCATCGGTGCTCGCCTCGGCATCAATGTCGGTTACCTGAAGCTCACCCAGCAGCCGACCTGGAACCCCTTTTGATAAGACGGGTTGATAGGACGAGACGGTGCGGCGGATTTCTTCTCCCCGCCGGGGAGAAGGTGGCCCGAAGGGTCGGATGAGGGGGCAACGTCGCCGAATCCCTCCACCCTCACCCCCTCATCCCGCTGCCGCGGACTTCTCCCCCCTCGGGGAGAAGAAACAAGTGGCGCCGACACCGCCTGTGCAATTGCCGGGAGACCCCTCCCCACGGTTGCAATAATAGCGTAACGTGCTTTCGCGCTCCTCTTTCCGAATGCGCGCGTATCTGAGTTTCGGAGACTGTCCCGCGTGATCGAATATGCCATTCTTTTCGGATTGGGTTTTCTCACCGCAACCCTGCTGGCCCTGTTGATTGCACCCGCGATCCACCGCCGCATTGTCGCCTATACGGAAAACCGCCTGCGCGCGACGATGCCCATCAGCCCGCAGGAAGTCCGCGCCCAGAAGGATATGGCGCGTGCGCTTTACGCCGCCGAAAATGCCAAGGTCCGCCAGGAACTGGATACCGAGCGGGAGAAAAACACCTCGCTGCGCCTCGCCAACGAGGCCGCTTCCAGCGATGCCTATCGGCTGGGCGAACAGAACCGCAGCTTTTCGCTGAAAATCGAGGAGCTGACACTGGAGATCGGCGAATTGCGCGCCGCCCTTGATACCAGCGAGGAACGCGCCGGTGCGATTGCCGCAAGCCTCACGCAACAGGAACAGGCCGCCAACGAGCGCGCCGCCCAGATGTCTGATCTCACCGCCCGTCTCACCAATCTGACGCGCGAACTGGATGATTCGAAAATCACCGCCGCCACCCGCGATCTGGAGGCCGAGCAGGCAAAACAGAGCGCCACGCGCTTCCGCAAGGAAGGCGAGACCGCCACCCGCGAATTGCAGGATGTGGCGGCCCGCAACAAGGAAGCCATGACGGCGGTTGCGCGCGAAAGCCGCAAGGTCACCCGACTGGAAGACCAGGTCGCTACCGTGATGGCGAAAAATGCCGATCTCGATACGATGCTGACGCTGCGCAATCAGGAAGTCGCCCGCCTCAAGGAACAGCTTGCGGCAACCGGCGGCCGCAGCAACGACATGATCATTCGCCTGCCGAACCCCGCCGTGCCGGCCGAGACACCGGCGAGCCAGCTGCAACCGGCAACCCCTGCCCCAGCCGCCGCGCCCGTCGTTACGGAGGCGGCGGCACAGGCGGTGGCCACAGAGGAGGCCGCAATCCCCCCCGTGGCTGAGCCGACGATACCCTCGCCGGAAGGTCTGGAGCAGGAAATAGAAGATATCCGCAATCAGGGCACGGCGCTCACCGAACGCCTGCTGAATGTGCGCGGCACCGGCAATGACGAACCGATCCGCCGCGAAATCGCAAGGATCGCCGCTAGGATGATTGCGCTGACGGCGGCGCAGGAGGGTGAGAAATCGCCTATTCCGGGGTTGCTGGTCAAGGCTTCCGCTGCGTCTGCGCGGGAGAGCCTTGCGACGCGGGCGGGGGCGTTGATGGGGAAGCGGGAAGGGTAAAGCTGGTGAGTGCGGGATAGTCCGCCTCAGTGGGTGCGGCTACCCCCCTCTGTCCTGCCGGACATCTCCCCCACAAGGAGGGAGATCGATATGCGGCAAGGTCTCGACCATCTCAACGTTTGTGAATTCGGCTATCTCGATGCTTAAGAATGAAGCGGCGGTAGTGCGTCTTGCCGATCTCCCTCCTTGTGGGGGAGATGTCCGGCAGGACAGAGGGGGGTGAAGCGGCATACACCGAAGGGGCAGCTTCACCATATACCTCACACCCGCCCCATAACCCCCGCCATCTGATAAAGCGCCAGCCCCGAAGCCGTGCCCGCATTCAAGCTATCCAGCTGCGGCGACTGTGCAATCCGCGCGGTATGAAACCGCGACAGCACCGATTGCGGCAACCCCTCGCCCTCCGTGCCGATCACCAGCGCCATGCGCCCGGAGCGGGGAATGTCGCGGATTTCGGTCTCGCCGTTTGGCGAAAGGCTCCAGATCGCAAAACCGGCCTCGGACAGCCGCTCCAGCATCGCCACCGCGCCGCCGCCGCGATGATAGGGCACCGACAGCACCGAACCGACGGAGACCCTGAGCGCCTTGCGATAAAGCGGATCGCAGCACGTCTCGTCCAGCAGCACCGCATCGGCATAAAACGCCGCCGCGTTGCGGAACATCGCGCCGAGATTATCGTGATTGGAAATGCCACAGCCCACCAGCACCAGCGAGACGGCGGGAAGTGCGGCCGTCATGTCCTCCAGCCCATCACGCTCCACCCGGCGGCCGAGCGCCAGAATGCCGCGATGCAGGTGGAAACCGACGATACCGTCAAGCACCGGCGCTTCGGCCACATAGACGGGAACATCATCAGGGAAATCGGCAAGAATATCAGCAACGCCGGCAAGCCGGTTTTTGAGGATGAGAATGCTCTCCGCCGCAAAGGCGCCACCCGCTTTGTGGGCGGCGGCCAGCATGCGCAGCACCACCGTGCCTTCGGCGATGAAGCGCCCCTGACGTCCGGTCAGGTCGCGCTCGCGAATATCGCGAAAGGCGGCGATGCGTGGATCGGCCGGATCTTCGACCGGGATCAGCACCCGCCCATCCAGCAGCCCACCCTCGTTGCCCTCACTGGGCATCAACAGTCACATCGGCCAGAAAACGACCGGCCGCGACGTTGAAGACCAGCGCCTTGCGGGTGCCATTGGCAAGCCGGCCATAAAACAGCATGTCGCCGCCGGAATAGCTGACATTGTCGATCACAAAGCCCTGCGGCAGGCTGGCGGTGACGGCCAGCGGGCCGTTACCGGTGGGAACGGCAAGATTTGGCGCAGCACTCTGCGTCTGAACGGTTTTCGACGGCCCCATCGCCTTGTAGACAACCGCACCGAAGACGGCCATAAGGCTGATAAACATCACGGAGCCCGACACGATCTGCAAACGGATCATCTTGCGGCGAACTTTTTCCACGGCCGGATCAAGCGGCTTGTCTTCCTGTTCGTCTGGCTCGATCTGCGTCATCGGGTTCCCTGAAATGCTGATGGATCGGAAAAATAACAATGAACGACCCCTTTAAACAAGGCGGAGACGCAAGGAAAGTCCTGATTGCCGGGGAAGATGCCGAAGGTCGCCTCGATGTGTGGCTGGTGGGCGAAGTTGGCGGCGATCTGTCACGCAGCCGCCTGAAGGCGCTGATCGAACAGGGCGCGGTTCTTCTCAACGGAAAGCCCGTGACCGAGCCGAAAAAGAAGGTGCATCCGGGCGATCGCATCGAAATCGTCATGCCGGAGCCGGAAGACCCCGTGCCGCAGGGCGAGGATATTCCGCTCGACGTGGAATATGAGGACGAAGACCTTATCGTGCTCGTCAAGCCCGCCGGTCTCGTCGTGCATCCGGGCGCCGGAAACTGGACGGGGACGCTGGTCAACGCACTCATTCACCATTGCGGCGACAGCCTTTCCGGCATTGGTGGCGTCAAGCGCCCCGGCATCGTGCACCGGCTGGACAAGGAAACCTCCGGCGTCATGGTCGTGGCGAAAAACGATAATGCCCACCGTCATCTTGCCGCGCAATTTGCCGATCACGGCCGCACCGGGCCGCTGGAGCGGGCCTATAAGGCCGTCGTCTGGGGCCGCCCGCGCACCCTGCGCGGCACCATCGACGCTGCCCTTGGCCGCGGCGCCGACCGCACCAAACGTACCGTCAAACGTGAAGATACCGATGACGCCCGCGAAGCGATCACCCATTACGAGGTAATGGAACGCTTCCACGAACGGCCTGATGCCTCCTGCCTCGCCTCCATGGTGGAGTGCCGTCTGGAAACCGGGCGCACCCACCAGATCCGCGTGCACATGGCCCATATCGGTCATCCGCTGATCGGCGACCCCGAATATGGCGCGTCCTTCCGCACCAAGGCGAACCTTTTGGAAGAACCGGCCAGAAGCACCGTCAACCGCTTTCCGCGGCAGGCGCTGCATGCCTATCTGCTGACCTTCGAACACCCCCGCACCGGCGAGGTGATGGAGTTCGAAACCGACATGCCTGACGATATGCAAGAGCTGCTTGAAGCCCTGCGCAGCTGAAAACTGGTATGGCGCGGTCAAAAAAACCGCGCCATATATCTCGCCGGAAGTCCCGGATAATAAAAAAAGATTAGCGGATAGCGATATTCCGCAGTCGGTCCTTTTTGTAGACCGCCCCAATTTCGCTTCAATCGTCGCACCTCCTCGGCCCCCGCAAAGCTTGCAATCGTCCCCGGTAAACATCGTGGCCGCACGCCGGGCTTGCCGAATAACCGACGCCGCAGGCAACGCCGTCCGTTCGATGCGAAAGCCTCAACGGAACCGGCATGATGACGGGATCTATCGCGCATGAATATCGAAGACCGCCGGTTCATATTTCAGGATCTACGCAGCATAGAAGGTTATATCGACCCACCCGATGCGCTTGTCTTCAAGGCTTTGCTGCAGGCGCAGACGCGGGATGATCTCAAGGGCGGCATGGCGGAAATCGGTGTCTATTACGGCCGTTCCTATTTCCTGCTGCGCAAATTCGCCCAGACACAGGAAAAGGTGCTGGGCGTCGATCTGTTCGATCTTGATCCGCCCGAAGATGGCAGCCTCGATCAATATGAGCGGCTGATGGAAAATGGCCGCCGGCTGGGTTTTGCCATGGACGAGGACTTGATCATCAGGGGCGACAGCACCCGGCTGGCACCCACCGAGATCACCTCACGCATCGGCCCGGCGCGCTTCTTCAGCATCGATGGCGGCCACCACCTGCATCACGTGCTGGCGGACGCGAAACTGGCGATGGAGGTGATCGCCCCGCACGGCATCATCGTTTTCGACGATACCTTCAACCCGGCCTGGCCGGAAGTAACGGTGGGTGTCGCCGATTTTCTGCGCACCCATGGCCATAGCCTCGTCTGCTTCGGCATGACCAAATATAAAACCTATGTCTGCCGCCGGGAATTTCACGCGATTTATGCGGGCGCAATTGCCGCCGACCCCGATCTGCAGGCGCTTGGCCATGTGGAGACGCAGTTCCTCGGCTCCAAAGTCATGCGCCTGCACAATCCCATGCGGCGGCGGGTAATGTATGAGCTGATGGTACGCTCCGGCCTTGGCGGTTTTTCGGAACGAATCTACCGTTCGAAAGTTAAACAGGTCAGAGACAGTCCCGCCGGAACATAACGCATGTGTGAACACAGCGTTCGCTTGAAACACGGCGGGCGCATACATATCTGTCACATGGGTTCGTGCGGGGTCGGTAACGACCCGCAGCTTACGGCATGCCTCGGGCGGGTGATTTTGCCACGCCAGAGAGGGTGCCGTTCCAGACCATAGATAAGGGGGTGCTTTATGGCCCGCAATAGTTTGCCTACGATTACGGCCGGTGAAGCCGGTCTCAATAGATATCTCGACGACATCCGTAAATTTCCGATGCTGGAGCCGCAGGAAGAGTACATGCTTGGCAAGCGTTATGCCGAGCATGGCGACCGCGACGCCGCCCATAAGCTCGTCACCAGCCATCTGCGTCTCGTTGCCAAGATTGCCATGGGTTATCGCGGCTACGGCCTGCCGATCGGCGAAGTCGTGTCCGAAGGCAATGTCGGCCTGATGCAGGCGGTGAAGAAGTTCGATCCGGAACGCGGTTTCCGTCTGGCCACATATGCCATGTGGTGGATCAAGGCTTCGATCCAGGAATATATCCTGCGTTCGTGGTCGCTGGTGAAGATGGGCACGACCGCCAACCAGAAGCGCCTGTTCTTCAACCTGCGCCGGCTGAAGGGCCGTATCCAGGCGATTGACGATGGCGATCTGAAGCCGGAACACGTCAAGGAAATCGCCACCAAGCTGCAGGTGTCGGAAGAAGAAGTCATCTCGATGAACCGCCGCCTGCATGGCGACGCATCGCTGAATGCGCCGATCAAGGCCTCCGAAGGCGAGTCCGGCCAATGGCAGGACTGGCTGGTGGATGACCATGAAAGCCAGGAAGCCGTGCTGATCGAGCAGGACGAACTGGAAACCCGCCGCCGCATGCTGGCCAAGGCCATGGGCGTGCTGAACGATCGTGAGCGCCGCATCTTCGAGGCCCGCCGGCTTGCCGAAGACCCGGTAACGCTGGAGGAACTCTCCTCCGAGTTCGACATCAGCCGCGAACGCGTCCGCCAGATCGAGGTGCGCGCTTTCGAGAAGGTACAAGAAGCGGTGCAGAAGGAAGCGCTGGAAGCTGCGCGCGCATTGCGCGTGGTGGATGCTTAAAGCATATCCAGCAAAAGTGCGGAGCGGTTTTGCGTCCGTGCCATGGATCATCCTCGGCCCTCGGCCGGGGATTTTTTGTTGGTAATGACGACTGAAAATGGCCTGCCATCAGAGACCGGCGATTGCGCTGGAGAAAAACCGGCAGGAAAAATATCCATGCTTCGGGAGATGCCGCTTACCCCCCTCTGCCCTGCCGGGCATCTCCCCCACAAGGAGGGAGATCGGCAAGACGCGCTACCGCCGCTTCTTCCTCGACCGTTGAGTTGGTCGAGACCTCGCGGCATATCGATCTCCCCCCTTGTGGGGGAGATGCCCGGCAGGGCAGAGGGGGGTGAGCCACACCCACCAGCACCAACTAACCCACCCATCACCCGACAAACGCAAAGACCGCCGTAGCCATATAACGAAAAGGGCGACCCGAGCCGCCCTTTCAATCCTTATTGACCGCCGGCCGCAGGTGCCGCCGCCGCCCATTCGCTGAGCGCCTTGTCGAAGGCGGCGATGCCGTCATTGCCCTTTTGCAGGGTCAGCAGCGCGCGGCGACCGTTGCGATAGGAGACCGGAATATCGATCCAGTTGCGGCTTTTCAGCAGCTCCAGATTGGTCTTCATCGCATCCGGAAAGTCGTTGAGCGCGATCATGTGGAAATCGTCGGTGATCTTGGCCGGAACCGCGATCAGGGCATTGCCGCGATCCTGCTCGGTGCTCTTCATCGCGATACGCTGGACGCTGTCAATCGCTCCGCCTTCAAAGCCTGGCGAAACCGAGAAGACGATTTCGATCAGGTGGCTGGCCGGCAGCGACGGATCGGTGTTGCGCTTGAAGGTAATAAGCGCACTCAAGCCACGGCCGGGAACCGTAATCTGGCCCTGAACGGTCGGAGACGGCTTGCCTTCCGCGTCATTTTCCTGCTGCAGCGACCAGGAAACGCTGCCCTGAATGGCTGTCGGAACCGTCTGGCCCAGCACTTCCTCGTAAAGGAACATGCGATCGCCGGTGGCGGCAGCAGCAGGCTGCTGTGCCGGCGGCGTGCCAGCGGGGGTTCCCGCAGGCGCGCCCGCAGGATTGGCAGGAGCCTCACCCGCAGGCGGCGGCGCAACGTTCTGTTCGTAAACCGACTGGCCTTCTGCCGTAACCGGCTGGCCGTTTGCACCCGGCGCCGGTCCCTCGTCACGCTCGGTCCCGTCAGCCAGAAGCCGCTGGGTGAACTTCGTGCCGGTCACGGAACCATCGTCGCCATGCGTCGGCGTCTGGTGGTTTGCCGGCTGCTGCCCGGCGGCGGGCGGCTGCTGGGTTGCGGGCGGCGTCGATGTCTGCGCCTCACCTGTCGGAGTAGTGGCCGGAGGCGTCTGGGTCTGGCCACCATTCTGTGCCGATTGCACCAGCCCGCCGACCATGTCGTTCAGGGCATCGCGGTTCATCCACAGCGCATAACCGCCACCTGCCAGAAGCCCGGCACCAACAAGGGCAAGCACCAGCGACGCATAGTTGCGGCGCGGCTTCTTCTTGACCATGTAAGCGGGCGTCGCGGCACCTGCGCCCACGGCGGGCGTATCGTCCGCAGTTGCCCGGCTGGAAGACGACGCGCCGTCGTAACCGATCAGCTCGTCCAGATCGTCCCAGGGGGTGCGTTCCTTGTTGTCCTTGGCCGGTGCCTGATCACCGAAGGGATCATTGTCGGCGCGCGGCAGAGCCGGCGCGTCCTTGGCCGGAATGGCAATCTCGGTGTCCTGGAAGTAGGACGAGAAATCTTCAACAACGGCAGACTTTTTCGGGGTCGTATCGTCCGTCGGGCGCGGTTCGGAAAATTCATCCTGCTGGCCGAAGACCGGATCGTGATCAACCGCCGCATGGCCGAAGCGGTCATCCTCATCGCGCTTTTCCGGCTCGAAATTCACCGCCGGGTCCTGATAATGCTGCGCGGCATAACCGGCGACCAGCGGGCGCTCGTCCGTCTCGGCACGCACGTCGGCATAGTCGTCAGCGGGGCGCACATCGTCGGCCTGCGCCTCTTCCAGCTTGCGCCAGTCGTCCTCATCCACAGGCTTTGCCCAATGGGCGGGAACGGACGTGTCTTCTTCGCGCGGCGCGGTCTCGAATTCACGGTCGTGCTCGTCAGCCGAACGATAGGCCGGCTCTTCCTCCGCACGGGTGAAATAGGTTCCGTGCGTGTCATCGGCAACGGCGGGCGTTACCGGAGCGGGCGCTTCATAGAGCTCTTCCGGCTCGCGCTCTTCTTCGCGCTGTTCCTCATAAACCTGCTCATCCTGCTCGGCGGCGGCGGAAACCGGCGTCTCGTGGCGCGGCTCTTCCTCGACGGCGGGTTCTTCATAAGCCGGCTCAGGCTGTGCTACCTCGGTCGAGGCGGGTTCTTCCGCCTCGACAGGCTCGGCGGCATGGGCCGCGCGATCCTCGTCGATATCGTGCTGATGGTAAGGTGCTACGGCCTCTTCGGCAGTGGAAGAGAATGCATCATCCTCCTCCAGCGCCGGAAGCGCCTCGGCATATTCACTGTCCACCTCGGCAATGGCGGCGTCCAGCTTGGCGATCTGCCGGCGCAACAATTCTTCCGGCGGACGTGGCTTCATATTCTCGAGTTGGCGCACAACCGCACTGCGCGCCTTGTCGTAAACCTTCGCCCGGTTTTCGGGAGTATTGTTCGCCAAGCCATCCACGGCCTTGCGAATGACTGCTACAAAATCCGCCATAAGCACTTTCTCGTCGTGACCGGCGACGTACCGGCCCGATATGGTTTATGAATCTAGATCGCCGAGGACATTAATCCTCAAACGGATCAGTCACAAGTATGGTGTCGTCACGCTCCGGACTTGTCGACAGAAGTGCGACAGGCGCCCCGATCAATTCCTCGACCTGACGGACATATTTGATTGCCTGAGCAGGCAAATCCGCCCATTTTCGGGCACCGACGGTAGATTCCTTCCAGCCTTCCAGCGTGATGTAGATCGGCTCGACACGCGCTTGCGCGCCCTGGCTGGCCGGAAGATGGTCGATTTCCTGCCCGTCAAGCTTGTAGCCGACGCAGATTTTCAGCTCGTCGAGACCATCAAGCACGTCAAGCTTGGTGAGTGCGATGCCGGTAATGCCGTTGGTGGCGACCGACTGGCGCACCAGTGCGGCGTCAAACCAGCCGCAGCGGCGCTTGCGGCCGGTGACGGTGCCGAATTCATGACCCTTTTCGCCCAGGAACTGGCCGATCTCGTCATTCAGCTCGGTCGGGAACGGACCTTCGCCAACGCGGGTGGTGTAAGCCTTGGTGATGCCGAGAATGTAACCCAGCGAACCCGGACCCATGCCAGAACCGGCAGCGGCCTGGCCGGCAACCGTGTTGGAAGAGGTCACGTAAGGGTAGGTGCCGTGGTCGATATCGAGCAGCGAGCCCTGAGCGCCCTCAAACAGGATGCGCGCACCGGCGCGACGCTTCTTGTCGAGCAGCAGCCAGACGGTTTCGCTGAACGGCAGGATGCGCTCGGCAATCGAGCCCAGCTCCTCCATGATCGTCTCATGCGAGACTTCGGCCGCGCCGAAACCACGGCGAAGGGCATTATGATGCGTGAGGATACGGTCGACCTTGGCGGAAAGCGCCTCCATGTCGGCCAGATCCATGACGCGGATGGCGCGGCGGCCAACCTTGTCTTCGTAAGCCGGGCCGATGCCGCGACGGGTGGTGCCTATCTTGGTGCCGCTGTTGGAGGCGGCGTCTTCGCGCATGCCGTCCAGCTCGCGGTGCAGCGAAAGAATAAGCGTGGCATTGTCGGCGATACGCAGGTTTTCCGGCGTAACCTTGACGCCCTGCGCTTCCAGACGGCCGATTTCGGCGATCAGCGCATGCGGATCGACCACGACGCCATTACCGATGACGGCAAGCTTGCCGGGACGCACG
The DNA here is from genome assembly GCF_027956545.1 of Agrobacterium sp. ST15.16.024. NCBI lineage: Bacteria > Pseudomonadati > Pseudomonadota > Alphaproteobacteria > Hyphomicrobiales > Rhizobiaceae > Agrobacterium > Agrobacterium sp. ST15.16.024. The sequence goes on from NZ_JAQKGO010000003.1 coordinate 473,562, forward strand.
ACGCCGGACGGCAGAAGCGAAAGCTTGTAGCTGATGCCATCGATGACAAGCGTATGGCCGGCATTATGGCCGCCCTGATACCGCACGACGACATCTGCCCGCTCGGACAGCCAGTCGACAATCTTGCCTTTGCCTTCGTCGCCCCATTGCGAGCCGACCACCACAACATTCGTCATTTCTTGCTTTCCTGCTCATGGCGCTTGCGCGCCCGATAACCCGATGGGAAACCCAAACCCGCGAATGTATACTGTGTTGTTTTACGGAAAGCGACCCTGTTTCTTATGGAGAATTTTGCTTTTTCCGTGACAAGGCGTGGATTTCCCGCATTATCTCGCCCCGTGGGGGCCAGGCGCGGGCGCAAGACCGCCATTCACCCTCAGCCGTTTTCCCGCCCCGTGAAGAAGCGAAACATCAGCGTGCCCTCCAAAGCCTATATCGCCCTCATCATCGCCACGCTCTGCTGGGGCGGCAACACCGTTGCCGGCAAGCTGGCCGTCGGCCACATCAGCCCCATGGCCTTCACCTCCCTGCGCTGGGTCTTCGCCGTCGCCATCATCTTCGCCATTTCCGTGCCGCAGCTGATCAAGGACTGGCCGGTGGTGAAAAAGCGCCTGCCCTATTTCTTCGTGCTCGGCAGCGTCGGTTATACCGCCTTCAACGTGTTTCTCTACACGGCCCTGCAGCATACCTCTGCCATCAATGCCGCCGTCATTCAGGCCGGCATTCCCATGGTCATCTTCGTCCTGAACTTCATCCTGTTCCGCACCCGCGTGCTGTTCGGCCAGATCGTCGGCTTCTGTCTCACCATATCAGGCGTGGCGCTGCTAGCCTCGCATGGCGACCCGGTCTCGCTGCTGCAGCTGGAAATGAATGTCGGCGACGCCGTCATGCTGCTCGCCGTGCTGGTCTATGCCATCTACACCGTCATCCTGCGCTGGAAACCGGCCGTCGACTGGCGCACGCTGATGGCCATCCCCGCCTTCTTCGCCCTCATCACCTCGGTGCCGCTGGTCTTCTGGGAAATGTCGCGCGACAGTGTCATCTGGCCGGATCAGAAGGGCTGGGTGCTGGTGGTCTATGCCGCCATTTTTGCGTCGCTCATCGCGCAGATCCTGTACATCAAGGGCGTGGAGCAGATCGGCGCCAACCGCGCCGGCCTCTTCATCAACCTCGTGCCCGTCTTCGGAACATTGCTGTCTGTTGTCGTCCTCAGCGAAACCCTGCACACCTACCAGATCATGGCACTCGTCATGGCGCTGGCCGGCATTGCCGTCGCAGAACGAAAAAAATCGCCGGCTTCCTGAACCAATGGGGTCAGGAAAACCGGCGCAGTCTGGCAGGCATGAAAGATGGGCTTAAAGCGCGGTTTCGCGCTCGGCCGGAGAAAAGACGGCATTGCCGAGGACGATATCGCCCTTGTCGGTGGTGACGATCAGCACTTTTTCGAGCGATCCATCATTGTTCAGCGAGAAGGCAAGGCGCAGGGCGCTCGAAGACCAGCCGGCACCGGCCAGCGCCGTGCGCTTGATGGCGGCGCAATCACCGCAATCGCCAAGGCTTGACGAAGGGGTCGCCGGGACATCGGTTGCGAAGCCGGAAAAATAATCATCGAGCGCGCCCATGGTGGCGTTCACATCGCGGTTGATGCGCAACAGTTCCTCACGACGCTCGCCGTTGAGCGGCGCGGCAATCGTCGAAACACATTGGCCGGCGGAAAGAACACAGCCATCAAAACCGCCCGGCACCGAGATACCGATCTCGGTCACTGCGCTCTTTTCGACAGCGGCAAAACCACGGGCAAACCCGGCAGCACCTGCCGCATCGGCATGGGTGGACATGGAAGCAACGACAATTCCGCAGATGGCAGCAGCAATAATCTTCTTCAACATTTCATACCCCGTTTGGCGATCCGCCGGCTTGTGCCGGTCTCGATTTCTGTTTCCAGGAGCGCCTGTCTTCGCAGGATGTCCGCTCCTTGTCCGTGATCCCAAAATGGCACATCATTGTTTTCAGCGGCTTTAAGCCGATTGCTACAATTTTATCAGTTTTCATTTTTGCACGGCGACAGCGGTTTTTTCCGTTTGATCGTCCTTGAACGCGGAAAAAAGCGACGGGGCAAAAACCTGCCGCCTGCGATAGTCTGCCTCAGGTCTCCGCAACCCTTTGCGGGGGCGCACCTGAGCCTCGAATATTCATAACCTTGTTTAATATGTCGAACCAGAAGGGTGCGCCCAGCGACAGGGCCAGTGCCGTTATCAGCCATCCGACAAGCTTCGAAGCCATATCCAGCGAAGACGATGCGCGTGCTTCAGTCGCGCCCGCCGCTATATCTTGTCGCGATGCGGTCACGGCATCCTGCCCCCAGCCGATTGGCAATGGCCGCAATCCGTCCACCTGTTTGGAAATAAGTCGCATCTGGCAACTGATTTGTTCACCCGCTTCGTCTCCTCCGCCAGACGAATTGGAAGGTACGGCGCAGGCGTTCTGCAAAAGCCCCGAAGCACGCTCGCTCACCTGCCGGACGATCTCGTGGCCGCTATCGTTCCACACCGCTTTACCGACGGCGATGCTGTCGGCGTTCAGCCCCACGGCAACGACAAGACCGACCCCCAGGGAAATCAGGCGCAACTGCCGTTTATAATCACCACCCAGCCGGTCCATCGCCGTATCAAACCACACGGCGATATGATCACGCACCCTGGCGATATCCTGCTCACCCGTCGCGAGCGCCGCAGCCAGCACATCCTTGATGCCGGCGGGAAGGACGATACCGTCATCGACCTTTTCAACGAGGGCCTTCAATTCGGCCACGCCAGGAATTGGCGTCTTCGGATCAAGACTTGTCAGCAGCGCCATCGCGAAATTGCGGCTGTCGAGATAGGACGAATGGTTGCCCGGCGCGGGAACGCCAGACGGCTCGGCGCGACTGGCGTGCGACGAGGCCATCGTTCCGCGGATCAGACCATTTTGATAAAATCGCCCAATCAGCTCTCCACCCTCGGGCTGATCAAGCAGCTTTCTTACCGCTGCGCTCAAAGATTTAGCCCGGAGTTTCAACAGCGTCGCTACGATCTCGTTAAGCGTCGTGCAGATCAGGCTGAGCGAAAGATACATGAATGCAAGGCTGATAGAGACGTCCGCGACGCCGCCAAACGATATGCCCATGGCTGAAAAACCTGAAAAGGAAAGATCAAATAAGCCTTATGAAATCACGCGAAGGATAACTTCTGTTGTTCTGCCGGGCCTCATCGCCATCCACCCCACCTTCCCCGCCTGTATTACCTTCGATAGTGTCGAAACTGGTGGCCCCGACGGACAGGACGAAACCGACATGGGTCCAGTCCTTTGCATCTTTACGGATGACGAAAAGATAACCCGGGCGCAGTCTGGATGCACGAAGGAGCGGCGTGCCTACCTCGCTTTCGGCAATGAAGCGTCCACTCGCCTTCGCATCGGCAACAAGCGCGTCGACACCGACCTGGCGCTTCAGCGGCACTTTGATACCCATGTCCCGCGCGGCCTGTTCGAAGATGAGCGAGGCAAAACCCGCACACCAGAGCTGATCCGCCCCTTCCGCCCCGCGCATATACGCACGCACCCATGGACCGCAATTGTTGCCGCCAGCCTCCTTTGGCCGCTCGGCAATATGCTGTCGTGCAACCTTCAGCACGGTCTCCTCAAAAGACGCGCCGGGAACCATCTTCGCCACCGCGCGGTGAAGCGGAGCGGTCAAGACCACCCATAACTCCTCGTCCAGCACCTTAGCACCGGTCCGGCCCTGCGCCTTTGCGAAACGGTCCAGCATCGTCTCGGTAGAGGCGCCGAAATCACCGTCGATACTGGTGTAATAACCGTTCAGATGCAGCCATTCCTGCAGCCGTTTAACACCCGACGAGGACGAGCCAACCTTCAGCGCGCCAGGAAAGGCAAGTTCCTGCTCGATGGATTTGAACGCGGCTCCCGGCAAATCGTGAGACAGAAGAGATAAATTCTCCGTCGCCGCCAGGGGATTAGCCTTGAGCACATTTGTAGCGCCGAGCGACACAGCTCCCATCTCGATCAGCGTCTTCAATATGATGGCGGCACCGACCTGCTTGGAAGGCACCTCGGGATCGAAATAACGGTCGCGTGTGTATTTGCCTTTTTCGTAATGGTAACAACCGCTCCACAAGTAGGGCGTGGGAATTTTCCGCCGCTGATATTCGTTTTTGACACCATTATAGCGGTGCCACCGGTTCAAGACGTTGGGCAGGGACCAGTCGGTAATCTTGTCCAGCTCTTCATAGGTCATCGCATATCGTGCTGCCGTCTCCCAGTCATAGGGAGGCGACCCGAAAGGTGGCTGGTTTGCAGGCACCCGCACAGTGCGCCCGCTCAAGGGGTCGCCGTTCAGCAGATGACGATCGAATTTGAAGCTACATTCCATGCAATGGACAATCGCCACGAACCACCAGGGCACCGTGGTGCCTGAAACGACAGCGGCATAACGCTTCTGACTTTCCACCACTTTACGCGCTGCAAACTCCGCATCGTCGCGCCAATCAGCGCGGATTTCCATCGTATCCCAAAGCGTCTGATAGTCCTCGGACCAGCCCGCCGGCTTGCCAGCCGCGACCTTAGCCGGCTCGGCAGACGGTTGTTTCGCTGCTGCGGCATCCAGCTGGGCATCTGAAAACTCTGCCTTTTCCGGCGGCTCGAAGGGATCGTTGGTGGATGAGGGAAAGGGCCATTTCTCCGCAGCCGCAGCATGCTCGCGAATTTTCGCCTCAATCACCTGAAGCGCCACAACCGCCTCATTAAACTCATCGCGCGCCAATAGCGCCTTGGCCAGCTTCAATTCCTCACGCCGGGCCTTGGCAGCTTCCAGGGCAGCTGCATCGCCTTTCGCTTGCGCGATGTCCCGGGCAAGGGTCGCCTCATACAGCAGGTCCTCGATACGTTCCCGTATTGCCATACGCTCTTGCGTCATTCTCTTGCCCTCTCTTTATCGGGTGCGCTCGGCCCTGACTTTTTCCGCAAGAATTCGCAGCTCAAGAGCAGCAGCGGAGAGATCGTCGATCGACGTATCAAGCGCGCGGGGAGCCGCAGCCGCCTGCACAGCTTTTTTCAGTGTCGCAATCGATTGGTCGATCAAAAGCACCCAGCCGCCGACCTGCGCCCGCCGCCGATCCTTCGCCGCCGATCTCTCGACGGCAGGCCGCGAATCGAAGAGATATTCGTCACCTGCATCGAGCATTATGTAGATAGAGGGTGCAGCGTTCCGCAGGCCAACGAGCAAAACCTCTACGTCCTTCGAAGTGGAAACGACACGCTCACTAAATTGATGGCGTGCAGCAATCTTCAGCGATTGATTGATCCCTACAGCGGCAATTTCAAGCCCGGGCGCGAGCACCTTCGCAACCTGTGCCGCCTGGTTTCCGGCCCTTACCGCCACTTTCACCGAGGCATACGCGCTGTTGATATCGAGACCTAGACTGCGTAGGCGTCCTGTCAACCGATCGGCATTTTCACCGCCACCGAGAGCGACGAGCGCAGCATTATATTCCCTGACGGCAAGAAGAGAGCCGCGCAGCGAATGCGTTAGCGGCGGCTCCGTGCCCTCCACATAAAAAGCTGCGTCGTCCGCAACAAACCACTTATTTTTCTTGCTGGAATCGACGGCTTTCCACAAAGCCCGCTCGGCTTTGGCAATATCCACAAGAAGTGCATCCGCCTCGGCAAATTGCGCCTCATAAGCCTGCCTGTAGAGCTCGAATTCGCGCAGGCCCGTGGCCGTACAACCCGGGAGGAAAAACAATACAACGACAAAAAGATACAAAAAATTACTTGAAAGTCGCACTATAGCCCCCGCCAGCGACGTATAATTCCCAAAAATCACGCTACACTCTTGGAAACAATTGTAAAGAGAAAACGCGGAGCAATACATCTTAATATTGAAAAACAGCGACGTCTTTTTCTAACCATAACCAATCGCCGCCGCCCCGAATTCGGAAGCAGCGTTGAGAGGCGATAAATGGGCCGCATCGCTGCGGGGATATAAATGGTATGGAAGGCTTTGCAGGCGATGCGGCCCGGTTTCAACATATGATCCGCCCGCCAAACCGGTTCCTGTTTGGAGGACGAACATATGCCGGCCGCTTTAACCGTGACATCGGGAAACTCCCCGGTTTTGGCCGCCTGCCCCGCCCATCTTGCGCCGCGCGCACGCTCGATGATCGGGATGAGGCGATTATAGCCTGATCGGCCGAGACGGGGACGCGCGGGGATAAATGCATCCCAAAAAAGGCGCGCGGCAGAAGCGCAACGCACGTTTTCGCCCCATACCGGACACAGGAATTTTCAGCGGGTTAACAGGCCCCTGATCGGCAGCATTTGAATTAACCTTGTCTTAAAACCCGACGTTAATGGTTAGCAATTTAAGAATAGCGGAACGAAAGGGTTCCGTTATGCGTGGCGTATTTGCCGTAGTTTTTCTGATGCTCGTTCTGGCCGGCTGTGCCACCGCACCGTCGCAGGTCACCAATGCCTGTGCGATTTTCGAACAGCGGAACGGCATCTTCAATAACTGGCGACGTGATGCGAAAGCGGCCGAACGGGAGTTCGGCGTGCCCGTGCCTGTGATGATGGCGACGATCTATACCGAATCCGCCTTCCGTCCCTATGCACGCCCACCGCGCACCAAGCTCCTGGGCTTCATTCCCTGGACGCGCCAGTCCAGCGCTTATGGTTATGCCCAGGCACTGGATGGCACATGGAGTGTCTACCAGCGAGAAACCGGCCGCCGGGGCGCCAGCCGCACCGATTTCACCGATGCCATCCACTTCGTCGGCTGGTATCACGCCAAGAGCCGCCGCGAAAACGGCATTTCGCTGAACGACCCCTATAATCTCTATCTCGCCTATTATTCCGGCCATGCCGGTTATGCCAAGGGCAGCTGGCGCAACAATTCCGCCGTCCAGAAGGCCGCGCGCCGCTCCGCCAACATGGCGCTGCGTTATGAGGCGCAGCTGCAGCAATGCGGATATCGCTGAGGCGGGTAGGAAGAGGCTGGTCTAGAGGACTACTTGACGGAACAGTAAATCCCTCCTCCGTCATCCTCGGGCTTGACCCGAAGGTGACGTTGAGTTTGGGCGAATGCACCTCATCCGCACCCGTCACCCCGAACTAAATCCGGGATCCAGTGCGATCAAGTCCTTGATCACGAAAGACTCTTCCCACGGCGCAGACGCGCCGTGGCTCGATGCCGGCTCAAGGCCGGCATGACGGAAGACAGCATCACTCCCCGTAAACCGAGAGAAATTCCCGCACGGCATCGATCTCGCTGGAGCGAATTTCATGCCCGCCCGGATGCCATATCGTCTCCACGGTTCCACCCTGCGCCTGAAGGTTCTTTTCCAGCGCCTGCGTCAGCGGCACCGGGCAGATCGGATCCCGCTCTCCCGCCGTGATCAATACCCGGCGTGCGGGTTTTGCCGGGGAAATCTTCGGCTCGAACGGGATCAGCGGATGCATCAGCACCGCGGCATCGAAAAGCTCGGGCTGTTCGATCAGCACATTGGCGAGAATATTCGCGCCGTTTGAAAAGCCGAGACCGATGATTGGTCCGGACTGGTAATGTTCGCGGTTTGCCTTGACGAAATCCGCCAGCTTCTCGGTTGCCCGGGCAAGATCGGCCATGTCGTAAACGCCCTCGCCCGTGCGCCGGAAGAAACGCGCCGCGCCATGTTCGGAAACATCGCCGACGGGTGAGAGGACGGTGGCCTGCGGCAAAAGACGGGAGCCAAAGTCGAAGAACTGGTTCTCATCGCCACCCGTGCCATGCAGCACCAGGAAAAGCGGCGCACCGGCGGCACCGGCGCGGGATTTGTGGAAATAGGTGTCCTTGTTCATCGGATAATCCTTTCTGGAAGGAGAAGGTTCAGCGATACCCGTGGCTTTTTCAGTTTCCGGGCAGCGCGATCGCATGTGGAGCAAGAGGCTTGCCGCCGGCTTCTCCTCCCCGCCAGGGAGAAGGTCGCGGTAGCGGGTTGAGGGAGCGCGGCGGGAGATAAACCGCGGGGGGTTCCCCCTCATCCGACCCTTCGGGCCACCTTCTCCCCGAACGGGGAGAAGAAAGTCGCGGCAACGTCCTGCCAAACGCAATGGAGGGTTAAGTTAGAGCGGATTAAACCGCCTTCTCATCACCCAGCGGCTCCAGGTGCTTTTCCAGCACGGAGCGCAGATGCGCATGCTGGGTCGGCAGCTTCAGCGCCTCGCCAAGATGAGCGGTGTCCTCGTCACGGTCGAAACCGGGTTCGTTGGTCGCCACTTCGAACAACACACCGCCCGGCGTGCGGAAATAGATCGCCCAGAAATAATCCCGGTCGATGACGGGCGTCACCTGATAACCGGTATCCATCAGTGCCTTGCGTACCTCCAGCTGCTTTTCGCGGTTTTCGACCGCAAAGGCGATGTGGTGCACGGAGCCTGCACCCAGCCGGGCGCCGGAGATATTCGGCATGGTTTCGATGTCGATGACGTCGGCACCGTTGCCGCCGGGCATGCCAAGACGCAAAACGCCGTCCTGACGATCCACTTCCTGATATCCCATGAACTTCAAAAGCTCGGCGGTTGCGCCCTCGTCGCGAAGACGCAGGGATGCGCCCTGAAAACCATGGATCGCCTGATCTTCGCCAACGCCGTTGCCGGTCCATTGTGCGCGGGCATCGTCTCTGACCTCGACCAGCGCGAAACCGTCTCCGTCAGGTCCGGCAAAATGCAGGCGCTTGTTGCCGAAGGCCTCATCGGCCTTCAGGCCGTCAACACCGGCCTTTGAAAGGCGCTCCTGCCAGTAGCCAAGCGATCCCTCGGGAACGGAAAACAGCGTCGTGCCCACTTCACCGGTGCCGGGACGGCCCTGGGCGATATGCGGGAACGGAAAATAGGTCATGACGGAGCCGGGCGTGCCGAGCTCATCGCCATAATAGAGGTGATAGACGTCAGGTGCGTCGAAATTGACGGTCTTCTTCACCCGGCGCAGGCCGAGCGTATCGGTGAAAAAGCCGTTGTTCTGGCGCGCACTGGCCGCCATGGACGTGACGTGGTGCAGGCCCTTGATCTGGTTGAGCATGATAAACCCCTTTTCGCCTGGCGGGCCTCGCAATCGGGCCCGCTCTGTTCATGGCGTAAAGATGGGGTAATAGGCGCGTCAGGCATAGAGTGGACGACGGGAACGGATTGTTCCCGATTGGTGAACGATAAAATCTACTGTTCAGCCAAAGCTGCCATGCCGCAGACCTCAATGGTCGTCGGCAGCGCCCATGGTCCAGTAACCGACAGCGCGCAGCGACGCCTTGGGGAAGGCGATTTCATCGGTCAGGAAGGATTTCGCCACCCTTGCCTCGGATTTTTCGCAGGCAACGAAGACATGCAGGCCCTCATGGTCGGTACTCCAGGCATGCTCGCGCAGCGCCTTTTCGATGAGGCCGGAGGTGCCGGCAGGCTTGCCGCGACGATAAAGCCATGTCCATTCGACATCGGCGGCGCAGACGATCGCCTGCCGCTCGGCCTCGTCGTCAATTTCAGCGTAGACGCTGAGCTTCTTGCCAACAGGCATTTCGGCCGCCATGCGCAGCATCACCGGCAGCGCGGTCTCGTCACCGGCAAAGACGTAACGCTCCGCCTCCGGGCAGGTGCCGCTCGGGCCGATGATGCCGAGAACATCACCCGGCTTTGCTGTGGCGCCGAAGGTCGCGCCCGGCATGTCATCACCCTCATGCATGACGAAATCGATATCCACTTCGCCGCGACCGACATCGCCGGAACGGATGGTGTAAACGCGCCGCATCAACAGGTCGTCACCGGCCGGCCAGACGATGGCGCCGGTGGGAGCCAGATAGGGCCAGACCGGCGCACGGGCCTGATCCGGCACCAGCAGCAGCCGCACATGCATGCCGCCGGTGACCAGTCTCTCGATGCCGCTTTCGACGGAGACGACCAGCCGGCGCATATGCGGCGTGAGGTTATAGGCACGGGCAACCTTGCCGATGAAGAGATTGGGCAATTCACGCTGATGGGCCCCATGGCCGCTCCAGCGGAAATCCAGCCCCGTCTCGCCGGAAAACTCGACGATATGCTCGGCCACCATGGCCTTTACCGACATCAGTATATGTTCGGAAATGCAGTTGACCCGTGCGGCGAACCGGCCACCTTCGGCGCTGAAGCTGCCATGGCCATATTCGGTCTTGAAGCGCACCGTCGCGCCTTCGCGTTCCATCTCCATATGCTCGGAAAAATGATCCTCGAAAGCATCGACGATCGACAGCGGATCGGGCAGCGAGACGGAGGTTTCTGCAGACAGGAGAGACACGGGCATAATCCTTCACTTTGTAGTCTAGTATTCTTTAGACCGGAGGCTGCCGCGCTGTAAAGACATTTTGGTTTTGAATCCCGGCATGCCGGACCTGATCCGGCATCCAGCCAGCCCAAGTCTTTGGGCTGAAAGGACTCTTCTCGCCGCACAGACGCGCGTCGGCTGGATTCCGGCTCAAGGCCGGAATGACGGAAGTATATGCAGGGATGGCTTACACCGTTTCCGGCAATTGCCAGTCGATCGGCTGGCGGCCGTGGGAGGCGAGAAAGGCGTTGGCCTTGGAAAAATGGCCATTGCCGAAAAAGCCGTTATGGGCCGAAAGCGGCGAAGGATGCGGCGAGCGCAGCACCAGATGCTTGCGCTGATCCACGAAGGCCGCCTTTTTCTGGGCGTAGGACCCCCAGAGCAGGAAGACCACGTGATCGCATTCGTCATTGACGGCGCGGATGACAGCGTCGGTGAATTTCTCCCAGCCCTGCCCCTGATGTGAGGCGGCGCGGGATTCTTCCACCGTCAGCACGCTGTTGAGCAAAAGCACGCCCTGTTTTGCCCAGCTTTCCAGAAAACCGTGACCGACCGGGCGGATGCCGAGATCGGCCTGCAATTCCTTGTAGATATTGACGAGCGAAGGCGGAATGCGCACGCCGGGCTGCACTGAAAAACACAGACCGTGTGCCTGGCCAAGCCCGTGATAGGGGTCCTGTCCCAGAATGACGACCTTGACCTCATCCAGCGGCGTCAGATCCAGCGCCCGGAAATATTCGGCACCCTTGGGAAAGATGCGCTTGCCGGCTGTTTTTTCGGCAAGCAGGAAGTCTTTCAGCTTCAGCATGTAGGGGCTGGCGAATTCGCTGGAAAGAACGTGTTTCCAGCTGTCTTCGAGTTTGACGCCTGCCTCTGCCATGCCCGTCTCTCCCATGATGGTGCTTATTTGAACCGGTTGCCGCGCTGCAGCACTTCAATCTTGTAACCATCCGGATCGCAGATGAAAAAGTATTTCGCGAAAGGCTGGCCCTTATAATCAGCTTCGATGATCTTGCCGGGCGAAAGCCCGATCTCGGTGAAGCGCTGGTGTTCGGCATCCACATCGGCAACGCTGACGGCAAGGTGACCATAGCCATCACCCAGCGCATAGGGCACTTCGCGACCCCGGTTGACGGTCAGCTCCAGCTCGAAATCGCCCTCGGCATTGCTGAGATAGATCAGCGTAAAATTCTCGAACTCGGCGCGTTCCGCAACCTCAAGCCCAAAAGCCTGCGTGTAAAATTCCACCGAACGCTTTTCGTCCAGCACCCGGACCATCGAGTGGATCAGCTTGGCCATGGTGTTTTCCTTCTTCTTCCTGTTAACGGTCCGGTTATGCTCCGGACATCGCGGCCCAAGGGGATAAAGACAGTGCACCCCGCTTTCAACCCTAAAGGCGTCCTGCGACAGGAGGTAACAGTCCGATCACGGCAAATGTGATGGTAAAAACCGCCGGTTTTTAAGGTGCGGCGAGGGCCTGCGGCAACAAGGCTCGCGGTTTTCTCGCACCCGCTCTATCATGAGTAGATAAGTCATGATACCGGCATAGCCATGCGCCTTCTGTACCTCTGTCTTGGCTGGCTTATGGTCGCGACCGGCATTGTCGGCGCGTTTCTTCCCATTTTGCCCACCACGCCGTTTCTGCTTCTGGCGCTGTGGTGCTTCTCCCGCTCTTCGCCCAAGCTCGAGGCATGGCTTCTCAGCCATCCCAGATTCGGCCCATCGCTTCGGCGTTGGCGCGAACGTGGCGCAATCGCCCGCAAGGCCAAGATCGCAGCCTTGTCGGCCATGACGGTGAGTTACGCCGCCTTCTGGTTCCTGAGCGACCCGCCGCTCATGCGTGCCGCCATCGTTGCCGCCGTCATGCTCGGTTCGGCGTTGTTCATCGCCACGCGCCCGGAAAGCTGAGCGGGTTTCCCCTAGCGATGCCGCGACTGCGGCAACACATAAGGAATGTGCCGCGCCGGCAACCGGCCGACCACGCCGCCAATGCCATAGACCCGCGCAATCGTCTCGTCGCTGATGGTTTCCAGCGATGGTCCACTGGCCGTCACCCGTCCGCCATGCATGACGATAAGTTGATCGGCAAACTCCGCCGCAAGGTTGAGATCGTGCAGGATGGCAAGCACCAGACCGCCACCAGCCGCGAAATCCCGCGCGGTTTCCAGGACTGCGATCTGGTGGCCGATATCGAGACTTGCCGTCGGCTCGTCGAGAAACAGCGCCCGCACCTCGCCATTTTCCACCGGAAAGGGCACCTGCGCCAGGGCGCGGGCAAATTGCACCCGCTGCTGCTCGCCGCCCGACAGCATGTTGTAGGAGCGCTGCTCGAAGCCCCTCAAGCCCGCCTTGGCAAGCGCCCGGCGGGCCTGTTCTTCCGGCGCGCGTGATCCCTGCGCCACCGCTCCCATGCGCACGATTTCAAGTGCGGTAAAGGGAAAGGCAAGCTGGGTATTCTGCGGCAGCACGGCCCGCAGGCGGGCAAGCTGGACCGGCTTGAACAGCGGCAGGGCGATGTCGTTATAGGTCACCGAACCATATTCCGGATGCAGCTCACCGCACAGAACCTTCATCAGCGTGGATTTACCCGCACCGTTCGGGCCGATGATGACATTGACCTTGCCCGGTTTCAGATCGACGCTGACGTCTTCCAGCAGACGGCGACCGGAGCGGATGAGAGTGATGTTTTCGGCCCGGATCATGACGCATTCCGCATGGAAAAACCGCCGCGGCCCAGCAGCAGGAACAGGAAGACCGGCGCGCCGATCAGCGCGGTCACCACACCGATGGGCAGTTCCGCCGGAGCCGCCACCGTGCGGGCGAAGCTGTCCGCCAAGAGCAGAAGTGCGGCGCCGCCCAGCGCCGAGGCCGGCAGCAGGAAGCGATGTGACGGACCGATGGCGAGACGCAGAAGATGCGGCACGACGATGCCGACGAAACCGATGGAACCGGCCGCCGCCACACTTGCCCCGCAGGCGGCGGCAACGGCCAGGATGACGATCCGCTTCAGCCGCTGCACCGGAATGCCCATGTGGAAGGCGGCGGCATCGCCCAGAATCAGCGCATCCAGCCCACGTGCGACGAAGGGAATGATGGCCAGCACGACGATGATGAAGGGCAAGGTGGCAAGCACCTTGGCGGGGGTTGCCCCACCAAGTGAGCCGAGCGACCAGAAGGTGATGTCACGCAGCGCCCGGTCATCGGCGACGAAAATCATCAGGCCGGTCAGTGCGCCGCTGATTGCCGCAACCGCAATACCGGCCAGAATGAGCGTGGTGGTGGAGGTGGCGCCATCCTTTGTAGCGATCAGATAAAGCACCCAGGTGTTCAGGAGCCCGCCGAAAAACGCCATCAGGGGCAGGAAATGCGGGCCGAAAAACACCGCAACCGTGGCAAGCGCGCCTTCCCCGAGAGAAATCGCGGCAACCGCAAACAGCGCTGCCCCCGAGGTGACACCGACAATGCCGGGATCTGCCAGCGGATTGCGGAACAGCCCCTGCATCATCGCGCCGGAGACACCGAGCCCCGCGCCGATCAACATGCCGAGCGCCGTGCGTGGCAGGCGCACCGCTTCGAGAATGATTTTGTCACGGGCGTCGAGCTCAGCCGCGCCGCCGGTAAGATAGGTGAAGAGCTCAGAAATGCCGACGCCCGTCGGTCCACTGACAAGCGACACGCCACAGGCAAACAGCAGGATGCCGACAAGCACGGCAAGCGTGAGGACCCCCTGCCGGGATCTGTCGCCGGCAACCCTGCCCTCAGCGGAGCTCAAGGCAGCAAGGCTCACGGCTTTACCGCCTCCGGGTAAAGCTTCGCTGCCAGTTCACGACCGGCGGCCGGCGTGCGCGGGCCAAACCCGATGAGATAAAGCCCGTCCATGCTGATCAGCGCCTTTGAAGCCGCGGCCGGCGTGGACTGGAAGGCGGGCAGCGCAAAAATCTCGGCCGCCTTGGCGGCATGGTCGCCGCGCGCCATCGTCAGCACCACATCGGGTGCGGCGGCAATGACCGCCTCATCCGTCAGCGGCTTGTAACCATTGATGTCCTGAGCGGCATTGATACCGCCGGCCATTTCGATGATCGCCGCGGCTTCCGTATCCTTGCCCGCCGCCATGACGCGGCCGCCGGCGCTGGAGAGCACGAAAAGAACACGCTTCCTGCTCTTTTCCGGCACCGCCGAAACATCCTTGGCAAGCGCATCCAGTCCGGCCCTGGTCTCCGCCGCCAGCGCCTTCGCCTTGTCGGAAAGCCCCACGGCCGCGCCGATATCCTCGATCTTCTTCGGTATCGCATCGCCGCTTGGCGGCGTATCGACGGTGACGAAAGGCACTGCACTGGCCTTGAGAATAGCAACGACATCCGCCGGGCCGGAGCCGTCTTCGGAGAGGATAAGATCCGGTTTCTGCGACAGAATGCCTTCCGAAGACAGCGCCCGCATATAGCCGATGTCAGGCTTGGAGAGCGCGTCCGCCGGATAGCTGCTGGTGCTGTCGCGCGCCACGATGCGGTCCTGCGCACCCAGCGCATAGAGGATTTCCGTCACCGTACCGCCCACCGCGACGATGCGTTTCGCCTCCGGATTACCCTTGTCCGAAGCCATGGCAGCCGGCGCGGCAAAGGCGATTGCGGCGGGCACGAGTGCGGCGAAAACAAGCGGACGAAGGCGAAAATTCAACATGGCGTTATCCTGAAACACGACACAAACACGGGCGGGCGCGGCTTTGCCCGCACCATTTAACTTGAGTTATTTGCACATGTTTATGAGCCGCGCAATCAATAAGTGGAGTAAACTTGTTCGCTTTGTCGTGAGCCTCTTCCCAACGTCGCCGCGGCTGGATATCCTGACTGAAACAGGAAACTTAAAGGGAGAATTCCATGTTTATCGCAATGAACCGTTTTCGCGTCGTGCCGGGTTACGAGGAAACCTTCGAATCCATCTGGCGCGAGCGCAAATCGCACCTCAGCGAATTGCAGGGTTATATCGAATTCCACATGCTGAAAGGCCCCAAGGCCGACGACCACACGCTTTATGCCTCGCACACCGTGTGGGCCACCAAGGACGACTTCCTCGCCTGGACGAAGTCCGAACAGTTCCGTGCCGCCCACGCCAGGGCCGGTGATAATCGCGGCAAGGTGGAATATCTCTCCGGCCCGCATTTCGAAGGCTTCGACGTCATCATCCATGAAGACAAGAATGGCGAACGCCGTTCGATTGCTGCCTGAGGCAACCGATGAGCATTGCAGCCCAAAAGACCGATGACCGGCAGGCCCGCGCCGCCGCAGCCCTTGCCGAAAAGCCCGACGGCATCGTCGAAGCCATCGCCGCCAAGGCCGAGGTGACGCCGGCCGAAATTCTGGCGATCCTGCCGCAAGGCGCCGCCGTTTCCGCTGCAGCCGACCGCTTCGACGCGATCTGGAACGAGATGCGCGGCTGGGGCGAAGTCCTCATGATCGTGCAGACCGGCGATATCGTGCTGGAAGTGCCCGGCCACCTGCCGGAAGGCAGTGAAAGCCACGGCTGGTTCAACATCCACGGCGACAGCCCGATCGGCGGTCACATCAAGAAGGACAATTGCGCCGGCATAACCTTCGTCGACCGCGGTTTTCACGGCCGCCGCTCCTGTTCCGTCTGGTTCATGAATGCCGCCGGCGGCGCCATGTTCAAGATTTTCGTCCGCCGCGACGAAAACAAGGAACTGCGCGCCGAGCAACTGGCGAAGTTCGAAGCATTGCGGGACGGTTTCCGCGGCTGAGGTGAGCCGGAGGCTGCACTCCGAGGAATTGCTTTCCACGGCTGCGGCGACCTCTCCTAGCCCTCATTCCTGTGACAAGCACAGGAATGAGGGTGGAGATGCCTCGGCTCTCGCAACCGCACACGCCATCACCCACCCCAAACCTCTCCTCGAGCATTCAGGGGAACATCCATCGGTTCATCGCCCGTTCAGTGCCGTTTTCTATCATCCGTTGAAATTCGAACGGAAACCGCACGGAGCAAGCCCCATGAATGATCGCCAGCCTCTTCTTTCCCGCCGCAGTTTTGCCGGGCTTGTTGCGCTCGCCCCGCTTTTTGCGGCAGGCGGCGCGGCTGCCGCACCGGCAAGCCTGCGCGGCACCGTCTCCTATCGTGAGCGCATCGCCCTGCCGCCGGGCGCAACCGTGACCGTGCGCCTGATCGATGTCTCGCTGGCGGATGCGCCGTCGCAGACCATTGCCGAAACCACCATCCGCCCACGCGGCCAGGTGCCTGTGCCCTTCGTACTGCGTTATGACGACCGCGACATCAGGGGCCGCCGCTCCTATGCGCTGAGTGCCGAAATCCGTGACCGCGACCGGCTGCTCTTCACCACCACGCAGCGCTATTCGGTATTGACCGGCGGCCGAGATAATACCGACCTCGTGCTGGAGCGTGTGGGTGCCGGCCCGGGCAGGCCGGAACCGGAAGCCGGCATTGACGGGCGCTGGCTGGTGCAGGACATCAGAGGCGAGCGGGTTCGTGGCCGCCGCCAGGCGACGCTTGAAATTTCCCGCGATGGCCGCGTGTCAGCCAATGCCGGCTGCAACGGCATTGGCGGCGAAGTGAAAATCAGCCGCAACCGCGTCGATTTCGGCCGGATGATTTCCACCCAGATGGCCTGCGCTCCTGATATCATGCGCCAGGAACGGCAGTTCATCGATGCGCTGGAGGGTGCGCGCTCCTTCAGGCTGGAGCCGCGCCGCGGCACGCTGGAACTGATCGACGGCCGCGGCCGCACGGCCATGCGCCTGCGCCGCGCCTGAGGCCGTAACGGCCCCGCTGCAATGCCTGCCGCCGCCGTGCTGGCCGTGGAACATTCCATGTCGCTTCCGGCACGACGCGGGTGCCTTTCCCGTTTTATGACTTTGGCTGCGTTCGTCTTGGCGCTTTGCTCTGCCGCAAAGCTGCGCTATGGAACGCGCCAAACCGCGTCGGCTCAAGCCGGCGCGACGTCTTTGAGGGAAAGCGCATGACATCCTATGTTCTGACAGTGGCCTGCAAATCGACCCGCGGCATCGTCGCCGCGATTTCCGGTTATCTGGCGGAAAAAGGCTGCAACATCGTCGACAGTTCGCAGTTCGACGATCTGGAAACCGGCAAGTTCTTCATGCGCGTCTCCTTCATTTCGGAAGAAGGCGCGTCCCTGCAGGCCATCACCGAGGGCTTTCAGCCGGTCGCGGAGAAATTCGGCATGCAGGCGGACATCTATCCGGATGGCCAGCGCATGAAGACATTGCTGATGGTGTCGCGTTTCGGCCATTGCCTCAACGACCTGCTCTACCGCTGGAAGATCGGCGCGCTGCCGATCGATATCGTCGGCGTCGTTTCCAACCATTTCGATTATCAGAAAGTGGTGGTCAACCACGACATCCCCTTCCACCACATCAAGGTGACGAAGGAGAACAAGCCGAAGGCCGAAGCCCAGCTTATGGACCTGGTCGAGACCAGCGGCACGGAACTCGTCGTGCTGGCCCGTTACATGCAGGTTCTCTCCGATGACCTGTGCCGCAAGATGTCGGGCAAAATCATCAATATCCACCACTCCTTCCTCCCCTCCTTCAAGGGTGCCAACCCCTACAAGCAGGCCTATGAGCGCGGCGTGAAGCTGATCGGTGCGACAGCGCACTACGTCACCGCCGATCTCGACGAAGGCCCGATCATCGAACAGGACACGGTGCGCGTGACCCACGCGCAATCGGCCGAAGACTATGTCTCGCTTGGCCGCGACGTGGAAAGCCAGGTACTGGCCCGCGCTATCCACGCCCACATCCACCACCGCACCTTCATCAACGGTAACCGCACCGTGGTCTTCCCGCCAAGCCCGGGAAGTTATGCTTCGGAACGGATGGGGTGAGGTGTCCGTCATTGACGGAGTGACAACCATAGTTTACATTTGGCCATGCTCACGATCCGGGAAACAAGCGAGTTTGCCGATTGGCTGGCGGGTCTGCGTGATCTGCAGGCGCGTGCCCGCATCGCACGGCGCATTTACAGGCTGGCAGACGGCAATCCCAGAGACGTAAAGCCGGTCGGCGAAGGCGTCAGTGAGCTCAGGATCGATCTTGGACCCGGATATCGGGTCTATTTCATCCGGAACGGCGATGTCGTGATCATATTGCTGTGCGGTGGCGACAAGGCATCCCAGTCCCGCGACATTGCCAAAGCCAAGAAACTGGCCCGAGCGCTCAAGGAATGAGACCATGCCACTTGTGACACGCGATTACGATGCCGCACGCTATCTTGATAGTGACGAAGCACTTGCCGCTTACATAGCGGACGCCACTGAGAGCGGCGACGCACAGGAGCTTGCCCACGCTCTCGGCGTCGTGGCGCGGGCCAAGGGCATGACTGATCTTTCGAGACAGACCGGCCTTCCCCGTCAGACTTTGTACAAGGCGCTCAGCGGTGAAGGAAATCCGGAACTCGCAACGATTGCCAAGGTGGCCGATGCATTAGGCTACAGACTTTCCCTGGTAGCGAAACCATCCGCAGATACAGCCGCCTGACAAGCCCGCACCCTACGATGCCTTCTCCGCTCCACCAAACACCACTCGCGCCCTCAACCCGCGCCCGTCCGCGCCATCCTCCAGCATCAGCCGCCCGCCGAACAGGCCAGCGATCTCCTCGATGATCGCAAGGCCGAGGCCCGCGCCGGGGGCGGCGTTTTCTTCGCCACGGGCGAAGCGCTGCCGCACCATGGCCCGTTTTTCAGGCGGAATACCGGGGCCGTTATCTTCCACTTCCAGCCAGACGGCGCCCATCTCCTTGCCGACACGCACGGTGACTTCCGCCCCACGCCCGGCATAGTTGATGGCATTGGAAACGAGGTTGCCGATCAGCTCGCCGATCAAGAGCGGTTCGGCAAGAATGGTCGCTTCGCCCTCGCCTTCGAAACCGAGATCAATGCCGGCGTCGGCCGCGCGCGGCACGAAATCGGCAGTCACGTTCTGCGCAACGGCCACGAGGTCTATCGCGGAGAAATCGTGTTTTTCGCTGGAGCCAGCGGCGTCGATATTGGCCATGCGCAGAAGCTGGGCGAGGATATGTTCGGCATGCGCCACCGACGCGCCGCCCTTCCGCGCCGCCGCCTGCGCTTCCTCTAAACTTCCGGCACGGGCGGAAAGCGCTAGCTGGGTGCTGATGATGGCAAGCGGTGTGCGCAGCTGGTGGCTGGCATTGCCGGTGAAATGCCGGAGCGCATCGAGCGCCGATTGCAGCCGCACCATGAAGGAATTGACGGTCTCCACCAGATTTTCCACCTCCACCGGCACGGATTGACGGATGGGGTGCAGGTCGTTCGGGCTGCGCTCGGCAATGGCTTCGCTGAGCCGGTAAAGCGGCCTCAGCGAAATCGTCACCGCAATCCAGACGATGATCGCCGCCCCCACGATCATCAAAAGCAGCCGCAGCGCGGAACGCAGAATGATGGCCTGCGCCAGCTGGCTGCGGGCAATGGTGGTTTCGGCAACCGTCACGGAAAACGGCACGGAATTGATGCCGGTGGAAGCAAAACGCCTGATAGCGGCAACACGGATCGGCTCGTCGCGAAACACCGCATCGCGATAGGCGGGCGTATCGCCATTCGTGTTCTCCACCGTCGGCAGGTTCTGGTAACCGGTGAGGAATTGCCCGTTCGGCCCGTCGACACGGTAAAACACCCGGTCCTGCGCCGCAGATGTCAGCATTTCCAGCGCGACATAGGGAATATCCACTTCCAGCGAGCCGTCTTCGGCCACCACCACCCGCTCGGCAATGGCAAGCGCAGAACCGGAAAGCACCCGGTCGGAGACGACATTGGCGGTGTTGACCGCCTCGCGCCAGGTATCGGTCAGCGCAACACAGCCGATGATGGCGGTGGAAATGAGAAGCCAGCCTAGAAGTCGCCGCCTGAGCGAATAGGCGGCCTGTCTCATTCAGCCATCTCCGGCAGCTTTTCCAGATAATATCCGATGCCGCGCGCCGTCTTCACCGTCAGCCCGTGGGGAGCGAGCCGCTTGCGCAGGCGGCTGACATATTGCTCGATGGCATTGGCGGAAATATCGTCATCGAAGCCGGTCAGCGACTGCACGATCGCCTCCTTGGCAACCACCTTGCCTGCCCGCATGAACAGCACTTCCAGTAGCGCCACCTCGCGTGCCGGAATATCGAGCGGACGCCCATCGGCCGAAAAGGTGCGCGATGTGAGATCAAACAGCACCTTGCCGAAACTGAGCGCCGAGGAGCGCAGGCCGGCATTGCGGCGCAGCAGCACCCGCACCCTTGCCTCGAATTCGGTAATGTCGAAAGGCTTGATCATGTAATCATCGGCACCGAGATCGAGCCCCTTGACCTTTTCCTCCGGCGTGCCGCGCGCCGTCAGGATCAGCACCGCCGCCTTGTCCTGGCGCGAACGCATGGAGCGCAGCACTTCGATGCCGTCCATTTCCGGCAGGTTGAGATCGAGAATGACCAGATCGAAACTTTCAGCCGCAATCGCCGCATCGGCGGACGCACCGTCGGAAACCACGTCCACCGCATAACCACTGCCACGCAGCAGCGCCGAAAGACCTTCCGACAGCACCTGATTGTCCTCGACCAGCAAAATACGCAAATCTTCCTCCTGCAGCATTCCCGAGTTTAACCAAGCCCTTACCGCTTGTGAATGGCAAGCGCCTGCGGCATGATCTTTTCCATGCGTATCTGTCTTCTTCTTTGCCTCTGTCTCTGCATGGTCTCACCCGCGCTTGCGCAGGTTGCCGTTTTTCCGGCCCCATCAGGCAAGGCGGATGCGCAAACGCTGGTGGTTTATTCCTCTCTGGATGAACCTCTGGCAACGCCGATGATCGAGGGTTTCCAGAAGGCCAATCCTGATATCGCCGTCCATTACGAGGATATGCTGACCGGCGAAATCTATGACCGCATCGTCAAGGAAACCGATGCCGGCAAACAGACCGCTGATTTCGCTTTCTCTTCCGCCATGGATCTGCAGGTAAAACTGAGCAATGACGGTTACGCCCAGCGCTCGGATCTCGCCATGAGCGCCCGCTGGCCCACCTGGGCCAACTGGCGCAACACCGCCTATGCGCTGACCTTCGAGCCGGCGGTCTTCGTGTATCACAAGCCGAGCTTCACCACCGAAAAGCCACCCGCCACCCGCGCTGAATTCGTCAATTACCTCGAACACCACGCCAAGGAGGTACATGGCCGCATCGCCACCTACGATATTGAGCGCTCCGGTGTCGGCTTCCTGTTCATGTCGCGGGACCAGGAGCAGTTCGGCGACATCTGGAGCGTCATCAAGGCCATGGGGGCCGCAGGCGTGAAGGTCTATTCCACCTCCTCGGCCATTCTGGAGCGCGTTTCCGACGGCCGTTTCGTACTGGGCTACAATATTCTCGGCTCCTATGCGGCGGACTGGGCCTCACGCCATCCGGATGTCGGCATCGTCTTGCCCAAGGATTATACCGTGGTCATGTCGCGCATCGGGCTGGTGCCGGAAGCCGCCGCCAATCCCGAACTCGGCCGCCGTTATCTCGAATTCTTCATGTCCAAGGAAGGCCAGACGATCATGGCCCGGCAATTGCAGATCCCCGCTGTCAGCCCGGAAGTGGCGGGCGAAAACACCGCCAACACCATGCAGGCCATCCACGGCGCGCAATTGCGCCCCGTGCCCGTCAGCCCCGGCCTGATGGTCTATCTGGACCAGGTCAAGCGCAGCCGGCTGATCGAGCGCTGGAACGAGGCGTTGCGCTCGCAATAAAGGGTTGAGAATGCCGAGTGCTGGAGTTCTCCTCATCCCTGTGCTTGTCACAGGGATCCAGCCAGCCCAAGTCCTTGGGCTGAGAGGAGTCCTTACGTCACGCAGACGCGCGCCGGCTGGATTCCTGTGACAAGCACAGGAATGAGGGTGGAGTGAGCGTCCAAAGCACAAAGCAAAGTCGCAGCACACACCGTTGTAGACGCCCGACAGAAATTAATAGAGAGTAAATGCGCAAGGACTTGCGTAGCGTCAGTTAGATGACAGCTTTTTGTGATGCTCTGCAATCCTTCTTCATTCCGTGGAGGCGGAAGAAGATGCGGGAGGAAATCTTGAGGATTGCCAAGGCCCTGCGCTGAGTTCTCAGCGCCGGAACAGATGCGCCCTGAAGCCCCCCTTCCGCATAAACGAAAAACGACGCCCAAAAGGGCATCCTGAGGAGGGTTTTCTAAGTGAAACATTTTCTTATCGGCACATTTCTGGCGGGCGTGATCGCTCTTCCGGCGGTTGCAGCGGATTACACCATCATTGCCCCGGCCAACCCCGGCGGCGGCTGGGACCAGACCGCACGTTCGCTGCAGACCGTGCTGCAGGAAGAAGGCATTTCCAAGAGCGTTCAGGTGCAGAACGTACCGGGCGCCGGCGGCACCATCGGTCTTGCGCAGTTCGCCAGCCAGCAGAAAGGCAACCCGAACGCCCTCATCGTCGGTGGTTACGTGATGGTCGGCGCGATCCTCACCAACAAGTCGCCCGTCACCCTCAATGAAGTGACGCCAATCGCCCGCCTGACCGGCGAATATGAAGCCATCGTCGTTCCGGCATCTTCGCCGCTGAAGACCATCGGCGACCTCGTCGACCAGCTCAAGAAAGACCCGGGCAGCGTTTCCTGGGGCGGCGGCTCTGCCGGCGGCACCGACCATATCGCCGTTGGCCTGATCGCCAAGGCGGCTGGCGTTGATCCGACCAAGATCAACTACATCGCTTATTCCGGTGGCGGCGAAGCGCTTGCCTCGATCCTCGGCTCGCAGGTCACGGCCGGTATTTCGAGCTACGGCGAATTCGAAAGCCAGGTCAAGGCCGGCACGCTGCGCCTGCTCGCCGTTTCCAGCGAAGAGAAGCTGGAAGGCGTTGACGCACCGACGCTGAAGGAAAGCGGCCTTGATGTCGTCGTCCAGAACTGGCGCATGGTCGCCGCTGCTCCCGGCCTGACACCGGAACAGGAAAAGGCCGTTAGTGAAGACGTCGAAAAGCTGGCGAAATCCGCCAAGTGGCAGGAAACCCTGAAGACCAAGAGCTGGATGGACACCTACCTTTCCGGCGACGAGTTCAAGGCACAGCTTGCCAAGGACACTGCCGCTACCGAAACGATCCTCAAAGACATCGGACTGGTAAAATGAGCCAGGGTTCCAACCCTTCTGAGCATCAAAAGCGCCGCCCTGATTGGGCGGCGCTGGCGATCGCCGTCTTCCTCGTCCTCATTGCCTGCGTGATCTTCTGGGACAGCGCGCGTCTCGCCAGCGTCACCGGTTATTCGCCGGTCGGCCCGGCAACCGTGCCTTATGCCATCGGCTTCTGTCTTGTCGGCCTGGCGCTCTGGACAGCCGTTGAGGCCTGGCGCGGTGATTTTCCCGAACGCGACAGGCAGGAAATCGCTCCGGTCGTCTGGGTCATTGCCGGTCTCGCCGCGCAGATGCTGCTGCTGAATGTGGCGGGTTTCTCCATTGCCACGGGTCTGCTTTTCGCCTTCACGGCGCGCGCCTTCGGCAAACGCAAACTCTGGTATTCGATCCCCATCGGCATCGTTCTGAGCTTTGCGATCTGGTTCATTTTTGCGCGCCTGCTGCAGCTTTCGCTGCCCGCCGGACCTCTGGAACGGCTGTTCTTCTAACAGCCATTCCGACCAAATTCGAGATCACAGGAAACCGCAGGCGCGCGATGACGCACGCCAGCCGTTCCGCCCGCCCATCGGGTCCACTTTGGGGGACATCTGTCCATGAGTACGTTTGAATTCCTGCTGCACGGTCTTGAGGTTGCTGCCCAACCCATGAACCTGCTCTATGCGCTGATCGGCGTCACGCTCGGCACCGCCGTCGGCGTTCTGCCCGGTATCGGCCCGGCGCTGACGGTGGCGCTGCTTCTGCCCGTCACCTACAGGCTCGACCCCGCCGGTTCGCTCATCATGTTCGCCGGTATCTATTATGGCGGCATGTATGGCGGATCGACCACCTCGATCCTGCTCAACACGCCGGGCGAAAGCGCCTCGATCGTGACCGCGCTCGAAGGCAACAAGATGGCCCGCAAGGGCAGAGGCGGCCCGGCGCTCGCCACCGCCGCCATCGGCTCCTTCGTCGCCGGCCTTATCGCCACCATCGCGCTCGCCTTCATCGCGCCCTATATCGTCAAGCTGGCGCTGGTCTTCGGCCCGCGTGAATATTTCGCGCTGATGGTGCTCGCCTTCGTCACCGTTTCCTCCGCTTTCGGGGATTCGGCACTGCGCGGCCTCACCTCGCTGTTCATCGGCTTTGCACTTGCCATCGTCGGCATCGACCAGCTGACCGGCCAGACCCGCATGAGCTTCGGCATTCCCGATCTGCTCGACGGTGTGGAAGTGACGACGCTTGCGGTTGCCATGTTCGCCATCGGCGAAACGCTGTTCATCGTCGCCCAGGGCAGTACCGGCCCCGACAAGGTCGAAGCCGTCAAGGGCTCGGTCTGGATGAGCGCGCAGGACTGGGCACGCTCCTGGAAAGCCTGGCTGCGCGGCACGCTGATCGGCTTCCCCATCGGCGCCATGCCGGCAGGCGGTGCTGAAATCGGCACCTTCCTGTCCTACGCCACCGAAAAGAAGCTGACCAAATATCCGGAAGAATTCGGCCATGGCGCCATCGAAGGCGTCGCCGGTCCGGAAGCCGCCAACAATGCGTCCGCCGCCGGCACGCTGGTGCCACTGCTGACGCTTGGCCTGCCGACCACGGCAACCGCCGCCATCATGCTCGCCGGCTTCCAGCAATATGGCCTGCAGCCCGGCCCGCTGCTGTTCGCCACCAATCCGCAGCTCGTCTGGGGCCTGATTGCCAGCCTGTTCATCGCCAACCTGATGCTGCTCGTGCTCAACCTGCCGCTCGTCGGCCTGTGGGTGAAGCTGCTGACCATTCCGAAGCCCTGGCTCTACGCGGGTATTCTGCTGTTTGCGACACTCGGCACCATCGGCGCCAACCCGTCGGTCTTCGAACTCGGCATGCTGCTCGCCTTCGGTATCCTCGGCTATATCATGCGCATCTTCGGTTATCCGATTGCGCCTGCGGTCGTTGGTCTCATCCTCGGCCCACTTGCCGAACAGCAGCTGCGCCGTGCACTTGCCATCGGCCAGGGCGACCCGACGGTGCTGTTCACTTCGCCGATTGCTGTTGGCCTGTTCATCGTTGCGGCAGCCGCCTTCATCATCCCGCTGATCATGCGTATCCGCGGCCGTGGCGAGGTGCTGACGCAGCTTGCCGCCAACGAAGACTGAGAAACCACGAACCTCCCAAGGCAACTGGCCCCGTATCTTCGGATGCGGGGCCTTTTTTATTCACGCCAACGGGATATGTGGCACATGCGCAGCCGTGATAGGATCACTCTCCAAACCTGGGAGAAAAACATGCGCACGATCGCGATCATGATGGTTCTGGCCCTTGCCGGCTGCTCCACCGCCGCCCCCAATGTGGAACCCATTCCCGGCAGTATCACCTATGGCGGGCAACCCCGTACCAAACTCACCAAATCCCCCATCGGCAGCACGCTCAGCAATGAATTTGTCATGGAGGATGGGCGGTTTGCCGTTGAAACCTATCGCGTGCAGCCGGACCGGTCGCTGAAACTGGAGAGACGCGAAATTGTTGGTGACTGGCCGCCGGATTGACAGCGGCTGTCACGTTGGTCGTGATGGGTAAAAGGCACCGACGAAATTGACGCCGGCCTTTCCTTCCCCTCAACGTCATCCTCGGACTTGATCCGAGGATCCATCACCACCACCGCATTGGATCCTCGGATCAAGTCCGAGGATGACGGGGAAGAGGTTCGAGCAGATGTTTCATCTGCCCCCACATTTCCCGCTCACCGCAATTCAGAACCGTTCTAAAACATATTTTTGATTTCCGCCGACCTTGTCAATAAAGCTGATAACGAACATCAAGTTAACCCGACGGAAAGCTTTCCGCCGGACCGGAACCATATTGCAAGGGACATATTCGTGGCCATCAACTTCACCTTCCCCGTTCGGCTGCTGGCGGCAGCGGCCTTCAGCCTTGGCGCGATGACCGCGGGCGCGCAGGAAATGACGATCAAGCACGCGCAGGGCGAAACCGTGCTGAAAGCGGCACCGAAGAAGGTTCTGGTTCTGGATATTCCCTCGCTCGACAATCTCGATGCGCTGGGCGTCGAGCCGACAGGCGTCGTCGGCTCCAACCTGCCGGCCTATCTGCAGAAATATGCCGACGGCAAATATCTGAAGGTCGGCACGCTGTTCGAGCCCGATTACGAGGCGATCAATGCGGCTGAAGCCGATCTCGTCATCGTCGGCGGCCGTTCGCGGGCGAAATATCCTGACGTTTCGAAGATCACGCCCGCCATCGACATGTCGATCGATTCCAAGGAATTCATCAACAGCGTCAAAGGCAACATCACCAAGCTCGGCGATATCTTCGGCAAGCAGGAAGAAGCAAAGAAGCTCGACGCCGCCCTCGACGAAAAAGTCGCCAGGCTGAAAGAGATCGCCCCGAATTCCGGCACGGCGATGATCCTGCTGACCAATGCCGGCAAGGTCGGCGTGTATGGCCCGAGCTCGCGCACCGGCTGGCTGCACACAGAAATCGGCTTCAAGCCGGTCGCCGCCGACATTGATGACCGCTTCGACCGCGGCGATGTCGTCTCCTTCGAATATCTGGCCGAGGTCAATCCCGAGTGGCTGTTCGTGATCGACCGTGACGCCGGCATCGGCCGCGCCACGGACCCCGGCAAGGCCGCCGCGCAGGTGCTGGACAACGAACTGATCCACCAGACCAATGCCTGGAAGAAAAAGCAGATCGTCTATCTCGATCCGCAGGCGGCCTATATCGTCAGCAGCGGTTATACGGCGCTCAACACCCTGCTCGATCAGGTCTACAAGGCCGTCTCCGAGAAGAAGTAACCCCTGCCGAACATCATCAGGGCTCCCGATGGCTTGCGGCCGCCGGGAGCTTTCGCCTTTTCCGGAAACTGCCAACGTGAAGTCCCTTTCACTGATATCAGCCCTTCTTCTGGCCTTGACGCTCGCCATCGTCAGCCTGTTCGTCGGCGTGAGCGACGTTTCGCTCGCCACGCTCTTTTCGCCTGATACGAGCGCGGATGCGCTGCGCGTGCTGCTCGTCAGCCGCATTCCGCGCACGCTGGCGTTGATCTTGGCCGGCAGCTCGATGGCGATTGCCGGTCTCATCATGCAGATGCTGGTGCGCAACCGCTTCGTGGAACCTTCGACGGCCGGCACGACCGAATCCGCCGGTCTCGGCCTTCTCGTCGTCACCCTGTTTGCACCCGAAACGCCGATCTTCGGCAAGATGCTGGTGGCAGCCGTTTTCGCGCTCGCCGGCACGGCGCTTTTCCTGCGTATCCTGAGACAGGTGCCGCTGCGCGATGTGCTGCTGGTGCCGCTGATCGGCATCATGCTCGGCGGCGTCATTTCCGCCGTCACCACGTTCTTCGCCTATCGTTTCGACCTGCTGCAATCGCTCGGCGCATGGATGACCGGCGATTTTTCCGGCGTGCTGCGCGGCCGGTATGAATTGCTGTGGGTCGGTTTCCTCTTCGCCATTGCCGCCTATCTCGCCGCCGACCGCTTCACCGTGGCCGGCATGGGGCGCGACTTCACCACCAATCTCGGCCTCAACTACCGCCGGGTGATGGCGCTCGGCCTCACAATCGTTTCTCTGGTCAGCGCCGTCGTCGTCGTCACCGTCGGCATGATCCCGTTTCTCGGCCTGATCGTGCCAAATGTCGTCAGCCTGATGATCGGCGACAATATGCGCCGCTCCGTGCCCTGGGTGGCAACGCTTGGCGCGGTCTTCGTGCTTTCCTGCGACATCATCGGTCGGACCGTGCGCGCGCCATACGAGATACCGATCGGCACCGTGGTCGGCGTCATCGGCAGCGCGCTGTTCCTCTATCTCCTGCTGCGGAAACGCCACCATGCGTGAGAGACATCCCGACCGGCGTGCAAAAACCGTTCTGCTCGTGCTCGCGGCATTCGCACTCATCTCCATGGCCGCCTTCATGACACTCGGCGCAAAAGGGAGCTGGAGCTTCGTACTGCCGTTTCGCGGCATCAAGCTTCTGTCGCTCTTGCTGGTGGCCTATGCCATCGCCGTCTCCACGGTGCTGTTCCAGACCGTCACAAACAATCGCATCCTCACCCCTTCGGTGATGGGTTTCGATTCGCTTTACGTGCTGATGCAGACCGGGCTGATCTTCGTCTTCGGCTCGGCAACCGTTGTCATGATCGATCCGCAGCTGAAGTTCATCGTTGAAACCGCGCTGCTCGTCACCTTTTCCGCCCTGCTCTATCGCTGGCTTTTCGTTGGCGCGGAACGCAGCCTGCATCTTCTCGTACTGGTCGGCATCGTCTTCGGCGTCTTTTTCCGCAGCCTCTCGGGCTTCATGCAGCGCGTGCTCGACCCGAACGAATATACGGTGCTGCAGGACGTGCTCTTCGCCAGCTTCAACTCCATCGATCCCACGCTTCTGACGATCTCGGCGATCATCATCGGTGTCGTGACCATCATCGGGCTGCGCCTCCTGCACACGCTCGACGTCCTCTCGTTTGGCCGGGCAACGGCCATCAGCCTTGGCGTCGACTATAAACGCACGGTCACGATCATCCTCGTGCTGGTCTCCGTGCTCGTCGCCGTCTCAACCGCGCTCGTCGGCCCGGTCATGTTCTTCGGCCTGCTGGTCGCCGCCCTTGCCCATTATCTCACCGGCAACAGCAAACACGCCTATGTGCTGCCGGCGGCGATCCTCATCGCCATAATCTGCCTCGTTGGTGGCCAGGTGGTGCTGGAGCGGGTCTTCGCCTTCGATACGGCACTTTCCATCATCATCGAATTCCTGGGCGGCATCGTCTTTATCGGTCTTATTTTAAAGCGGGGTGCGCGATGATCATCGCCAGTCAGATCAGCAAATCCTATGGCGACACGCTCGTCGTCGACGGCGTCTCCGTCTCCATTCCGGCAGGCGGCGTCACCTCGATCATCGGCCCGAACGGGGCGGGAAAATCGACGCTGCTTTCCATCGTCGCGCGGCTGATGTCCATGGATGCAGGAACCGTGACGGTCGATGGTCTGGATGTGAGCAAGACCGCTTCCGACACGCTGGCAAAACGCCTTTCGATCCTGCGGCAAGACAACCACATCTCCTCGCGCCTGACGGTGCGCGATCTTGTCGGTTTCGGCCGTTACCCCTATTCCAAGGGCCGCCCGACCATCGAGGACAAGGTCCATATCGATCGGGCGCTGGAATATCTCAATCTCGAACCGCTGGCCGGCCGCTTTCTGGACGAGCTTTCCGGCGGCCAGCGCCAGCGCGCCTTCGTGGCCATGGTTCTGTGTCAGGACACGGATTATGTGCTGCTCGACGAGCCGCTCAACAATCTCGACATGAAACACGCCTCCAGCATGATGAAGATCATGCGCAAGGCAGCCGACGAATTGAAAAAGACCGTGGTTCTGGTGTTGCACGACATCAACTTCGCCTCCTGGTATTCCGACACCATCATCGCCATGCGCGAGGGCCGCATCTGCCATCAGGGACCGGCGGAAGAAATCATCCGCCCGGAGATTCTCAAGGACATCTACGACATGCCGATCCGCGTCGAGGACATAGACGGCCGGCGCATCTGCCTGTTTTACGAATGACATGATGATTGCGCAGGATTTTTGCCGCTGCGGTGCTTAACATGGAACAGGGCCACAGGCCCGGACGTTAATCGACAGACTTTTCCAAAGCGGCATTCCGTCCGCAACTTCAGGAGACATCGATGAAGACGCACAAGACGAAAAACGATCTGCCTTCCAACGCGAAATCGACCGTGATCGGCATTCTGAACGAATCGCTGGCCTCGGTGATCGACCTTGCGCTTATCACCAAGCAGGCACACTGGAACCTGAAAGGCCCGCAATTCATCGCCGTCCACGAACTTCTCGACACCTTCCGTACCCAGCTCGACAATCACGGCGACACGATTGCCGAACGCGTCGTGCAGCTTGGCGGCACGGCGCTCGGCAGCCTGCAAGCCGTCTCTTCAACGACGAAGCTCAAGGCCTATCCGACCGATATCTATAAAATTCACGACCATCTCGACGCTCTGATCGAGCGTTATGGCGAGGTGGCGAACATGATCCGCAAGGCGATCGACGATTCCGACGAGGCCGGCGATCCGACGACGGCCGACATCTTCACCGCCGCCTCGCGCGATCTCGACAAATCCCTGTGGTTCCTCGAAGCACACGTACAGGAAAAGAGCTGAGCCAAAGGCATTAGCAGCCGGCTCATCACAGCAAAGCGCCCGAGAGACTCGGGCGCTTTTTTCGTAAAGATGATGCCATCAATGGCGGCGCAGAACCGCAAGCCCTATGTCGCGCAACATCTCATGATCCAGAATGCCGCGCTGAGCGCTGCGGATCAAAATTGCTGCACATTCATTGGCAACATGGCTGCTGCGATCTTGAAGGCACTCGAAACAAACACCATCGAAAATATTCTGCAGATCGGTGATTTGTTCTGGCGACAATTGTGCGCCGACTCTTTCAAAAGCTGCGTACGACAAGGCTCATCCTCCCGATGATGATATGCCAAGTATCGTTTCTTTTTTTCGTGGGCATCAATTTTGTACACCCGAACGAATCACTTGTCGAATCAGATTTTAACCAAATGTAAACAGGTTATTTTCTGCACTACCGGTCGTCCGGGCGCCTTCTGCCGTGGCAATAAAGACCATCAGAAACAACGCTTTCGCCCGCCCCTGACTGCATATGGCGCTGCCTCCGGCGCGTCCCTTCGAATAAAGCAGCAGCCGGGAGGATTTCCACCGAAACCGCAAAAGAAACTATTGCATTCCAAAATCGATTGAGCGATATAGCACCCGTCGTCGAACTTTGGCGGTCCGCAGTCCAGCGAACTACCCCGGACCAGCGGTTTTGAGCGGGTGTAGCTCAGGGGTAGAGCACAACCTTGCCAAGGTTGGGGTCGAGGGTTCAAATCCCTTCGCCCGCTCCAGTTTTCCCGGATCGATAAGTAAAGATTTGTGCGGGTTGTTGTGCCGGTTGATCATTCTGGCAAGCCCGGATGCGTGACCAATTTCGGCATTCGTGGCGGTTTCCCGCACACGCATGAAACCGGGAGGAGTTGCCCCCTCCCGGCCGTCACATTTCAGGCAGCTTCATCCCACACGGGCGCCAGCCCATCCGGTGAGACGATACGGCCATCCGGTTTGGCGAGAGCGTGGATCGCCGCCATTTCATCTGCCGACAGCGTAAAATCAAAAATCGCGAG
This sequence comes from Agrobacterium sp. ST15.16.024, assembly GCF_027956545.1. Lineage (NCBI taxonomy): Bacteria > Pseudomonadati > Pseudomonadota > Alphaproteobacteria > Hyphomicrobiales > Rhizobiaceae > Agrobacterium > Agrobacterium sp. ST15.16.024. The sequence goes on from NZ_JAQKGO010000003.1 coordinate 505,247, forward strand.
GTTTTCATCAACGCGGGCTTCACTGACGGTTTTGGAGAGAGCAACAATGCCCTTCTGCTGTACCAACCAGCGCAACACCACCTGCGCCACGGATTTACCCCGGCTTGCGGCAATCTCCTTCAGCACCGGATCGGCAAAAACCTTGCCGTCAGCCATGCCGTAATAACCGGTGACCGACATGCCCGCTTCTCTGGCAGCCGCCATCACCACGTCCTGATCGATATAGGGATGGTATTCGATCTGATTGGTGACGATCGGCGCATTGGAGAGCTTCACAGCTTCGGCCATCAGCGTCGTATTGAAGTTGGAAACGCCGATATGACGGACCTTGCCGGCCTGCCGGACCTCGTTCAGCGCGCCGATCTGCTCGGAGAGCGTCACCGCCTCGTTCGGCCAGTGCAGAAGCAGCAGATCGACATAATCGGTCTTCAGCTTTTTCAGGCTCTCGTCGACCGAGGCGAGGAAGGCATCGTGCCGGTAATTCTCGACCCAGACCTTGGTGGTGAGGAAGATATCACCCCGCACCACGCCAGAGCCGGCGATGGCCTCACCCACTTCGGCCTCGTTGCCGTAAATCTGGGCCGTGTCGATATGGCGAAAACCGGCTTTCAGCGCGTGCGGAACGATGCGCAGGACATCCGGGCCGGGAATGCGGAAGGTGCCGAAGCCGAGCGCCGGAATGGAAGCGCCATTGGCGGTAACGTCAAACATATATTTTCTCCTGTGATATTGCCCGGCCAGCCCAAGGGGAATGGCCGGGAATTGAGTGTAAAAAGCTCAAGCGGTTTTCAGCGTCAGTGCGGCGCGGCGATCAAGAGCGCTGCTCCAGAGGGTCAGCAGCAGGGCGACGGCGACGAGGATGGCGCCGACCCATGGGGTTGCGGCAAGGCCCATCGGCGATTCCACCACCAGACCACCGAGCCATGCGCCGATGGCGATGCCGAGATTGAAGGCGGCGATGTTGAGCGCCGAGGCAACATCGACCGCGCCGGGGCGGTGCTCCTTCGCCAGTTGCACCACGTAAAGCTGCAGGCCGGGAACATTGGCGAAGGACAGGAAACCGAGCGCGGCAAGTGTGATGAGCGTCAGCACCGGCGAGACAGCCGTGAAGGAAAAGACGAGCAACACGATGGACTGCGCCAGGAAGAGGCCGATCAGCGCCTTGACAGGGTTATGGTTGGCGATCTTTCCGCCTCCGATATTGCCGGCGGCAATGGCGATGCCGTAAAGCACGAGGATCAGGCTGACGCTCTTTTCCGAAAAACCGGTTACGTCCTGCAGGATCGGCGCAAGGAAGGTGAAGGCGACAAAGGTGCCGCCGTAACCGAGCGCGGTCATGGCAAAAACGATGAGCAGACGACCGGAACCGAGAACGCGGACCTGATCGAGCAGGCTGGCAGGCGGCGCCTTCTTGAGCGTGTTCGGCAGAAGGGCGGCAATGCCGAAGAAGGCGATGACGCCAAGCCCGGCAACGGCCCAGAAGGTCGCGCGCCAACCAAACACCTGACCAATATAGGTGCCGAGCGGAACGCCGGTGACGATGGCGACCGTCAGACCCATGAACATCATGGCAATCGCCGAACCACGACGGTTTTCCGGCACGAGATCCGCGGCAATCGTTGCGCCGACCGAGAAAAAGACGCCATGGGCAAAGGCGGCGATGACGCGGGCAACGAGCAACATCTCGTAGCTGGGAGAAAGCGCCGCAGCGCTGTTGCCGATGATGAACAGCGCCATCAGTCCAAGCAGCAACGGTTTCCTTTCAATCTTTCCGGTCAGCGCCGTCAGGATCGGCGCACCGAAGGTGACGCCCAGCGCGTAAACGCTGACGATGAGGCCGGCAAGCGGCAGGGTAATGTTGAGATCATTTGCCACCGTCGGCAGAAGGCCGACGATGACGAACTCCGTAGTGCCGATCGCATAGGCCGCGATCGTCAGGGCAAATATGGCCAATGGCATGACGAATACCTCTTCGCCCAGCGGGATCGCGGGCGTTCTGGACAGCGGTGCTGTCCGGTTGGATCAAATCTATGGACACAATATGAGCGAAGGGGACTTGCATGATAATCGGCAAGGTTGGATAAATACCTTTGAATTGATTTCACAGGTGGTACGGCGATGGACAATCGGGCCGGAGAAATGGAAGTCTTTGTGGCGGCGGCTGAACTCGGCAGTTTTTCCGCCGCCGGACGTCGGCTGAAACTGTCGCCCTCGGCGGTGAGCAAGCTCGTCACCCGCATCGAAGACCGCCTCGGCACCCGTCTTCTGGCCCGTTCCACCCGTGTGGTAACGCTGACACCGGAGGGGGAGGTTTACCTTTCACGGGCACGGCGCATTCTGGCCGACATAGCCGAGACGGAGCAGATCGTGGCGAGCGGCGGCAAGGTGATGCCGCGCGGCCTGCTGCGCGTCAACGCCACGCTGGGTTTCGGCGAACGTTATCTGCTGCCGCTCGCGCCTGAGTTCCTGTCGCTATATCCTGACATCGAGCTGGATATCTCGCTGACGGACGGCGTCATCAGCCTGATCGAGGAGCGCACTGATATCGCCATCCGCTCGGGCGCGATGGGCGATTCATCCCTGAAGGCGAGAAAGCTGAAAGAGGTGCGCCGGATCATCGTCGCCTCCCCCGCTTACATCGAAAAACACGGCATGCCGAAGAGACCGCAGGATCTTGCGCAGCACAATTGCTTCAGCTTCAATTTCAGCCGCAACCTCAATGAATGGCCGTTTCGTGATCCCGGCTCGGCGGAAGTCTATCGCCTTCCCGTCACCGGCAATGTCGCGGTCAACAGCGGCATGGCGATGCGAAGGCTATGCCTGACGGGGTTAGGGCTCGGAAGGGTCGGCGAGTTTCATATCGAACCGGATATCGAGGCGGGCCTGCTGGTGCCGGTGCTGGAAGATTATAATGCCGAAGAGATGGAAGTGATCCACGCGGTTTATGCCGGCCATGAGCACCTGGCCGCCCGCGTGCGCGCCTTCATCGATTTTGTCGCAGCAAGGGTCGGGCGGTGATTGACCGCCTCAGACCATGCCGTGCACCAGCTTGGCGAGCCAGTCGACAAAAACCCGCACCTTGTTGGTAACGTGCCGGGTCTGCGGATAAACAACATAGATCGGCATGGCTTCGCGCTGCCATTCCGAAAGGACCGGCACCAGTTCGCCGCGCGCCAGGTGATCTTTCACCATGAAGATCGGCAATTGCACGATGCCCATGCCCGCCAGCGCGGCATTGAGATAGGTGCGGCTGTCATTGACGGACACCACATAATTCGGGGTCAGCTCGACGCTGCGCACACCATTGTCGAAGGAGGCCGGCATGATCTGGCCGGTGGTGGCATTGAGATAACCCACCGAATAATGATCCTTCTCCAGATCCTCGGGTTCGCGCGGCATGCCGAAATTTTCGATGTAGGATGGCGAAGCGAATGTCTCGAACCTGAGTTCGCCCACTTTACGCGCAATCAGCGACTGATCGCGCAGCACGCCAACCCGGAGCGCACAGTCGACATTTTCGGCAATATAGTCGACCAGCCGGTCACCGACGCCGAGATCGAGACGGATTTGCGGATAACGCTGGTAAAATTCGCAAAGATGTGGGATAACCACGAGGTCCGCAAAGACACCCGCCATTTCCACACGCAACCGGCCGGATGGCTGCACCTGCGCGCTGGACATGCTACCGTCCAGTTCTTCGATTTCCGATAAAATCTGTGAGGCTCGCTCATAATAGAGAGCGCCATCAGTCGTCAGCATCACCCGCCGCGTGGTGCGGTTGAGAAGCGTGGTCTGCAGATGCGCCTCCAGCGCCTGCACCATATTGGTAACCGTCGTTTTGGGCATGTTCAGCGCGGTGGCGGCGCGGCTGAAATTGCCGGTCTCGACGACGCGCGTGAAGACCCGCATGGCGGAAAGCTGATCCATCGAAGCTATTATCCGTTTTTTTGGAATAGTGTTTTCATTTTGACGTACTTGATCGTTTTCTCTCGAACAATAATATGAATTTCAGATTTTGCAAATATGGTGAACTGCCGATGGCGGTACACGGGACCGGATCAAATGAAGGCGCACTGGGAAAACATCGAATGCTGTGGGGCCCCCGCATCCCAGCTTTCCGTGCGCCGATATGAGAGCGCCGGCCTGTGCAGCCATCCACCTGTGATCCTTTATCTGCGGGGTGGTTCGTTTCTGGAAAAGGGCGGCAATTGCCCGGAACTTCCGGTAGCGCGCGCCCTGGCAGAAAGCGGTGCCATCGTTGTCGAGGCTGATTATAGCAAGCCGTCCGGCAACGAGTTTCCGATGGTGATCGATTGCGCTTTCGAAGCGCTCGACCATCTGAGCAGGGACCGCAAACATTATGGCAGCGCGAAATCGCTGCTGTTCGTGGCCGGCGAAGAGGCAGGTGGCAATGTGGCGGCGGGACTTGCGCTAAAGGCCCGTGACCGTATGCCGGGCAAGCTCGCCGGGCAAATTCTTCTGTCGCCCATGATCGATCCGATGATGACGACGGAATCCTTTCGCGACGCGGACAGGATCGGCATGCGTGAGCGCTGGGCGGATGGCTGGAGCCATTATCTTGCCAAGGCCTGTGGGTTCTTCCACCCCTATGCCGCGCCCTGCCAGTGTACGCGGCTGAACCGGGTGGCGCCGGCGCTGATCTTTACCGCCGAGGACGACCCTCTGCGCGACGAAACGGTCGGTTATGCCGACAGGCTCATCGCCTCCGGAGTCAGCGTCCGACAGCATGTTTTCCCCTCCGGCGTCGGCTGGACGGGGCTTTATCAAGGAGAGGGCGGCGGATGGGTCTCATCCGTCTGTTCGGAGTTCAAGACCTTCGTTGACCAGTTGAGACACTGATACCGCATATTTTAAGACACTGACGGCTCCTGAACCGAGCCAAGGAGAACCCCATGACGCTGAACACAAAGCGCCGGGCCCTGACGGGCGCCGGCATCGGGCTAGCTATGTCCGTTGCAGCCGCAGCGCTGTTTTTCGACCTGCCCACCAGCCGCGATGCGACGGCAGCTTCCACGCCCGCCGAGACGCCGGCTATCCCGGTCACCGTCGCCAAGGTGGAGAGCCGCGACGTCATGCGCTGGGAAGAATTTTCCGGCCGTCTCGAAGCCGTTGACCGGGTGCAGATCCGCTCCCGTGTCGCCGGCCAGATCAAGGCCGTGCATTTCCGCGAAGGCGCGCTGGTGAAGGAAGGCGACCCCCTCTTTACCATCGATCCCGCCCCCTATCAGGCCGCCGTTGCCGGCGCTGAGGGCCAGGTCGCTTCCGCTGAAGCCAAGGTCAGCCTTGCGAAAACGGAACTCGACCGTGGCCGCCGGCTTTCCGACAATCGCACCATCTCCCAGAGCGATCTCGACCAGCGTCAAAGCTCGTTTGCGGATGCCGAAGCCCAGCTTCGCGCCGCCCGCGCCGCACTGACCACGGCGCAGCTCGATCTTGGTTACACCGAAATCCTCGCCCCGGTTTCCGGTCGTGTGGGCCGCATTGAAATCACCGCCGGCAACCTCGTCGCCGCCGGTTCCACATCGCCGGCGCTGACGACACTGGTATCGGTCAACCCGATCTATGCCAGCTTCAATGCCAGCGAAGGCGTGGTGGCCAAGGCCCTTGCCGAACTGCCGCAGACGGATGGCGCCCTGCCGGCTCTCGAACAGATCCCGGTGGAAATCGGCACGCTTTCGGATGAAGGCACGCCGATCAAGGGCACGCTGCACCTGATCGACAACCAGGTGGATTCGGCAAGCGGCACCATCGGTGTCCGCGCCGTCTTCGAAAATCCGGATGGCAGGCTCATTCCCGGTCAGTTCGTGCGGGTGCGCATGGGCGAACCGAAGCCGGAAAACCGCATCGTCATCAGCGACCGCGCCATCGGCACGGATCAGGACAAGCGCTTCGTCTTCATCGTCGATGCCGAAAACAAGGTAAGCTACCGCCAGATCAAGCCCGGTGCACCGGCTGATGGCCAGCGCATCATCGAAAGCGGCCTTGCCGCCGGTGATACGATCGTCGTCAACGGCCTGCAGCGCATTCGCCCCGGTGCCACCATCGCACCGCAGGCGGAAGACAAGGTTGCCTCGCAGTAACCCGCCTCTTTGATCAGTAAGCGTCCCGCCTCCCGCGAGACGCCCCTTCAGACAGAACCGGCCTTCACCGGCGGCAGGATTGCCGCCGGAACGGCCTTCGCATTCCCAAAGACCCGGAGAGGGACTGGATATGAATATTTCCAGATTTTTTGTCGACCGGCCGGTATTCGCCGGCGTGTTGTCGATCCTGATTGTGGTGGCAGGCCTTCTTGGCATGCGCGCCCTGCCGATTTCGGAATATCCCGAAGTCGTTCCGCCATCCGTCGTCGTGCGCGCCACCTATCCCGGTGCGAACCCGACCGTTATCGCCGAAACCGTCGCGACACCGCTGGAAGAACAGATCAACGGCGTCGAGGACATGCTCTACATGGGCAGCCAGGCAACCTCTGACGGCGTGCTGACGCTGACCGTCACCTTCAAGCTCGGCACCGATCCCGATAAGGCGCAGCAGCTGGTACAGAACCGTGTGTCGCAGGCCGAACCGCGCCTGCCGGCGGAAGTCCGCGCACTCGGCATCACGACAGTCAAGAGCTCACCCGACTTCATCATGGTGGTCAACCTCGTCTCGAAGACCGACGCCTATGACATCACCTATCTGCGTAACTACGCGACGCTGAACGTCAAGGATCGCCTTGCTCGCATCGAAGGCGTTGGCCAGGTGCAGGTCTTCGGCGCCGGTGACTATTCCATGCGCGTCTGGCTCGACCCGCAGAAGGTGGCCGAGCATGATCTGGCGGCCAGCGACGTCTCCGACGCCATCCGCCAGCAGAACGTGCAGGCCGCAGCCGGCGTCATCGGTGCTTCGCCAAGCCCTAATGGTGTCGACCTGCAGCTCAACGTCAATGCGCAGGGCCGTCTGACGACACCGGAGGAATTCGGCAACATCATCGTCAAGAGCGGCGCCAATGGTGAAATCACCCGCCTGCGTGACGTCGCCCGCATTGAACTGGGTGCGGCCGATTACACGCTGCGCTCGCTGCTCGACGGCGAACCCGCCGTGGCTGTCGCCGTGCTTCAGGCCCCCGGCTCCAACGCCATCGAAATCGCCGACAATGTCCGCGCCACAATGGACAATCTGCAGCTGGCAATGCCTGATGGTGTGAAATACGAGATCGTCTACGATACGACGAAATTCGTGCGCTCCTCCATCGAGAAGGTCGTTGACACACTCCTCGAGGCCGTTGGCCTCGTGGTGCTTGTCGTCATCCTGTTCCTGCAGACCTGGCGCGCTTCGATCATTCCACTGATCGCCGTTCCGGTCTCGATCATCGGCACCTTCGCCGTCATGTATGCCTTCGGCTTCTCCATCAATGCCTTGACCCTGTTCGGCCTTGTGCTGGCCATCGGCATCGTGGTGGATGACGCGATCGTGGTCGTCGAAAACGTCGAGCGAAACATTGAAAACGGGCTCTCGCCGCGTGACGCCACCTACAAGGCCATGCGGGAAGTGTCCGGCCCGATCATCGCCATCGCGCTGGTTCTGGTCGCCGTTTTCGTGCCGCTCGCCTTCATCTCCGGCCTGTCCGGGCAGTTCTACCGGCAGTTCGCGCTGACGATCGCCATCTCCACCGTCATTTCGGCGATCAACTCGCTGACGCTGTCGCCCGCCCTTGCGGCCCTGTTGCTCAAGGAACACGGCGCGCCGAAAGACTGGCTGACCCGCTTCATGGACAAAATCCTCGGCTGGTTCTTCCGCGGCTTCAACCGTGCCTTCGGCGCCGCATCGAACGGCTACGGCAAGACCGTCGGCGGGCTGGTGACGCGCAAGAGCCTTGTCATGATCGTCTATATGGCGCTGGTGGCCGCCACCTACGGCATGTTCACGACGGTGCCGAGCGGCTTCGTGCCGGCGCAGGACAAGCAGTACCTGATCGGTTTTGCCCAGCTCCCGGATGGCGCAACGCTTGACCGCACGGAAAACGTCATCAAGCGCATGAGCGACATCGCCCTGGAAACACCCGGCGTCAGCCACGCCATCGCCTTCCCCGGCCTGTCGATCAACGGCTTCACCATTGGCTCCAATTCCGGCATCGTCTTTGCGGTTCTCGACGACTTCGAAAAGCGCAAGACGCCGGAACTGTCAGGCAATGCCATCGCCATGCAGCTGAACCAGAAATATGCGGGCATTCAGGATGCCTTCATCGCCATGTTCCCGCCGCCGCCGGTCAACGGTCTCGGCCAGACGGGCGGCTTCAAGCTGCAGATCGAAGACCGCGCCGGCTACGGCTACCAGACGCTCGATGAAGCAACCAAAGCGGTGATCGGCAAGGCCTATCAGACGCCGGAGCTGGCGGGCATCTTCTCCAGCTACCAGATCAACGTGCCGCAGCTCTTCGCTGATCTCGACCGTGCCAAGGCCGAGCAGCTGGGTGTCTCCGTCAGCGACGTGTTCCAGACGCTGCAGATTTATCTCGGTTCGCTTTATGTCAACGACTTCAATGCCTTCGGACGGACATACAGCGTTCGGGTGCAGGCAGATTCGCAGTTCCGCGCCCATGCGGAAGATATCGGCCGCCTGAAGGTTCGCTCCGCAACCGGCCAGATGATCCCGCTTTCGACGCTGCTGAAGGTGGATGCGACGACGGGACCAGAGCGTACCAACCGTTATAACGGCTTCCTTGCGGCCGATATCAACGGCGGTCCGGCACCGGGCTTCTCGTCTGGACAGGCACAGGCGGCCATGGAGAAAATCCTCGCTGAAACCCTGCCCGCGGGCGTGGACTATGAGTGGACGGACCTGACCTACCAGCAGATCCTCGCCGGCAATTCCAGCATCGTGGTCTTCCCGCTGGCGCTGCTGCTCGTCTATCTCGTGCTCGCTGCGCAATATGAAAGCCTCACTTTGCCGATCGCGATCATCCTGATCGTCCCGCTCGGTGTACTTGCGGCCCTCACAGGCGTCTGGCTGACAGGAGGGGACAACAACATCTTTACGCAGATCGGCCTTGTCGTCCTTGTGGGTCTTTCGGCGAAGAACGCGATCCTGATCGTGGAATTCGCCCGGGAGCTGGAATTTGAAGGACGAACGCCGCTTCAGGCGGCCATCGAGGCAAGCCGGCTTCGCCTTCGCCCGATCCTGATGACCTCGCTCGCCTTCATCATGGGCGTGGTGCCGCTGGTCATCTCCACCGGTGCGGGAGCTGAAATGCGCGCCGCCATGGGTGTCGCGGTGTTCTCCGGCATGATCGGCGTGACGTTCTTCGGCATCTTCATGACACCGGTTTTCTATGTGCTGGTGCGCAAGCTGGCGGGCAACCGCCCGCTCATCCAGCACAAGCAGGAAGAACCGGCCAATTCGGACTACAAGCTCGAAAAGGCCGGCTGAAACCTAACCTCCCATCCACCGCCACCTTCGACGCAAGCCCGCCGCGCATCCTCCGGATGCGCGGCGTTTTTTATGGACGAAAATGTCTATGCGGCTCCCCTGAAATTGAATCAGTTTCAAATGCTTAACTGGAATAACCACCTATATTGCGCCGCAATAGAACTGCCAAAAAGCAATATAGCTTCACAGGGTAACGAACCACCAAAGAAACAATTCTATTTTATGCTTTGAATTTTATGGTAACTTTCAAGAACTGGGTGATTCGGACTAAATGATTTAGTTCAGGGGCGACATGATGGAGCAGGACTACGAAAACTGGGCAACAACCGTTGCCTATTCGATAGTGATGCACGAGGGTCTTGATCTCGCGCTTGCCGCGCAAAATCTCGACCGGTGCAAGACCAGAAACAATCGAGAGCGACTGATGGAAGCCATTCGCAGGTCATTGCTGGAGGCGCGCTCGCGCAACCACATGGCGGCGGCGCAACGGCTTTAACCCGACCCGGCCTGAGCCTCGGCCAGCGACGTGCCATGTCGTGGTGGGATCAGGCCTGAAGCAGGTCGGTCCGGACCGCGGCTTTCAGCGGCAGATGATCGGAAGCGACGCGCGCCAGCGCGCTGTCATGCGCCTCCACCTGCTCGACCAGACCTTCCCGATTGGCGATGATCCTGTCGAGCGCCAGCACCGGCAGGTTGGAGGGAAAACTCGGAACCGCCGGCGGCAATGCGCCGAAAGCGTCCCGGAATGTGTTGAGCGACGAGCCGTTGCCGAGGCGCCATTCGTTGAGGTCTCCCATGAGGACGGTCGCGCATTCGTTGCGCGCTTCCAGCAGCCCGATCAGCGCCTTCGCCTGCTGGGCGCGGGAATGCCGCAGCAGGCCGAAATGGGCGGCGATGACCCGCAGCGTGCCGCCGCTTTTCAGATCCAGCTCCACGACAAGCGCGCCGCGCGGCTCCAGCCCCGGCAGTTTCAGCGTGTGCACGTCCCTGACGGCACCTTCCCTGAACAGCACGACATTGCCATGCCAGCCATGCGCCTTCACTCCTGCCTGCACCGGTACGGGAATGAGGCCGCTTTCCCGCTCCAGCCGGGCAAGATCGAGCAGGCCGGTGCGCTCGCCAAAACGGCTGTCCGCCTCCTGGAGCGCAATGATATCAGCGCCGATTTCCTGAATGACGCGGCTGGTGCGATCAGGGTCGAACTTGCGGTCGCGGCCGACACATTTATGCACATTGTAGGAAGCGATGACGGGGAAGGAATGGTCTTTCGCCGCCTGCACCGCTTTCTGCCGCTGACGATGGTCGCGCAGCGACTGCATGACGAAGGCGGGCAAACTGCTATTTGCCGCCAGGGCCGTTTTTTCGCTGTTCAGCAAACCGTTTTTCTTCACGCGTCAATGTCTCCGCACATCCAAGGCTCTAAAGATAGGGCGAAGCGAGCCAAAGGACACGCTCCACGAAACGAACAACGAATGGGCGCGCATTCAGTTCGCTGAGCCGCACCGGCAGCGCGGTCGCTCGCGCATCCCGGATGCGCTCCCCGATCACCCCGGCAAACGCCTCATCCATAACTTCGAGATCGATCTCGAAGTTCAGTCGCAGCGAGCGTGGATCGAGATTGGAGGAGCCGATATAGGTCCAGCGCTCGTCGATCACCAGAAGCTTGGAATGATTGAAAGCCCCAGTCGCCCGCCAGATGCGGCAATAATTCTTCAGCATCTGGTCGAACTGCGCCGTCATCGCCCTGTCCACAAGCACCAGATTGTTGCTTTTGGGCACGATGATATCGACCACCACTCCCCGCCTTGCTGCGGTTATGAGTGCCGAAATAAGCTCCCGATCAGGGAGAAAATAGGGCGACATGATAAGAATGGAGGAACGGGCGACGGAAAACGCACCCATCAGCATCTTGTGACTGGTCTCGATGCTTTTATCCGGCCCCGAGGAGGAAACCCGGGCGACGATCTGCGAACCCGGCACACCGTCGGGAATGGCAATATCCCAGACCGGGGTGTCCAGACGCTCTTTCGTGGTGAAACGCCAGTCCTCCGCCGCAATGGAGAAAAAATCCGAAACCACCGGCCCGGTAATCTTGAAATGGGTATCGTGCGACTGCTTCTCGCCACCGAATTCCAGCGTGAAACCCTCACGGATATTCATGCCGCCGCTAAAGGCGATGCGCCCGTCCACCACCAGTATCTTGCGGTGGGTGCGCAGATTGGCATAGGGCAACCGCAGCCCCATGATGACATTGCCATTGAAGACATCGGCGATGATGCCCCTGTCCCGGAGCGTCGGCAGGATGCTGGGTACGGAATATCGCGCCCCCACCGCATCGATGAGCACCCTCACTTCCACGCCGCGCAGTTTTGCCTGCTCGAGCGCCGAAACGAAGCGGGCGCCGATCCTGTCATTGTCGAAAATATATGTTTCGAGAATGATCGACCGCTTCGCCTCCCCGATCGCCTCCAGCATGGCGGCATAGGCGACGTCACCCGTCACCAGCGGTTCGATGGTGTTGCCGGTCGTCAGCGCGTGGCGTGTCACCCGGTCACCCAGCGTCTTCATCGCTTCAAAACGACGGCCAAACCGCGTGGCAACCAGTTCTGCGTCCGCATCGAAACGCGCCACGCGATCCATGATCTCGTCCTGCATGAAGGACCGCTGCTGCGTGATGTTCGACCGGCGAATACGGTTGATGCCGGCAATGGCATAGATGACCGCGCCGACGATGGGCGACAGCACGATGACGCCAACCCAGCCCAGTGCGGAACGGACTTCCTCCTTCGTCATCGTGGCATGCACGGCCGCCACGGTTCCCATCAAAATGGAAAGGACGGCAAGGATATGAGGCCAATAGGCAATGACGAGATCGAGCATATTACAACTATAGGGCATCAGACCCAAAAGTGTAGCGCGCTTTTCGGAGGACCCGATACGCCAATAAAAAGCACCTCGCCCATCCAGCAATGACGGGAAGGCAACCCGGCAGCGCAGGAACGCCCGGCCCCGCCCTTCCTTTTGCGGGACAGACCCTTGCGGGATTAACGGTGGAAACCGGCCTTGCGATATGTCATGAGAGCGCATCTTGATCTCTAGGCAGGGGCACTTGCGCGCTTCTGCGACATTTGAAAGCAAGAAGGCCGTGATGCAGGAAAATACACAGGGCGCCGTCATCGTCATTTCCAGCCACGTCATGCGTGGATCAGTCGGCAATCGCGCCGCGGTCTTCGCGCTGGAAACCCTTGGTTATCCGGTATGGGCAGTGCCCACCATCGTCATGCCCTGGCATCCCGGCCATGGCCCGTCCACGCGGATGCGCTTTCAGGACGACGACTTCGACAAGGCCATGACCGACCTTGAGAACGCCAAATGGGTCGGCGAGGTCAAGGCTGTTCTGACCGGTTATTTTGGAAGCGCGTCACAGGTGCGCTCCGTCGCAAGGCTGATCCGCAATCTGAAGGAAAAGAACCCGGGGCTTATTTATGCCTGCGACCCGGTGATGGGCGATCTGGGCGGGCTTTACATTCCCCTTGAGACCGCCGAAGCCATCCGCGACCACCTCATCCCGCTTGCGACCGTCGCGACACCGAACCGATACGAACTGGCGTGGATGAGCGGCGCCGAGCTTGAAACCAACAATGCCATCATGGATGCGGCGCTCGCACTCGGCCCGCCGAAAATGCTGGTCACCTCGGCCGTGCCGATGATGGCGGGCGGTACCGGCAATCTTTACCTCAGCGGCCGGCACGCCCTTCTGGCCGAACACCGCGCCATCGAGAATGCGCCGAACGGGCTTGGCGACCTGATGTCGGCGCTGTTCCTCGCCCGCCTGCTGGAAGGCCTGGATGATGAAAAGGCGCTGCAACTGGCCACCGCCAGCGTGTTCGAAATCCTGGCGCGCACGAAAAAACGCGAGATGAACGAGCTGACGCTGGAGACCGATTCTTCAAGTCTTTCCACACCCATGGCCATGGTGCAGATGCGTCATCTCTTGCATCCTTCACGCAGCAAGCGCAAATAGCGGCTAGAGCATTTCCAGGAAAAGCGGCCCTCGGTTTTCCATCCGGAAATGCGGCAACAGGAAGTTGGAGCGGTTTCGGTTTCGCGGTTCGAAGAAAAGCGAAAATGCTCTAAAGGATTGGTCTTCAACGCGCCAGGTTCGCCCCGTGATCTTGGTCCAAGCATAACGGTACTGCGATAGATGAAAGATTTTCCGGAAACTCTTCTGAACGGCTACAAGAACTTCATGAGCGGCCGCTACGTCGATGAGCGCGAAAGATATCGCGTTCTGGCCGATACCGGACAGAAACCGCAGACCCTGTTCATTGCCTGTTGTGACTCCCGTTCAGCGCCGGAAACCATTTTCGATTGCGGACCGGGAGAGCTTTTCGTCGTCCGCAACGTCGCCAACATGGTGCCGCCTTTCGAGCCGGATGGACAATACCACGCCACCTCGGCGGCCATCGAATATGCCGTGCAGGTTCTGAAGGTGAAAGACATCGTCGTCATGGGCCACGGCCGCTGTGGCGGCATTCAGGCGGCCCTCGACCCCAATCTCGAGCCGCTGTCACCCGGTGACTTCATCGGCAAATGGATGAACATGGTCAAATCTGCGGCCGAACAGATCCAGAGCAATGACGTCATGACAGCCTCCGAGCGACAGACCGCGCTGGAACGCGTCTCCATCCGCAACTCCATCGCCAATCTGCGCGGTTTCCCCTTCGTCAAGGCGCAGGAGACCGCCGGCAAGGTGAAGCTGCACGGCGCGTGGTTCGATATCTCGACCGGCGAATTGTGGGTGATGGACGGCAAAACGGGCGACTTTCGCCGCCCGGATCTGTGATTTAGACGCGTAGTCGCCGCCAATAATATTCAACTTCGTCACCCCGGACTTGGTCCGGGGTCCAGTGCGATCAAGTCTTTGATCGCGTAAGGATCTTTCGCGGCGCAGACGCGCCGTGGCTGGATGCCGGATCTAGTCCGGCATGACGAAAGTGGGCCTTTAGTCCTTGGAAAGCGACCTTATTGGCCGTCGATCGCCTTGCCGATGAAGGCGATGGCCTGCTGATAGACGCTTGCGGCGTTCCAGCCCTGGATGGCGGCATAATTCGCCTGCCCCTGCTGGTAACCGGCACCACGCTGCCAGCCATGGCCGACGAGGAAGTTGGCCGTAGAGGCCAGCGCATCGGCGCGCGAACCGACGAGATCGACCCGTCCGTCGCGGTCGAAATCCACACCGTAGCGCACGACATTCAATGGCAGGAACTGCGTCTGGCCGATTTCACCATGGGCGGCACCCTTGGCGTTGACGTTAAGCGAGCCGCTGCCGACGAGCTTCAGCGCCGCATAAAGCTGCTCGGTGAAATAATCCGAACGGCGGCAGTCGAAGGAAAGCGTTGCAACGGCGGAAAGCGTGTGCTGGTTGCCCATGAAGCCGCCAAAGCCGGTTTCCATGCCCCAGATAGCCAGAAGCGGGCCGGCCGGAACGCCGTAAGCTCTCTCGATCGAAGCAAAGAGAGAGGCGTTGTTCTTCTTCATGGTCTTGCCGCGCGAAATGATCGTCTGACCGCCGCGCTTTTGCATGAACTGTTCGAAGGACAGCTTGAAGCTGTGCTGGCCGCGATCGGCGCGGATGGTCGCCTGATTGTAGGAGACGCCGGAGAAGGCACGGTCGAGCACCGAAGCGCTGACGCCGCGGCCCGCCGCTTCCTGCTTGAAGGCGCCGACCCAGGCATCGAAGCCTGCCGAAGTGTTGCCGCATTGCGCAGCCATAACCGGCGTCGCTGCCAAAACCGAGACCATGGCCACACCAGCCAGAATTGCCTTCATTGCCCGCATCAAAATCTGCCTTCGATATCCTTTGGGGAATTCATCCCGAGAACCAACACGTCGCCGTTGCAGGGGTTCGGGTGCCAAATTGTCTTTTGGCGGCTTAAATTGCCTTTCGGCAGCAAGGCCTGCAAATAAACTGGCCGTGATCGTCACCAATGGAAAACCCGTCTGCCCCACACAGAACAGACGGGTTATACTTAACGAACCTTAAAAAATCGTATCACGCAGCCGCCTTGCGGGGCTTGATGAGACCACGATTGACCAGGAGTTCGGCGATCTGGATGGCGTTAAGGGCAGCACCCTTGCGCAGATTGTCCGAGACGACCCAGATGTTGAGGCCGTTTTCAACCGTTGCATCTTCACGGATACGCGAAATATAGGTCGCATCTTCACCGGCGGATTCAACCGGCGTGATGTAGCCGCCATTTTCATGCTTGTCGATGACGAGGCAACCCGGCGCTTCGCGCAGGATGTCACGCGCCTGATCGGCGGTGATCTCGTTTTCGAACTCGATATTGACCGATTCCGAATGACCGATGAAGACAGGAACGCGCACGGCCGTGCAGGTTACCTTGATCTTCGGGTCGAGCATCTTCTTGGTTTCGGCCAGAACCTTCCACTCTTCCTTGGTGTAACCGTCTTCCATGAAGACATCGATATGCGGAATGACGTTGAAGGCGATGCGCTTGGTGAACTTCTTGGTTTCAACCGGATCGGCGACGAAGACGGCGCGGGTCTGCTGGAACAGTTCGTCCATGCCTTCCTTGCCGGCACCGGAAACCGACTGGTAGGTGGAAACGACGACGCGCTTGATCTTTGCGAAGTCATGCAGCGGCTTCAGCGCGACGACGAGCTGGGCCGTGGAGCAATTCGGGTTGGCGATGATGTTCTTGCGGGAAAAACCCTCGACCGCGTCGGCATTGACTTCCGGAACGATCAACGGAACGTCCTGATCGTAGCGCCATGCGGAAGAGTTGTCGATGACGACGCAGCCCTGCTGGCCGATCTTCGGCGACCACTTCTTGGACACATCGCCGCCAGCCGACATCAGGCAAATATCCGTGTCGGAAAAATCGTAATTCTCGAGGTTGGAAACCTTCAGCGTACGATCGCCATAGGAGACTTCCGTGCCCTGCGAACGGGCGGAAGCGAGCGGCACGATCTCATCGGCCGGAAAACCGCGTTCGGCGAGGATATTGAGCATTTCGCGACCGACGTTGCCGGTGGCGCCTGCAATTGCAACTTTGAAACCCATGATCAAGCTCTCTTTCTGTCTCTCCTCTTTTGGGTGAGGTGGGGAAACCGCATCGCATCGCGGCTTCCTCGATCCCCAGCCAAACCGGGGAGAGAGCGGCGGGCCAGAGACGTCAGACGGTTTTAATCGTCGTTTTGGCCGTAATTCGGATGGAATAAGAAAGACGCGGATCATCGCCGGCGGATTGTGCCGGTCCTTCCATGACAATCATGTCTGCAACATGCCTGCGCAAGGTGATGCTCCTTCTTCGCGAGAAGCTATTAGAAGGTTTCTTGTTTGTGTCAAGAAAAAAGGCATGTTTCGGTCCGTCCGCTCCCGGCAGGCAAAAACCGCTCTGCGACATTTTTGCACGTTATACATTAGACTAAAGTCATAATCCGAAAGCATCGCTCTTATTGGGGTTAATTTTCTGTCACTCTGATGTCATGCGCATTGCAACCGAAAGGGGAGCCCGGAGGAGAGAGACGGGCTCCGCACTGCGCCGATTGGGACATCTGTGGAGGACAGACAATGGCAAATGTTGCAGCCGTGAGCAGCCCCGCCCGTCCAATGACGGGCGAGGAGAAGAAGGTGATTTTCGCCTCTTCTCTCGGAACGGTTTTCGAATGGTACGATTTCTATCTATACGGCTCGCTCGCGATCTATATCGGCGCGAACTTCTTCAGCCAATATCCGGAAACGACGCGCAACATCTTCGCGCTTCTGGCCTTTGCCGCCGGCTTCCTCGTGCGCCCGTTCGGCGCGCTGGTGTTTGGACGTCTCGGCGATATCGTCGGCCGTAAATACACCTTCCTCATCACCATTCTCATCATGGGTGTTTCCACCTTCCTCGTCGGTGTCCTGCCCAGTGCATCACAGATCGGTATCGCCGCTCCGATCATCCTGATCATCCTGCGCATGCTGCAGGGTCTGGCGCTCGGCGGTGAATATGGCGGTGCCGCAACTTATGTGGCCGAACACGCGCCGAACGGCCGCAGAGGCTATTACACCTCGTGGATTCAGACGACGGCGACGCTCGGCCTGTTCCTGTCGCTGGTGGTCATTCTCGGCGTGCAGTTCGCACTCGGCAAGGAAGCCTTCGCCGCCTGGGGCTGGCGCATTCCCTTCCTCGTTTCGGTTCTGCTGCTCGGCGTATCGGTCTGGATTCGTCTGAAGATGAATGAATCCCCCGCCTTCAAGAAGATGAAGGAAGAGGGCAAGACCTCCAAGGCACCGCTCAGCGAAGCCTTCGGCCAGTGGAAAAACGCCAAGATCGCCCTGCTTGCCCTCGTCGGCGCCGTCATCGGTCAGGCCGTCGTCTGGTACACCGGCCAGTTCTACGCACTGTTCTTCCTGCAGAGCATTCTGAAGGTGGACGGTCAGTCAGCCAATATCATGGTTGCGGCCGCCCTCATTCTCGGCACGGGTTTCTTCGTGCTCTTTGGCTGGCTTTCCGACAAGATCGGCCGCAAGCCGATCATCATGGCCGGCCTCGTTCTTGCGATGCTGACCTACTTCCCGCTGTTCAAAGCGCTCACCTGGGCGGGCAATCCGGCACTTGCGCAAGCACAGTCCACCGTTCGCGCCACCGTGACCGCCGCCCCCGGCGACTGCAAATTCCAGTTCAACCCGACAGGCACGGCGAAATTCACCACATCCTGCGATATCGCCACCTCGTTCCTGACCCGCAACTCCGTGCCTTATGACGTGGTTGCCGGAACGGCCGGCCAGCCGGCGAGCGTCAAGCTCGGCGACGCCACCATCGCCAGTTACGACGCGATCGCAGCCGGTGCGGATGCGGCGGCCAAGGACAAGACCTTCCAGAAGCAGGTCAACATCGCACTGCATGACAGCGGTTATCCGCTGGTGCGCGGCGCAGCGCAGGTTCCGGACGCAAAACTGGACGCCTTCATCGCCGCAAACCCGGAACTCAGCCTCAATGCTGAAGCCGTTCGCGCCACCGACAAGAAGATGGTGGCAACCGACAAGCTGGTGGCGGACAAGCTGCTGACACCGGCCGAGACCGGTGGTGCGGCGGAAATGGCCGTCTACACCATTGCCGGCGGCGGCGCTTTCACCATGGTGGCCGATCCGGCAGCCGTGAACTGGGTCGTCATCATTGCGGTCCTTACCGTCCTCGTCATCTATGTGACGATGGTCTATGGCCCGATCGCGGCGCTTCTGGTCGAACTGTTCCCGACCCGCATCCGCTACTCCGGCATGTCGCTGCCCTATCACATCGGCAACGGCTGGTTCGGTGGTCTTCTGCCCGCCACCGCCTTTGCGATGAGCGCGGCGAAGGGCGACATCTATTACGGTCTCTGGTACCCGATCGTCTTTGCAGGCATCACGCTGGTCATCGGCCTGCTGTTCCTGCCGGAAACCAAGGATCGCGACATCCACACAATGGATTGATCACCATCCTGATCGACACTTTCGGAACCCGGTGCGCAGGCACCGGGTTTTTTTATTACGTAGCAAGCCGGCATATCGAAAGAGACTGTCGCAGCGGGCTGTCATTCCGTCGCAGGCAAGACAAAATCAATATGAAGACAAAGCCCCCCTGAATAGGTTATGACCCCCCTATATTATCAGGCACAGGGAGAGCCATTTTGAAGATCGGGACGCCCAGGGAATTATATGAAGGCGAGGCGCGCGTCGGTATGACGCCCGACAGCGCCCAGGCATTGCAGAAACTCGGATATGATTGCATCGTTGAGGCCGGTGCGGGCAAGGCGGCGGGATTTTCCGACGACGCCTATCGCGCAGCCGGGGTTACCGTCGTTGATGGCGCCGATGCGCTTTACGCCGGATCCGACATCATCGCCAAGGTTCGTCCGCCGGAAACGTCGGAGATTGATCGCCTGTCTTCGGACAAGACGCTGATCTCGTTCTTCTACCCCGCCCAGAACAAGGACCTTCTGGAGCAGGCCAAGGAAAAGGGCGCAAACGTCATCGCCATGGACATGGTGCCGCGCATTTCCCGCGCACAGAAGATGGACGCGCTGTCCTCCATGGCCAATATCGCCGGTTATCGCGCGGTCATCGAGGCCGGCAATAATTTCGGCCGCTTCTTCACCGGTCAGGTCACCGCCGCCGGCAAGGTTCCGCCCGCCAAGGTGCTGGTGATCGGTGCCGGCGTTGCCGGCCTTGCGGCGATCGGCACGGCCACCTCGCTCGGCGCCATCACCTATGCCTTCGACGTTCGCCCTGAGGTGGCCGAGCAGATCGAATCCATGGGCGCGCAATTCGTCTATCTCGATTTCACCGATCAGCAGCAGGATGGTGCCGCCACCGGCGGTTATGCCGCCCCCTCCTCGCCGGAATTCCGCGAGAAGCAGCTGGAGAAGTTCCGCGAGCTCGCACCGCAGATCGATATCGTCATCACCACGGCGCTCATTCCGGGTCGCGATGCCCCGAAGCTGTGGCTGGCCGACATGGTGGCGATGATGAAGCCCGGTTCTGTCATCATCGACCTTGCGGCCGAGCGCGGCGGCAATTGCGATCTGACGGTTCCCGACCAGCGCGTGGTGTCGGACAATGGCGTCATCGTCATTGGATACACGGATTTCCCGAGCCGCATGGCGGCGCAGGCCTCGACGCTCTACGCCACCAACATCCGTCACATGATGACCGATCTGACGCCCGGAAAAGACGGCAAGCCGGTTCACAACATGGAAGACGATGTCATCCGTGGCGCCACCGTCACCTATCAGGGCGAGATAACATTCCCACCGCCGCCGCCGAAAATCCAGGCGATTGCCGCACAGAAACCGAAGGAAAGAGCCAAAGAACTCTCGCCCGAGGAAAAGCACGCAAAAGAACGGGCCGAGTTCAAGGCACAGACGAAAAACCAGGTCGGGCTGCTCGTTATCGGCACGGCACTGCTGCTTCTCGTCGGTCTGTTTGCACCGGCAAGCTTCATGAGCCACTTCATCGTCTTCGTGCTCGCCTGCTTCATCGGTTTCCAGGTCATCTGGAATGTCAGCCACTCGCTGCACACGCCGCTGATGGCGGTGACGAATGCCATTTCCGGCATCGTCATTCTGGGCGCGCTGCTGCAGATCGGCTCCGGCAACTGGCTGGTGGTGATCCTTGCCTCGCTTTCCGTCCTGATCGCGACGATCAACATCGTCGGCGGTTTCCTCGTGACACGGCGCATGCTCGCCATGTTCCAGAAGTCGTAAGCCAAGCGGGGATCTTATAAATGACCATTGGTATCGTTTCCGCGGCCTATGTTGCCGCAGCCGTTCTTTTCATCCTTTCGCTTGGCGGCCTTTCCGGCCAGGAAAGCGCCAAACGCGCCGTCTGGTACGGCATAACGGGCATGGGCCTTGCCGCCGCCGCCACGGTCTTCGGACCTGATGTCGGCATAGGCTTCATCGTCCTGTTGATGATCGCGGGTGGCTCCGTCCTCGGTTATTACGTCGCAAACCGCGTACAGATGACCGAAATGCCGCAGCTTGTGGCAGCCCTTCACTCCTTCGTTGGCCTCGCCGCCGTCTTCATCGGCTTCAACGCCCATATCGAAGAAGCGCATGTCGCCTCGCTCGATGAGACGGCACGCTCGCTGCTGACAGGCTTCTCCGCCATCCTCGCCCACAAGACGCCTGTCGAACTGGCGATCATGAAGGTTGAGGTCTTCCTCGGCGTCTTCATCGGCGCGGTCACCTTCACCGGCTCCGTCGTCGCCTTCGGCAAGCTTGCCGGCAAGGTGGACGGCAAGGCGAAGAAACTGCCGGGCGGACATGTCCTTAATGCCGGCGCCGCGATCCTGTCGCTCGTGCTGCTCATCATGTATTGCAACGGCGCGGGCGCATGGTCGCTGGTGCTGATGACGCTGCTGGCCTTCTTCATCGGTTATCACCTGATCATGGGCATCGGCGGCGCCGACATGCCGGTCGTCGTCTCGATGCTGAACAGCTATTCCGGCTGGGCGGCGGCTGCCATCGGCTTCACGCTCGGCAACGATCTGCTGATCGTCACCGGCGCGCTGGTCGGCTCTTCGGGTGCGATCCTGTCCTACATCATGTGCAAGGCCATGAACCGCTCCTTCGTCTCGGTCATCCTCGGCGGTTTCGGCGGCACGACGGGTCCGGCGATGGAAATCGAGGGCGAGCAGGTTGCTATCGACGCCGAAGGTGTCGCAGCGGCATTGAACGATGCCGACAGCGTCATCATCGTGCCCGGTTACGGCATGGCGGTAGCGCAGGCGCAAAGCGCGGTTTCGGAACTGACCCGCAAGCTGCGCGCCGACGGCAAGACCGTGCGCTTCGCCATCCACCCCGTCGCGGGCCGTCTTCCCGGCCACATGAACGTGCTCTTGGCCGAAGCCAAGGTGCCCTACGACATCGTGCTGGAAATGGACGAAATCAACGACGATTTCCCCAATACCGACGTCGTCATCGTCATCGGCTCCAACGACATCGTCAACCCGGCGGCGCAGGACGACCCGAACTCGCCAATCGCCGGCATGCCGGTGCTGGAAGTGTGGAAGTCGAAGCTCGTCATCGTCTCCAAGCGCGGCCAGGGCACAGGCTACTCCGGCATCGAGAACCCGCTGTTCTACAAGGACAATACGCGGATGTTCTACGGTGATGCGAAGAAGTCGATCAACGATCTTCTGCCGCTGATCAAGTAACGAAAAGGGCGTTTCCGGGAAACCGGAAACGCCCTTCGAATTTCTGAGAAACGACGATACGTTTCGTCCGGGGTGACGGTGTGCGGATGCTATGGCCGCGCCAAACAGAACCGTTCCGCGGGATGTTGTCGACAGACCGCCTTCAAAGCATCCGATAACGCCGGTTGAAATACATCAGCGCCTCATCGCCCCCATTGATCTTCATATCCACGACATTGCAGATCAGAATATCATGCGTGCCGCCGTCATGGGTCTCGCGGATGCGGCAGTCGAAGGAGACGAGCGCGTCTTCCAGAACCGGCGCGCCGGTTTCAAGCACCCCCCAGCTGCCGGCAGCAAAACGCTCGTCGGCCGGCGTCTTGCCACCGAAAAGCGTGCTCAGCACCTCGTGATGCGCGGCGAGCGTGTTGACGCAGATGACACCGTTTGCCTTCACCACCTTATAGGCTGAGGCATTGCGGTTGAGGCAGACAAGAAGCGTGGGCGGATTGTCGGAAACGCTGCAGACGGCGGTTGCTGCAAAGCCGGCACGACCAGCTGCACCACTGGTCGTGACGATGTTGACCGCCGCACCGAGCCGCGCCATGGCGTTTCTATAATCGAGGCTGCGTTGCTCTGCAGTCTTCGTCTCCATTTCCGCTTCCTTTTCAAGAGACATCATCTGCATCTAACCCATCCTTCCTTAACAGGCCATCAAACCAGCACGCAGGCGTCTTCAAAGCCAAGCCGCGGCAGGCGGCCGAAGAGCTTCGACGGATCACCATGGCCGAGATTGATCAGGAAATTGGATTTCCACGTCGTGCCAGCAAAAAATGCCGCATCCACCTTGCCCTTGTCGAAACCGGACATGGCCCCGGTATCCAGCCCCAAAGCACGGGCCGCGAGAATGAGATAACCCGCCTGCAGCGTGCCATTGCGGAAGGCCGTCTCCTCGGCCATGGCCGCGCTGGAGGTGAACCAAGAACGGGCATCGGCATGGGGAAACAGCACCGGCAGCTTCTCGTAAAATTCGCTGTCGATTGCGGCGATGACCGTGACCGGGGCCGCCATGGTCTTTTCGAGATTGCCGGAAGATAGTGCGGGCCGGAGCTTTTCCTTGGCTTCCGGGCTGCGCACGAACACGAAACGGCCGGGTGAGCAATTGGCCGAGGTCGGCCCCATCTTCGTCAGATCGTAAAGCGCCTTCAGCGTCTCGTCACTGACCGGCTTGTCCGTCCAGCCATTATGGGTGCGCGCCTCGGTAAAAAGCGTTGCCAGTGCCTTGCTGTCCAGAGGAGCGGCGTCATCAAGTGCTTTCGTCATGTTACTCTAAAATCCTGTCAGAATGTCTGGGTGCTCGGCAGCAGAAACTGCAGAAGCCTTGTGTTGAAAAGCTCGGGCTCGGTGATATTGACCGCATGCGCGCCGAAATCGAGAAGACAAAGCTCGCTTTGCTGCAAGCTATCGGCAAGCCGCTGCGAACGTGTATAGGGCACCAGAAGATCGTCCTTCGTCGCCAACACCAGCACCGGATTGCCGATCTCGCCCAGCCGGCTATCGATATCGAAAGCCCGAAGCGCCGCGATGCGCCGCAGCACATTCGCCTTGCCCTGAAAATGCGCGACGCCATGGGCATCGTCCCGCGCCAGACGCTCCTGATGTTCCGACATCCATGCGGCCGGATAAAGAAACAGCGGCTGGGCTTTCACGAACGCCTCGACGCCGGATTTTTCCAGAAGCTCGATCCGCACATCAAAGCAGCGCCCGGAATGCGGGTCGGCCTTGCTCCAGGCATTGATGAGCACCAGCCTGTCGATGAGGCCGGGCTTGCGCAGCGCGATATCGAGACCGATCAGGCCGCCGAGCGCATGGCCCATGAAGTGGAATTTTTCGAGGTCCAGTGCCGAGACGATCTCCAGCACGTCATCCGCCATCGCCGATATACCGCCCTCTGCCGGCACCTCGCCGCCGGTCCTGCCGGTTCCGCGATGGTCATAGGTGACGATGCGGAAATGATCGGAAAGGGCATCGATCTGCGGCGTCCAGTAAGTGCCCGATCCACCCAGCCCCGAAGACAGCAATATGGTTGCCGCCTCAGGATCAGTCCGGCCATGAACCTCGAAATGCATCATCTTGCCGTTTCGTCCTATTTGCCGATATGGGCGACGGTGGCGATTTCAACCAGCGCGTCGGGCTTTACCAGACCGCACTGGATGCAATAACGCGCCGGCTTGTCGCCGGGGAAATATTCTGCATAGACCGTGTTGACGGCCTGGTAGTTCGCCCAGTCGGTGATGAAGATGTGGTTCATCGTCACGTCCTCCATCGTGCCGCCGGCGGTTTCGATGACGGACTTGATGGTTTCCAGAACATGGCGGGTCTGCGCGCTGGCATCGCCCACATGCACGACGTTATTGTCCTTGTCGAAGGGCAGCGTGCCCGAAACATAAACCACGCCATCGGCAAGGGTTCCCGGCGAAAAGGGAGCGATGGGTTTGCTGGTCCCGGCAGGCACGACAATCTTTTTCGGCATTTCGTTCTCCTCTTGTGTTGAATATCAAGCGCTGACGGGTGCGGCCTGCGAGATGACACCGCAGAAATCATTGACGGTGGCGACCCAGCCGAAAAACTTCTCGACATTGTAGACCGTCGCCTGCTGGATAAAGTCCGGGCCCAGATGATGGGTGGCATCCTCCAGCATCACCCCGAAATATTCGAGATGGAAGGCATCACGCAGCGAGCTTTCGACGCAGACATTGGTGGCAATGCCGACGAATACCAGATTGCGGATACCGCGGGCGCGCAAAACGCTGTCCATATTGGTGTTGAAGAAACCGCTGTAACGCGTCTTCGGCACCAGAATATCGCCGGGCTGCGGCTGCAACTCGTCGACGATGGCATAATCCCACGTGCCTTTAGCCAACAGCTGACCCTGCAATTCCGGGCGTTTGCGCATGGTCTTCAAGGCATTGGATTTGTGCCAGTTGGGCGAACCCGGGCCACCCGCCTCGACATAATCCTTGTCCCAGCCATTCTGGAAATAGATGACCTGAACACCCGCCGCACGTGCTGCATCCAGCGTCTTCTTGATATTGGCGATGGTGCCCTTGGCCCCTGATATATCGAACCCGGCCAGATCGACATAACCGCCCTCGGTCGAATAGGCGTTCTGCATGTCGACCACGACAACGGCGGTCTCGCTGGGTTTCAGGGTGATCGGCTCCGGCCTTGCGGGAAGCGTGACGCTTTCCGAACGGCTTTCCGGCCCCTTGTAACCCGCCACGACAGCTTCGCTCATTCCGCAGCCTCCAGTCCGGCCTGAACATGCGCCCGGCTCTTCATCAGCGGCTGCACATATTTGCCGAATTTTTCGACGCCTTCGAGGAAGTCGTCGAAAGTCAGCATCACGCCGCCCGTTCCCGGCACTTCGCTCATCTCGTCCAGCATGGCCGCCACTTCCTCATAGGAACCGATCAGCGTTCCCATGTTGATGTTGACCGCCGAGACGGGATTGGACATGTGCCGGACATTGGTGTCGGAGCCAGATTTGGTGTCGACGGCGCTTTGCAGGCCGAGCCACTTGATCGCGTCCTCATCCGCACCCGCCTTGTAATGCTCCCACTTCGCCCAGGCGTCTTCGGATTTTTCCTCGGCAAGCACCATCGTCAGCACGACGGACTTGACCTCGCGGCCGGACTTCTCCGTTGCGGCCAAAAGCCGCTCATTGGTGGGCGCGAAGGCCTTCGGTGTATTGACGCCAACACCGAAGCAGAAGCTGTAATCGGCAAATTTGGCCGAAAACGCCATGCCGGAATTGGAGGAGCCAGCGCAGATGAGCTTCACATCACCCTGCGGCACCGGCTTCATGCGGCAATCCTCCATCTTGAAGAACTTGCCGTTGAAATCCGATTGCCCGTCCGTCAGCAACTCTTTCAGAACGGTGGTGTATTCGCCGAGATATTCGTAGCGATCACCGAAATAGTCATCGCCCGGCCACAGCCCCATCTGGCTGTATTCCGGACGCTGCCAGCCGGTAATCAGGTTGATGCCGAAACGGCCGCCGGAAATGGAATCGATCGTCGTTGCCATGCGCGCAACAATGGCCGGCGGCATGACCAGCGTGGCGGCCGTGCCGAAAAGCTTGATCTTGGAGGTGACGGCGGCAAGGCCTGCCATCAGCGTGAAGGATTCCAGATTATAATCCCAGAACTCTGTCTTGCCGCCAAAGCCGCGCAACTTGATCATCGACAGCGCAAAGTCGAAGCCATATTGCTCCGCCTTCAGCGTGATTGCCTTGTTCAAGTCGAAGCTCGGCTTGTATTGCGGCGCGTTTTCAGAAAGAAGCCACCCATTGTTCCCGATCGGGATAAAAACACCAACTTCCATTTTGCTGTTCCCTTTTTACGTCAGGTGTCTCCTGACTTGACAAAAGAGTAGCAGGTTCCGTGCCAGACCAAATAAAATAATTTTATCAAATGGATAAAATTTTGGGGCGGGCGAAGCTTTGACTAAAAGACAAAAAATTTATCATTTGGTCAAAATATTTGCCTGTTTATTTGGCAAATATTGAGAGCGATACGTAAAAGGCGAGCGGCCCTCACCACACTCACAGACCGATGTAAGAAATTCGAAGGCGCTCCTCCGTCGTGCCGAACGCGATCCGGCATCCAGCCACGACGCGTCTGCGCCGTGAATAGAGTCTTTCGCGATCAAGGACTTGATCGCGCTGGACCCCGGATCAAGTCCGGGGTGACGGCGCTGGGGTGTTACGACTCAATCAAACGCGCACACGCGACGGGGCACTTCTGCGCGATGAGGACAACAATCGCGCAGCTATGCCAAAACCTCAACCCAGCCGCTGCTGCGCATAGGCATGGACGGCACGGAACGCAGCCTCGGCACCCGCGACAACCCGCTCTTCCTCTTCAACCGTCAGCGCAATTTCATCCAGCGCTGCGGTGAATGTGCGCCAATGCAGGCCGCGTCCTTCCGGTGCGCCGGCCAGATGGCGCGCACCGAATTCTTCGGTCAGGCCGAGCTTGGCTGCATCTTTCAGCAGGAAAGCCGCACCGAGATTGGAACCTTCGACCACATAAAGCCAGCCCATCGCCTCCGGCAGGTCGAAGGGCGTTTCGCTGGTGAAACGCGCAGCCTTGGCTTCCGGAATAGCAAGCCCGAGATCGGCAAGGTCCTGCTCGATCATGGCAAGACGGCGGCGGCCTTTGAGATCGGGAAGCAGGCCATCAAGCGTGGCGTTGGAAAAGAAAACGTCGAGGTCGCGATGGAAAAGATATTGCGTCTCGACGAATTTGCCGAAGTTTTCCCGGCTCTCGAACGGCTTTGCGGCCATGATGAAAGTATCGAGGTCGCCATGGGCGCCACGCGTCGCCGCTTTCAGGCGCTTGACGCGGCTCTGTTCGATCTCTGCCACAGGCGCTGTCTGCTCCGCAATGGTCATGGTGATGGTCCCTTTATCCCTATATTCAGACTGCCTGATAAAAATCTTTACTCCAACAGTCAAATTTTATTTTCGCATTTTTTCGTGACCACCGGCAAAGCAAACAAGCGGGCAAAATGGGCGGCAAACGGCATCCGCACCAATCATCCATAATCGTCCATCCTCGACCACGTACAGACAAGGCACCCGCCGCGTCGAAAACCGAATTCCTGCCCCGTCCTGCAGGTGTCAAACAATCACACTGCAATTACTGCTTTACAACTAACATGTCAGTATGCCATCAATCCGCGGTCACCTTGGAGGAGCATCTTAATTGACCCAGAAATTCGGCCTTTCGGCAGCCCTGACGACACCGTTCAAAACGGATGGAACCGTCGATATCGATGCGATGATCGCGCATGCCCGCCGCTGCCTGTCAAACGGCTGTGATAGCGTGACGCTGTTCGGCACCACCGGTGAAGGATGCTCCGTCGGCAGCCGTGAACGACAGGTCATCCTGTCCCGCTTCATTGAGGCCGGCATTGCGCCATCGCGCATCGTCACCGGCGTTCTGGTGGACTCCATCGAGGATGCGGCGGACCAGTCAGCCGAGGCCCTGAAAGCGGGCGCCCGCAATATTCTTCTCGCTCCGCCGTCCTATTTCAAGAATGTCAGCGATGACGGGCTTTTTGCCTGGTTCTCGGCGGTTTTCGCAAAGATCGGCAAGGATGCACGCGACATCCTCGTCTACAATATCCCCTCCGTGACCATGGTGACATTGTCCGTCGAACTGGTAGGACGGCTGAAGGCGGCGTTTCCGGGCATCGTTACCGGCGTCAAGGATTCCTCAGGCAACTGGAGCCATACCGAGCGCCTGCTGAAAGAGCATGGCGATCTCGCCATCCTGATCGGCGATGAGCGTGATCTCGCCAGAGGCGTCCGCCTCGGCGGTCAGGGCGCCATCTCCGGTGTCGCCAATTTCCTGACGCAGGAAGTCCGCGCCATGGCCGTTGACGGCAAGGACGACAAGCGCATCGTCGATCTTGTTGTGGAACTTCTGAAATTTCCGGTTACGCCTGCCGTCAAGGTGCTGGTATCACACACGACAGGCGAAAATATCTGGGCGGATGTGCGCGCGCCGCTCGTCGCCATTTCACCTGAAGATCGGCGGCAGATCGAAGGCGCTTTCGACGCGCTGTTTCGCAAACAGGCCGCTTGAACAGACCTTGAAAGGTTGAGCATGGACGATACCGGCGAACAGACATTGCGGGAACGGGCGTATGAAAGCTTTACGCATCACCTTCTCTCGCGTGATGTTCGCCCGGGGCAATTCATCTCGCAACGCCGCCTCGTGGAATTGACGGGTCTGCCGCTGGGGGCGATCCGGGAGGCAATTCCGCGGCTGGAGGCGGAAGGGCTGATCAAGACCGTGCCGCAGCGGGGCTTGCAGGTCGCCCATATCGACATCAACCTTATCCGTGAAGCATTCCAGTTCCGCATCTTCCTTGAAAAGGAGGCCGTGGCGCTGTTCACCCGCTCGGCTTCCGATGAGGCCATCGCCAAGCTTTTGAAACAGCATCGCGATATTGCCGAAGCAGCTGAAAATAGCGGAGAATCGCCGGAGCTCGATCAGCATGCCCAGCAGGTGGACTGGGGCATGCACGATGCCTTCATCGATAGTCTCGGCAATTCGATCATATCAAATGCCTACCGCGTCAATTCCATCAAGATGCGCCTCATCAACCAGGAGCGCTTTCGCATCGCCGGCCATGTGAAGTCGGTGATGAAGGAACATCTCGCCATTCTCGAAGCCATCGAGAAACGATCCGTGGAAGACGCCGTGGAACGGTTGACCGCCCATATCCGCAACGCAAGGGACAGGGCGCTGGCGGTGTAAGGCAATTCCGGCAGGGTCGAAAGCGGTCCTGTGCCGGGATTGCAAGAAAATAAGCAACAAGCCGGGGTGAGGAGAATTTCCGGCTAATCTGGAGGAGAACTGACATGACGCATTCATTGCTCAACCCCACGCGTCGCGCCTTTCTGGCAGGCACGGCCGCGATTGGCGGCAGCGCGATGCTCGGCATTCGCCCGGCATCGGCGGCGGTGAACTGGAAAAAACACGCCGGCACCACGCTTGAGGTCAATCTCGTCAAAAGCCCGCGCAGCGAAACGCTGATCAAATATCTCGGCGAATTCGAAGAACTGACCGGCATCAAGGTCAATGCCGAGGCAACCCCGGAACAGCAGCAGCGCCAGAAAGTCGTCATCGAGCTTTCCTCCGGCAAGCCGAGCTTCGACGTCGTGCATCTGAGCTATCACGTCCAGAAGCGCCAGTTCGAAAAGGGCAAGTGGCTGGCCGATATCAGCGGCTTCCTGAAGGATCCGTCGCTTACCGATCCGTCGCTCGTCGAAAAGGATTTCGCCGAAGCCGGCATGTTGTTTGCCAAGGATAGCGACGGCGTGCTGCGCTCGCTGCCCTTCTCGGTGGATTACTGGATCGTTTACTGGAACAAGGAACTCTTCGAGGCCAAGGGCCTGAAATACCCTGAAACCTTCGAGGAACTGGTGACGGCGGCGGAAAAGATCACCGATCCCGCCACCAACACCTATGGTTTCGTCGCCCGTGGTCTGAAGAATGCCAATACCCCGGTCTGGACCTCGCTGATGCTGGGTTATGGCGCAAAGCCGATCGGTGCGGACGGAAAGATCGACACCGAATCCAAGGAAGCGGTGGAAGCGGCAGCGCTTTACCAACGCCTGATGACCAAGGCCGCCCCTCCCGGCGTCTCCGGCTTCAACTGGGCGGAAGCGCAATCGGCCTTCCTGCAGGGCAAGATCGGCATGTGGTTCGATGGCGTCGGTTTTGCGCCGCCGATCGAGAACCCGGAAAAATCCCGCGTCGTCGGCAAGGTCGGTTATGGCGTCATGCCGAAAGGCCCGGCAGTTCAGGCCGCCGGCACGTTTGGCGATGGTCTCGGCGTTGTCGAAGCCAGCAGCAAGAAGGAAGCCGCTTACCTCTTCTGCCAATGGGCGATCTCGCATGAAATGGGCGCGCGTCTGTTGCAGGCCGGCGCCGGCGTTCCATTCCGCCAGTCCATCCTCGAAGACCAGAAGGTCCGCGAAGGCGTGAAGATGCCGGCCGCCTGGCTGGACGCCGTTGTCGGTTCCGGCAAGGTCTCGCAGCTTGCGCTTCCCGTCATCATTCCGGTGACGGAATTCCGCGACATCTACGGCGTCGGCCTCACCAACATGATCGGCGGCGCGGACCCGGCGGCCGAGCTGAAAAAGGCGACGGAACAGTTCGCACCCGTTCTGGCACGTAGCGAGGGATAATGGCCTCCGTGAGCATCGAAAACACCAAGACAGGCGTCAGTCGTAGAGAAGGGAGCAGGCCGGCAAGGCTTGCTCCCAACTACTGGCCCTTCGTTATACCGGCACTTATCGTCATTCTGGCTGTCATCGTTTTTCCATGGGTCTTTACCCTGTGGATGAGCGTGCACCGCTGGACGCTCGGACAGGAGCAGAGCTTTATCGGTTTCGAGAACTATATCCGGCTCGCCGGCGATATCAGGTTCTGGGAATCGCTCTGGCACACGCTCATTTACACCGTGCTGTCGGTGGTCGCCCCGCTGTTCCTCGGAACATTGGCGGCACTGGTTTTCGATGCGCAGTTTCCGCTGCGCGGTTTTCTGCGCGGCGTTTTCGTCATGCCGATGATGGCTACCCCGGTCGCCATCGCGCTCGTCTGGACCATGATGTTCCACCCGCAGCTCGGCGTCCTGAACTATCTGCTGTCACTCATCGGCATCGGGCCGCTGGAATGGATCTACAACCAGTCGACCGTCATTCCCTCGCTGGTGCTGGTGGAAACCTGGCAGTGGACGCCTCTGGTCATGCTGATCGTGCTCGGCGGGCTGGCTGCAGTGCCGCGCGAACCCTATGAAAGTGCTGAAATCGACGGTGCCAACGCCTGGCAGAAATTCCGTTACCTGACCATGCCGATGATTGCGCCGTTTCTGATGATCGCCGTCATCATCCGCTCCATCGATGCCGTCAAAAGCTTCGACATCATCTATGCGATGACTCAAGGCGGGCCCGGCACGGCGTCTGAAACCATCAACATCTATCTCTATAATACGGCGTTTTCCTATTACGACATCGGTTACGGCTCGGCCATGGCCGTCGTCTTTTTCATCATCATCGTGGCGCTGTCCTTCGTGCTTTTGATGGTGCGCCAGCGCTCGCAATGGAACGAGATGGAGGATCGCTGATGTCTGGAAAAATCCTGAAACGCAAAAATCTCGACCGCATCGGCCTTTTCTTCGTGGCACTGGTGATGATCTCGCCGGTCATCCTGTTCTTCATCTGGACGATCTCGCTATCGCTGAAATATGAGATCGACAACGGCGCCTATCCGCCGATCCTCATTCCCGAACGTTTCGCCTGGTCGAACTATGTGAAGGTGTTCGAGGAGAATAATTTCTTCCTCTATTTCTGGAACTCGGTGCTCGTCACCGGTGCGGCGACCATTCTGGCGCTCGTCATCGGCGTACCCGCCGGTTACGGCATCGCCCGACTGAAGGCGGAAAAATCCGCCGTCGTCATCATGATCGCCCGCATGACGCCGGGCCTCTCATTCCTCATTCCGCTGTTCCTGCTGTTCCAATGGCTGAACCTCTTGGGCACGCTCTGGCCGCAGATCATCATCCATCTTGTGGTGACGGTTCCGATCGTCGTCTGGATCATGATCGGTTATTTCGAGACCACGCCGAAGGAACTGGAAGAGGCAGCAAGCATCGATGGCGCATCCTCCTGGCAGGTGTTCCGGCTGGTGGCGCTGCCGATTGCCAAGCCCGGCATCGTCGTCTCCTTCATCCTCGCGGTCATCTTCTCGTGGAACAACTTCGTCTTCGGTATCGTGCTGGCCAGCCGTGAAACGCGCACCCTGCCGGTCGCGGTCTACAACATGCTGTCCTTCGAACAGGTCAGCTGGGGGCCGCTTGCCGCAGCCGCGCTCATCGTCACGCTGCCGGTGCTGCTGCTCACCATGTTCGCACAAAAACAGATCGTGGCGGGTCTCACCGCCGGCGCCGTCAAGGGCGGCTGAACCAACAAAGGGCATTCCATGCCCTTGCTTTTTAAACGCAATTCCGGACGCAAAACCGCGACACACTTTTGCTGGAATTGCTCATAACGGGAACCAAAAACATGGCACCGGTCAATATTCAAAATGTCCAGAAGCGCTTCGGCTCGGTCAACGTCATCCACGGTATTGATATCGACATCAAGGACGGAGAATTCGTCGTCCTCGTCGGCCCTTCCGGCTGCGGCAAGTCCACCCTGCTACGCATGATCGCCGGGCTGGAGGAACTGAGCGACGGCGAGATCCACATCGGCGCGCGCGAGGTGAGCCACCTGCCCGCCCGTGACCGCGATATCGCCATGGTCTTCCAGAACTACGCGCTTTATCCGCATATGACGGTCAAGGACAATATGGGCTTCGCACTGAAGCTGAAGAAGGTCAGCGCCGAGGAAACCAGGGCCAAGGTCGACAGGGCCGCCGCCATTCTGGGGCTGGAAAAACTGCTCGACCGTTATCCGCGCCAGCTTTCCGGCGGCCAACGCCAGCGTGTCGCCATGGGCCGCGCGCTGGTGCGCGATCCGCAGGTCTTCCTGTTTGACGAGCCGCTTTCCAACCTCGACGCCAAGCTGCGCGTGCAGATGCGCGGCGAGATCAAGGCCATGCACCAGCGCATCGGCACGACCACCATCTATGTCACCCACGACCAGGTGGAAGCCATGACCATGGCCGACAAGATCGTGGTGCTGCATGATGGCGTCATCGAGCAGATCGGCGCGCCGCTCGAGCTTTACGACAATCCCGCCAATCTCTTCGTTGCCGGTTTCATCGGTTCGCCGGCCATGAATTTCATTCGCGGCCGGGTGGAGGAAGGCGTCTTCCGCACCGCAAAGGGCCTCAGCCTGCCTCTGCCCGCCAATGCCGATATCGGCAAACTGGGCGGTCGCGACCTCGTCTACGGCGTGCGTCCGGAACACATCCGCGCCGCCGAGACCGGCATTGAAGGCCGGGTCGAACTGGTCGAAGGTACCGGCTCGGAAATCTACGCCAAGCTCAATTGCAAGGGCGACGAGATCGCCTGCCTGTTCCGCGAACGCCTCAATGTCCGCTTCGGCGATACGATCCACATTGCCATCGATCCGGCAACCGTGCATCTGTTCGACAAGGACAGCGGCAAGCGCATCTGAACAGGGCAGGAGCGAAGAGAATGGTAGAGGAAGCGGGCGGCAAGCATGTGCTCTGCGTGGGTGCCGCCGTGCTCGACACCCTGTTTCGTGTGCATGACATGCCGAAGGGCGAAGGCAAGGTCCTGCCCTATGAGATGCTGCAGATCGCCGAAGGCATGGCCTCGAGCGCCGCCTATGCCGTGCATCGCATGGGCGGCCGCGCCAGCCTCTGGGGCGCGGTGGGCGATGACGAAACCGGCACCCGCATCCTGCGCGATCTCGCCGAAAGCGGCATCGATATTGCGGGCATGACCATCGCCGCCGGCGCGCGCTCGGCCCTGTCGACGATCATCATCGATGACCGGGGAGAACGGCTGATCGTGCCTTTTTACGACCATCGCCTGCACGAGAAAAAACGCTCCTGCAAACCGGAAGATATTGCCCCGTTCGATGCCGTTCTGGTTGATGTGCGCTGGCCGGAACTGGCACTCGATGTGCTCACCGTGGCGCGCGCGCTTGGCAAACCTGCCATTCTGGATGGCGATGTGGCGCCGGTGGAAACGCTGGAGAAGCTTGCGCCCGCCGCAACCCATATCGTCTTTTCCGAACCCGCCGCCGCCCGACTGACCGGACTTGAAACGGTGAAGGACATGCTGCCGGTGCTGCATTCGCGCTATCCGCAGACCTTCATCGCCGTCACCGCCGGTCCGCATGGCTGCTGGTGGACGGAGGCCGGTGATCCCACGGTGCATTTCCAGACGACCATGCAGGTCAAGGCGGTGGATACGCTGGCGGCGGGCGATATCTTCCACGGCACCTTTGCGCTGGCGATGGCTGAAGGCATGCAAAGCCGCGCGGCCATCCGCCTCTCCTCCGTTGCCGCCGCGCTGAAATGCACCGTATTCGGCGGCCGCATCGGCGCACCGACGCGCGAAGAGACGGAAGACGCGATGCGGCAATGGCTGGAGCGTGAAGGCGAAGCCGCGCTGCGCGCCTCCTGAGCGCATCCATTGCCCGCATAAAACTATTCCATTTTTGCGATGCCGTTTCCCGGCGAAGTAGTCTAACGTCAAGTCAGAGCAAAGCTTTTCATGAAGCCGCGCCTTTTTCACCTTGAGCCTGAATTCCGCAAAAGTGATCGCCCGATGCATCAGACGACCCGCCCGAGACTGCGCGATATCGGTTTCCGGCCCGGCCATTTCGAGACCGGCCCGCTCAACGCCATCACCGATGTCGAAGGCGTGACCATCGGCCATTCGACCGTCATCGAAGGCGACACGATCCGCACCGGCGCAACCGCGATCCTGCCGCATGGCGGCAATCTCTTTCAGGACAAGGTGCCCGCCGCCTTCGCCGTCTATAACGGCTTCGGCAAATTTGCCGGCTCCACCCAGATCGAGGAACTAGGCGAGCTCGAAACACCTGTTATCCTCACCAATACGCTGGCGACAGGCCGGGCCATCGAGGCGATTAACCACCATACGCTGGCACAGCCGGGCAATGAGAAAGTCGTCTCGATCAATGCCGTCGTCGGCGAAACCAACGATTCCCGCCTGAACGACATTCGCGCCGGCCGCCCGACGGTCGAGGAAATCTCGGCCGCGCTGCAAAACGCGGCCACAGGCTCCGTGGCCGAGGGCGGCGTGGGTGCCGGAACCGGCACGGTGGCCTTCGGCATGAAAGGCGGCATCGGCACCGCATCCCGCATCGTCACCATCGCCGGAACGGCCTATACGCTCGGCATTCTTGTCCAGTCCAACTACGGCGGCCATCTGCTGGTCTGCGGCAAACCCTATGTCAGCCCTGCCCATAAAGATAAGGACGGCTCGATCGTCATCATTGTCGCCACCGACGCGCCGCTCTCCTCCCGCAACCTGAAGCGTCTGGCGGCCAGAAGCTTCGGCGGGCTGGCGCGCACGGGTGCAGCACTCAGCAATGGCTCCGGCGATTACGCTCTGGCCTTTTCCACCGATGAGCGGCTGCGCCGCACGCCTGCGCGCCGCAAGGCCGTCGCAGACTATCCGGAACTTTCCAACGATGCGATCTCGCCGCTCTTCGAAGCAGCGATTGAGGCGACGGAGGAAGCGATCCTCAATTCGCTCTGCGCAGCAACCACGACCACGGGCTTCAATGCCGGCACCGGCAAGGCCTCCACGGTCGAGGCCATTTCCATCGACGCCCTTAAAACCCTTCTTTCAGCCTGATTTTTCCAGACGGAGTTTTCATGACTAGCCCATCCGGTCGCATCGTTTACGTCAACGGCGAATTCCTGCCCGAAGCGGACGCCCGCCTCTCCATCTTCGACCGCGGTTTCCTGTTTGGCGACGGCATTTATGAAGTTACCTCCGTTCTGGAAGGCAAGCTGATCGACAGCGATCTGCACATGGCCCGGCTGGAGCGCAGCGCCCGCGAAATCGACGTGCCGCTGCCGGTCACCACGAAAGAGATCGTCGAGGCAGAACGCCGGCTGATTGCCGACAACAACCTCGTCGAAGGCATGATCTACCTGCAGCTGACGCGTGGTGCCGAAGACCGCAATTTCCTGTTCTCCGCTGATCTGAAGCCGACGCTTGTCATGTTCACCCAGGCCAAGAAGCTGATCGGCACCCCGGTCGAAGAAGCCGGCATCGCCGTCAAATCCGTTCCCGACCAGCGCTGGGAGCGCCGCGATATCAAGACCGTCTGCCTTTTGCCGCA
The DNA here is from genome assembly GCF_027956545.1 of Agrobacterium sp. ST15.16.024. Taxonomy (NCBI): domain Bacteria; kingdom Pseudomonadati; phylum Pseudomonadota; class Alphaproteobacteria; order Hyphomicrobiales; family Rhizobiaceae; genus Agrobacterium; species Agrobacterium sp. ST15.16.024. Next base: position 541,742 of record NZ_JAQKGO010000003.1, read on the forward strand.
GGTCATGGCAAAACGCATTGCCAAGGCCGAAGGCTGCGACGAAGCCTGGATGATCGAGGATGGTTTCGTTACCGAAGGCGCGTCCTCGACTGCCTACATCGTCACCGCCGACAAGAAGATCATCACCCGCGGCAACAGCAACAAGACCCTGCCCGGCTGCACCCGTCTTGCCGCCCTGCAACTGGCCAAGGAAGCCGGCTTTACGCTGGAAGAACGCCCCTTCACGCTGGAAGAGGCGCTGAATGCCGACGAGGCCTGCCTGACCAGCGCCTCCAACTTCGTGGTTTCGGTGACGAAGATCGACGGCAAGCCGGTGGGTAACGGCAAGCCCGGCCCGATGGTGAGCCGCCTGCGCGCGCTCTACCTCGAAAACGCCCGCCGCACCGCCATCTGATCGAAAGCGTTTTGTTTGTCGCATTTCCGGATGGAAAACCGGGGGCCACTTTTCCCGGAAATGCTCTAACCTTCGAGAACCGCCCAGATGCGCTCAACCACGGGCCGGCGGTTCTCCTTGGAACGATAAAGCCTGATATCGACGGCAATATCGAAACTCGTATCGGCGGCGCGCACCAGAGCGCCGCTATCCAGCTCGTGGCGCATCAGGCTCTCCGGCACCCAGGCGACGCCCCAGCCGGCCATCGCCATGGCTTTCAGCCCCACCGACATGCTGCCCTCATGCACCCGCTCGAATTGCGGTAATCGCGCGCTCAGGAGATCGCGCAGCAGCGGCCCGAAGAACGAGGCCTTTTCATAATCCAGATAGGCAAAGGGTTTTCGCGCATTTTCCACCAGCGCATGCAGCGGTGAACCATCTTTCGCCGGCGCGGAAACGGGAATGATGTTTTCCGCACCAAGCACGCGGAATTCGAAGGTCTGCGCATCAAGCAGCATCGGCACTTCGGGATGGGCATAGGTCAGAAGGAAATCGCTCTGCCCGTCCACCAGCGAATTGAGGTTTTCCTCCATGCTGCCGGAATCCGGTCGCAGAACTGAAAACAGCGGCCCGGCCGTCTCGTTCACCCGTTTCAGCCAATCAGGAAAGAAGGTGAAGGACAGGGTATGCAGCGCCGTCAGCCGAACGGTTCTGGCATCGGCCCCTTCTTCCTGCAGCAGGGTGCGCCGCGCATGGTAAAGCTGTTTCAGTGTCTCCTGCGCCACCGGCACGAATTTCACCCCGGCCTCGGTGAGCCGCGACGGATAGGAAGCGCGGTCGACCAGCGTCGCCCCCACCCAGGCTTCCAGCTGCTTGATGCGCCGGCTGAAGGCGGATTGCGTCACATGCCGCTCATCCGCCGCCTTCGAGAAATTGAGCGTTCCGGCCAGCGCCAGGAAATCCTCAAGCCATTTGACTTCCAAGGGCCTGTTCTCCCACAAAGATGTTGTCCCGGCCTGCCGGGAACACGGGTCTTTATTAGGAGCATTCAGGCGTCTTTGAAATCCCCTTTACCGCGCGCGGGAATATTCGATCATCCGCGCCCGGCTGGACACCAGCTCGATCCGGTCGTCACCCAGCCGGTTGAGGCAGACGCGCTTCGTCCACGGCCCATCGATGAGCGTGAACAGAAAGCGGCCATTGCCGAGCGCCTTCAAGGGCATGCTGCGGCGTGTGGGGCCGATGCCAATCGTCAGTGACGAACCGCTGATGATAAATTCCGCGCCCTCATCCGAGCGCCACAAGCCCGAAAGATCATCCGGCACGACATGCTGGCCGACCGGCAGGAAGCGGCGGGCGGCGTGACCGGCCTCGCCGACAATGGCGGTACCATCCAGCCTGAGACGCATCGGAGAGGATGCGGAACGGGAAGACACCCAGCCATCGACATCTTCATAAAGCGTGTCGTCGCCATCGATGAAGGTGGATGTGCTGCCCTTGATCTCCAGCCACCACGGCCCGCTTTCGGTGACATAGAGGCCTTCCGGCAGGCTGGCGGCAGGCTTGGGCAAAGGCAGGCCGGTCAAAGCCGCCATGCCTTCCAGCGCGATCTTGAAACCATTGGTATCCTCGCGGTTCGACACCACGACGAAGCCAGTGCCGTTCTCCGGATCAAGCAGAAAGTAGGTCTTGTAACCCGGATGCGAACCGCCGTGACCGACAAAACGCCTGTCACCGAGATGCGACCAGCGCAGGCCGAGGCCATATTCGCTCATCCGTCCATCGGCGAGCGGCCGCTCAGCCGAAAGCGCGTCAAGAACACCCACGAAGCCTCCCTCGCCCCGCATCAGACCCTGCAACCAACGGGTAAGTGCTTCGGCGCTGCCCGCAAGGCTACCCGAAGCGGAAATATGCAGGCCGGCGGCCGAAAGCTGCCAGTTGTCTTCGGCCTTCCAGTAACCCGGCACCAGCCCGTCGACTGGATCGTTCCAGACATCCGGCGCCTTCAGAAACACACCGAACGGGCCGGCAATCTGTTCCTGCACGAAATCATCGAAACGGAAACCGCGACGCTCCAGCGCCGCTTCCACCAGCCGGTAACCGGTATTGGAATAGGACACCTCGCTGCCGGCAGGGAAATTCAGGCGGGTTAGCCGCGACAGATATTCGAGAAGCGGTCCGGCCTTAGTTTCGGTATAAACGGAAAGGCCAAGCAGCGAGAGGCATTCACGTGTATCCGGCAGGCCACCGCTCATATCCAGCGCCTGCCCCACCGTGACGTCGCGGAGCGGCGGCTGCAATTCCGGCAGGTGTTTACCGAGTGGATCGTCAAGGCCGATCAGATCGGAATGCGCAAGCACCATGGCACAGAAGGCATGTTTGGTGACGGAGGCATACCGCACCACGCTCTGCGGCGTGAAGGGTGCGAAGGTCGAGAGGCTCTCGACACCGCCGGCATGAGCGAAACGGATGCCATCGAGATCAAAACCGATGATCGCCCCGCCCGGCTCATTGCCCGCCCATTGTGAGACGAAGCTTTGCGAAAGGGTTGAAGCGGCGTTCCAGTCGAGTTGCTGTGACATTGTTCGATCTCGTCTTTCGGCTCAGTTATGGATGGACAAGCCTCGACGTTGCGGCTCGTTTCTTCTCCCCACCGGGGAGAAGGTGGCCCGAAGGGTCCGATGAGGAGGCAACGGTAGAGATTTACGGGAAGCTTGCCCCCTCATCCCGCTGCCGCGGACTTCTCCCCCTCGGGGAGAAGAAACTCGTGGCACCCGCTCGATTTGTCGGCAACGTAGACTCAGGCCGGTTCTTCCAGCCGGATACTCAGGCTACGCAACTCTTCCGTATGCGGATGTTTCGTGCGGCCCTCGCGCAGATCGCCGGCACTCAGCTGCTCCACCATGTCCCCGTTCAGCATCACGCCAACCTGCGGGCACAGATGCGCAATGACCGCGAGATTGTGGCTGACGAGAATATAGGTGAGGTTGCGCGCCGCGCGCAGGTCCTGCAACAGGTTCAGGATTTCCGCCTGCACCGACACATCGAGCGCTGAAGTCGGTTCATCGAGCAGTAGCACCTGCGGGTCGGCAATCAGCGCGCGGGCAATCGCCACGCGCTGGCGCTGGCCGCCCGAGAGCTGGTGCGGAAAACGGAACCGCACCGCCTGCGGCAGCGCCACATCGGACAGGGCCTGCTGGATGCGTTTTTCGATGTTGTCCATGCCGTGTACCAGCGGCAATTCGCTGAGAATACGGTCGATGGTCTGGCGCGGATGCAGCGAGCCATAGGGGTCCTGAAACACCATCTGCACCTGCCGGAAGAACTCCGGCGTGCGCTTCAGCGGTGCGTCCTTGCCGGCAAAGGCGATGCGGCCTTCCCAGCTTTCGTTGAGGCCCGCCATGGCGCGCAGGATGGTGGACTTGCCCGAGCCGCTTTCGCCGACGATGCCAAAGCTGCCGCCCTTTTCCACCGAAAAGGACACGCCCTTCACCACTTCGCGGTCACCGAACTTGATACGGAGATTATCGACGTCGATCATTGGCTGGACCACGCTGCATCACGGTTGAGAACGGGAAGACGCTCGCGCGGATGCGTCAGCGAGGGAATGCAGTTCAAAAGTCCCTTTGTATAGGGATGTTCGGCTTTCAGAAGCTCGGACGCCTTCAGCTCCTCCATCACCCGGCCGGAATACATCACGGCGACGCGGTCGCAGAAATGCGAAACGAGCGGCAGGTCGTGGCTGATGAGGATAAGGCCCATGCCGCGTTCCGACACCAGTTCCTCGATAAGCCGCAGGATTTCCGCCTGCACCGTGGCGTCGAGAGCGCTGGTCGGCTCGTCGGCGATCAGGAGTTCGGGATCGGGCGCCAGCATCATGGCGATCATCACACGCTGGCCCATGCCGCCGGAAACCTCATGCGCATAGGACGAGGCGACCTGACGCGGGTTGCGGATCTTCACCTGATCAAGCAGGCCGATGGCCGCTTCCATGGCGGCACGCTTGCTGCCGCCCTTATGGGCGCGCCAGGCTTCGGCGATCTGCGCACCCATGGTCTTCACCGGGTTCAGCGAATATTTCGGGTCCTGCAGAATGAAACCCGCCCGCTTGCCGCGGATCTGGCGCATCTGCCTCTCGCTTGCGGACAGCACGTCGATGCCGTCGAAGGCGAGCTTGTCGGCGCGGATATCCGCATTGGAGGGCAGAAGCTTCATCAGCGCCCGCGCCGTCAGGCTCTTGCCGGAACCGGATTCGCCGACAATGCCGAGCTTTTCAGTGCCGAGCTTCATGGAGACACCACGCACCGCCTCGAAACGGCTGGTGCGGGTCTGGAAGGCGATCTTCAGATTTTCGATTTCGACCAGCATGGCTCAATGTCCCTTCGGGTCGAGAACGTCGCGCAGGCCATCGCCAAGGAAGTTGAAGGCGAGCGAAACGAGGAAGATGGCGATGCCGGGAATGGTGGCGACCCACCATTGTTCGAAGATGAAGCGCTTGGCCGTTGCAATCATCGCACCCCATTCTGGCGAAGGCGGCTGTGCGCCCATGCCGAGGAAGCCGAGGCTTGCGGCGGTGATGATGATCGAGCTCATGTCGAGCGTGATACGCACGATAAGGCTCGGCACGCAGAGCGGCGCAATGTGACGCGCAATGATGCGCCAGGCGGAAGCGCCGGTCAGCCGGTAGGCCGCAACGAAGTCGCTGCCGCGCACCGTCATGGTCTCGGCGCGGGCCAGACGCGCATAGGGCGGCCATGCGGTGAGCGCGATGGCGAGAATGGCACTTTCAACGCCGGGCTTCAGTGCCGCGACGAAGGCTAGCGCGAGGATGAGGCGCGGAAAGGCCAGGAACACATCCGTCACCCGCATCAGCACCGTATCGACAATGCCGCCGAAATAACCGGCGATGCAGCCGATGGCGAGGCCGATGGGTGCCACGAGAACGACGACGGCAATGACCATGCCGAGCGTGACGCGGCCGCCGTAAAGAATGCGCGAGAGAATGTCGCGGCCCAGCTCATCCGTGCCGAACCAGTGTTCGGCGCTGGGGAATGCCAAGCGGTTGCCGAGATTTTGCGTCGCCGGATCATAGGGCGCAAGCAGCGGTGCCAGAAGCGACAGCGCGATGAACAGGACGATGATGGTCAGACCGATCACCGCCAGCGGATTGGACTTGAGGTTGAGCCAGATGCGATACCGGTTTCCCCAGGCAGCCTGTGTGCGGGAATGCGGCGTCTCATCCAGCGCCCAGTTTCTGAAATTAGCTAACATCATCGAACGCGAGGATCCATAACTCTGTAAAGCACGTCTGCGAGCAGGTTGAGGGCGACATAGATGAAGCCGATCAACAGGGTTGCTCCGACGACCGGGTTCATGTCCGCGTTCATGAGCGAGACGGTGAGGTATTGGCCAAGGCCCGGCCAGCTGAACACGGTCTCCGTCACCACGGCACCTTCGAGAAGGCCGGCATAGGTAAGCGCGATAACCGTGACGAGCTGCACGGCGACCGTCGGGAAGGCGTGGCCCCAGATCACGGTCATGGCCGAAAGCCCCTTGGCGCGGGCGGTGATGACATATTCACCCTTCAGCGCGTCGATCATGAAGGCGCGCGTCATGCGGGTGATATAGGCCATGCTGAAATAGGCGAGGATGCAGACGGGCTGCACCATATGGGCAATGGCGTCGTAAAAGGCGTCCCAGTCACCGGCAAGCAGCGTGTCGACCGTCATCAGGCCAGTGACCTGCGTGATCATGCCGTCATAGATGATGTCCTGCCGGCCCGGTCCCGGTGCGACGCCAAGCGTGGCGTAAAAGACGAGCAGCGAAATCAGCGCCAGCATGAAGACGGGCACGGAGTGACCGGCAAGGCAGACGACGCGGATCACCTGATCCGTCAGCTTGCCCTGCTTCACAGCGGCCCAGACGCCGAGCGGAATGCCAATCAGCGCGGCCAGAATAAGCGCTGCGGTGGCAAGTTCGAACGTGGCGGGGAAAACGCGCTTGATATCGATCCAGACCGGATTGCGGGTCAGGATCGAATTGCCGAAATCGCCATGCAGGACCTGCGTGACATAATGGAAGAACTGCACGACCAGCGGCTGGTCGAGGCCCATTTCGGCCCGCACCCGCACGATGACGTCTTCGGGCGCGTTGTCGCCGACCGCCGCGATGACGGGATCGACGGGCATGACGCGCCCGATCATGAAGGTGATGACCATCAAACCGAACAGCGTCAGGAGGACGCTGCTCAGTATCGACGATATGCTTTTAACGCGCTTGTTCAATGTCACGCTTTCTTCGCATCGTGGTAGGAATTGCCCTCGGAGAGAACGCCGAGTTCGAAGCCGGAAACGCCCTTGCGGAAGGCTGCCGTCTTTGTGGTCTGGAACATGAACACGAACGGGCTGTTTTCCATGTGCTCGCGCTGCAGGGCTTCATAGAGCTCCACGCGCTTTGCCGGGTCCTTCTCGTCACGGGCGGCTTCCGCCTTGGCGGCGAAGTCGTCGTTCTTGAAGCGCGAACGCCACAGGAAGGGCTTCGACTTGGCGTCGTCGCCATTGTCCTTGTTGATGTTGAAGACATCGGCGTTGGAATGCGGATCGAAATAATCCGTGCCCCATGCGGAAAGCGCCATCTGGTGTTCGCGGGCGCGCATCTTGGTCAGAACCTGACGGTTTTCAGCCGATTGCAGACGCACCTTGATGCCGATATCGGCAAGGTTGGCCTGAATGGCCTGCGCCAGATCCGGGTAAGGCTGGGCGGAATAGTGATCCATGCTGATCTCGAAACCGTCGGCAAGGCCGGCTTCGGCCATCAGCGCCTTGGCCTTTTCGACATCGCGCTGGTAGGGCGTGTCGTTGACCGCACCCGGGAAACCTTCCGGCTCGAAGCTCTGGTGAACCTTGTGGGTCAGCGACACCAGGTTTTCCTGCATGCCCTTATAGTCCAGCGCCCACTTGATCGCCTGCCAGACCTGCGGCTTGGCAAGGTTCTCATTGCCCTGGTTGAGAGAGATCAGCACCAGCGAGGCGATGGACTTGCGCTCCAGCTCGATATTGGCGTCATCCTTGACGGTACGCAGCTGCTCCGACGTCAGGTCGCGGGCGATGTCGATATCGCCCTTCTGCAGCATCAGCAGCTGCGAAGACGGATCGGTGACATGGCGCAGCACGATACGCTTGATATTGCCCTTGTAAGGACCGTTCGGGTTGACGGTGAGTGCGACGCTTTCGCTCGGCTTCCAGGCCTGCAGCATGAAATCGCCGGAACCGGCGCTGTTCTTCTGCAGCCAGCCATTGCCGAGGTCTTCGCCCGACGCATTGGCAAGAACCGCCTTCTTTTCGACGATCGCACCGATATTGGCGGAGAGGCAATAAAGCAGGAAGGAGATGGCGGTCGGCTTTGCCGTCGTCAGCTTCACCGTCTTGTCGTCGGCGGCAACGATGGTCGTCTCGGCATTCTCAGGCGTGAAGCCGAACTGGCTGATGATGAAGGCCGGGCTCTTGTTCATCTTGATGGCGCGCTGCAGCGAGAACGCAACATCTTCCGCGGTCACTTTCTCACCGCTCGCGAATGTCGCTTCGTCACCGATCACGAAGGTGAAGACCTTGCTGTCCGCATCGGCTTCCCAGGATTTCGCGATAACCGGATCAACCTTGGTGGAATCCTCGCGGTTGGCGCGCACCAGCTTCTGATACATGTTGGAGATGATTTCACCGCCGACGGCTTCGAAACCTTCATGCGGGTCAAGGCTCGTCATATTGTCCAGCTGCTGCGCGACGACAAGGATGTCCTTGGGTGTCGCGGCAAATGCCGGAATGCGCGCATAGGACAGGAACGGAACGGCAGCGCCGGCAATCAACAGGTTGCGTCTTGAAATCATCGAAAATCCCCTTTCGGACCTTATTTTTCGGAAAACGGTGGGTTTGCCCCAATCCAGTCATTTTTTTTATGTTTTCCCGCGATTAACACGAGCAAACGAGGCCCGACCAATTCCAAATTTGGCAGAGCCTATGCACGGATTGCATTTGCTCCCGCCTTGACCTTTCCTCTACCAATTCCCAAAAGTCTGAATAGGCGCGCATCCGCGCCCTCCCCCTATCCGAAGGTGAATGACCATGACCGATGAAAAAACCGTACCCGTCTTCGACGGCCACAACGATGTGCTTCTGCGGTTATGGCGGTCGGGCAATGCCTCTCCCGAGACCCTGCTCATCGAAGGTGACACGGTTGGCCACATCGACCTGCCACGCGCCAGGAAGGGTGGGCTGGCCGGCGGCCTCTGCGCCATCTACGTCCCGTCGCCAAGCATGGAGAAGGACGCCAACGGCGATTTTTCGACACCGGCAGAAGCAGACGCGCTGAAGGCGACGCTCGCCATGGCCGGCCTGCTGTTCCGCGCCGAGAAACAATCCGCCGGCGCACTGAAGGTTTGCCGCACCGCCGCCGATATCCGCAGCGCCATGGCAGAGGGCGCTTTTGCCTCCGTCTTCCATATCGAGGGCGCGGAAGCGATCGGCGCCGATCTTGATGCGCTGCACGTGCTCTACGAGGCAGGCCTTCGCACGCTCGGACCGGTCTGGAGCCGCCCGAACATTTTCGCCTATGGCGTTCCCTTCCGGTTCCCCTCGACGCCGGATATCGGCCCCGGCCTCACCGATACCGGCAAGCAGCTGGTGAAGACCTGCAACGAACTGAAGATCATGGTCGACCTGTCGCACATGAACGAGCAGGGTTTCTGGGACATCGCCAGGATTTCAGACGCACCGCTCGTCGCCTCGCATTCCAACGCCTATGCGCTGTGTAACCACAGCCGCAACCTGACGGACCGCCAGCTGGATGCCATCCGCGACACGGGTGGTCTTGCCGGCATCAATTTCGGCGTTTTGTTCCTGCGCCAGGACGGCGTGAAGAACCCGAATACCGATCTTGGCGAACTCGTCCGCCATGTCGACTATATCGTCAACCGCATCGGCATCGATCACGTGGCCCTCGGTTCGGATTTCGACGGCACCACCATTCCCGCCGCCATGAAGGATGCGGGCGATCTGCAATTGCTGGTCGAAGCCCTGCGCAAGGGTGGTTATGACGACGAGGCGCTTGCCAAGATCTGCCACGGCAACTGGGTCCGCGTGCTGGAAAAAACCTGGGGCGCATAAGGCTCAGCGAAAAATCCATCTCCGGCGCGGAACGCCGGAGATATGAAGCGGCAGGCCCTTAAGCCTTTGCCGCTTTTTTCTTGCCGCTCGCCCGGAAGGCCAGAAGCCCGGCAACCACACCGATCATCGCCCATTTCATCGGCAATACATCCGCCGTTTCACTGCGGATCGGCAACACGGTCACTGTGCCCGGGCGGGATTCATAACCCATCTGCCCTTTTGCCTTGGCCTCCGCAATCTGCTGCGGCGAAACGACCCATTCGGCACCGCGCATCTTGTCCACTGCCATGTATCCGCCGCCCGCCACGAGGGCGACGACGAGCGAAAGCGCTATTCTTGTGGGCGTGTTCATCTGCATCTCCTTCAATCAAAAGGAGCGTGTAATGGCATCAAACGCCACCACCAAGCAACCGCAGCGCTCAATTTGATATCTTTCGGAACAATCCGGCAAATCATGCATTTCATAGTTGCATTTCTGCCTTTAGGATTGGCGAAAATCCACCGACGAGCGGGCCAAACTCTACATCGACACTTCATGCTTTTCTGCTAATCACATTTCCTCAACCGAAACGAATTAGCGACACATTCCTGTGGTTCGCCAAGCTGGGAATGGGCGCTGGATAAAGCAAATGGCAGACAAGAGCGAAATCACACAAACCGATGTCGCGGAATCCGCGGTTGAAAGCTTCATTGCCCGAAACCGCCCCTATCTGACCGCGATCGCCATCACGCTCGTCTTCGTGATGATGACTTTCGCCATCTATCACCTGACCTCCGAGGTGCGTTATGACGACGTCATCGACGCGCTGACGCAGACCTCGGCTTCGGCGGTTCTGCTTGCCATTTTCTTCACGGCGCTCAGCTTTCTGGCGCTGATACTCTACGACGCCAATGCGATCGAATATATTGGCCGCAAATTGCCGCTGCCGCCCATGGCGGCGACAGCTTTTGCCGCTTATGCGATCGGCAATACCGCCGGTTTCGGCCCCTTGAGCGGTGGCGCCATCCGCTTTCGCGCCTATTCGCGGCTTGGGCTGTCGCCCGGTGAAATCGCCCGCGTCATCGCCTTTGTCACGCTGTCCTTCGGGCTTGGCCTGCTTTCGGTCAGTGCCATCTCCACCTTCATCGTCGCACCACGCATCGCCGCCATCATCGGCGTTGATGCGCTGATCCTCAGAGGGGCGGCGCTCGCCGTCATCGCCGTTCTCGTGGTGGCCGCCTATATCGGGCGCAACGGCCGCACGATCCGTCTCGGCGCATGGCGTCTTCGCCTTCCCGACAGCCGCACATCGTCGCGTCAGTTCCTCGTCTCGGCTTTCGATATCGCCGCCTCCGCTTCCGTGCTTTACGTGCTGCTGCCCGACACGCATCTCGGCTGGCCGACATTTTTCGCCATCTACGCCACTGCCGTCGGCCTTGGCGTCCTCAGCCATGTGCCGGCCGGTCTTGGCGTCTTTGAAACCGTGATGGTCGCAGGGCTTGGCAACGCCATCAGCGTCGACCAGCTGCTCGGCAGCCTTGTTCTATACCGCGTGATCTATCACGTCCTGCCCCTGGTGGTCGCCATTCTGGTGATGCTGGTCTCGGAGATGAAGCAGTTCGCCGCAAAGCCTGTCGTCTCCGATATCAGCCAGCTTGCCGTGCGGCTCGCACCGCCGCTGCTATCCACCTTCGCGATGATCCTCGGTACCATGCTGATCTTCTCGAGCGTGACGCCGACGCCCGACAGCAATCTGGATTTCCTTTCCAATTTCGTGCCGCTGCCGATCATCGAAGCCGCGCATTTTCTCACCAGCATTCTCGGCCTTGTGCTCGTCGTCGCCTCACGTGGCCTCGGCCAGCGGCTTGATGGAGCCTGGTGGATTGCGCTGGTCGCCGCCTCGCTGGCGCTGGTTCTCTCCATCCTCAAGGCCATCGCCGTCTTTGAAGCCGCTATCCTCGGCGTCTTCATCATCGCACTCGCCGCCAATATGCGCAGCTTCAACCGCCATGCCTCATTGGTGAAGCAGGCGCTGGGGCCAAGCTGGCTCGCCGCCATGGCCGTCATCGTCGCCGGCGCGGCAACCATCCTGCTCTTTGTCTATCGCGATACGGATTACAGTCAGACCCTGTGGTGGCAGTTCGAATTCTCCGAAGAAGCGCCGCGCGGTTTGCGCGCCCTTCTCGGTCTCGTGCTCGCCTCATCCACCATCGCCATCTTCAGCCTCATGCGGCCGGTGGCCTACAGGCCGGATGCGATCGAGCCCGAAGACGTGGTAAACGCAACCGGCATCGTCATGAAACAGGACGCCGCCGACGCAAACCTTGTGCGCATGGGCGACAAACACGTGATGTTCTCCGAGAGCGGCAACGCCTTCATCATGTACGGCATTCAGGGCCGTTCCTGGATCGCCTTTGCCGATCCGGTTGGCGACGAGGAGGATTTTCCCGATCTCGTCTGGCAATTTGTGGAGGCCGCCCGTTCGGCGGGCGCACGCGCCGCTTTTTATCAGATTTCGCCTTTCCTGCTCTCCCATTGCGCCGATGCCGGCTTGCGCGCCTTCAAGCTCGGCGAACTGGCGCTGGTTGATCTCACCGCATTCGAACTGAAGGGCGGCAAGCTCGCCACCCTTCGCCAGTCGCTGAGCCGCGGCGCACGCGACGGGCTGACCTTCGAGGTTGTCGAACAATCGCAGGTGCCGGATATTCTCGATGAATTGAAACAGGTCTCCGATGGCTGGCTTGCGCATCACAACACACGGGAAAAACGCTTCTCGCTCGGTGCTTTCGAACCGGACTACATCCTGTCCCAGCCCGTTGCCATTCTTCGCAAAGATGGAAAGATCACCGCCTTTGCCAATCTGATGGTGACGGAAACGAAAAAGGAAGCCACCGTCGATCTCATGCGCTTTTCGGCGGATGCGCCGCGCGGCGCGATGGATTTCCTCTTCGTCAGTATCATGCAATATCTGCGTGAGGCGGGTTATGAGAGCTTCAATCTCGGCATGGCGCCCATGTCCGGCATGTCGAAGCGCGATGCAGCGCCCGTCTGGGATCGCATTGGCAGCACGCTGTTCGAACACGGCGAACGTTTCTACAACTTCAAGGGCCTTCGTGCGTTCAAGACGAAGTTCCACCCGAAATGGGAACCGCGTTACCTTGCCGTTCAGAACGGCGCAGACGCCGCGCTGGCGCTGATGGACGCAACGGTTCTGATCAGCGGCGGCGTCAGAGGAGTGATCGGAAAATGAGAAAATCCACCATGATGAAGGCGGTCATCGCCGCTTCCGCCCTGTTCGCCTCTACCTCCGTTTTTGCGCAGGACAAGCCAGCCTATGAGACCGGCATGATCCCGGCCGAGCACATCATGGTACCAGACGGCGATATTCTCGCCAGCGTCTTCCTGATTTCCGACGCGGACGGCTGGACAGCCGCCGACGAGACCCGCGCCAAGGCGCTGGTCGCAAAGGGTGCCGCCGTGGTCGGTATCGACTTCAGGGAATATCTGAAGGCGCTCGAAGCCGATGACGACGAGTGTATCTACATGATCTCGGACATCGAGTCGCTGTCGCAGCAGATCCAGCGCACCGCCGGCACCAGCAGCTATCGCCAGCCCATTCTCACCGGCATCGGCAAGGGCGGAACGCTGGCGCTGGCAATGATCGCGCAAAGCCCGGTCTCCACCGTCCGCGACGCCATCGCCGTCGACCCCAAGGCGGGCCTGCCGCTCGAGAAGATACTCTGCACGCCCGCCACCAAGGACAAGGTGGATGGCGAAACGGTCTATGGCCTGACCGACGGTCCGCTGCCGGCGCCCGTCAGCGTGCTGTTTACGCCCGCTGCGGACCAGAAGGGCCGCGACCACGTCAACGCACTCGTCAAGCTGCATCCCGATATCGACGTGACTGACGTGGAGGACAAGGCGGACGAAATTCTGACACAGACCCTGTCCGACCAGATCGACGCCGCCGGCGACACCGACAGCCCGCTCGGCCTGCCGATCAAGGTTCTCGAAACGAGCCCTGTCATGGACACCATGGCGGTGATCTATTCCGGCGACGGCGGCTGGCGCGATCTCGACGAGGAAGTGGGCGGTGCGCTGCAGAAACAGGGCATTCCCGTGATCGGCGTCGATGCCCTGCGGTATTTCTGGAAAGAAAAGCAGCCACAGGAAGTGGCAAGCGACCTTGGCCGCATCATCGACACCTATCGCAAACAGTGGAAGGTTCGCAACGTCGTGCTGATCGGCTATTCCTTCGGTGCCGACATCATTCCTGCAACCTACAATCTTCTGCCGGAACGCGCGAAATCCCACGTCGTGCAGCTCTCGCTGCTGGGCCTGTCGACGGAAGTGGATTTCGAAATCTCCGTTCAGGGCTGGCTTGGCGTGGCTGGCGAAGGCAAGGGCGGCAAGACGGTGGATGACATCGCCAAGATCGATCCGAAGCTGGTGCAGTGCGTATATGGCACGGAGGAGGAGGATGAAGACCCCTGCCCCGGCCTGAAGGCGAAGGGTGTGGAAACCATCGCCATTGAAGGCGGCCACCATTTCGACGAAGACTATGAGGCACTCGCAAAGCGGATTGTGACATCGCTGAAGACCCGCCTGCCCAAATAGAGTATTTTGACCTGAGGGGCTTCGGGAGAATTTCCGAAGCTCCGAACATGAATTTGCAGGCTCCCTCCCCGGAAACATCATCTCCCGCAGCCTTCAGCCCCGGTTGAATGACCGGCGGCAGTTCGAAACCCGTCTTCGATCGCCACCCACGCTTGCGGAATCGATTAAATTATTATTCAAAAGAACCCGGCCGGCGGCGAATGTTCATGGCGTTTCCTCAACCATGCTTCTGTTGATTGCCAACCATGGATTTTATATTTTCGGACCGGTTCAGGGAGCCGCCGCATGCCCGCCTTAAAGCGCAAGACAAAAACACCCGTCCTCGTGGAACGCATCGACCAGTTCGTCGCCGGCGTCAGAGAAGCGATGAAAAGCAGCGACGCTGTGCGGAACAAGAAAATCCGCGATCTGTGGGATGCTGAAGTCCGCTACCATTTCGACAATGGCCGCACTGAAAAGACGCTCGAACTTTACATCATGAAATATCGGTATGCGCTGAAGGCCGAGTTCGGCCCAAAGAGCACACCGCTTGCCATCTGCAACATGAAAAAACTGCGCGAACGGCTGAATACCTATATCGAGCGGGCCGACTATCCGAAAACCGGCGTGGCGACATCCATCGTCGAAAAAATCGAACGGGCGGAATTCAACACCGCCGGCCGCAAGCCCACGGTTCTTCTGCGTATCGCGGACTTCATTGCAGCAATGAATGGCGTGGCCAAAAAAGAGGAAATGCAGGCCCTCTGGAATGCTGAACTCAGCATCATGAAGGACCGGGCGCAGACGACGATCATCTCCTACATCACCAAGTACCGCAATGCGATCCGCGAAGCCTTCGGTGATGATCACCCGATGCTGAAGATCGCGACCGGCGATGCCGCGATGTATGACGACGCCCGCAAGGTCAAGATGGAAAAGATCGCCAACAAGCATGGCGCGCTGATCACATTCGAAAACTACCGGCAGGTTCTGAAGATCTGCGCCGATTGCCTGCAGTCGGCCGATCCGCTGATGATCGGCATAGGCCTGATCGGCATGACGGGACGGCGTCCTTACGAGGTCTTTACCCAGGCCGAATTTTCCCCCGCCCCTTATGGCAAGGGCGTTTCCAAATGGAGCATCCTGTTCAACGGCCAGGCCAAGACGAAACAGGGCGAAGGAACGAAATTCGGCATCACCTACGAAATCCCGGTTCTTGCCCGCTCCGCCACCATTCTCTCCGCTTATGAACGCCTGCGCGCAAGCGGTCAGGGAAAACTGTGGCACGGCATGTCGATCGACGATTTTTCGTCAGAAACCCGTCTGCTGCTCCGGGACACGGTTTTTAACCTGTTCGAGGATTTCTGGCCGAAGGAAGAGCTTCCCAAGCCCTATGGGCTGCGGCACCTCTATGCCGAGGTCGCCTATCACAATTTCGCACCGCCCCACGTCACCAAGAACAGCTATTTCGCTGCCATTCTCGGACATAACAACAACGACCTCGAAACCTCGTTGTCCTATATGACCTACACGCTGCCCGAAGATCGCGACGATGCGCTGGCCCGCGCCAAGCGCACGAATGAGCGGGCATTGCAGCAAATGGAAAGCATTGCGCCGGTTTCCCGTAAGGCATAGTGCGCGAGCCGCGGATTTCGGTCCCGCGGCTCGCCGTTTCTACCATCAAACCCGCTCATCACCCGATGTGCGGTAAAGCAGAGTCAACACGGTCAGCAACAAGCCGGTCAACGCGACCGAGCCGAAAATGTAGAAATTCCATTCCGGCGCGAGACCGCGTTGCAGCACGAGGCCGCCGATCATCGGGCCGGCGATGCCGCCGAGCCGACCGACCGCCAGCGAAAAGCCGAGGCCGGTGCCGCGAATATGGACAGGGTAAAGCCGGCCGACCAGAACATTGGCAAGGATCTGGGTTCCGATCGTTCCGGCACCGGCAAGCGCGACGAAGACATAGAGCAGCGGCCCCTTGTTCACCGTCAAAGCCCAGATAGAGGCGGCACCGATGGCAAATAGCACCGCGACGACCACCTTGACGTTGCCCTTATCGGCAAACCGCCCGCCAATGAGGATGCCGATCGCGGCCCCGACATTGAGCATGATCGAGAAGCTGAGCGCCGAGCTGATATCATAACCCATCTTGTTCATGATGGTCGGCAGCCAGTTGACCATGCCGAAGGTGAGAAGCAGCGAGCAGAAGTGAATGCCCCAGGCATTCAGCGTCGAAAGCAACCGGCCTTCCGAAAACAGCGCGCCGACGCCACCCTTTTGAATTTTCGCATGGGGCACGATGCGTTGCAGACCGTAGCTGTCGCAAATGCCGTCTGCCTCCGCCTGCCGGCCTTTGCTTGCCAGCCATTCCGGCGATTCCGGCAGGAACCGCATGAATATCGGCAGAAGAATAAGTGGCAGACCACCGATCAGCATCAAAGGTCGCCAGCCATAGCTCTCCAGCAGGAGAATACCCATCAGACCGGAAATGATGCCGCCGATGAGATAGCCGAGGAAAGACAGGGAATTGGCCTGCGCCCTGCGGTGCGGCGGCGAGAATTCCAGCACCAGCGCGGTCACTGTCGGCAAAAGCGCGCCCAGGCCGAGACCGGCAAGGAAGCGCGTGATTTCAAAAGCCAGAAAGTTCGGCGTCATCGCCGAAGCAATCATCATCGATGAAAACCCGGCAAGGCTGATGAGCACGACCTTGCGGCGGCCGATACGGTCCGCCATGGTGCCGGCAAACAGCGCGCCGAGCAGCATTCCCACCAGCGTCAGCGCCGCAGCGCGACCGACCATGGCAGGGTTGAGCGCCCAAGCGCCCTCTTTCAGCAGCGCCGGCGCAACCGCGCCGTAAACGACCAGATCGTATCCGTCGAACATGATCATCAGACCACATGTCGCGATGACGCCAGCCGGGTTTTTCGTCCGCACCGAGGCGGCGCTCATATAATTCGTGGACATCTTCCTCCCTTTCACGCCTGAACGCGCTATCCGGAATGGATTGCGTCTCCCGTTCCCGGCGATAGCTCCGCGAGTGCCCGGCCCTGCTCCACCCTGATATGTGTCCCGCTCCTGTCAAGACACATATCGCCGATATCACCCGTCTCCGATTAAATATTGCATTTGCAAAAATTGCAAATGCAATATTGATGATTGTCAGGCCCCAGGACCCGACGGAAATGTCAGTCAGGCTTCAGCCCGGAAATCCTCGATAGTGTTGGCGTCCAGTGCAGAATACGAACGCTCTTATAGACGCCGTGAACGACAAACGGATCGGCAGCGCTGAAGGCAATCATATCTTCAATGCAACGGGCTTCGGCAATGATGAGTGCGGCAGATGACCCGCCGCTTTCCGCCTGCATGGGGCCGGATGCCAGAATTTTGAACCCCAGGGGCGCGGTCTCCTCACTGCGCAAATAGGCCTTGTGCGCGTCCATCTGCGCCGTCCGCTGCTCCGCGGCGGCGGGGTCGCTTTCGGCAAAGCGAACATAGAAACCTGTCTGGTTGCCCGTGCTCATCGGGCAAGCACGAAATCATGGTTCACCGACCAGAACCACTCGCCGATGAAATCCAGTTGCCGGGCCTTTTCCGCATCCTCCACCCGTTGGAAATCGGCCAGCAGGCTCTCCTTCACGCCGAACACTGCATCCGAACGGATATAGGGATCATCCGGATCGAAAATATGCGTGACGAGCGTAGTAAAGCCTTCTGCCGAAACGATATAATGCAGATGCGCCGGCCGGTAGGGATGACGCCCCATGGCCCGCAGCAATCGCCCGACCGGGCCGTCATCCGGGATCGGATAATATTTCGGCTTCGTCGCCCGGAACCAGTAGCGCCCGTCCTCGCCGGTAACGAAAACACCGCGCAGATTGAAGTCGGGCTGAATACCCTTCTGCTGCACGTCATAGAAACCTTCATCATTGGCCTGCCAGACATCGATGCGCGCGCCGGCAACCGGTGCGCCGTCGGTATCGAGAATGCGGCCGGTCACCACCATATCCTCGCCCTTGCCATCGAGGCAGATATTGGCGCCCATCGGCATTTCCGGCGCATCAGCCACATGGAAAGGGCCGAGAACGGTGGATTCCGACGCGCCGCTCGGCTTGCGGTGATTGATGGCATCGACCAGCATGGAAACACCGAGAATATCGGAAAACAGGATCCACTCCTGCCGCCATTCATTGCAGATCTGGCCGACCTCGGTGAGAAAATGGATCGCCTTCATCCATTCCTCCTCGGTCGGTTCGATTTCTTTCACCGCCTCGTGCAGCTTGCGGGTAACGACCGCCATGATCTCCTTCAAGCGCGGATCGTCACAGTCGTGCATGCGGGCAATAACCGTCTCCGCCGAACGCTCCTCAACGAAATAGCCATCATCGCTGGTCATCTTCGTATCCGTCATGTCTTCCTCCCATCACTCCGGCCGCGCGCCGTCAAAGGCGCGCTGCAACAGGTCGCGGATCGCGGTTTTTTCGATTGGCCGCGGGCACCAATAGGGATTGGCCGTCGCAAGCTCGGCCATGGGGTCGAGATCACCCTGCTGCACACCAAGCGCTGCAAGGCTCACTGGCGCACCGAGCCGGGCGGCAAAGTCGTAAAGCCCAGCCCCGGCCCTGCCGCCGACCAGTGCGGCGAGCGGCGCGAGCAGATCGGGCACCGCCTGCTCCACATAGGCAACGGTGTGCGGCAAAAGCACCGCATGGGTTTCCGCATGTGGCAGATCAAGACTGCCGCCCAACGTGTGGCAAAGCTTGTGATGCAGCGACATGCCGACGGCGCCGAGCACCGTGCCGCACAGCCACGCACCATAAAGTGCCGTCTCGCGCGCCGTAATATCCTGCGGCTCGGCCTTCAGGCCGGGAAGCGCCTCGACCATTGCCCGCAATCCCTCCACCGCCATCAGGCTGGCGATGGGATTGCGATCCCGAGCATAGAGCGCCTCGGCCGCATGGGCCATGGCGTTCAGTCCGCTCGTCATGCTGATGGCCACAGGCAAACCGAGTGTCAGCTCCGCATCGTAGATCACGACCTCAGGCAGAATTTCCGGCCCGCGCATGGTGGTCTTCACCCCGTTTTCCGTCTGGCCAAGAATGGGCGTCACCTCGGAACCGGCATAGGTGGTTGGAATGACGATCTGCGCCGCATCGGTGCGCAGCGCAATCGCCTTGCCGAGACCAGTGGTCGAGCCGCCGCCGAGCGCCACAACACAATCCGCATTGGCGGCGCGGTAGTCTTCGACCGCCCTCTTCGTCACCTCAACCGGCGTGTGCATGGCAGCCTCGGAAAAGACACCGACCGCGAGACGACCGAGCCGGGCGGCGAGCGCTTCCGCATCGCCCTTCTGCTGTGGCGTGGAAAGCACCAGCGCCCGCGACAGGCCAAGGCGGCGGATTTCCTCCGCCACCCCCGTCGAGCTGCCCGCTCCGAAGACGATGCGGGCAGGAGCTGCCATGTAGACGAAGGGCTGCATGGCTCAGGCCTCGTCGAGCTTGAACAGCCGGCGCGCATTGGTGCGGCCGATCTTCACCCGATCGGCTTCCGCAATACTCGTCGCGTTGAACCAGTCGGAGGCATGGTCGATATTCTCGAACGGCCAGTCGGTGGAAAACAGGATGCGGTCGGCACCGATTTCCAGAATGGCGTCGATCAGTGTCTGGGTGCGGAAATTGCCTGACGTCGTGATGTGGAAATTCTCGTTGAAATAATCCACGAAACGGCGCTTGGCCGGATAACGCGGCGGCAGCTTCACCCAGGCATTGCGGTGGTCGATGCGCCACATCATGTAGGGCAGCCCCTCACCCATATGGCCGAGAATGATGTTGAGGCGCGGATGTTCGTCAAACAGGCCCGACGCCATGAGACGCAGCGCGTGGACAGCCGTTTCCTGCGCAAAGGCCCAGGTGGGACCAAGCAGCCAGGGATGGCCGTCATAGATGCGCGAATCCTGCGGCAGCGGATTGCGCGGATGCAGGTAAAACGGCACGTCGAGCTTCTCGACCGCTCCCCAGAAGGGGCGATATTGCGGCAGGTCGTAATAAAGCGGCGTCTGGCCGTCGCCCTCCTGGCTGAAACCGTTGACGAGCGCACCGACGAAACCGAGATCGTTGACACAGCGCTGAAGTTCCTCCGTCGCCGCATCCGGGTCCTGCAAAGGCAGGGCGGCGAAAGCCAGGAAACGATCCGGCCGCTTGGCGCATTCTTCGGCAAGCACGTCATTGGCGCGCCGCGCAATCTCTATCGCCTTCTTCTTGTCCGGAATAGCCTGCACCGCCGGCGCATTCAGCGACAGGATCATGGTTTCGATGCCGTGCGCATCCATCAGCTTCAGGCGCGTATCCTGAATGTCGAGCAGGCGGTGCTGCAGCTCCTTCCAGTAGTCACCGGGTACGAAACCGGCCGAATCCTGAAGGGTTTCCGGGATTGCGAAATGCTCCTCGAGAGCGACCTTGCCTTGCATGTTGTTTCCTCCGAAATTGCTGTTCATGTGCCGCCAGATGCGCGGTCAATACTGGCCCTTGGGTTCCAGCCCGAGCATGCTCTGGCCGATCATCGTGCCCACGGCATCCCAGTTCATGCTGATGTGGCGGCCAACCGCGTTGGCATCGCGCCAGGCCCGCTGCACGGGGTTGGCAAGATCGAGCCCGACGCCGCCGGTGGAATCGTTCAGCGCCTGCACGGCGCGCAGCGCCAGCGACACCGCAAAAGCCTGGCCACGACGGCTCAAAAGACGGTCATCCACGGTGAATTCCGCCCGGCCTTCGATCCGGGCCTGCGCCAGCACCTGTGCGCGCGCCACGTCGCGCAGCAGGATTTCGCAGGCGGCATCCACGCTTGCCGCCGCTTCGGCAACACGCAGCTGAATGGTCGGAAATTCGGCCATGCGGTTGTTGCCACCGGCCACCGCACCGCGCGTCACCCGGCCACCGACATGGTCGACATAAGCGACAAGCGCCCCCTTGGCCGCACCAACACCGGCGGCCGCGAGACAGGAAGGAATGCCGGTCAGAAGCGGCATGTTGAACAGGCCTTCCCCGGCATAATATTGCCCGCCGGGCGTCTTGCCGCTGATGGCGTCCGGGAAGGTCAGAACCCGATGTTTGGGAACGAAGACATCATCGAGAACCAGCGTCTTGGAGCCCGTGCCGGCCAGCCCCACCACATGCCAGGTATCTTCAATGGCATATTGGCTGGCGGGAACGAGCAGGAAGGCGGGAACCGGCCTGCCCTCACCCACCGGCGGCAGAATGGCGGCGCAGAGCGACCATTGCGCATTTTCGCAACCCGAAGCGAAGGCCCATTTGCCGCTGAGGCGATAACCGCCCTCGGCGACGTCAGCCATTTTCACCGGTGCGTAGGAACCACACAGCAGCGCGTCAGGGTTTTCACCCCAGACGTCGGCCTGCGCCTCTTCCGGAAACATCGCCAGCAGCCATTGATGGGCGGAAAGCAGGCCGGCCACCCAGCCAGTCGACGCACAGGCAGCCGAAAGCTCGATATTGGCCTCGACCAGTTCAGCGAATTCACCGCCCTTTCCGCCAAAGGCGCGGGGCTTGACGATATCGAAATACCCGATGCCGCGCAGTGCCTCGATATGGCTGGCGGGCACGCGTCGCGCCTCTTCCGTCTGGCGGGCGCTCCCCCGGAAAAGATCGGCTATGTCTGCAACACGGCCGGTGAGGCGGACATACGGGGTCGTTTGCGCCGGCTGCGGCGCATGGCTCATATCGTTCATGATTGTCTCCTTCGGAAAGGTACTTGGCCGGTGGCTGACAGGCCGGGAAATATCAGGCTGGCAGACTTGCCGGACTTGCGGCGCAATATTGGGCGTTTTCGTAAAGCAGCGGTCGTGTCGTCTCGCTGACATCGGCCGAAACCACCTGCCCTATGAACACGGTATGCGTTCCATAGGGCATAGCAGCCACCCGACGGCAGGCGATGGCCGCATGGGCGGTTGGCAAATAGAGGACGCCGTTTTCGTGGCGCTGCCAGTCACCATTGCCGAAGCGCTCCTCCGGCGAGACCTTGCCGCTGAACGCATCCGAAAGCGCGATCTGATCCTGGGTCAGCACGTTGACGATGAAATCCGGCCGGCACAGCAGCAATTCATGCAGCAAGGTGCGATTGTTCAGACAAACAAGAAGAGAGGGCGGCTCCATCGAGACTGATGTGACGGCCGTCACGGTCATGCCATGATCACGCTGATCGCCGGAAGCACAGGCAGTGATAACCGTCACGGTTGCCGGAAAACGGCGCATCGTCGTGCGAAAAGTCTGGCCGACGCCTTCCGGTGCAAGGTTGCTCAGGCCGAACAGTGCTGATGTCATGAGATCCTCCCAAATCCTGCATTCTTATTTATTTGCGTTTGCAACATTTGTCAATGCAAATGTTGTTTGTCATTTCAGGCAGCGATGCAGTCGCGCATTCCCCGGTCTTCTGGAGCGAAGCTATTGAAACGGATGGATTGTACCGGTACAGCCGATAGGCGCACATCAGCATCTGCGCAGATGGTTCTCAAACGGGGATTTGCTTCGTGTCTTATCAGTTCACCGACTCGGTACCCTACCTGCTCAACTGGGTGGGCGTTCGGCTTGGCGAGCGTTTTTCGCTGAGACTGGCCTCCTATGACATCACTCTGCCGATGTATCGCGTGCTGGCGACACTGAGACAGCAGGAGAGCAAGACACTGACCGAGCTTTCGGACATGGTGTCGGTGGAGATTTCCACACTGTCCCGGCTGGTGGGGCTGATGGTCCGGCGCAACCTCGTCAGCCGCGAACGACCGGCCGACAATGCCCGCATCGTGCGCATCACGCTGACGACAAAAGGCAAGGAATTGGCCGACGAACTGATGCCCATCGCGGCGATGTTCGAAAAAACCGCGATCGAAGGTCTCGATCCCAATGAGGTAAAGCTTTTCAAAAGCATCCTGCGGCATATCGGCCGCAATATTGCCGGCCTCTGACACCGGCACCCCGCCCGCCTTGCGATCTTTACGTGCAATGTACTTGCAATGACCGGTTCCTATCCCTGCGGAAATCCACCGCAGCTGAAAGGAATTCCCATGTCCGACAGATCGTCACTTGCAGTCCCGGCAGCGATCATTCTCATCGCCGCCGTATCGGCCGTGCTCACCGCCTGCGCCTCGACGGTCATGAAAAGCTATATTGGCGCGCCTATTACCAGCGTGATGCTGGACTACGGACCGCCGGACAATATTTACAGCATGGGTCCCGGCCAGCAGGCTTACCAGTGGCGCAAGAACAAGACACAGGTGGTTGCCGGATCATCCAGCGGTGAAGTGCGGTCGACCCGGCATGGCGAACGTTACGAAGTGTCGGAGACGCCGGGTTATGTCGAACGCATCGATTGTTTCTATACATTCTACACCCGCAATTCGGGGAGCGAGTGGTATGTGACGAGCTTCCGGCAGCCTTCGCTTGAATGCGAATGATAGTTTGGGGATTTCAGATCTCCCCCGGCCCCGCCCGTTTCGTGCCATGCGCTGTTTTACCGCCGCTTCCATGTTGAAAGCGGCGATATTCTTTTGAACTCTCCCTGGAATCTGTCATCGGATCGGCCGCTCAGAAACGATAGTTCAGGCCGGCCTTGATGACATGATCGGTCACATCGGTTTTTGACCGCCCGCTCGAGGTCGTCGTGGTGACATTTCCGGTGCTCACATAATTATATTCAAACTTGGCCGACAGACCGCCACCAAAGCTCTGTTCCAGACCTGCTCCCAGCAGATAGCCCTGTTTCCAGCCATCAGGACCGTTAACGCCATTCGTATCCTTGAATTTCGTCGTGGTCAGGCCGGCGGTGCCGTAAACGAGCGTGTGGTCAAGCGCAACACCGGCCTTCAGCTTGGCCGCACCCCGGAAGCGCTCTCTCAACCGACCGTTCGGCACGCGTGCTTCGTTTCCAAGATAGGATCCTTCCAGTTCCGCGCCGACAACGCCGGAGCCGAACTGGAAGTTATAGCCGGCCTGTACGCCACCCGTCAGACCCCGGCCGCTGGCTAGCGGATTAAATTTTGGGGAGGCGATACCGCCATGGGCACCGACATAAGCCCCGCCCCAGGAAAAGGCCGGCGGATTTGCATAGTCGAATTGCTGCGCATTATAGTTGGTAAGATCAGCCGAATAGGCACTGGTTGCGACCATGACGGCAGCCGTTACGGTGACAAGCGATTTTGCGATGAACGACATTAAATGACTCCAGACGAAACCGATGCGCCATGCTCTGACGGCTGCAGGGTTTCCGTTCGCGTTGAAGAACCGGAAACCGGCTCCCGTTGATCTCCTGTGCAGATGGCTCAGCAGATACGGTCATTTTCCCCACGAGAATTACGTCTGGATTGCATGAAACGAATTTATTGAAAAATAATCCAGTAATTTAATATAGTTAAATGAAATTCCTTAACTAAATTGTAAGAAATTTCCCCATGCCGGCGCAGCCTGATGCCTGATATTTTTAGACGACGGTAACAGCCTTATCTCGCAAAATTATCGATCGAATTTCCAGCCGAACGCCGAAGCCGGGATCAAGGTCGAGGAACTTAACCCGGCCGCGATGAAGCTCCGCCGCCTTCTGGACCAGGTTGAGACCCAGACCGGCACCGGAAGAGTTCGTATTGATGCGATGGAACGGTTCAAATACCTGCTCGCGTTCCGCAACGGGTATGCCCGGTCCCTCGTCAAAGACATCTATGGTTCCCGCTGCGCCAATCCGGATGACGATTGCGCCTTTGCCGCCACCATGATCGATGGCATTGCGAATGAGGTTGACGACCGCCATCTCGATGATCGAGGTCTGGACCGTGAAGAGAGCCTTTCCTTCGCTGGGTTCGAAATCGAACTCATAACCGGCATCCATCGCAATCGGCGCAAGATCGGTCGCGATGCGTTCGACGAGAACGTTCAGATCCTGCTCTTCGGCAGGCAGTTCCACCGCGCCCACCGCCTGCATTTCAAGAAGCTGGTGCGCGACGCGGGTGAGGCGGTCGATATCTGCCCGCAGCTGCCGGCTCAGCTCGTCATCGGGAAGAAGATCGGCCCGAACGCGCGCAATCGCAATCGGCGTCCTCAGTTCATGGGCAGCATCGGCCAAAAAGCGGTTGCGGCGATTATAGCCTTCGTCCAGTTTCGAGAGCGCAACATTGAA
The DNA here is from genome assembly GCF_027956545.1 of Agrobacterium sp. ST15.16.024. NCBI lineage: Bacteria > Pseudomonadati > Pseudomonadota > Alphaproteobacteria > Hyphomicrobiales > Rhizobiaceae > Agrobacterium > Agrobacterium sp. ST15.16.024. The sequence continues at coordinate 567,021 of NZ_JAQKGO010000003.1, forward strand.
AGCATCCACCAGCGGAATGATTTCATTCGGCACCTTCGAGCGATCGATCCGGGCGGAGCGGTTTTCGAAATTGATCGATTGTGCCTCGGCTACCGTTTCCATGAGACCGCTCAGCGAACGGCCAACCGCACGGGGCGTCACCAGCAATGTCGCAATACCCGTCAAGAGCAGCATGGGCACGACGGCGACAAGGATGATGAAACCGACACCGGGCAGCACGGTCAGCCAGCGGATGGCACCATCGGCATCCTTTTCGAGATCCAGTTGCACATTGATCCACAGACTGATGCCGTCATTTGGGAAACCTTTTTCCGTCCCGGCAATGAACTGCAGCCGCCCGGCCGGCGTATCGCGGTTTTCCATGGTGGCCCGGACTGTTTCCCCGGCTTCCAGACGCGCCCTTTCGATGCTCCGGGGAAACACCGCTTCCAGAGCAGGCACCGGGACATCTCCATATTGCAGGACGATTTTGTCGGCGTCCCGCACGACAAACCAGAGATTGGGGTAGCGCTGCTTCAACGCCTCCAGATCGGGCGTAGCCGACACCTGTGGCCGGCCCTGCCCATCCTTTGTCACGCTTTCCGCAATGATGCGTGCGGCCTCTTCATTGGCGCCTTCCAGCCGCGGATCGATGATCCAGATCCAGCCGACGAGAAGAATGACGAAAAGAACGAGAAAAAATGCCTGCAAGGCGAAAAGGCGCTTCATCAGCCCCCATCGCAGGGATCGGTTGCGCTCCGGTCTCATGTCTTTGCCCGGATGAGATAACCGATATTGCGCACGGCTCTTATCTCCACCGTCGCTTCGGCCTGCGCCAGCTTCTTCCGGATGCGCGAGATATGCGCATCGAGCGCATTGGACTCGATCTCATCGTCGAGCGTATAAACCGCTTCGATCAGGCTCGACCGTGTCACGATGCGGTTCGGACGCCGCATCAGCGCTTCGAGCGCCAGATATTCCCGACGTCGCAACTCGAGGACGGAACCCGCAACGCTGACTTCATTGCTTTTCGGATCGATACTGAGATTTCCGAAGCTGGTATATTTGTCGGAAATCGAAGGGCCGCGCCTGTGAAGGGCCCTTAGGCGGGCAAGCAATTCCTCGATTGCGAAAGGCTTGGCGAGATAATCATCCGCCCCCGCATCCAGCCCATCGACCCGGTGATCGACGCTTCCAAGCGCCGTCAGAACCAATATCGGTACGGAATGTTTCCGGCGGCGAAGCGAGGATACGAGGCTCAGCCCCTCGCCATCCGGCAGGCGACGATCCAGAACCAGCACATCGTAGGAGCCATCCCGCGCAAGCGCATCGGCATCGCTGATGGTGCTGACATGATCGGCAAGCACATCACGCCGGCGCAGGGCCTCGAGCAGCGCACGCGCCATTTCGGGTTCATCCTCAAGAAGCAGGATTCGCAATGACTTTCCCCCAAAGACGAGCTCTTGCCGTCCTCACCACTGTTCGGTGAAGGTTGCAGGTAGATTGCAGGCGGGCCGGCCCTTCTTCTTGTAGCACCGCAACCAACATAATCCGACTGGCATCGCCGGTGTTTTGGCGACTCCACTTATTGCTGTCCCGTGTATCGTCCGGGCATGTTGTGATCAGCAAACAGGCGTCAGGCCTCGGGGTTTGGCCTGTATCCGTGTCTCGCATAAAAGCGGTCAAGCTCGCGCTGCTGCGGCACCTCGCCGGTATAGATCGCGATATAGTCCGCAATCCTTCTCATCCGCACCGCCACATCCTCTTCGACCTGCATGGAAATGTAACCGATCTGCACGAGATAAGTGGTGCGGGCGCGCACGTCTGCCGTATTTTCAGGGTGGCCGTAACGCATGAACATGCGCGAAAGCGCCTCCATTCTCACCTGGTCGGCTTTGCGAAGCTCGGCAAGAATATCATCGGACTGCAGCGCCCAGCTGCGAACCGCGAATTCGAATTTGCTGTCAAAAAGCGAGGAATCCAGCCAGCAATCGAAAACATTCAGCATCGCCTCGGCCAAGGTTTCCGCATAGGCCTCCGATTGCCTGAGGATACTTCCCGTGTTCTTCTCGCGCCAGCGGGACAACAGCGCCGCCAGCAATTCCTCCCGGTCCTTGAAGAACCAGTAGAAGCTGGTGCGCGAGAGATTGAGCTTTTTCGCCAGAGGCAGGATCTTGACGGAATCCACCCCGGATTCCAGCAGCGCCTCGTAGGCGGCCTCAAGCCAACCCTCCTGCGATCCACGCCAACCGGTTTCGTTCAATGTCGCTTCCATGACAATTGCGTAGCAAATCAGTCCCTGCGCGGCAAGGCAAAGCGTACACTCTTGTCGAACTCACAAACACCGGTGTTTTCTTAATTGACACATATGTACATTTTCTCTTAGCCTTGTTCCACAACCGTTTTGGAGCAGGCACATGTCGAACGATCCCCTTCTTCAGCCCTATCAGCTCAAACATCTGACGCTGCGCAACCGCATCATCGTCACCTCCCACGAACCCGCCTACCCCGAAGACGGCATGCCGAAAGGACGCTACCGCGCCTATACCGTCGAGCGGGCCAGAGGCGGCGTGGCGCTGACGATGACGGCGGGCTCTGCCGCCGTGTCGAAAGACAGCCCGCCCGTTTTCAACAATCTCTTGGCCTACAAGGATGAAATCGTTCCGTGGATCCGGGAAATGACCGACGCCGTGCATGAGGCCGGTTCGGCGATCATGATCCAGCTGACGCATCTTGGCCGCCGCACCCGCTGGGACAAGGGCGACTGGCTGCCGGTCCTCGCGCCATCGCATCAGCGGGAAGCGGCGCACCGCGCCTTTCCGAAGAAGATCGAGGACTGGGATATCGAGCGTATCATCAAGGATTTCGCCGACGCTGCCGAACGGATGAAGGCGGGCGGCATGGATGGCGTGGAACTGGAAGCCTATGGCCACCTTATCGACCAGTTCGTCTCACCCCTGACCAACGAGCTTGAAGGCCCCTATGGCGGCTCGCTTGAAAACCGCATGCGCTTCTGTCTCGACGTCTTCAGGGCGATACGCCAACGCGTCGGCGACGATTTCATCCTCGGGGTTCGTTACACCGCCGATGAATGTCTTGAGAACGGCACCGGCAAGGCGGAAGGCATCGAAATCTCCAGACGACTAAAGGAGAGCGGCCTGATCGACTATCTCAACGTCATCAGGGGGCATATCGACACCGATCCCGGCCTTACCGACGTCATCCCCATTCAGGGCATGGCCAGCGCGCCGCATCTTGATTTCGCAGGCGAAATCCGCGCGGCGACCAGCTTCCCCATCTTCCATGCCGCCAAGATCCAGGATGTCGCCACCGCCCGGCATGCGATTGCCGCCGGCAAGGTCGACATGGTCGGCATGACCCGCGCCCACATGACCGATCCGCATATCGTCCGCAAGATTATGGAAAAGCGGGAGGAGGACATCCGCCCCTGCGTCGGCGCCAATTATTGTCTTGATCGCATTTATCAGGGCGGCCTCGCCTTCTGCATTCACAATGCGGCAACCGGCCGCGAGGAAACCATGCCGCATGAAATCACCCGGGCTGAGAAAAGCCTGAAGGTGGTGATTGTCGGCGCTGGCCCGGCAGGCCTTGAAGCCGCAAGGGTCTGTGCCGAGCGTGGCCATGCGGTCGTGGTCTTCGAAGCCGCCAGCGAAGCCGGCGGCCAGATCCGCCTGACCGCACAGAGCGAACGCCGCCGCGAAATGATCGGCATCATCGACTGGCGCATGAGCCAGTGCGAGAAGCTCGGCGTCATCTTCCATTTCAACAGCTGGGCGGAGGCGGATACGGTTGTCGCCGAAAAACCCGACGTGGTGATTATCGCTACCGGCGGACTGCCGCATACCGAGGTGCTTTCGAAGGGCAACGAGCTGGTCGTCTCCGCATGGGATATCATTTCCGGCGACGTCAAGCCGGGCACCAATGTTCTCGTCTATGACGATGCCGGCGACCACACCGGGCTTCAGGCCGCCGAATTCATCGCCAAGGCGGGCGGCAAGGTCGAGATCATGACGCCGGATCGCTCTTTCGCCCCGGAAGTCATGGCCATGAATCTCGTACCCTATATGCGCTCGCTGCAGAAACACGACACGACATTCACTGTCACCTACCGGCTGGAGACGGCGGAAAGAAGCGGCAACCAGATCATCGCCCATGTCGGCAGCGATTATGGCGGAGTTTCGAAACAGCGCGTTGTCGACCAGATTGTCGTCAATCACGGCACAATCCCGCTGGACGAGCTTTATTTCGAGCTCAAGCCCGGCTCGAAGAACCTCGGCGAAATATCCTATGACGCGCTGATTGCGGGCGCGGCCCAGACCGTCGAGCGCAATCCTGCCGGCGCTTACCGGCTGTTCCGGATTGGTGATGCAGTCGCAGCGCGCAACACCCATGCGGCAATCTATGACGCGCTGCGCCTCGCAAAGGACCTCTGAGAGAGAGCTGCCCCGTGGCGGCCTCCTTCATAATTCAAGCGATACCGCGAACCGCTGACCAAATTGCGAAAACTGCAATCGCCCGCCCAGCCGGTCGATTGCCATCTTGACGATGGCAAGCCCAAGACCGCTTCCACCCGGTTCCGATCGCGGCGAACGGTAGAAGCGCTGCAGCACCCGTTCCTGTTCCTCCACCGCGATCCCCGCCCCTTCGTCGATAACCACGACGTTCACCTTGCCGTTTGCCAGTTCCGCCCGGCATTCCACCGTCGATCCCTTCGGCGAGTGCTGCACGGCGTTTTCCATCACGTTGCGGATCGCAAGACGAAGCAGGGACCGATCCGCCTCGATGAGGATCGTATCCGCCTCTTCCGAAAGCCGGCAGGTAATTTCCACCTCGCGCGCTCGCCTGAGCGGCTCCAGCTCCTGTATGACATCAAGGATCAGACGGGGAATGTCGACGCCGGCTTTCGTCGCCTGCGCTTCGGTGGCATCGACGGCAGCCAGGTCGATAAGCTGTTTTGCCATCCGGCTTGTCCGGTCGACGCTTTGCTCGATGCGCCGCAGCGCCTGTTGCTGCACCTCAGGATCGGTGGAACGCATGGCCACCTGCGCCTGCGTCTTCAGGCCGGCAAGCGGCGTCTTCAATTCATGTGCGGCATAGGTCGTGAACTCGCGTTCCCTTTCCCGCGTCGCCTGAACACGCGCCAGAAGGCTGTTCAGCGCATGGATCATCGGCCGAAGCTCCGATGGTGTTCCCTTGTCGGCAAAGCCGTGGAGCTCGGTCGCGTCGCGTGCTTTCATGCCGTTTGCGAGCTTTTGCAGGGGCGCAAGCCCCCGGGAAACACACAGCCAGATAAGGCCAGCCATCAGCGGCATGATGAAAAGCGCCGGATAAAGAAGTCCCTTGATGACATCGTCAACCAGCCGGTCGCGAACCTCGACACTGTCGCCCACCAGAACCCTGACGCCGAGGTCGGGCTTCACGACCGCGTAGACGCGCCATTCGATGCCGTTGATGACCGTATTCTGGAAGCCCGAGGCATGATCCGAAAGTGAAGCATCCGGGGCGCTGTCCGATTTGCTGAGCAGACGGCCGCTGATGGACCATATCTGGCAGGCGAGCTGGCGCTCATAGGAGGGTATCGCCGCCGCATCAGCGTCCGCGTCCTCATCATGCGTCGGTGAATGGCCGTCTATCAGGCGGATATCGACAGGGCGGTCGCCGACGAGGGATCCGACCATTCTTGCCGATTCCACCAGCCGCGCATCAAGAACATGCTCCAGCCGCGCCTTCGTGCTGGTATAGATCCACACGCAGGCCGACAGCCATACGAGGCCCGTCATCAACAGAAGCACGGTAAACAATCTTGCCCGGATCGACATCACGCAACCCTCCCGACGCGGTAACCGACGCCGCGCACCGTCTCGATGAAACCGGCGCCCAGCTTGGAACGAAGCTTGTGGATGTGGACCTCGATGGTGTTGCTTTCCACATCCTCCTGCCAGCCATAGAGCTTTTCTTCCAGAACCGGCTTTGAAAAAATCATGCCAGGATTCTGCATGAGGGCATGGATGATCGCAAATTCGCGGCGTGATAGCGCAATGACATTGTCATCCTTCTTCGCCACCATCTTCGCCGGATCGAGCGTCACGCCCAGCGCCGACAGCGTGCCCTCGGAACGGCCCTCGCCACGGCGGATGATCGCCCGCAGCCGGGCGGCAACCTCATCAAGATCGAAAGGCTTGCCCAGATAATCATCCGCGCCGGCATCGAGGCCGCAAATCTTGTCCGTGGTCGCATCTTTGGCGGTGAGCAGGAGGATCGGTACCCGGTTGCGTTCATTACGGGTGTGGCGCAGAAGATCGAGACCTGACCCGTCAGGCAACATCACATCGAGAACGACAGCATCGAAACGGCAATTCTCAAGGGCGATTTTTGCGTCGCCAAGCGTCATGACGGCATCGACGGTGAAGCCGGCAAGCTGCAGCCCGACACGCAGACCATCAAGCAGGACATCATCGTCCTCGACCACCAACAGACGCATTGAGCACTCCATCATTCCGGCACAGGGGTATTTTGATGCGCGGGAACCTGAGAAACGAACCTTAAGGCTGGCTTAAGCTTCCAGCCGGAAGCCTGCGCCATCCATGGCTTATCCCACAAGGCCTACTCCATAAGGAAAGAGAATGCGTTTCAATTTTTCGTTCGTGCTCCTCATTCTCATGTCCATTTGTGGACCGGCGCTCGCGCTCGGTCCGCCGATGGACATGGCGGATGCGTTCAAGCTTTCGATAGACCGCACGGGAACGGCGGCCACCTTCCGCTGGCAAGTCGCCGAGGGATATTATCTCTATCGGGAGAGCCTGCAGGCCAGCACTGAGGACGGAACGAAGCTCGATCTCAGGACGCAGGCCGGCGAGATGAAGGATGATCCCGGCTTCGGCAACACCGAAGTCTATTTCGGGCAAGCCGCCGCCACGCTCGCCGACGCGCCGCAGACGATGAAGCTGACATTTCAGGGATGCCAGGATGGCGGCATCTGCTATCCCTTCAGAACGGTCGCCATCGACGGTTTGCGGATCGAAGCGGAGGCACCGTTCGGCATAAGGCCGCAGGATCCACCCGCATTTCAGTCCTTCGCCCTGATCGCCCCATCCGCAGAACCGGAAAAGGCTGAGCAGTCAGTACCCTCACCCGCACCCCCGGCCGAGCCAGGCATGGTGGAAGGTTTTCTTGCCCGAGGCGGCATCGCGCTGCTTCTCGCCTCCTTCATGGGTCTTGGCGTACTCCTCGCATTCACGCCCTGCGTATTTCCCATGTACCCCATCCTCGCGGCCACGCTCGGCCGGCAGGGCGCTTCATTGTCACCCGGTCGCAGTTTTCTCCTCTCCTCAACCTATGTCGTCGCGCTTGCCGCCGCCTTCAGCCTGTTCGGCATACTGGCCGCATGGCTTGGACAGAGCTTCCAGATTGCCCTCCAGTCACCACCGGCCATTCTCATCACCGCCGCTGTCTTTATCATTCTGGCGATCGCCAGTTTCGGCATGGTCGAGGTCCAGCTTCCGGCCGGCCTTCGCGACCGGCTGGCGCGATCGCAGCGTTCGCTCGGCGGATCCTTCGGCTCGACCGCCATTCTCGGTTTCAGCTCGGCGCTGCTGATCGGCCCCTGCGTGACGGCGCCGCTTGCAGGCGCACTTCTCTATATCGCCAAGAGCGGCAACCTGCTGCTCGGTGCAGCAGCGCTCTTTGCGCTCGGCATCGGCAAGGGCATTCCCCTAATCCTCATCGGCACCTCCGGCGCGGCATTGCTGCCGCGGGCCGGCGCATGGATGGCGCAGATACGCTGGTTGTTCGGCTTCATCTTCCTTGCCACCGCGATCTGGTATCTCGACCGGCTCATTCCTCCATCCGCAACGCTCGCGCTTTCCGCAGCGCTGCTCGTTACCATCGGTGTTTTCTTCGGTGCTCTCGACGCACTACCGCAACAGGCCGGCATTGGCCGCCGGCTGATGAAATCGGCCAGCCTTCTTTCCATGCTTTACGGAGCGTTTCTCGCTTTCGGCGCGGCCAGCGGCAGCACCAGCATGCTCCAGCCGCTGCAATTCTCTGGCAGCCCGGTCGCCAGCCTCTCCCTGCCCGGCCTGACAAAGGCGAGTTTTGCAACGGTGAGTTCCACTCGGGAATTGAAAGCCGCGGTCGCTGACGCAGGAAAGCCAAGCCTCGTCTACTTCACCGCGGACTGGTGCGTTTCCTGCCGCGTCATCGAGCGCTCCGTTCTGAGCAATCCACAGGTCGCGGAAAGCTTTAGGGATACGAACCTCGTCTCCATCGATCTTTCGGACATGACGTCAGACAAACAGCAATTGATGAAGGATAGCAATGTCATCGGCCCGCCGACCATGCTGTTCTTCGACAGAAAAGGAACCGAACTCCCCACCTTGCGCATGGTGGGCGAGATTTCGGCCCGTTCACTCATCGATGCGGCGGCGCAAACGCATCAGGCGCTTGCAAAACCGGCAATCGACAATACCGCAGGAGCCCGCCAATGACCCTTACACGCCGACAGCTTGTCGCAATGGCCGGCCTTGCCGCCATTGCTCCCCCCTCGCTTGTTTTTGCCGAGACAGACCCGACAAGCCAGCAGATGGTGCTGCACGATCCGGACGCCCCGGTCCTCGGCAATCCGAAAGGCGACGTGACGGTGGTGGAATATTTCGACTACCAGTGCCCCTATTGCAAATCATCCTACGGCATGGTGCGCGACGTGGTCGAACAGGATGGCAAGGTGAGGCTTGTGCTGAAGGACTGGCCGGTCTTCGGCGGCGCATCGGTCATCGCTGCGCAGGCGGTGCTCGCCAGCGTCAAGCTTGGCAAATATGAAAAGACCCTCGACGCCATGTTTCACACGCCGAACAAGCTGCAGCAGGCCGATGTCGAAAAGGCCCTCAAGAAAGCGGGCCTGACCTTCGACGGCGTCGGCAAGGCCGTTATCGAGCATCAGGCATGGATTTCCGGCCTGCTGGACCGGAACTGGGTACAGGCCGCCGCCTTTAAATTCGTCGGCACGCCATCATTTGTGGTGGGAACGACGAGCTTTGCCGGCGTCCTCGATCGCAAGGGCCTGAAGGAAGCAATCGCCAAGGCACGGGGATAGGACGAGACGGCAAAGGGCATCGGCACTGCGATGCCCGGCCGGAATGTTGGAACGATGGTTTCAGCCCGACCGGACCTGAAACCATCATTCTCCGAACGTTAAGCCTGTTCACGCGCTCTTTTGAAAAGGTCGGTAAAGGCTTCCGCGCTTTGTACCGCACCGGGGACGAGGAACTTGCCGATGATGAAAGCAGGCGTTCCCGTCAATTGCAGCGACATCGCTTGTTCATGATTGCGCGCAAGCAGATCATCGATCTCCGCCGCTTTCGATTTCATGTCGCGCTCGAGGCGGGCAAAGTCGATACTCGTCGCACGCACGGTGTCGCGCATCTCGTCGGCCTTCACCTTCGGCGTCTTGATCGCCATCAGCGCATCATGGACGATGTGATAACCGTCCTGATATTTCGCCGCCAACGCCAGTCGCGCTCCCTCGACGGAGTCGGGCGTTATGATCGGCCAGTCCTTGTAGACCATCCTGACATCCCCGTCTGCCGAGACCGCATTGCTCATGGGAACGGCCGTCTTTTTGCACCAGGGGCAATTATAGTCGAGAAAGGCGACCATGGTGAGCTTGCCGGCGGGATTGCCGGAGACGGGTGCCGCCGGATCACGCAGGATCATCTCGAGCTTCAGACCGTTGGGTGAGGCTGCTGTCGGCGATGCGACGGCCGAGACCACCGAAATCGAGCCGAGGAGAAAGGCACGGCGTCTGAGCCCGGCAAGGGCTGAAACATCCGCGCGGTTTCGAACATCATGTGCCATGGTGATGGGCCTTCTTTCTTTTCCGTATCGGTCGTCAGGCGGCGAGTTGCTGGCGTTTCAAGGGGTCGGGAATAACCACGATGGTGCTGCCGTCCCTCACATTGTTGAAGAGGTCGATGACATCCTGGTTCAGCAGACGGATGCAGCCGGAGGAAACCGCCTTGCCGATCGAAAACGCCTCCGGTGTTCCGTGCAGGCGGTAAAGCGTGTCCCGGCCGCCCTGATGAATGTAGAGCGCCCGCGCGCCGAGCGGGTTCTTGAGGCCGGGTGGCATTCCGCCATTGGCGATGCTGTAGGGCTGGAGGCTGGGCTGCCGCGCCACCATCTCGTCCGGCGGGGTCCATTTCGGCCATGCCCGCTTGTAGGCGACAATCGCCCGGCCGGCCCAGGAGAATCCGTCCCGGCCGACGCCAATCCCGTAACGGGTCGCCTTGCCGCCCGGCAGAATGTGATAGAGAAACTTGTTCGGCGTATCGACGATCAGTGTGCCGGGCTTTTCGTCAGTCGGATAATCGACGACCTGCCGCCAGTAGCGGGTGTCCACCTGCTTGATGTTCACCGCCGGGATCGGGAATGTCTCATCGGGAAGCGCCGCATACATTGCCGGCGTGACCGGCGCAGGCGTCTCGGGCAAGGGGTCGTCGTTCCTCGACAGCGTCGCCGGCTTTGGCGGCTGACCGGATGTGGCGCAACCCGCCAGCAGGCCCGCAAGCCCAAGGGCAAGAAGGTTTCTGCGGGTGGTGAAAATCGGGATGTCGTGCATTCTGGGCTGTGTCTCCTATTCGGCGACACATAGCCGGCCCCCACCTTAAGCCAGTCTTAAGGCCACCACCCGCACGGCAATTCGTCCGGATCGGCATTACTGCGGAACACCGATAAGATAAATGACCGCCCCTTGGGACGGTCATTTCCTTTGTGTGTTCGATGCAATTCACCAGCGGGTCAGGCCAAGTAGCTTTTCACCGAGCGGGTTGAGCCTGGCGGTTTCGGCATGGCGTTTCTCCCATTCACGCGGATCACCGGGAAAGGCGTCGCGCTGCGGATGATCGAGCTCCTTCCAGAGCCGGATTCGCTCCTGCCGTTCTGCCTCATTGTCGAATTCTGCCGGGTGCATGGAGATGTATTGCGCCATGCGCACGCGGCCATCGGAATGATTGGGACGCACGCCGTGGGCAAGCAGCGAGTTGAAAATCATCAGATCACCAGGTTCCATATCGATATTGACGACGGAGAGGCCAGCCATATCCGGATGCATCGGATCACGATCTTCCGGCTGCGTCTTCACCCATTCGTCAAAATGCTCAAAAAGATAGGGAACGCACTGAAAACCGCCGACATCGCCATCCTGTTTCTGCAGGCTCAGCACGCCCTGTACGCCGATCGGCAGCGGACGGATGGACGTATCCACATCCCAATGGATGAAACCGTTGGGATTGCCCTTCACCTTTTTCGGCGGATTGAGATTGGCGCGGTCGATGGTGACCCACAGATCCTCCCGGTCCCATATGTCGACGAAGACGTCATAGACCCGCTGCTCCACGCGATTGTCCCAGAGATACTGGTGATTATAGATCTCCAGCATGCCGGTATTGTTCAATTCCTTCATCTTGTGTTCGCGCCTTTGCGGCGCATACCAGGTCGAAGCGTCGGCCGGGTCCTTCTCATCGAATTTCCAGAGCAGATCGACAAGGCGTTCCACATTCGCCGCAGGCACCGCCTGACGGACAATGATATAGCCCCTCGTCGTCCAGTGCTGCCAGTCCGCTTCCGACAGGACGCGCAGCGGCAAGGTCTTTCTGATATCCTTGAGCTGGGTCGTGGCGGCCGTCGTCGGATGGCTGTCGCGTTTGATTGCTGCGGTGGATTGCATGTCGTTCTCCCATCATCATCTCCCTGACCGTCAGGCGATAAAAGAAAAGCTACGGCTTTCCGGGCGGACGTGTTGTCCGCAGACGGACAATACTGATACTATTCCAGCGTATAAATCCCAAAAGGCGCGGAATGAGACCACATCTCGAACATCTGCCGACATCACCGGATTCATCCTGGAGCAGGCTCAACCGGCGGCTTGACGACGCCATTCCGTTCGAATGGCACCACCATCCCGAATTCGAGCTGACATTGACGCTGAATTCCCGCGGGCAGCGGTTCGTGGGTAATCATGTGGCCGATTACGATCACGGCGACCTCGTGCTCATTGGCCCGAATCTGCCGCACACCTGGGCATCACGTGACAAACTCGATCCGGCTGAACCACATGTCGCCCTCGTCTTCTGGTTCAGGAAAGAATGGATCGAAGGACTGGCCGACGGATCGGTGGAACTGGCGCCCGTCAGGCGTCTCATCCAGAACGCCGCAACCGGACTGGCGTTCGATCCCGCGCTTGGCCGGTCTCTGGCAGCTGATTTTGAAGCGATATTTTCCCGTCCGCCAGTCGGGCAGCTGATCGGACTTCTGAATATTCTGGCGCGGCTGGCGGCAGAGGACAATGGCACGCCCCTGTCAACCGTCGTGCCGCAGCAGGTGGAAGGGGACCGCTCGCGGATTGACCGTGTCCTGATCCATCTGCACCGCCACTACCATGAGCCGCTCCGCATGGAGCAGATTGCCGCAATAGCCGCTCTCAGCGAATCCGGCCTGCACCGAATGTTCAGGAAACATACGCAGGTCAGCATGTCGGATTATCTGATCGGCCTCAGGGTCGGCGAAGCCTGCGCCCGGCTTTCAGGCACCACCCAGCCAATCCGACATATCGCTGCCGATGTCGGTTATGCCTCGCTGGCCAATTTCAACCGTCAGTTCCTGCGTCTGCGCGGCATGACACCGCGCGACTATCGCGCCTCGTTTCAGGGCGGTGGCAGAAAAACCCGGTAACGCAGCAAAGCTACCGGATTGCCCCTATGCCGCAGCGGCCTGCGCTACTTCGCACCCTGCCCCAGGCGGGGTACAGGTCAACACATCAGGCGAAGCCAGCAAATTTGGTCTCGCGCCCGATGCCGTGGCACCCTTTCTCAAGGAATTGACCGCATTCGACGCAATACGCCCGCGGGGTTTCATGACCCTTGCAACCTTCACACCTTCTCTGTCGCCGATCGCGCGCGACAGATCAGCCCACCGCGCCCCGGATCAGTCGGTTTCACACCGGCAACATTCAAATATCAAGATCAACCCAGAGCGCGGCATGGTCGGACGCGGCGTCCTCCTGACGCTTGACCTCGCCATAACTTTCCCACTTCTTCGGCCGAACACCCGGCCACATGCCCTTGCGGAACACGCCGCCATCCTTGACCTTTGCAAAAAGGGCGGGAGACAGCAGGATATAATCGATCTTGTTGGAGGCCGTACACCCGCCATAGGTGCCGGGGTAACCACCATCATCAAAAGCGTCATGCTTGAAAATGTCTTTTAACGAGGTGCCGCCAAGAAGTGGCTCCAGCGGATCACTGCCGGGAGTATCGTTGAAGTCACCGACAACAGCGACATATTCGACGCCCTGTTCAATCAGTTTCTCGTAGATTTCGGCGATACGCTTTGCCTGTGCCTTTCGCTTGGCATCCGACTTGGCCTTTCCGCCATACCCCTTGCTCTTGAGGTGATTGACCATGACGACAAGCTGAGCGCCGGCGGGCGTAGTGATTTCATATTCCGGGCAATCGCGCGAAAAGATCGCTTCACCGTTCGGTGTGCAATCATCGACATGGCTGTGCATGGCACCGATGGGATAACCTTTGCGGGTCATCATGCCGACATCGATCCCGCGCTCGTCATTGCCGTCGATCACCATCACATGCCGAAACGGTGTGCCGCCGATCGCCGGCAGGATCTCGCGGTTGAAGGCAGAAAGCACCGGGCGGCTCTCGACTTCGACGATGCCGAGCACGTCGGCCTCGAGATCGACCATCACCCGCGCGGTGTTGCGCATGGCGTGCTCGTTGACCGGCTCATCCCGCAGTTCCAGCGACCCGACCCAGTCGGCCCGGCCATCGGCAACGACCACGACACCGCCCGCAGTCGGCCGCTTGAGCAAACCGCCACGGTTTCGGCGAAGGATAACGAAAGGCCCCGTATCGGACTGCTCCATACCCAACTCGACGACGAGCCGGGCGATCTCGACCTTGTCTGCGTCACTATACTCGATCTGACCAAGCAATTGGTTCAGCGCCGCGAAATGCTCCAGAACCGGCTTTCCCTCTTCCCAGCTGCCAAGGTTCATCGCTTTGGCGCGATCAAAGAGGTTTTCAACGTTGTAGACAGCAAGACGCATCTGATCCTCCCCAGGTTGCGGGGATGATGCACGTTTTACATTTCAAAGACACGACAGTTCGATCTGGCAGAGGAAATTCACGACCAGCACCCCGATGGGCAAGATCGTCCTCGCGAAAGCTTTAAGCATTTCGCCAAGTCCGCGCATTGCCCACGGCACGTGCGAAACGATCATGATCCGTGGCATCAACCGACCCATCGGGCATGAATATCTCGGTATCGTTTCGCATGGCGGCGACGTCGACACCGCACAGCTCCGCCAGACCGAGCGCCGTCAACTCCCGCATGTCAGGCACACAGATGGTCCGGCCGCTGGCGGCCGCCAGAAAACGGGCGAAATACCGACTATTCGACAGGCCACCGTCGATGGAGATCGTGTCACCGATGGGAGTTGCAGCCGGCATCGCATCGATCAATCGCACCGTCAGCATGGCAATACCTTCCAGCAGCGCACGCACCATATCACGCCGCTCGGTGGCATGGTCCATCCCGATGAACAGCGGCACGGCCTGTCTGTCCCAATAGGGCGCCGCAAGGCCCGAAAATGCGGGCACGCATACAAGGCCGCGCCGAATGGCGGATGGTCCCTCGAAACCGTCGAGTTCGGCATTATCGGTATATAGACCGATCTTTCGCGCCCATTCGAGCGCCGCACCGGCGTCGTAGACCCCTCCCTCGATAGCGAAAACGGCCGGCGCGCCTTGCCTGTGCCAGCCAATAGTCGGCAAAAGCTCCCCCGTCAGCGGCCGCTCGTTGCCAGCAACAGCCAGCAGGAAAGCGCCCGTGCCAAAGGTTATCTTGCAATCACCGGCTTTGCGGCAACCATGCCCGTAAAGCGCCGCCTGCTGGTCAACGATGGAAACGCGGACAGGCGTTGCCTCGATTGCGCCGAAACCACCATCGACGGGGCCGATGGCGGGCAGGCAATCCAGCGGCACACCGTGAAGCATGCAGAGTTCCGGGCTCCAGTCTCCGGTTGCCAGATCAAGCAGCCCGGTGCGCGAAGCTGTCGCAAGATCGGTGCGGAAACAGTCGGCCAGCCGATCCAGAAAAAACGCATCGGTGGTGCCCAGCCGCAACCGCCCCGCCGCCCTTGCCTGCGTCACCGCTGGATTGTGCTTGAGCAGCCACGACAGTTTGCTTGCCGAAAAATAGGGATCGAGCGGCAAGCCGCAAATCTCTTTCGAACGATCCAACGCCGATGGCGGCAGAGCGGCAAGAACATCGGCGGTGCGGGCATCCTGCCAGACGATAATTGGCGACAGCGCCTCACCGCTCTCGGCGTCCCACGCCAGGCAACTCTCGCCCTGATTGGCGATGGATATGGCATCCACCGGCCCGGCAGTGGCAAGCACCGCGCGGATATTGCGCAACAGTTCCTCGGGGTCATGCTCCACATGGCCGGGCGCCGGATAGAACTGCGCGTGACGCAGGCTGGAGACGACCTGCGCCATGCCATCGCCGACCACAAGGCATCGCGTCGATGTTGTTCCCTGATCGATCGCCGCAATGCGCATCAATTTGTCTCCCGAAAGTCAAAGGCAACCTGGCTTGCTTCAAGCGCAGAGCGGGGAATGGGCACGAGCACACGGCGCTCCGGCAGCCACAGGCCGCTCTTGCTCCACACTTCCGTTCCATCAAGATGGAGAGAAAGCCGGCCTCGAACACGTTTGGTAAAACGCAGCTGAAAGTCGCGAAAAGCTGGTCGGTCAAGCCCTCCCCTGCGGAGCATGGTGGGTACCACGAGTTTGACCGGCTCGGTGAAAGTGACGGGTACCATCAGGTCATTGCAGGGTTCGCGGGCGAGATCGTCGGCAACGGCAGCACCCACGCGGCTACCTTCGCGAAACGACCAGCCGCCCGTTTCCACCGCCCGCAACAGGTTTCCGCTGGCGAAAAAGATGGGGTTAGCCATCCGGCCGTCCTGATCGATCATCGGCCCGGCGCTGCCTGCCGCCACATCGACTGCGGATGCATTCAAAAGCGCCGCCTCCGGCGTGAACCGCCCTGTCAGAAGAATACCATCGCACTTGACGGTCAGGAGATGGCCATCCGCCAGCCGGATGTCCGCCTCCTCGACACGGCCGCGCCCGCGAATGTCCATAAGCACTGCACCACAATGAAACGGCACCCCGACCAGTCGCGGAAACCATTGGAAAGGCGATCGTGCCAGCGGTTCCGGCTCAGGCTCGATCATCGCCACAGGCCGCGCGCGATGCGCCAGACAGGTCAGAAGCGCAGAGAATGAAACCAGTTCAGAACCAATGATAAGCGGCCGACGAAAGGGCATGATGCCATGAAAGGCAACATAGGATTGCAGCGCGCCGGTGGTGATCACACCCACCGGCCGGTCGCCGGGCAAAAGCAGCACCGAGCGCGGTTTTTCCCGCGCGCCGGTGGCCAGCACGATGCGCCGGGCCTTCACGCTCTCGACACCGCGCGCCGATGTGACCAGCAATGCGCCACCCTGTCCGAGTTCGACCACGGAATGACCGGTGCGGATATCGACACCGGCATCCTGCGCTTCCCTCTGCAGGCGTCTCGCATAGGCCGGGCCGAAATAGACGCGCCCGAATTCACGCATGCCGAAAGGCGAGTGCGAGCAATGCCGGGGCGCGCCGCCAAGGGTCGGCTCGCGCTCGAGGATCATCACACGCGCAATACCACGGGCTTTCAGCTCCAGAGCCGCCGCCACGCCCGCCGGGCCGCCGCCAACCACGATGACATCGGTACATGAAACGTCTTCGCGCTCTTGCTGAAAAAGCGTCACGCTACTCATCGCTCGTCTCCCGCACTGACCGCAAGCGGTACGGCCAGACGGTCACCCGTCATCGCGGCAAGCCGGGCGTTGCAATAAAACCCCTGACAGCGCCCCATGCCGGCGCGGGTGCGCCGACGCAGCCCGCCGAAATCGCCCGGCGGCACCGGACTGGAAAATGTCGCATCGATCTCGCGCCGGGTGACAAGTTCGCAATGGCAGACGATTTCGCCATGATCGGCACGCTGCCAGTCCCGCTCGCAGGTTTCGGTGAGGTTTGGCATCGTCACCTCAGGCACGGAGGAAGGCAGGTCAAAGCAGGTGCCGAAACCTGCATGGAGCGTCAACGCATGCTGCGCCAGCCCGAGCGCAGCGCTGAGGCCCGTGGAACGCACGCCGCCGAGCGTGATCGCCCGCCGGTCCGGTCGCGCGGAAATCCGGTAATGTTTCTTATCAGACGCCGGGCGCAAGCCGGCATAGACGGCGGTCACGGAAATGGCGGCCAGTGCCGGAACGATCTCCGCGCCGCGCTTCAGCAGCGCTTGCAGCGTCGCCGTCTCCACGGTCGCACGCTCGCGATCATCCTGCTCTTCCGCCGTCGGGCCGATGAGAACATTGCCGAAGGCAGTGGGACAGACCACAATGCCCTTGGTGATTTCGGTGGGAACGGGCAGGACGATGCGCGGCACATGCCGGCGGGCGGCCTTATCGAGAACGACGAATTGTCCCTTACGCGGCATGATGGTGAATTCGGGGAGAAGCCCCAGCCGCGTATCGACCATATCACCAAACAGCCCTGCGGCGTTGACAACGCTTGCCGCAAGGATCGGACCCGCCGTCGTCTCGATCCGCCACGCGCAATCGAACGAACCCGAGAGGACTTCGGCATTGCGCACCAGCTGCGCCCCCAATTCCACGGCCTGCGTGAGATAGCCGAGCGGCGCGGACCACGGATCGATGATGTGTTCACCCGAAACTTCGAGCGCGGCGGCAAGATGAGTGGACAGGCCGGGCATGGTTTCGCGGGCCTGCCGGGCCGTGAGCAGGTCGAGTTCGGCAATGCCGTTGCGCCGCCCCTGCTCGGCAATCGCCGAAAGTCTCTCCGCCTCATCCACATTCCAGGCACAGACAAGTGCACCGGTCTCGACGAGGCTGAGGCCCATCTGCCCGTGGATGGACAGATATTCCGCCCGCCCCGCCTTTACCAGTTCCAGTTCCAGACTGCCTTCCGGCGCATCGAAGCCGGTATGAAGAATGGCGCTGTTGGCCTTCGAAGCCCCGGAGAGAATATCAGCACCCTTCTCAATGACGACCACTTTCGCACCGGCCAGAGCGAAACGACGGGCGACCGCACAGCCGACAACCCCGGCACCGATGACGGCAACGTCGAATTCTGTGGAGAGGTTCTGGACCATTGGCTTCCCTTACCTTCGTGGTTCAAAAACGAAATCAACAGACGTGACGCATCGCGCCAATGCAGCGTGCGTTCATCAACGGGAATGAAATTAGTGCTGGTTTCAGTCCGGCAAAGCTGGCGCTGACCCTTTGAATTCAACCAGCCTTACGAGGAATATTTCTCGATATGCCTGCCGCCCTTATTTGACAAAAGTCTTCGTCAGGCCCGCCGTTCGGTCAACGATCAGGACGACGGCAAGCGTCAGCACGATCAGAAGAACGGAAATGGCCGCAACGAGCGGATCAGCCTGGGTTTCGACATGCTGATACATGGCGACTGGGAGCGTTGTGATGCGCGGACCGGTGAGGAACAGCGAAATCACGGCCTCATCGAACGAGACGAGAAAGGAAAGCGCCGCCGTCGCGACAACGCCCGGCGCGATCATCGGCATGGTGATACGGCTAAAGACGGTGAACGGCGATGCTCCGAGCGTCGAGGCGGCCTCTTCGAAGATCAGCGGCAGGCCGGCGAGCGACGTGGTGAGCACACGCAAGGCATAGGGCAGCACGATGATGAGATGCGCGATCACCAGTCCGGTGAACGTGCCGAGCAGACCGGCACCGGCAAAAACGATCAGGATCGCAAGGCCGAGAACGATGGTCGGCAGAAGCAGGGGCGCAGTGAAGAAGGCAAGCAATGCATCTGCGCCGATCACCCGCATGCGGACGATGGCGTAGGAGGCGGGCAGCGCAATCAGCATCGACAGCACCGTGACGATGACGGCGAGGAGCGTACTGGTGCCCAGTGCGCCAATCATCTTGGAATTGTGCATGAGCTCGATATACCAGCGCAGGCTCCAGCCGGAAGGCGGAAAGGTCATGTAGCTGTCGGCTGAGAAGGAGATCGGCACGACGAGCACCACGGGCGCGAGCAGAAAGAGGAACATGACAAAGGCGACAATTTTCAGCGTCAGCGGAACGGGACGTTCTTCCATCTTCGATCTCCTTTACAGAACCGCCCGCAGAAGCCGGGAATAGAGCACCAGGGCAGCCCCGAAAATCACGAGGATGATCATCGAAAGCGTTGCGGCAAGAGGCCAGTTGAGCGTCACAATGGCCTGATCATAGATTTCCGTCGCCAGAAGGAAGACACGGCCGCCGCCAAGCAGCTTGGGGGTGATGAACGAGCTGACGGCCAGAACGAAGGAGAGCAGGCAACCAAGCGCCACGCCGGGCATGGTGAGCGGCACGATAATCCGCCAAAAGACTTTCCAGGGCGATGCGCCGAGCGTTTCGGCAGCCTCCTCGACCCGCGGATCAAGCCTGCCAAAACCGGCGAGCAATGCGAGGATCATATAGGGCATCAGGATTTCGGTGAGGCCGATGACGACGCCGACCTTGTTGAACAACAGACGCACGCCGCTTTCAGCACCCAGTGCGAAGAGGATGTTGTTGATGAGCCCGTCATCCGCAAGGATCGCGATCCAGCCATAGGTGCGCACCACCGCCGAGGTGAGCAGCGGCGAAATGACGAGCACAAGCAGCAGTGTCTTCCAGCGGCCCTGCGCCCGGTGAAGATAAAGAGCGATTGGATAGGAAGCGATGAGCGTCAGAACCGTAATCATAAGGCTGGTCAGGATGCTCTGGCCGATCAGTTCGATATAAAAACCGTCGGTGAGCGTGGACGACCAGTTTGCAAGCGTGTGGGCTTCCCCGAGACCGCCGCCGCCGAGGCTCTCGCGGAAGGAAAGCAAAAGCAGATTGAAGACGGGCATCACGAAGGCCAGACCATTGACCGCGATGATCGGCCCGAGAAGCAGGGTGGCGAGAAACACCATGGAGGACGTGCGGCTGCCGGGAGCCGTGATCATGACCGACGCCGTCATTGGTTTGCTCCGAAAACCAGCGTGTCCTCCACGCGCCAGACGAGACTGACGGCGCTACCCGCCGCAACCGGTGTTTCGCCGCCGGAGGTCGCGCGCTCCACGGACATAATCTGCCCGCCTGCGGCGATCTCGTAGTGGAGAATATCTCCCGCATAATAGACATCGCGAACCTCGCCGGCGATGCGGTTGACCGGCGCTCCATCGAAATCAGGCAAAGCGTCGCCAGCAACCGTCATGGCCATGCGATGCGGCCGTACCATCAGGTCGATCTTGCCGGCGTGTGAGCCGGGCGCACGCAAAACCGCATCGCCGACCGTGATGCGATCGCCGGCCGCGTTGCCCACCAGCCTGTTGGTGCGGCCAACGAAGGAAGCGACGAAAGCCGTCGCCGGGCGTTCATAGAGATCGTGCGGTGTGCCGAGCTGTTCCAGGCGCCCGCCGTTGAGGACGGCGACCTTGTCGCACATGCTGAGCGCCTCGACCTGATCATGCGTGACGAAGATGGAGGTGATGCCGAGCTGTTTCTGGATACGGCGGATTTCGGCGCGCATCTCATCGCGCAGCTTGGCATCGAGATTGGAAAGCGGCTCATCGAACAAAAGGATGGAGGGCTGGATGACGAGGGCGCGCGCCAGTGCGACGCGCTGTTGCTGGCCGCCGGAAAGCTGGGCGGGACGTCGGTCCTCGCGCCCTTCCAGATGCACCATGGCAATGGCTTCACGCGCACGGCGTTCGGCCTCGGCAGCCGGCACCTTGCGCATTTCAAGACCGAACATGACGTTCTTGAGAACCGTCATGTGAGGGAAAAGCGCGTAGCTCTGGAAAACAAGGCCGATGTCGCGCTTGTAAGGCGCAAGCTGCGTCACGTCCTTGCCGCCAATCGAGATCGAGCCTGAAGAGACGGGAGAGAGGCCGGCAATCATGCGCAGCGATGTCGATTTGCCGCAACCCGAAGGACCGAGGAAGGCAACCAGTTCGCCCTTGGGAATCTCGAGGTTGAGATCATCTACGGCGACCATGGTCTCGTAGCGCTTGGTCAGTGAACGAATCGAGAGGAATCCGGGCTGCATGATGTCTGAAGTTCCCATTCTGGCTTTTTGCCTTTCTCCAGGACATGTCCGGCCGGTTAGGCGCGGAAATGGCCTGTCCCTTGATCTATACAGTCGCAGCAGAACTTCGCTGCGCTGTTTAACGGCGTTTCCCGTATCGCAGACATGCCAGGCCAAAGGGAATGCATGTCCGTCTTACCCCCTCCGCCGACCCCAGTGTCGACAGAGGGAATGTGTTGTTTTGTCCTTCCGCAGTGCATGAGTGATGCGGAATATCTGCCATGCTGCACGAGAGCCTTAGCGGCTGAGCGGAATGACCTTGCGACGCCAGTCCTGTGTGATCTGATCGCGGACCTTTGAAAGCCCGATCCAGTCAACCGGAATAACCTTGTCCATCGCCTTGATGACCGTGCGCTCGCTGACATCGTCGGCAACGGTAGCCTTGGTGTTGGTCGGCGCATAATACATGGCGGCGGTAAAGGCAGCCTGCGCTTCAGGGCTCAGCGCATAATCGACGAATTTGCGCCCCGCCTCCGACGATGGGCCGCCCTTGACGAGATTGAGCGTATTGATCTGGAGGATCGTACCTTCCTTGGGAAGCGCAACCTTCATCTTGCCCTTGGAGCCATCGGCATTCACCTGGCTGCGGGCATTCCAGCCCACGCCCAGTGAAACCTGGCCGTTGACGACATTCGGATAAACTTCCGGCTTCGGCTCCCAGGTCTGAATGTTTGGCGCAACTTCAGCCATCGCATTGATGCCGGCGTCGATATTCTTGATGAAGTCAGTGCCGCCATTCATGTGGTCCATGATGATCGTCGTGCCGATACCGACAATATCGGGCGCGCTCAACATGGCGACTTTCCCCTTGAGGGCACTGTCCTTCAGAGCGTTCCAGCTGTCCGGCGCGGTCTTGATCGCATCGGTATTATAGATGAGCACAAGATTGTCGAACGTCACACCAACGCCGGCCACGCCTTCAAAGCGGGCGTTGGGATAGAGGTCGGCGACGTTCTTGGTCACGCTTTCATCGATCTTGTCGAACAGACCTTCATCCGTACCGGTTTTGGCAACGGAGACGTCCATTAGCGCGACATCGGCCTGCGGCGCAGCCTTCTGGGCGCGCAGCGAACCAAGCATGGCGGCGGAACCCTGCTGCGGGAAATATTCAACCTTGATATCCGGATTGGCGGCCATGAAAGGCTCGATGACGGCCTTGGTGTAACGCTCCTGGAAAAGGCCGCTATAGCCAAGGAACGTTACAGTCTGCTGGGCGTGCGCCGGCAGAGCGGCCGCGCCAAGCATGAGAATCCCGCTCAGAAGTATAGATTTCTTCATTGTCCTGTTCTCCTCTATTATTATTGGGAGTGGCGGACTGGTCCGCCACCCGTAAGGCGGTGTCAGGCGCTCAGCTTGGCCTGAACGAGCTTGTTGGCGCCGGAAATATCCGGCAACTTCTCGCCGTTGCGCAGACGCTCCAGAAGCACGAGTTCAGCTTCCTGCATGCCGATGGCGCGCTCGGCCATGGCGCGGGCCTGGCTCGGATGAAGGGCGACAACGCCGCTTTCATCGCACAGGATCGCATCGCCCGGATTGATCATCTGGCCACCGACGCTGATCGGAACATTGATCGCCCCTTCAAGGCCAAGGATCTTGGTGGTGATCGGCGAAGGGCCGCGGCACCACATGGGCATATCGACCTTGACGAACTCCGAAAAGTCAGTCGCCGGTCCATCGACCACGCCAGCCTTGACGCCGGCCATTTTCATCGTGTTGGTGATGACGCCGCCCCAGCAGGCGTGGCGGGTATCACCGCAGCGATCGATGAGTACGATATCGCCCGGACGCACAATCTGCGTCAGGTAGTGAAGCATGGTCGAATCGGCGTTCGGGATGCGCAGGGTGACGGCGGTGCCGGCCACCCGCTTGCCCGGAAGAACCGCGCGGATTTCCGGATCGACGAAACCGGAATGAAGCACGTGGCCGATCGTTGCAACTTCGACCTTTTCCAGAAGTTCGACGATATCGGCGTCGATCTGCTCCGGCATTGGATTGACGATAAACATAAGTCTTTCTCCGATCAGAGCACGTGGTGGTTTGCCACCGGCACGTTGGCGCGCACCTTGGCCGAATAGTCGAAGTCGAGGGCAGCGCCGGCGGTCCCGACAGTGTCGGAGCACTGGGTGATGATGTGGCCCCAGGGATCGATGACCATGGAATGCCCCCAGCAGGCCTTTTTGCCGCCCGCATGGGTGCCGATCTGGCCGACAGCCAGAAAATAGGTCTGGGTTTCGACGGCGCGGGCGCGGGCCAGCACTTCCCAATGGTCCTTGCCCGTCATCAGGGTGAAGGCGGCCGGCAGAACGATCACGTCGGCCCCCCTGTCCCGCAGGGCGCGGAACAGTTCCGGGAAGCGGATATCGTAGCAGATACCGCAACCAACCGTCTTGTCGCCGACCTTATAGGTTACGACGTCTTCGCCGCGGGCAACGGAGTCGGACTCACGATAGCTGATGCCGTTCGGCGTATCGACGTCGAACAGGTGCATCTTGCGGTAACGGGCGATCTGCTTGCCTTCAGGACCGAAAACGAGCGTCGAATTGTAGAAACGGTTGCCTTCCTTCTCGACGATGGAA
Organism: Agrobacterium sp. ST15.16.024; assembly: GCF_027956545.1. Lineage (NCBI taxonomy): Bacteria > Pseudomonadati > Pseudomonadota > Alphaproteobacteria > Hyphomicrobiales > Rhizobiaceae > Agrobacterium > Agrobacterium sp. ST15.16.024. The sequence goes on from NZ_JAQKGO010000003.1 coordinate 590,860, forward strand.
CCGGCATGCAGCGTGATCGCGTGCTTTTTGGCGAGCCCCGAAAGCAGCGTATAAATCTCGCCATCGGGAAATTCTTCCCCGCTTTCATGCATCTCCTGAGGATTATCTCCAAGAAATGCAAAGTATTCTGGAAGAACAACAAGGTCAGGATTATCCGCCTTGACTGCCTTTTCGATAAGATCGGCAGCCACCTTAAGATTTTCTGCCTTGTCGTTCTGGGTATTCATTTGAACAAGTGAGACTTTCACGTTGCTCTCCTCTCATGTTGCGAGGAGAATTAAGAACGGGAACGGTTTTCATGACAAACGGAAAAACTCTATCGGAACCCATAAGATAAGCTTATAGATTAATCATTTCGTGTTGCAGCGCAAAATTTAGGCGGCAACAGTCATCCATTGTGTGGTGGTTTCACTGACGATTTCCGTCGCCATGTCGGCAATGGCCCGGGCGAGCGCGTTGTCGCCACGTTCCTGATAAACGGTGTGGAATGTCAGGGGCGGTACAGACGGCGCGATATCGAGGATGCGTGCTTCGCCGGACTTGATGATGCCGTCCACCAGCACGCGCGGCAGAGCGCCAACGCCGACCGCCGCCGCCACGAGGCGGGTCATGATCGACAGGGAATTGGAATTATAAATACGGCTGTCAGACAGTCCGTGGGCATCGAGCAGCGCACGCAATGCCTGATGCGGCTGAGAGCCCGTCGAGAAGGTAAGTAGCGGAAAATGCGCGATATCTTCAAGCGTGACACCTGTTTCCGGCAATGGCAGATCAACCGCGCCAACCCAACAGGACTCGAACGTACAGAGCGGTGAATTATAGATGTTCGCCGCCATGACCGGTCCCATTATGAAACCGACATCCACTTCACCATTTTGAATGCGCTGGGATAATTTCAGGCTGGTATCGATGGTCAGATCCAGGCTGACACCGGGATATTGTTCGTTCATTCGACGAATGAGAAGTGGCAACCAGGCATAGACAATGGTGTCCGCAGCACCGATACGCACGGTACCTCTCAGCGCCTCACGACTGCTCACGATCTGCCGGAACTCCCCGGTCAGGTTGACGATCTTTTCGGCATGCTGCAGCGCCAGACGACCGGCCGGCGTCAGGTTGACGCAGCGCACATCGCGGGTGAACAACACAACGCCAAGCTCTCGTTCCAGAGCGGCAATCCGGTTGGACACCGACGCCTGAGTGGTGTGCAAACGTTCCGCCGCTGCCGAAAAGCTGTTCAACCGTGCAGCCCAGAGGAAGGTTTCGAGAAATCGCGTATTCATGAGGTAAAATCTTCTCGCATGGCTCCGCGATCCAGCAATCCAATGCCGGCTTCGTCTTGCCCTTGGCCCTTGTGGTTCGAGTGTCAGTATGTCCGATGCACACGCCCATAAGCAAGGGATCAGAGCCGAGTCGCTTGGCACGATGGCGGAACGCTCATCAAGCTGCCGAGCTCAGTTATTTTCCGCTCCTTTTCCGGCCTCCCGAAACATCAGATGTAAGCCAACCCGAGCCCCTTCATGGCTGAAGCTTCAACAGGCCCGATGGCCCCCGGAACGGATGTGGATTAAATAGCGTCCTGCGGTGTTCTCCTGGGTATGACTACGCGCATACAAAGGAGCTTGCGCCGTGAAATCCCCTGTTCCGCATCTTCCTGCTTGTGGCATTGGCTTGCACGCCCGCGTCTGCCAATCCGTTCTCATCCGCCAAGGGGCGGTGATATTCTACTCTGGCAGGCCGAGCTTCACCGTTCGTCTGAAACAACTACTGGTGTATCGCCATCGCCCAGCTCTCCATGACAGTCGAGCGGTTCCAAAGCCGGCGGTAATCCTGTGAGGTTTGCAGGAGGACTTCGTGCGTGTCATTCGCCACCATCGCACCGGCATCCAGAAGAATGATGCGATCGGCAGCGATGATCGAGGGCAGTTTGTGAGCGATGACGAAGAGAGTACGGCCGATGGCAAGTGCCGAAATTGCTTGCTGGATCGCCTCCTCGTTTTCCGGATCGACGGCCGAGGTCGCTTCGTCGAGGAGGATGATCGGTGCGTCCTTGAGGATTGCCCGAGCGATACAGATGCGCTGGCGCTCGCCGCCTGAAAGCCGGGCGCCGAGCGTGCCAACCATTGTGTCATAACCGTTCTCGAATTCCATGATCGTGTCGTGCACGACAGCCGCCCTTGCCGCTGCTTCGACCTCGGCGTCGGACGCGGATGGCCGACCGACGCGGATATTGTCGGCGATAGTCTCGTTGAAAAGCAGGGTTTCCTGGAAGACCGGAGCGATCATGGAGGCGAGCACCTGGTCATCGATTTGCCGGATATCCCGACCGCCGATGCAGATCGTCCCATCATCCGGCTCGAAAAAACGCATGAGAAGTTGCAGGCAGGTGGTCTTGCCACTGCCATTGGCACCGATCAGCGCAACCATCTCCCCCTGCTTTGCCGAAAAGGAGATGCCGGAGAGTGTCGGCACCTTCCGTCCGCCATGCGTGAAAGAGACATTCTCATAGCATATGTCGAAGGTATCAGGACGGCTGTCGGCATGCGATACAGGCGCCGGTACAGCAAAGATGGCATCGATATTCCGCCGCCCGATGCGGGCGAGTACCAGCATGGCGGTGAGGCTTGCGAAGTTCCGCGCCGGGACAATCGCCGAAACGATCAATAGTAAGGCGACAACCTTGTGAATGGTATCGGCGCCCGACGTCTCGCCCAAGGTGAGAACGGCGATGAGCATGGCAATGGCGGCCGAGAGCTCGATCGCCATGCGAAACAAGATGGCAATCGGCGTCATCTGACGGATGCCGCGCCAGGCGCCATGGCGAAGCTGGGCGACGTTTCGGGCAAAGTCTTCCCCTATATCGTCTTCACCTGAGAAGGCGCGCAACACCGAAACACCTTCCGCCTGTTCCTGCATCGCCAGCGAAACGGCAGCCAGGCTGCGCCCACGGCGCTCCAACCCGGTGGCCAGCCGGCGTTGCGCGAAAACGAGGACAACGAATCCCACAATCATGGCGGCAACAACTGCAAGACCAGCGATTGGCCAGAAGAAGAGCGCGCCAATCAGGCAGGCGCAGAGTGCTGCTGCATTGGCGGCTATCTCCGGCCGGGTATAGGATGCATGGTTTTCAAGCCAGAGCACGTCTTCTGACACGGCCTGGATAAGCTTGCCGCCTTCGATCGCCCGGAAGGCACCCAGCGGCATGCGGATCAGGTGTGCAAGGATCGCCCGTCGCAAACGCAGCCCACCGCCATAGGCTTCGGCATAGAGTTTTCGTAAAGCTGGCCAAAGCAGCAGGCGCCGGGCAATAAAGATCAGGAGCAGGATGCCGGCGCACCAGAGAGCGGAACGTCCTGAATTTCCACCAGCACCCTGCCACAGGAAAACCGCGGCAAGAAGTGGTTGAGCGACGAGCAACAGGCCATCGAGCATACGCCCGAGCGAAGCCGCATCCAACCGAATGCCGAGGTACAAGAGAGGATCGCGGTCCGCCATCAAAGCACCCTGCCATTCTCAAGGACGAAGGATCGGGCGGCAGTATGCGAACGCCATTGCCGGGCATAGGCGCCGCCGAGGGCAAGCAGCGTGTCGTGGTCGCCCTGTTCCATGATGCGGCCGTTCTCCAGGTAGACTATATGGTCGAAGCCGCACACGGAGGAGAGGCGATGGGCGATCGCGATGACGGTCCGGCCTCTTGCCAGCGCATCCAGGGCCTGCTGGATTTCATGCTGGCTATCCGGGTCGAGATAGGCCGTTGCCTCGTCCAGCACGAGGATCGGCGCGTTCTTCAGGATGGCCCGGGCGATCGCGATGCGCTGCTTTTGTCCGCCCGAAAGCCCTTCACCCCGGTCAAGGATAGTGTTGTAACCCTCGGGCAGCGCCATTATGAAACTATCCGCCTGCGCGAGACGTGCGGCTTCGACGATCTCGTCCTGCGTCGCTCCTGGCCGGCCGAGCGCGATATTGTCGCGGATCGTTTGTGAAAACAGGAACGACTCCTGAAACACCGGGGCAAATTGCCGAGCGAGTTCATGCTGCGGGAAAGAGCGGATATCACGGCCGCCGAGCGTGATGCGGCCGATATCGGGATCGAAAAAGCGAAGCAGGAGCCGCGCAAGGGTCGACTTTCCTGAACCGCTCGGACCGACAAACGCCACGCTTTGACCGGTCTTGATATCCAGGTCTATATCCTCCAGCGAGAAACCATCTTCATAAGCAAAACCAAGTTTTTCGAAGCGTATATCCTGCCCGTTTTGCAGTCGATCCGGAATAACCGGCAAGTCTGGCAACCGGAGCAGTGCATCAACGCGTGCCAGCGAGGCCTGCTGGATGCGCAGCCGCCCCATCGCGCCGAACAGCCGCGCGCCAAGCGAGGAAAGGGTGAAGCTCGCAAGCAGGAAGAAGACGAGTACGGAATAGCCGTCTGGCAGCGGATGGAGCCACAGGCCAAGTGGCGCAACGATCAAAAGCGTCGAGGTGATGGCAAGGAAAAACCAGTTGTTGCTGGACGCGGAGAAGGAAAGCCAGCGGCCAACCACGTCGTCCACTTCCTGGAAAGATGCCTCCGCCCGGCGAAGATCGCCCGGGCCGATACCATAGGCCTTGATGACGGGCACCATGCGGATCGCCTCCTGCAAAGCAGCATCGACCGCCGTCTGCGCCGCGACAAACCGGCGGGACAACCCTCCGTCATGCCTCAGGATCATGGAAAAAGCGATAAAGCCGGCCAGAACCGGCAGGAATGCTGCAATGGCCAGTCGCCAGTCGAGGAACAGCATGGCAATGCCGATAGCGAGCGGGGCGATCATCACGGCAACGAGGTCGGGGATAAGATGCGCGATGCCATCCTCGATGCGCTCGACATCCTCCATCAGCGTGCGGCGGATTTCGGCAGCCTCGAAGCGCTGGAGAGCACCGAGCGGTGTGGACCAGAGTTTCCGGCCTATCGCAAGCCGCGTCTGCGCCTGCACGTCGATCGCCACCCGATGCGATAGCAGGTTCGATACCATCTGCAGGAGGCAGGACAGTACGATCGATCCCAGAAGCCCGGCCGACCAAAAGATCGCGCCGTCGCGATCTCCCGCGATGAGCGCCGCCACCGCCAATGCGACCAGCACGGCGACAGCTGTTTCGAGCACCGCGGAGAGGATCGACGCCGCGATGACGATACCCATCCAGCCACGATACCCCTCCGTCAGTCGCCAGAGATGGCCGGCAGCCCCACCACCGGCAACGTCGTCTCCCTGCCCGGCCTCTTCGGGCATGTCACCTAATGCATTCTTCGCCATCTTGGGCTCAGAACTTGATCTTGAAGCTGCCGCCGAAGGTCAGCGGGTCACCCGGCGAAACCAGCGTGCCGACACCGAGATTTGCGGCGACCGTGCGGTAGTCGGTATCGCCGATGTTCTTGGCGAAGACATAGGCCGCATAACGGTCATTCTCCAGTCCGACATAGGCGTCTATGAGGCCATAGCCTTTCTGCTGGATCGTGTTCTGCACGTCGAAATAGTAGCTCGACCGATAACGGTAGTTCACGCCGACCTTGCCGACGAGGTCGTCAAGGCCCGTTTCCCACTGGTAGGAGAGACCGGCCGACCCGGTGAAGCGTGAAACGAACTGCTGCTGGTTGCCGCTGACATCCACGGCGCCCGATCCATTCAGCGCACGCGCATTGCGGTATTCCTTGTAAGTCGCATCCGCGTAACCAGCGCCGGCCGTGAGCGACCAGTGATTGTCGATGTCGAATGCGGCGGAGAGTTCGCCGCCGAAGGACTGGCTCTGTGGCGCGTTCGAAATCGGCGTGGCGCCCGTCAGCCCATTGAAGCCCTGGACTTGCTGGTCTCGCCAGTCGATGTAGAACAATGAAGCCTCGACCCTCAACCGGTCGTCCAGTGTCGCCGACTTCAGGTCTACCTCATAGCTGGTTACGCTTTCCGAATCGTAGGCCCCTTCATCACCAAGGCCGACGAAGCCGGAGTTGAAACCGCCCGACTTGTATCCGCTCGAGACACCGCCATAGAGGTTCAACCCCTCCATCGGCGCAAATTGCAGGCCGATGCGTGGTGTGACGTAGGTTTCGGAAAGCCGGGCGTTGTAACCGCGCGCAAAGGTTCCGGTCAGGCCAAGCAGTTCAGCGGTCTTGTTGGCGGTGAAGTCGTAGTCGAAGGACTTGCGGTCATGGCCGATACGCAGACCGCCAAAAACTTTCCATTGATCGTTCAGCGCGTAGGTCCCGTCCGCAAAGCCCGAAAGCGAAACCGTGTCGGTATCTCCACGGGTCGAAAGCGTCGCAGCTCCACCAGTGAACGTGCTGTTGGCGCCATAGGTGCGCGAGCCCTCCGAGAACTCGCCATAAAGTCCGGCGACCCAGTTAAAGCGCTCGTTGTCCTCGGAGACATAACGCACTTCCTGCGACCATTGACGATAGCTGCCGTCGAACGGATTGTCTGCACGGTAGCGGAAATTTGGGAAGCCGAGGGACTGGAAAAGTCCGTCATAGGCCGCGAAATATCCGAGCGGAAAGCCGTTGCCGCCGACATCCACCGCGCTTTTCTGAAAGCCGGTGATCGAGACGATCTTGTCGCCATTGTCGAGGTGGTAGGTGAACTGGCCAGAGACAGTCGCGAGATCGCTTTCGATGCGGATCGGATCGTCAATAGCAACTCCCCGCCTGCCCTTGAGGAAATCCGCTTCCGGCATACCGAGCATCTCGCCGTCCAGCACCTGGCGCTCGATATCGACGATACCGAGGAATTCGAGGTTATCGGTGAGGTCGCCGGCAATGCTGACGCGACCATGCACATCCTTGCCGCCGCCGAGATCATCGTCATTGATGGTTGAATAGAGGGAGCCGTCGGTCTTCGAGACCGAAAGGGCGCCGCGCGCTGCCCAGCCATTGTCACCAATCGGCGTGTTGAAGATGCCGGTTGCCGTCGCCGTGCCGAAGCGACCATATTCAACTCCGAGTTCGCCGCCGGTCCGGTCGGGATCAGGCAGGTTGGAGATGATGTTGACCGAACCGGCAATATTGTTGCGGCCATAGAGCGTACCCTGCGGTCCGCGCAGAATCTCGATACGGTCGACGTCGAGCAACGTGCCGCTATGAGCCTGTGCGCTACCGATGCCGACACCATCGAGATAGACGCCGACAGACGGGTCGCTCTCGATAAGCGCAGAGCCAACGCCGCGGATAGCGGTGAAGGATGTATAGAGTTTCGCCGTGACGGCACCGGTCTGAGCATTGGGCGCGGCAGCGATGGCATCATCGCGGCGCTTTGTCTTCTGAAGCGCCAGCGTCTCACCGCTCTCCACCGCGATGCTTGCAGGCACGTCCTTGCTTTCCGCCGTGCGCTTCTGCGCCGTGACGATGATCGGTTTCAGCACGGTCGTTTCCGTCGCCTCCTGTGCAAGAGCAATGACAGGCAGGCTGGTGCTTGCCAGAAGCGTGGCAAACCGTATGGCAGTTTTCATGATCAATCCCCGGACCCCAGTTCGGCGCGGATTATCGCGGTGGATGTAAGAAGGGTCGAGAAGCTTGGCTTATGCGTTTCGGCAAAAAGCTTACGATTATTATCCAGTTTTAAATCATTCAAGATTTCAATCGGCTAGGTGGATAGCCGAAATGCCGGGTGAAGGCCGAAGTGAAGTTTGCGGGATGCTGGTAGCCGGCCTTGTAGGCCGCCTCCGCAATGCTCAATCCGTCGCGCAGGATAGCGTTCCGACCGATCAGCAGCCGCCGCTCCAGAAGATATTCCCGGGCGCTGATGCCGAAGGCGCGCTGGAAGTCCTGCTTGAGTTTGCTCTGGCCGACGGCGAAGCGGGCAGCAAGGCCGGCGAGCGAATCGATAGCAGCGGCATTCGCATCTATGTGCCGGCGGATTTCCAGCATACGCTCCAGCGATTTCGCGGTGAGGTTGGCGACTGCGGCCACCTCAGCCGGACGAAAGGCCTCCGCCAGAATGCTCAGCAGGCTCATGGCACTGGCATCGAGATGCACATTGGTGAAGGCGCCGTGCGCCGGCGGGTTCAGCACGGACCAGGCTATCTGGCGAAGCCGCGCATCGAGCGAATGGCGGCGTATCATCACCGGCTGGCACATGGCGCGTTGCATGGCCTGATAGGTGGGATCGCTATCCATGACGGCACGGTTATGCTCGCTCCAGGCGGGCGTCAGCAATAACTCCACCACGCGAACCGGTTGATCGGCATGGATGGTCATGCTCGTCGGCCGGCTTTCGCCGGTGGAAGTGATCCAGACCTCGTCCGGGCAGAATCCACCCTCGATGCCTTCGGTCGTGTTGGTGGCAAAGCCCTCCAGTACGACGGAGAGGCAGATCGCTGGAAAGGTGTGACTCTGATAGGCAAGCGGCGTGTCGAGGCGAAGATCGGTGGTGCCGAGGAACATTCCGGGGCTGACCTCGCGCCAGCGGCGTGTATCGCCCTGCATCTCCATCCGTTCCTCCAGAATGCCAGCATCTTCGAGCGAGCCGGCAAAATCATGCGCCTCGGTACCGACCACATCCGTCACGCCTTTCGCTCCCCTGGCCGCGCACGCCACGTCGTCCTGATCGGATTGCACACCGTACCAACCCTGAGATTCATCTGCCCCACCCACATGATGGATCGGATCGCAACATCCGCTTAACGTGATTACTACAATCAAGTTTTATGCAACAACCCACAGAGGGCAAAAAAATCGTTGCGAGGGCCGATTTCAGGCGCTTTTACGAGTTCGCAGCACGATCTGCCCCTCGACTGTGCCCGCCATGCTTGCCGGCTGCTATGCGGTCCATGGACAGACACGATGACCTGATTGGGCTCTTGATGAGAAGAGCACCGTCGCCCCAACAAGAAAGAGCCGATTCAGCTTATCGGCATAGACTCTGGCCATTCCTGCGCGCCACAAAGCGCGCTCATCAGAAACTCGCCTTCAAGGCAGCAAAGCATTGTTCGAGTTATGTGACTCATTTGAAGGCACACTCTTCAAGAGACTCACCAATGAGCTTTGTTGACTAGTTCCTGTTTTTGAGAAAATTGCATTCAGATAAGTGCGCGCCGTTCCGAAAGTTATTCGTTGGTTCGCAGCCGAGTCGCGTAGGGAGAGGCCGGATGTCAACGCCAGCGCCAATCGAGCCTCCGCGGGCGTCAATCCGAAGAGCCGGGAAACATATTCCGCACCGGGAAGTCCTCTCGTCGTTGCAACTGGCGTGACAATCATTATCGTCCCCGGCCCGGCGAATATGTGTCTCGCTTCTCGATACAATGGAATCATCTGGATAACCGCAGCGTCACGACTTTCGTCCGCTGGGATGGGTATGCTCACGGGTTTCCTTATGGAAACATCCAGCGCCTGGGAGAAGGCCTTCCTCAAGGAATCGCTGCCCTTGAGATCGAGGCGACCTGACGAATTCGCGGAAAAATATCGACGGCTATCGTGGAATAGATCGTTTGTTAGGACGATTTCTCTATTGCGAGCGATAAAAGCGGCAGCCACTCCGACGCTGTTAAGCATCTCTACTCCTCCACGCACGCGCTCAAAATACATACGTGACGCGAACAACGCAGCTTGCGAAAAGGGCTGGTTTAGTTTGTTGAGCTGAGCAATGATTTTCGGACCGTAACCGGGCTCACCCAGCCGGCGAGTAAACTCGAGCGTTATAATTTCACCGTTAAATAACTCAACAATCATGCCCGCCTGTACACCGTAGCCACGTTCGGCATGCCGCTTAACCCTCTCCTGGAAATCGACAATATCGGACCAATCGCCAGCAAACGGATCGAGCTGAAGGAAACCTTTATTAATTATCCCTTTAGCGCGAACATAGCTCGTCCATCGCTCTTGGGCTTCGGGAGTTTGATGCCAATCTTCATAATCCGGGAGGATCCTGCGACTGGTCGTAATACCCCTTGGAGCCGGCCAATATACTCCGATGCCACCGAAACCGGAATCAGTCTGCGCCGCCAACTCATCAAGCAGCGGCACCCACAGCTCCGGAAAGAAAGCAGCCTCGTACATTTTTTCAGAGAAATAATTAGTGTCCAACTCCAACGTCTCCGCCGACGAACCAGTTCAATCATTTATAACTCGCAAAGCACGTTGGTCGTATTGTAATATTTATTCCATACTCTACAGTGCGTGGATTTATTATTCTGATTAGTCGGATAAATCTACTACCACCATATGATAGGGATTGATATATGCGGCTCCGTAACGTCATCCTGAGTTTCAACCGGAATAACGGCCTCATTACGCGAGTATGCTAGCTTTACCATTGAATATTATATAAATAATTATAAGAAAACCAAGCGATTAAGCTTACAACTGTCCACTTTTTACTACCACTTCCATTTCGGTTATGAGGCGAATATCTGTAAGCATACGTTGCCAAGTTGTTTGAACCGGTCATTTTGATTATCGGTCCGGCATGAAGATCCTGGCTCATTACTCCGGCTGGATGGAGTTTCGCTTCCCGCGTGAGATCGTCGCCTATGCAGTCTGGGCCAAAACTCCTACCAGCAGACCCGAAAATGCGAAAAGATCATGTGTCGGCTCAAAACACCGCTTCAGGCATAGTACTCCTTGTCGGCCCACGATCAAATCAACACGATCTTCCGCCCCGCCGCTACATTCCAACCGCCATTTCATACCGCCACGCGCGAGCTGATACGTTCAGCCTGTGGGCTGAGTATGCTGCTGAAATGACAGTCTAAAACTGGCGACACCGCGCCGCTGGTACGCAACGCCAATCCACGTGGCAATTCCAACCACATAAGCGACAATCTCACGTGGAAACGAAACCCCTTCAAGCGGGGTAAAGCGCTCTGCAATTTCAGGGCGCCTTCATACCGGACACGCCAGTCTCAAACAACTTGGCCATACCAAACATTCAATATGGTGGGCGTACCCCCATCATATGGCAGTAGACAATGTGCCTGCAACGCAGCCAATTCTTCCTCCAGCAAATGCTATGAGCGGTGCATGTCGGCGATTGGGATATCAGTTTGTCCAGGCCGTAAAGCTGTAATGCATGACCCTTCCGCAGCTGAAGGCAAACTCTTGTAGCTCAAACCAGGCACAACCATAAACTGTATTTCGTTATGAGTCAGCCGGTAAAGGAAGATTACTAACAAATACTGCAGGTGACTATGACTAATACTGGCTTCCATCGAAATTGCTCTTTAACTGCCATGGTTATTTTTACAGTTGCAGGCACGACAAGTGTCAGCTTTGCCGATGGCGAATGCGGACCAGCAGTTGGGGGCGTCGTAACCTGTAACGACACGTCGCTAAATCCCTACCCTAACGGTATCACTTATGTCCTAAACGCGGCAAACTGGATAAAGCTAGAGCAGGGCGTCACCGTTGACAGGATTGATGGAGAGGGAAACAGAGGAGTAACACTGGAGCTCTTGAATTCCCCCTCAACAGTTGACTTGGACTACGGGACGTCGATCAGCACATCCGGCCTATATTCTGACGCGGTCTCTGTAGAGAGTGACAGCGATATCTCGATAATTTCAGCCGCTGATATTAGCGTGCGGGTTCCCCCGTCAGATACAGGTTACGCAGCAGGACTTTTCGGATCGATCATAAGCGGGGCTGATCATGCCAATCTCAGCATATTTCAGCGGGAAAACAGCACCATAACCGTCACGGGACCTATGGGGCGCGGGGTCTATGGTGTGCATTGGGGCAGCGGCGATGCACTGGCAATCGCAAAGGGCACCATTACAACTCAGGGAGACAATGGGCAGGGTATTTTTCTTCGCATTCTCGGTTCGGCCAATCCTGGACGGGCTCACATTATCGCCACTGAAGGTGCGACTATTCAAACGAGCGGCTTTGCCGCGGACGCTCTACTTGCAAGTAACGAAGCTCTCGGATCGGCGACGATCGAATCGGGCGCTTTCGTTGCCACGAGCGGCGCTTACGCTTATGGTGCCATTTCCAAAATCGATGATGCAGCCAATTCCCAGGACGCCACTGTTACTATTAACAAGGGTGGACGCATTACGACCCAAGGCGATGCATCACACGCGATCGTAACTCGAACGCCAGGGACAGGCGCGGCAATTGTTCGACTCGCCCAAGAGACAGCCATAACGACTGCGGGTTCACTGGCCAATGGTATAGAAAGCTCAAGTGGTGGTGACGTCGTTATGATCCAGGATGGAAAATCCACGGTCCATGTGACCGGGGATCAATCTTTCGGGGTAGATTTAACGGCGGAAAGCAAGTCCGAAGGCCGCTTTGATGGCGAAATTCGTTCTTCAGGGCAATTCGGTATCGGCATTTCCTCCTACTCCTCGACCTCCACCTCAACTGTTGTCGTGGGGAGGGAGGCGACTGTTAGCGGCGGATGGCAGCCAGGTTTGACCGAGATAGGCACGACCTCGGAAAGACCCGCTTCCGGAATTTTAATTGGCTCCGCGACGTTGAGCAAACTTGTTAACACCGGTCGAATTGAAGCTGGCTCCGACCGTGCCGTCGTTGACGTGGGGCGATTCCATCCAGCAAACGGGCATTTGGATGTTGTCAATCAAGGCAGCCTGACCGGGTTTGTTGTGTACGCCGGCGTCGACGGCAATCGGTTTATCAATGGTGAGAACGGTGTTTTCAGCATTCGGCACTTCGCCGACACTGATGGCGATGGCTTACGTGATACAAAGCGGGTCTCTGTGTCCGATTTTGGCTCCAACACCAGCATCTTCCACAATCAGGTCGGTGCGACCGTCCATTTGAGCTCGGTAACGGGGGAAACAAATGTCGACGTAGGCAACTATTATCAACCTAAATCAACCACGAGCCCATTGGATCCCAATATCTACTCGTTGAATAGACCTGGCGTGGTTCAAGGTCAGCTCGTCAATTTAGGCACTTTTCAAAATTCGGGCTCGATCGATCTGACAGGACCAACAACAGGCAATACGCTCCTCATCACCGGCAATGCCACGGCCGATTCAGGCGCGGGCAATAGTGTTTTCCTCAGTGATGGCGGTCACCTCGTACTAAACGCGGTGGCAAATGGCGGTAGCGCATCGAGAGAGCCGGCGGAATCATACGCTGACGTTCTCGTCGTGGACAGCACGCGCGTTGCAAGCGGTCCGACCAAGATTAGGATTGCCCGACGCGAAAGCAACGGCTCGTCAGAAGATGGAAACGGCATTCTCCTCGTCGAAGTACGCAACAAAGACGCTTCCAGTGCAAACGTTTTCTCGCTCGTTGGTGATTCCCGGGTCGATGAATCGGAGTCGATCGTACTGGGAGCTTACTCCTACGGCCTCTATCACAATGGCGTTGGGAGTGATGCAGCCGACGGTAACTGGTACCTGCGAAAGGCATCTCTGGCGCCAACGGTCCCCGTTTACGAAAGCTACCCGCAGGTTCTTCTCGAAATGGCGCAGCTTCCAGATCTGTCAAACAGCGGCCGGAATCGCCTTTGGATAAACCCTCTTGAACAACATGAAACAACTGGGCGTGGCGGAAATCTCGCCGAAATTGACAGATGTGACGCACCGGAGGATGTCGAATTCGACGCTACCGATGGGACCCACTGTACCGCTAGAAGTGGCTTTTGGGTTCATCTTGAGGGTGGACGCGGGCGACATGCTTTGGCTCGTTCCGCAAGTGAAGCGGACTACAGGTATGAGTCTTCCACATTTCAGGTCGGCGTCGATGGCATCTTGCTTGAGGGAAAACATGGAACTCTAATTGGCGGAGTGAACCTCCGGCGCGATCAAAGTTCTGCAACGATTGGTGCGTTCGGAAGCAGAGGCAGTATCACGAGCGAAGGTTATGGTGCAGGTGCAGCACTGACATGGTATGGATCCGGCGGTTTCTACCTGGATGGACGGGCACAGGCAACTTGGCTTAAAAGTGATTTGGCGTCCGATACTGTGTTTCGGCGTGGAATATTGACCCCTCTGACGGGGTGATCGGCGTCCAATTTTGACCCCCCACCTGTTTCGTCTGACCATCCGTCTTTTGCTGGCGG
>NZ_JAQKGO010000033.1:0-626 GCF_027956545.1 Agrobacterium sp. ST15.16.024
GCCGCATTGTGCTGTGTCATCTGGTCCATCTGATTGACGGTCGAGTTGACCCCCTGCAGCGCACTCGACTGATCGTGGCTGCCGCGGGCGATCGTCTCGACATGCTGACTGATCGTGACGATCTGCGAGCTGATCTTCGCAAGGACCGAACCGGTTTCCTGGACCAGATGCGAGCCGGTATTGACCTCGGCCGTCGACTTGTTGATGAGGACCTTGATCTCCTTGGCCGCCTTGGCGGAGCGCTGCGCCAGTTCACGCACCTCCTGGGCAACGACGGCAAAGCCTTTGCCCGCATCGCCGGCGCGTGCCGCCTCGACGCCGGCATTCAACGCCAGCAGATTGGTCTGGAAGGCGATCTCGTCGATGACGCCGGTGATCTGCTCGATCTGGCGGGAGGCTTCTTCGATCCGGCCCATCGCATCGATCGCATTGTTGACGACGATGGCTGAATCGTCGGCGCTCTGCTTGGCCTGGCGGACGATCTGGTCGGCATCCTTGGCACGTTCCGCCGACGAGCGAACCGTGACGGTGATCTCGTCGACGGCGGCTGCCGTTTCTTCGAGCGAAGCAGCCTGCTGCTCAGTCCGTTTGGCAAGATCCTCGGCCGCCTCGGCCATCTGGTTGCC
>NZ_JAQKGO010000034.1:0-596 GCF_027956545.1 Agrobacterium sp. ST15.16.024
GTGCAGCCGCGTCAGGCCTATTGTTTCGCCGCCGCCGGCCAGCACGGCTGGCAGGGGCCCTGGAAAGAGGCGCTCCTGCATGGCCTCAGCTGGTTCGAAAAGGTCTATCGTCTCGATAACGGTCTTTATGGCAACCTCGCCGACCAGACCGGCAAACTGATCGATCCGTCCTTTGATCTCTACAATCAGGCCTTTGCGCTTTTCGCCGCCGCCCAGACCGCTGCGAGCCTGCCCGAGCGCAAGGACGAGATGCGCGGCCGGGCGCTGGATATTCTTGCCATCCTCAAACGCGACTACAAACACCCCGTCGCCGGTTTCGAGGAGGAAAACCCGCCGCGCACGCCGCTCTGTTCCAACCCGCACATGCATCTGTTCGAGGCGATGCTGGCCTGGGAGGTGCAGGACCCGGAAGGCCCATGGTCGGCGCTGGCCGACGAGATCGCCGATCTGGCGCTCACCCGCTTCATCGATGGCGGCAATGGCGGCTTGCGGGAGTTCTTCGAGCATGACTGGACGCCGCATAAGAGCGACAAGGGCCGGATCATGGAGCCGGGCCACCAGTTCGAATGGGCATGGCTTCTGGTGCGCTGGGGCAG
>NZ_JAQKGO010000004.1:0-378912 GCF_027956545.1 Agrobacterium sp. ST15.16.024
AACTTGATTTCTTTAGAACGAAAGTCGTCGTCGCCAGCAGCGCCGCCGCCCTCGTTCAGTGAGCGGACTTATAAATCCATCACCTCAAACAAGTCAACACACCCATCGTCAAAAAACTGACATTTTTGCTAACTAACTGAAATCACTAACCACTTTAACAAAAATGACAACAAGACGCCGGAAAGGGCCGCCTTTCTGTAGCGACTGGTCCTGTTCCGGGAAACATGCCATAGGAACGGACAAGAGTTTCAGAAAGACTGGGCGCCCAAAGCCCCCCATAAAGCCAAGAATTGGAGAACCCGTGCGCATTCTCGATGAAGCCGTCATTCCCGAGCTGCCGAATTATTACCGTGGCAAGGTGCGGGAAAACTATGATCTGCCTGACGGCAACCGCATCATCATATCCACCGATCGCCTGAGCGCCTTCGACCGGATTCTTACATGCGTTCCTTATAAGGGACAGGTATTGACCCAGACGGCGCGCTACTGGTTCGAGCTGACGAAGGATATTTGCCCTAATCACGTGGTGAGTTATCCCGATCCGAATGTCGTCATCGGCAAGAGACTGGACATATTGCCGGTCGAGGTCGTGGTTCGCGGTTATCTGGCCGGCACCACCGGCACATCGATCCTGACCCTTTATAAGAAGGGTGAACGGCACATGTACGGCATGAGCCTGCCGGACGGAATGAAGGACAATCAGATTTTACCCGAGCCGGTGATCACGCCGACAAGCAAGGCCTTCGATGGCGGCCACGACGAGCCGCTGACACCTGCAGAGATCGTCGAGAAGAAACTTCTGACACAGGAGCAATGGGACACGCTGTCCCATTATGCACTTGCACTGTTCAAGCGCGGGCAGGAGATTGCCGCAAGGCAGGGCCTCATTCTCGTCGACACAAAATATGAATTCGGGACGGATGAAAACGGCAAGATCATTCTGGCCGACGAAATCCACACGCCGGATAGCAGCCGCTACTGGATGGCCGACAGCTATGAGGACAGCTTCCGCAACGGCACCCGGCCGGCGAGCTTCGACAAGGATTTCGTCAGGGCCTGGGTTGCCGAACGTTGCGACCCCTATAAGGACGAGGTTCCCGAGATTCCGCAGGACCTCGTCTTGCAGACCTCGAAGGTCTATATTGATGCTTACGAACGCATCACCGGACAGAGTTTCGTTCCCGACGATAGCGGTGAGACGCCGCTTGCAAGAGTACGCCGGAATCTGGAGCCCTTCTTCCCCGGAGTCTGACCGTGAGCAAAATGATAGAACAGGCGAGAAAGGTGGACAGGAAGAGCGATCGTCCTGTCAAACGCCGGCCCCGCCGTTCCGCCGAGGAAACCCGGCGGGACATTCTTGCCAAAGCCGAAGAACTTTTCCGCGAGCGCGGTTTTAATGCCGTGGCGATTGCCGATATCGCTGCAGCGCTTGGCATGTCACCTGCCAATGTCTTCAAGAATTTCAGCTCGAAGAATGCCTTGGTCGATGCCCTCGGCTTCGAACAGATAGGCGCTTTCGAACGGCAGATCTGTCCACTCGACAAAAGCCACGCACCGCTTGAGAGGCTGCGTCACCTCGCGCGCAACCTCATGGAACAGCACCACCAGGATCTCAATAAAAATCCCTATGTCTTCGAAATGATCCTGATGACCGCCAAGCAGGACATGAAGTGCGGAGATTACTACAAATCCGTCATCGTGAAATTGCTGGCTGAGATCATTGAGGACGGCGTCGAGACGGGAACCTACACCGCCACCAACATTCCCGGTCTGGCGGAAACCGTGCTCCACGCGCTGACCAGCGTCATACATCCCGTCCTCCTTGCCCGGGAAGATATCGGCAATTTAGCAACACGTTGTGACCAACTCGTCGATTTAGTCGACGCCGGATTGCGCAATCCGCTTGCTAAGTGACGATTCCCTATTTACGTCACCTTCTCGCAATTGCTTGCGAAGCGCCTAAGCCTGCGCTTCTATGCGCGTGGCGGTCCGGAATGAATGTGATGACGAAGGCCCCCAAGAAGGCCTTTCCCGTCTTAACCGTTCCTCCCGGGCGCGCATCCGCCGAGCGACATTGCGCTTATAGTTGAATGCGACCGATACGCAGGGAAGAACAATGAGCCGACGTATTTTACCCCTATTTGCTTCTTTGTGTGTAACCGCGGTCCTGGCAGGATGCAGCGATGGCGGTGAGAGCAGCCAGACCGCCGGTCAGGGTGCCGAGCGTCCGCCGTCTCCGGTCAGCATCATCCTGATGAAGAGCAGCGAATATCCTCTGACAACAGTGCTTCCCGGTCGCGCCAGCGCGTTCCAGACGGCCGAGATTCGTCCGCGCGTCACCGGCATCATCCGCGAAATTCCCTTCAAGGAAGGCAGTGAAGTCAAGCAGGGTGACGTTCTCTACCAGATCGAAGACAACACCTATCTGGCGGAAGTGGCGCAGGCCAAGGCAAGCGTGGCGAAGGCCGAAGCCAGCGTTCCAAGCGCCGAGGCGAACCTTGCCCGCTACGAACGGCTGGTCAACAGCGGCGCAACGCAGATCGAATATGAGAACGCCAAGGTGACGCTGCTGCAGGCACAGGCCGACGTGGCCCAGACCAAGGCGGCGCTGGAAACGGCTGAAATCAATCTCGATCTCACCAAGGTTCGCGCGCCTTTCGATGGCATCACCAGCGCCACCGCTTTCAGCATCGGCAACGTGGTGACGGCAAACCAGACGACGGCTTTGACGACGCTGCGCCGCATCGATCCGATCTATATCGATCTGATGGAATCCAGCATCAATCTTCTGCGTCTGAAAAATGCGATTTCGTCGGGCCAACTCGGCGGCGACACCAAGGAAACCGGCATTCATCTGACGCTGGAAGACGGCACCGAATACAAACATGACGGCAAGATCGACATGTCGGACATGGCGGTGAGCGAAACAACCGGCACTTTCTCCATCCGCGCCCTCTTCGACAATCCGGACGATCTTCTGCTTCCCGGCACCTATGTTCGCGCCACGCTGACCATCGGCAAGGAGAAGGGCTTCCGCATTCCGCAGCGCGCGGCAAGCCGCAACGCCAATGGCGAACTGACCGCAAAGTTCGTCTCGGCGGAAAACAAGGTGGAGACCCGCACCTTCCCGTCCAGCCAGCAATCCAACAACGCCTGGCTGGTGATGGAAAACGTCAAGGATGGCGACAAGCTCATCGTGGACGGCTTCCAGTGGATTGCCGACGGCGCAACTGTCGCGCCGGTGGAAGTAACCATCGACGATCGCGGTATCGTTGTTCTGCCGCAGCAAGCTCCGCCTGCCGCCGCCCCCTCGAAATAAGCATGAGCACGAAACCCTCGGTCGAAGCTCGTAAAAGGTAAGGCAGGACTGCCATGGCCCATTTCTTCATCCGGCGCCCCGTTTTTGCATGGGTTATCGCCATCGTCATCATGCTGGGCGGCGCGTTGGCAATCGCGACGCTCTCCATCTCGCAATATCCCGATATTGCACCGACGACGGTGCGCGTCAGCGCGACCTATAACGGCGCCAGCGCCGAAACAGTCGAAAAATCGGTAACGACGATCATCGAGGACGGCATGACCGGCCTCGACGACCTCACCTATATGACGTCGTCTTCCTCCACCGGCAGCGCCGAAGTGACACTGACCTTCGGTAACAGCATCATGCCTGACATCGCGCAGGTTCAGGTGCAGAACAAGCTGCAGCTCGTCCAGTCGCAGTTGCCTGATACCGTGCAGCAGCAGGGTATCCAGGTCAGCCGCTCCACATCGAGCATCCTGATGGTGGGGGCGCTGATCTCGACCGACGGCAAGCGCAATTCGGCCGATCTCGGCGACGTGTTCTCCTCACGCGTCGAAGACCAGATCAAGCGTCTGGAAGGTGTGGGCAGCATCAACGTCTTCGGCTCCGAATATGCGATGCGCATCTGGCTGGATCCGTTCAAGCTCAACAAATATCAGCTGACCACGGCCGACGTCACCGGCGCCATCCAAAGCCAGAACACGCAGGTTTCGGTCGGCTCGCTCGGCGCGGTGCCTGCCGTCAAGGGTCAGCAGCTCAACGTGACGGTAACGGCGCAGAGCCAGCTCACCACGGTCGCCGATTTCGAATCGGTGATCCTGAAAGTCGAAAAAGATGGCTCGACCGTCCGCCTCAGCGACGTGGCCCGCATCGAGATCGGCCAGGAAACCTATGGTGGCGATTCCCGCTCCAACGGCCGGCCTTCTGCCGGTTTCGCGGTCAATCTTGCCACGGGTGCGAACGCGCTCGATACGGCGGCGCGCGTAAAGTCGGCGCTCTCGGCCGTCGAGGGTTCGCTGCCCGAAGGCGTTTCGATCGAATATCCCTACGACACGACACCCTTCGTGAAGCTCTCGATCGAGAAAGTGGTGCATACGCTGATCGAAGCGATCATCCTCGTCTTCGTCGTGCTTCTGGTGTTCCTGCAGAACCTCAGAGCCACCTTCATTCCGATGATTGCCGTGCCCGTCGTGCTGCTCGGCACCTTCGGCATCCTTGCGCTGACGGGATACTCCATCAACACCCTCACCATGTTCGCCATGGTTCTGGCAATCGGCCTTCTCGTCGATGACGCCATCGTCGTTGTTGAAAACGTCGAGCGCATCATGTCGGAAGAAGGCCTGTCGCCGGTCGAGGCAACCGAAAAATCGATGGGTGAAATCACTGGCGCGATCATCGGCATCGCGCTTGTATTGACGGCCGTGTTCATTCCGATGGCCTTCTTCGGCGGATCGACGGGTATCATCTATCGTCAGTTCTCGATCACCATCGTTTCAGCCATGCTGCTTTCAGCGGTAGTCGCCATCGTTCTGACACCGGCACTCTGCGCCACGATGCTCAAGCCCATCGACCACCACAAAAAGCAGCGCGGACCCGGCGCGTGGTTCAATCGCGGCTTCGGCAAGACGACGGACGGCTATGTCTCCTCCATCGGCTACCTGCTGAAACGCCCCCTGCGTGTGATGATCCTCTTCGCAATCGTCATTGGCGGCTGCGCTTGGTTCTTCAGCAAGCTGCCAAGCTCGTTCTTGCCGCAGGAAGACCAGGGCGTGCTTCTGACGATCATTCAGACGCCGACCGGTTCGAACATCGAACGCACCAACGAGGTGGTGAAGCAGGTCGAGAGTTACTTCCGCGAAAAAGAAGCCGCCAATGTCGAATCGGTTTTCGGCGTGCTTGGCTTCAGCTTCAGTGGCTCGGGTCAGAACAACGCAATCGTCTTCACTAAGCTCAAGGACTTCGGCGAACGAACCGCGCCCGATCAGCACGCTGCCGCCATCGTGCAGCGCGCCATGGGCACCTTCTTCGGTTTCCGCGATGCGCAGGTCTTCCCGCTTCTGCCGCCAGCAATTCAGGGCATGGGTACATCGAGCGGTTTCTCGATGTATCTCGTGGATAGCGGCCGCAACGGCACTGACGCCCTGACTGCCTCATCCAAGGAACTGATCGCGCTTGCCACCGGCAATCCGAAGATCAGTTCGCTTCGAAGCGACAGCCAGGACAATGAAACGCAGATGAAGATCATTCTCGATCAGGAAAAGATGGGAGCCATGGGCGTCGATCTTGCCTCCGTGAATCTCATGCTGACGACGATCTTTGCCGGCCGGGATGTCAATGACTTCACGCTCAACGGCGAACTCAAGCCCGTCTATGTCCAGAGCGACGCGCCCTATCGCATGCAGCCGGACGACCTCAAGTTCTGGTATGCCCGCAACACCAACGGCGAAATGGTGCCCTTCTCCTCCTTCAGCGAGGTGAAGTGGATCAACGCGCCGCCGTCTCTGGCACGTTATAATGGTACGGGCGCAATCTCGCTTGAAGGTACCGCCGGGACGGGTGTCGCCTCCGGTGACGCCATGGACGAGATGGAGCGGCTGACGGCAAGCCTGCCGGGCGGCTACACCGTGGCGTGGCAGGGCATTTCCTACCAGGAACGTCTGTCCGGTTCGCAGGCGCCCATGCTTTACGCGCTGTCGGTGCTCATCGTATTCCTTTGCCTTGCCGCGCTTTATGAAAGCTGGTCCATCCCCTTCTCGGTCATCATGGCCGTGCCGGTGGGTGTGCTTGGCGCATTGACCGCAGCACATTTCTTCGGCCAGTCGAACGACGTCTACTTCAAGGTGGGCCTGCTGACGACCATCGGCCTTGCGGCGAAAAACGCGATCCTGATCGTCGAATTCGCCAAGGAAAGGCAGGAGCACGGCTTAACTTTGCTGGAGGCGACACTGGAGGCTGCCAAGCTGCGCCTGCGTCCGATCATCATGACGTCGCTCGCCTTTATCCTCGGTGTCGTACCTCTCGCTATTGCAACCGGGGCAGGTTCCGCGGCGCAAAATGCAATCGGTATCGGGGTGCTGGGTGGTATGCTTTCTGCAACACTGCTCGGAATTTTCTTCGTTCCGTCCTTTTTCGTCATCATTCGTCGCCTTTCAAGGCGTTAACAAAACAAAAATGGGCTGTGCCAACCGTTAATACGCTGCTAGAAATGTTGCCGATTTGGCAAATGCACGTTTCTACGGCATATCGACCGCGCAGCCCATTTGTCAGCAAGCCGCGCTCGGTAAGCCAACCTAGAGAATTGGGAAAATTATATGCTGTCTATTCGCGCTACTCTTCCCCTGACAATGCTGCTGCTCTCAGGCTGCGTTGTTGGACCCGACCACAAGACGCCGGAAGTTCAATTGCCGGGAAAGTTTGCGGAAGCCGGAAAAACCAGTAATGGCGACATCAGCAGCGTTGCATGGTGGACTGCCTTCAACGATGGCCGCCTGAACGGTTACGTTTCCACCGGCCTGGCGCAGAACCTGACCGTGATGCAGGCGATCGAACGTATCAATCAGGCGCAGGCCCAGGTGATCGTGCAGGGCGCCGGCGGCCTGCCAAGCCTGACGGGCAGCGGCAGCCACACGACCAGCGGAACCAAGGGCAGCTACCGTGACGTTCCCGTCACCAACGTGTCCAACGGCGGCCTCAGCGTTTCCTGGTTCCTCGACCTGTTCGGCCGCTACCGCCGGGCAACGGAAAGCGCCAATGCGTCGCTCGATGCCGCTTATTCTACCGTTGATGTTCAGCGCCTCACACTGATTTCGTCAGTCGCCGCAGCCTATATCGACGTGCGCTATTATCAGGAGCGTCTGGCGATTGCCCGTCAGAACCTGTCTTCCCGCCGCGAAACGCTTGATCTGACCAAGTTGCAGCTCGAAGCAGGTGCGGCCTCGCGTCTTGACGTCGTCCAGTCCGAAGGTCTGGTCAATTCCACGCTGTCACAGATCCCTGGCCTTGAAACCAGCTTCCGCAGGGCCGCGCATCGCATCGCGACCCTGCTCGGAATGCCGGCCTCATCGCTTATTACCGAACTGCAGAAAGGCGCACGCCAGCCTGTTGCGCGCGCAATTCCCCGCACCGGCATCCCGGCCGACCTGATCCGCAACCGTCCGGACATTCGCGTCGCCGAACGCAATCTTGCCGCTGCTGTCGCCACGATCGGTGTAAGCGAGGCTCAACTTTATCCGAGCATCGAGCTTGGTGGCGCGATCACCCCGAGCTACAATTTCCTGAGCGGCGGCGGTAGAGGAACGGCCAATAGCTGGTCCTTCGGTCCAAGCCTCACTCTTCCGATCCTTGATGGTGGCCGACTGCGCGCCAACGTCGACATCGCCAACTCGCAGGCGCGCGAACAATATCTCGTCTGGAAATCGACCGTTCTTAACGCGGTGGAAGAAGTCGAGAACGCCCTGGCCGCCGTCAATCGCGACCAGCGTACCGTCGATGCGCTGAGAAAGACCGTCGCCTCCTACCAGGAAGCGCTGCAACTCTCCACCGCCAGCTATCGTGATGGCGCATCGTCCCTGCTCGATGTTCTGGATGCTCAGCGCTCGGTCTCCGATGCGCAGGCAAACCTTGCCACGGCGATCCAGACGACAGCACAGGACTACGTGTCGCTGAACGTGGCGCTCGGCGGCGGTTATGCCGTTGGCCAGCCAGCCCCGAAGAAAGCAGCCGGCCCGACCCGGACCGCAGCGAAGGCCATGTAAGACACGCCACAAGGCAAACGAAAAAGCCCGCGTTTCGACGCGGGCTTTTTTATTGTTCCAGACATAAAAAAAGCACCGGTCACCCGGTGCTTTTTGTTTAACCCGTCACCAGGCTCAGTTCTTGGCGCGTTCCACGTAGGAATTGTCTTCCGTGGCGATGACGACGCGGATGCCGGCATCGATATGCGGCGGAACCATCGTGCGGATGCCGTTGGAAAGGATTGCCGGCTTGTAGGACGAAGAAGCCGTCTGGCCCTTCACAACCGGTTCCGTCTCCATGATTTCCAGCGTCACGTGGCGCGGCAGTTCAACAGCCAGCGGGTTGCCTTCGTGGATGGAAAGAACGCAGGTCATGCCTTCCTGCAGATATGCCTTCTGGTCACCCATCGTCTCGACATCAACCACGACCTGGTCATAGTTTTCCGGGTTCATGAAGTGGAAGCCTTCGCCGTCTTCATAAAGGAACTGGAAGTTCAGGTCTTCGACGAAAGCCCGCTCGACCTGTTCGGTGGTGCGCCAGCGCTCGGAGACCTTCGTGCCATCAACGATGCGGCGCATGTCCACCTGCGTAACCGGCGTGCCCTTGCCGGGGTGAAAGTTCTGCGCGGTAAGAACGACGTAAAGCTTGCCGTCCACGTCGAGAACATTGCCCTTGCGGACGGATGAGGCGATAACCTTGACCATATGACTTCCTTGTAACTCGATGAAATGCGTCGTAAAGGACTGCGCGGCAGCACCGGCCCCGGCAGACATTTTGTCTTTTTTCTGGGGCGCAACTACCTTAAATCCGCGCGAATTGCCAGCCTTCTACAGCAATTCGCCGAAGAGTGCCTAGCGGTTTTCCGCCCGGAATTGCTTTAAATGACGCGATCAGGCGTTTTGCGGGCCGTTTACCCGCAACAGGCGCCGCAGAGAAGACGGAAAAGAAGAGAAGATGCGTGCAAGCAACGAGACAATGTCGCCCTGGTGGACGCCCGACGTCCATGCCGACCGCCGCGCTTTTCTCATTGGCCGCAACGCGATCCAGTCGGCATTTCGCAGCCACTTTGCCCGCGCCGATTTTCTCGAGGTCGATACCGCCACCCTGCAGATTTCCCCCGGTAACGAGGCCCACCTGCACGCCTTTGCCACTGAGGGCCTGACGCCGGGCGGCGATGCCGTACCGCTCTATCTCCATACCTCGCCGGAATTCGCCTGCAAGAAGCTGCTCGCGGCCGGTGAAAAACGTATTTCCTGTTTCGCCCATGTTTACAGGAACCGGGAAAGAGGCCCCCTGCACCACCCGGAATTCACCATGCTGGAATGGTATCGGGTCGGTGAAACCTATGAGAGCCTGATGAAGGACAGCGCCGATCTTCTGGCACTGGCCGCTGAAACCACCGGCACAAAAAACTTCACCTATCGTGGCCGCAGCGTCGATCCGTTTCTGGAGCCCGAACGCCTGAGCGTCGCCGAGGCCTTCGAGCGTTATGCGGGAATAGATCTTCTGGCTACTGTCGACCGAAACGGCGAGACCGATGAGCGACATCTCGCCGCCAGCCTCACCAATGCCGGTATCCGCATCGCCGAAGATGACACCTGGGCGGATATGTTCAGCCGCGTCATCGTCGAGCGGGTGGAGCCGGAACTGGGTTTCGGCCGCGCCACTATTCTCGATGAATACCCAACCAGTGAAGCAGCCCTTGCCCGCAAGTCCGCGAAAGATGCGCGGGTGGCGGAACGTTTCGAGCTTTATGCCTGCGGCGTGGAACTTGCCAATGCCTTCGGTGAATTGACCGACGCTGCAGAGCAAAGACGGCGCTTCGAAATGGAAATGGCCGAGAAGCAGCGGGTCTATGACGAGACCTATCCGCTGGACGAGGACTTTCTGGCGGCTCTCGCCATCATGCCGCAAGCCAGTGGTATCGCGCTCGGTTTTGACCGGCTGGTAATGCTGGCAACCGGCGCTCCCCGCATCGATCTCGTCATGTGGGCACCCGTTGCGGAATATGGACGATGACAAGGCTTGAAACCATCAAGACACCGGAAGCGCTTGTCGAAGCGGGGCTGATCGAGGCCAGCGCGCTGGAAAGCCTGCGCGCGGTGACGCAGCGTTACGCGCTGGCGATCACGCCACCAATTGCCGACCTCATCGATAGCCGCGACCCACAGGATCCCATTGCCCGGCAATTCGTGCCGGATACGGCCGAACTTATCCACCTTCCCGAAGAACGGGACGATCCGATCGGCGACGACGCCCATAGCCCCGTGCATGGCATCGTTCACCGTTATCCCGACCGGGTTCTTTTAAAGGCAGTGCATGTCTGCCCCGTCTATTGCCGTTTCTGTTTCCGTCGCGAAATGGTCGGCCCGCAGGGCAACGGCATGATGAGCCCGGAGGAGCTGGACGCCGCATTCGACTACATAAAAGCCAACCCGGCCATCTGGGAGGTGATCCTCACCGGCGGCGATCCGCTGGTGCTCTCGGCGCGACGCCTGTCCGATCTGATGAAGCGGTTAAAAGACATACCGCATGTGAAGATCGTTCGTTTTCATACCCGCGTGCCGGTCGTCGATCCTGAGCGTATCGACGGGCCGCTTATCGAAGCCCTGAAAGCCAGCGGCAAGACCACCTATGTGGCTCTGCACGCCAATCACGCACGCGAACTTGGCGACGAAGCCAGAAGCGCCTGCGCGCGGCTGATTGATGCCGGCATAGCCATGGTCAGCCAGACGGTGCTTCTGAAGGGCGTCAATGACGACCCCGCAACTCTGGCCGAGCTTATGCGCGCCTTCGTTGAGACCCGCATCAAGCCCTATTACCTGCACCATCCAGATCTTGCGCCCGGCACCAGCCATTTCCGGCTATCGATCGAAGAAGGCCAGCGAATCGTTTCCGCTCTGCGGGGAAATCTCTCCGGTCTCTGCCAGCCGACCTATGTTCTCGACATACCCGGAGGCCACGGCAAGGCGGCAATTGGCTCAAATGCGGCCGAAAAAACCCGCGATGGCTGTTATTCCATATCTGATTTCAACGGAAACGATCATATTTACCCGCCGCGGACAGCTGGCAGCAATTAAAAAAAACATAAAAAGCCCGCTATGCCGGGCTTTTGCGGCGGCCCCCAACGAAAACAAAAATTTCACAATTCCGCCCCTCTCCTGTCATCATAAAGAAAAATATTCTACCTATAACAATCAGCATTGATTTTCGTGCAGGTCTGGATTATCAGTGTGTAACTGGAGAACGAGTCTCCTGATTCCGGACCAACACCAATTACAGGGAGTGTGTCATGTCAAAATATATCAACATTAACGCAATCCTTGGTCTTGTGTCTTGGAATGCTGGATTTAAATCCACGTGTTCCCGCTGCTGTCGAATGTGACTTAACGGTCTCAATTTCCTGAAATTCAGTTCGACAACATGCTGTGAATTAGCCACAGCGGGAGTATATCTATGCAAAAGCAAGTTATTGAATTCGCTGGCGAACCCGTCGGCATCGTCATACCGGACAACGACCGGTTGAAGTTCATCGCGGTGAAGTTCCACGTTCACGATCTGGACGAACAAAAGTTCGACAGTGCCGATGACGTGCGGATCGCAATCCGTGATCTCGTACGCAACCGGAATCTGGCCGCGGCCTGATGCCGGAAAACCATCGCCTGCTCACAGAACCGTCAAAACCAGAGCGCGCCAAATATCGGACCCCAAATTGCGGGCCGATGGCGCGCTTTTATTTTGCATGACAGTTTGCTGCAGGGTGTATCAAAACACACCCATCCGCTGATCTGAAAAGCCCCGATAAGGCCTTCCCGTAAAAAACACACATCTAGCTTCGATGAAGCGGCGGGCACCCCCGGGAAGCCCGACCACCGCCTTCACAGCGATGATATCAATGCGTGAATGCTTATCCGCGTCAGAACGCGGTGAAGGTCAGCGTCGTCAGCGAGCGGACGATCCCTGGAATATTGACGATGTTCTGGTTGATGAACTTGCCAATATCCTCTTCCTGCGGAAGATAGATTTTCAGCAGCAGATCATATTCGCCACTGGTGGAATAAAGCTCGGAAACCAGTTCGGTTTTATAGATGGCGTCGGCGACATCATAGGTCTTGCCGGGCTCACATTGAAGCTGAACAAAAATGGGCTTCACGGACATCTCCCGTATTGGAACTTTCGGTGTGTGGCATCTGGCGCCACGCGTCATGGCGCACTATTGGCTGAGCCGCAGCAGACTTGCAAGACCGCCCGCCGGTTTACGCCGAAAACGCTCCCGGCCCACGTGCCGCCTCGGCAACGATCCAGCGCCGGAAGCTCTCAAGCGGCGCATAACCGGCGCGATCAGGCATGCAGGCAAGATAATACGCCTCTTCGCTTTCCACTTCCCCCGCAACAGCCGCTACCAGACGCCGGCTTCGTAACTCCTCCTCGATCATGAAGGAAGGAATGAGCGATACGCCGAGCCCCGCGCCTGCAGCTTCGGCAATGGTGGTGAACTGATCGAAGAGCATGCCGTGCACATTGTCAAAACGCACATCATGGCTGCGAAACCATTGTTCCCAGGCATCCGGCCGTGTCGTCATGTGCAGCAGCGGTACCTGCAACAGATCGCCCGGCCTTGAAAGTCCATGGCGCTCCCGGAAGGCCGGGCTGCATACCGGGACGACCTTTTCATGCATCAGGAAAACCAGCTCGGTGCCCGGCCAGTGCGGCAGGCCGAAATGGATCGCCGCATCGACGGTATCGGTCCGAAAATCGAACAGTGACGACCGCGTTAAAAGATTGACCGAAACACCCGGATGCCGGGCGATGAAATCGGGAAGGCGCGGCACGAGCCAGCGCGTGCCGAAGCTGGGCAGAACACCGAGATTAAGCGTGCCGCCATCCGGGTTGGCGCGCAGATTAAGTGAAGCGGTCGATATGCGCCGCAGGGCCTCGCGAATTTCCCGCGCATAACCCTCCCCCGCCCTTGTCAGCCGGATCGTCTGCCGTTCGCGGAGAAACAACGCCACACCAAGCTGTTCTTCCAGCGCCAGGATTTGCCGGCTGACTGCACCCTGCGTCAGGCCGAGTTCCCTCGCCGCAGCGGTAACACTGCCCGCCCGCGAAGCGGCTTCGAAGGCCGCCAGCAGCGAAAGCGATGGCAGAAAACGGCGCGGCGGCAGAACCATATTCCCTCCCGGAATGAACTCTTGACGATATGTCGATATTCAACAGGCGCGACCGCTTGTAAAGTCTCATAAACAAGGGCTTGTCACTCATACGAAAAACAAATGAACTGGCCCGGAATATGGTGGAACGATGTATAACGACCCCCGCTCGCACGGCCTCTGGGAAAAGACCGCGCCGCAGCCGCCCGTAACGCCCGCCTTGCAAGGCTCGGCGGTTGCCGATGTTGTCATTGTCGGTGGCGGTTTCACCGGGCAATCCGCCGCCCTGCATCTTGCTGAAAGAGGCGTGGACGTCGTCCTTCTCGAGGCTAAGGAAATCGGTTTCGGCGGCGCAGGCCGTAATGTCGGCCTCATCAATGGCGGCATGTGGGTCATGCCCAGGAAATTGCCGGGTGTACTGGGCGAGGTTTATGGGGAACGTCTTCTCGACCTTCTGGGCGACGCGCCGCTGCTCGTCCGCACACTGGTGGAAAAACACGAGATTCCCTGCGAGATCGAAAAAAACGGCACCTTACATTGCGCCGTCGGCGAGAAGGGCCTCACCGAAATTCGCGAGCGTTGTGAACAATGGGCTGCGAGGGGCGCGCCCGTGCGTGTTCTCGATGCCGATGAAACGGCAAGGCGCACCGGTAGTACGGCTTATTCCGGCTCTCTTCTGGACACCCGCGCCGGCACGATCCAGCCGCTTGCCTATGTTCGTGGTCTCGCCATCGCCGCACAAAATGCAGGTGCAAGGCTGCACACTGCAAGCCCCGTGGTGGCGACCGAACGCAGCGGTGGACAATGGGTGGTGAAGACGCAGCAGGGATCGGTAACCGCCAACTGGATCGTCGTGGCCACCGAAGCCTATAGCACCGGCCCGTGGCAGATTGTCCGTGACGAACAGACCTACCTGCCCTATTTCAACTTCGCCACGAAACCGCTCGGCGACAACCTTAAAAAAAGCCTTTTGCCGGGCCGTGAGGGCTGTTGGGATACGAAGGAAATCCTCTCATCCTTCCGCATGGACAAGGCCGGCCGACTGGTGTTCGGCAGTGTCGGCGCCCTGCGTGGCACCGGCGCCGCCATTCACCGGGCCTGGGCGAAACGCTCACTGAAGCGGCTCTTCCCGCAGCTCGGGGATACGGAATTCGAATGTGAATGGTATGGCCAGATCGGCATGACCGACAATGCCGTGCCGCGCTTTCACAAATTCGCAGACAATGTCGTCGGCTTTTCAGGCTATAACGGCCGTGGTATCGCGCCCGGCACCGCCTTCGGTAAGGTAATTGCACAGCATATTCTGGGTGACATAACCGAAAGCGACCTGCCCCTGCCGATAACGGAACCCAAGGCACAGGCTTTCCGTGCGGTGAAGGAAGCTTACTACGAAGCGGGCGCACAGATCGCCCATTTCGCCGGCGAACGTTTCTGATCGGATATGCGGGCAGTTATGCCTGCAATGTCGGGCACAGGTCAGAACATGACGAATGACAAGTTTTCGAACTTTTTTCACTGACCGCGCCAGCCAAAGCTGCGGCCTTTTTCCCAACCCATCGATATATTCTTGAAAATATAATGATTGCCCTATAGGCCTATCGATATATTCACCAGAATATCTCGAAACGGGGGTAACAGACCATGAGACTTTTGCGTCGCAGCTTCTTCAAAACCATTGCCGCCGCCACCTCCTTCTGGGTGGCAGCTTCCTTTGTGGGTGTTCCGGCCCATGCCGCCGAAAAAGTTACGGTCTTTGCTGCCGCGAGCATGAAAAACGCGCTCGACGCCATCAATGCCGAATGGGCAAAGGAAAGCGGCAACGAAGCGACCGTTTCTTATGCCGCAAGCTCCGCGCTCGCCAAGCAGATCGAGCAGGGCGCGCCGGCGGATATCTTCATTTCCGCTGACCTTGCATGGATGGACTATGTCGCCGAAAAGAAGCTGATCAACGCTGACAGCCGCTCCAATCTTCTCGGTAACCGCATCGTTCTCGTCGCTCCCGCAGACAAGGCAAAGCCGGTCGATATCAAGCAGGGCTTCGATCTTGCTGCTCTCGTGGGTGAAGGCCGTCTGGCCATGGGCGCGGTCGATTCCGTTCCCGCCGGCAAATACGGCAAGGCCGCTCTTGAAAAGCTCGGCGCCTGGTCTTCGGTTGAAAAGAAAGTCGCCGGCGCTGAAAGCGTGCGTGCCGCCCTGCTGCTCGTCTCGCGCGGCGAAGCACCCTACGGTATCGTTTACCAGACCGACGCAGCCGCCGATCCGGGCGTAACGATTGTCGGCACCTTCCCGGAAGACAGCCACCCGCCGATCATCTACCCGGTCGCCATTCTCTCAGAAGCAAAGTCCCCGGCAGCAAAGGCCTATCTGGACTTCCTGAAGTCGGCCAAGGCAACGCCCTTCTTCGAAAAGCAAGGCTTTACCGTTTTGAAATAAGCTTGTCTCAGGCCCACCTCCCGGTGGGCCATGAAACTTGACGATTGCAGGATATGGCATTGCATTGGTGGACACTCAGCCCTGAAGAATGGACGGCGATCAGGCTCAGCCTGTGGGTGTCCTCCATCGCCATGCTTGCCAGCCTGCCCTTTGGCATTGCGGTGGCCGTGGCGCTGGCCCGCGGCCGCTTCTGGGGCAAATCGCTGCTGAACGGCATCGTCCACCTGCCACTCATTCTGCCGCCCGTCGTCACCGGCTTTCTGCTGCTCGTTCTCTTCGGCCGCAGGGGCGCCATCGGGCAATTTCTCGATACTTATTTCGGCATCGTCTTTTCCTTCCGCTGGACCGGTGCAGCGCTCGCCTGCGCCGTCATGGCCTTCCCGCTGATGGTGCGCTCCATCCGCCTCTCCATCGAGGCGGTGGACCGCAAGCTGGAAGAGGCAGCGGGTACCCTGGGGGCAAGCCCGTTCTGGGTGTTCCTCACCGTCACGCTCCCCCTGACACTCCCCGGCATCATCGCCGGCATGATCCTTGCTTTTGCCAAGGCCATGGGCGAATTCGGCGCGACCATTACCTTCGTTTCAAACATTCCGGGCGAGACCCAGACGCTTTCCGCCGCCATCTACACCTTCACGCAGGTGCCCGGCGGCGATGCCGGTGCATTGCGACTGACCATCGTTTCCGTCGTGATTTCCATGCTCGCCTTGCTCGTCTCGGAGTTTCTGGCCCGTATCATTGGCAAACGGGTGAGCATGGAATGACGCTTTCAGTCTCAACTCACCACCGCCTCGGCTCCTTCGAACTTGACGCGTCATTTGCCTCCGAAGGCGGCGTGACCGCACTCTTCGGGCGCTCCGGCTCCGGCAAGACATCGATGATCCGCATCATTGCCGGCCTGCTGCGGCCGGATGAAGGAAAAGTCTCGCTCGACGGCGAAGTACTGGCCGATAGCGGAAACCGGCTGTTCCTGCCGGCCCACAGACGCCGTTTTGGTTATGTCTTTCAGGAGGCGCGGCTCTTCCCGCATCTCAGCGTGGCGCAGAACCTGAATTATGGCAGATGGTTCACCCCAGACAAAACGAAGGTCGCACACGATGACCGTATCGTCGACATGCTCGGCATCGGCCATCTCTTGCAGCGCCGTCCGAACAAACTCTCAGGCGGCGAAAAACAGCGCGTTGCCATCGGCCGCGCCTTGCTTTCTTCCCCCAGACTGTTGCTGATGGACGAACCGCTCGCCTCGCTGGATGAACAGCGCAAGGCCGAGATCATTCCCTATCTCGAACGGCTGCGCGACGAGACGAAAATTCCGATCGTCTATGTCAGCCATTCCATCCAGGAAGTCGCCCGCCTTGCCGACCGCATCGTGGTGATGAAAGACGGTAAGGTGGAGGCGCAGGGAAATGCGGCCGATGTGCTGGGGAGACCCGATTTCAGCAGCCATCTGGAGCGGCGGGAAGCGGGCAGCATCCTGTCAGGACACATCGAAAGCTTCGATGCACGGCACGGGCTTGCCGCCGTAAGGCTCAGCACAGCGCTGCTTCAGGTTCCGGCAAAAATGGGAGCACCCGGCAACCCTGCACGGGTGCTGATACCAGCTCGCGATGTCATGCTGGCTTTGGTGAAACCCGAAGGCCTCAGCGCGCTCAACATTCTCGAAGGCCATATCGCAGATATCTCGGTCAGCGAGGACGGCATGGTGACGGTTCAGGTGGATTGCGGTGGCGATATCATCCAGTCGCGCATCACCGATCTCTCGCGAGAACGCCTGCAACTGGAGCCCGGCAAACCGGTGCACGCAATCATAAAATCGGCGGCTCTCGATCCCTATTGACGGCACCCTCGGGATTGCGGTTGGCCTCCAGCCACTCAATATCCTGACGCAAGACCTCGGTCATCCGCCTTTCCATGCCGCGATAGCGCTCAAGCAGTTCCGTGCCGAAGGCAGTCAGCGCCGCCCCGCCACCCTGCTTGCCGCCGCGCTGCGATTCGATCACCGGCTGCCCGAACATATGGTTCAGCGCATCGACGAGCAGCCATGCGCGGCGATAGGACATATCCATTGCCCGCCCGGCGGCCGAGATCGAGCCTGTCTCAACAATCAGCTCCATCAACTCGATTTTGCCGTGGCCCAGGCGCTCCCCGGGAGGGAAGTCGATGCGAAGGACGGGTTTCAGCGGTACTCTCGTTTCGTTCATCGCTCAACGGTCCTGCCCATGAAGATCGCGATAGGCCTTTTGTGCGCCCGCCACCGGCAGTGCCGTCGCCGCATGGACACCGCGCGCCACCGCCCGCGCCATCACGATTGTGGCGAGATAGCAGAGTTCGGCGAAATGAACGCCGCCTTCAAGTGGTTTGTCGCCGGTCGCAGCCGCGAACATGGTGTCGCCGTCGCTCGGCAAATGGGCGGGCAGAATCGCACGCGCCAGCCCGTCATGCGCCATGATGGAGAGGCGATGCGCCTGCGCCTTTGTAAGTGTCGCATCAGTCACGACAGCGCCGATGGTCGTCGCGGTGAGATTGACCCCCTTGAGCCGCAGCGCGGTATGGTCCGGTTCAAAACGTTCCGGAAAACCGCAATCGCCGAATTCGCCCTGCATTTCAAACGGCGCGGACCAGAAATGACGGCTTGTGCCAACAGTAGCGGAACCCAGCGCATTGACCGCGACGATGGCCGCCACCTTATAGCCGCCGGAACTGATGGCGCTGGCCGAACCGAGGCCACCCTTGAAGGTGGCGGTCGTCGCGCCCGTTCCTGCGCCAACCGTTCCGAGTTCAAACGCCGCGCGGCCTGCCGCCTTGAAGGCCGCATATCCCATCTCGCGATAAGGCGAATGCAATCCCCACTCCTTGTCGCCGCCGTTTAGCAGATCCATCAGGATCGCCTGCGGCACGATGGGCACGCGGGTGGAACCTACCTGCAACCCGCGGCCGATCTTCCGCAACCCGGCCTGAACCCCGCCCGCCGCATCCAGCCCGAAGGCCGAACCGCCGGAAAGTACCAAGGCATCCACCGTTTCAACCGTCATCGCTGGATCGAGCAGGCCAGTATCGCGCCCACCGGGCGCACCGCCGAGAACCGAGCCGGAGGCGATGGCAGGCTTTTCGAAAACAATCGCCGTGACGCCGGAGCCGAGGGAGAGATCGGTGACATTGCCGACCGAAACGCCGTCGATATCCGTGAGAAGATTGTTGCGTGTCGCCATGCCGTTCCCCTTTGCTCCCGGTATCCCGCCGCGGCCGGGCACTGTCAACGCAAAAAGGTGACGTGCCCCGCCTCTGGCAAAAGCCGCGATCAGGAGAAAACCGCTGTCCCGATAACAGGTGTCGAGGGAACGGCCATATCCCGTGGTTCCAGCGGCCCGGACAGAAATGCCAAGTGGCCAGCCTCTATCGCACGGGCAAAAGCCTCCGCCATACCGACCGGTTCACGTGCCCCGGCAACCGCCGTATTGAGCAAAACAGCGTCATAGCCAAGCTCCATCACCGTCACCGCATGTGACGGCCGGCCGATACCGGCATCGACGATCAGCGGCACATCGGGAAACCGCGCCCGCATCGATTTCAGTGCCGTCAGGTTAAGCGGTCCCATGGCGCTGCCGATCGGCGCGCACCAGGGCATCAGCACCCTGCAGCCGGCCTCCAGCAGCTTTTCGCCCACGACAAGATCATCAGTCGTATAGGGAAAGACCTCAAAACCCTCGTCGCAGAGGATTTTTGCCGCCTCCACCAGCGCAAAGACATCCGGCTGCAAGGTATCGTGATGACCGATGACTTCCAGCTTGATCCAGTTCGTACGAAACACCTCACGGGCCATCTTCGCCGTCAGCACCGCTTCCTTCACGGTGTGGCAACCGGCGGTATTGGGCAGGATATGGCGGTCCAGTTCGCGGATCAGCTCGAAGAACTGACCGCCTTGCTTGCCGCCCGCCATTTCCCGACGCAGCGAAATCGTCAGAATATCGGTATTGCTGGCCCGCACCGCATGGGCAAGCACGGCGGGCGACGGATAACGCGCCGTACCGAGCAAAAGACGGGACGAGACCTCGCGGCCATAGAGCGTCAGCATGGCCTCAGCCTCCCTGCATCGGCGAAAGGATTTCGACACGGTCGAACGCTTTCAGCAAATAATCGGCGCGCTCTTCCGAATGCACCAGATCGCCGTTGACCGCCGTCGCCAGCCACTCGCCCTCATATTCGAGGCTGGCAAGCAGGCCGGCCAGCGTCTCGGCGGCGAGATCAAGCTCGTCGCCATTCACCAGAAGTTTCATGATCCTGTTCCTTTTGAATAAGAGTTTGGCAGACGATCCCGGCCGCATGCCGCGCCATCGCCGGCGAGAGCAGAAAGCCATGCCGGTAAGCGCCGTTGATGAAGACGGTCCGCCCGTCCTCGGTCACGTCAGGCAGATTGTCGGGATAGGCGGGGCGCACGCCCGTGCCGGTCTCGATGATTTCCGCCTCCGCAAAAGCCGGATGCACCGCATAGGCGGCATTGAGGAACTCCATCATCGAACGGGCGGAAATGGCGCCCGCATCTTCCGTCTCGATCATCGTCGCACCCACCATGAAACGGCCGGGCTCACGCGGCACAATGTAAAGCGGAATGCGCGGATGCAGCAGCCGGACAGGACGGGAGAGGGAAATCTCTGGCGTGCCGAGATAAAGCATCTCTCCCCGCACACCGCGAAGGTTGGAAATTACTCCCACCGCCGCAGGTCCGGTGCAATCCACCACCCGGTCGAATCGCTGTTCATCCACCGAAACGCCCATATGAAACGGCACACCCATGGCGCAAAGCCGCTCATGCAGCGATTTCAAAGCAAGGCGCGGATCAAGATGTCCCTCGCCCGGGAAGTAAAGTCCGGATCGGAATCGGCCGGCAAGATCAGGCTCCAGAGCGGCGATTCCCCCCTCATCCACCCAGCGATAACCAGTGGTCCGCGATGCGAAACGAGACAGCTCCGCCTTGTCGCGGGCAGGCGCGACCACCAGCGTGCCGTTACGGACTACAAGGCCGGGAGCCGCGTCGTCCCACCAACCAAGCGCCACCTTACCGAGCGTCAGAACCACCTCTTGAGCACTTTCACGCTCGCACCAAGGCGCCAGCATGCCGCCCGCATAGAACGACGCCCCGCGCGAAGGCTCGGAATTGCGCTCCGAGACCTCGACAGCAACACCGCTCCGCGCCAGCTCGAGGGCCGCCGTCAATCCGGCGACCCCCGTTCCCTTGACAAGGACGCGCATTTTATTCGGCATTCGCAGGCGTCGGCAGCGGCATATAAAGCTCGCCGCCTTCCTTGAAGCGCGCGGCCATGGCCTCCAGCCCCTCCTTCTGCGCCTCGGCGCGGATATCATGGGAAATCCGCATCGAGCAGAATTTCGGCCCGCACATGGAGCAGAAATGCGCGACCTTGTGCGCCTCCTTCGGCAGGGTCTCGTCGTGGAAAGACCGCGCCGTATCCGGGTCGAGCGACAGGTTGAACTGATCTTCCCAGCGGAATTCGAACCTTGCGCGCGACAGCGCATCATCCCGCACCTGTGCCGCCGGATGGCCCTTGGCAAGGTCGGCGGCATGGGCGGCGATCTTGTAGGTGATGACACCGACCTTAACGTCGTTACGGTCAGGCAGGCCGAGATGTTCCTTGGGCGTGACGTAGCAGAGCATCGCGGTGCCGAACCAGCCGATCATCGCCGCACCGATGCCTGACGTAATGTGGTCGTAACCGGGTGCGATATCGGTCGTCAGCGGTCCAAGCGTATAGAAGGGCGCCTCGCCGCAGGTCTTCAGCTGCTTGTCCATGTTTTCCTTGATCTTGTGCATCGGCACATGGCCGGGGCCTTCGATCATCACCTGGCAGTCCTTCGCCCAGGCGATCTGCGTCAGCTCGCCCAACGTCTCCAGCTCGGCGAACTGAGCCGCGTCGTTGGCATCGGCAATCGAGCCGGGGCGCAGACCATCGCCCAGCGAGAAGGAAACGTCATAGGCGCGGCAGATGTCGCAAATCTCGTCGAAATGCTCATAAAGAAAGCTCTCGCGATGATGATGCAGACACCACTTGGCCATGATCGACCCACCGCGCGAGACGATGCCGGTAACGCGGTTGACGGTGAGCGGAATGTAATGCAGCCGCACGCCGGCATGGATGGTGAAATAATCCACGCCCTGCTCCGCCTGCTCGATCAGGGTGTCGCGAAACACCTCCCAATTCAGATCCTCGGCAATGCCGTTGACCTTCTCCAGCGCCTGATAAAGCGGCACCGTGCCGATCGGCACCGGCGAATTGCGGATGATCCATTCGCGGATATTGTGGATGTTGCGCCCGGTCGAAAGGTCCATGACGGTATCCGCACCCCAACGGATCGCCCAGACCATCTTCTCCACCTCTTCCGCCATGGAGGAAGTGACGGCGGAATTGCCGATATTGGCGTTGATCTTCACCAGAAAATTGCGCCCGATGATCATCGGTTCAAGTTCCGAATGATTGATATTGGCAGGAATGATGGCCCGACCCGACGCCACTTCCTGCCGAACGAATTCCGCCGTCACGTAGTCAGGGATATGCGCGCCAAAGCTTTCGCCATCGCGCACCAGCTTCTCCTTGGCCGCCTCGCGCCCGAGATTTTCGCGGATGGCGATGAATTCCATTTCCGGGGTGATGATACCGGCTCGCGCATAGGCAAGCTGTGTCACCGCTTTGCCAGCAGTCGCCCTGAGTGGCTGGTGGCGCACGGAAAATTCGGGCGTCAGGCGCTCACCGGTGGCAAAGCCGTTATCCTCCGGTTTGACGTGCCGACCCTCGTAAGCCTCGACATCACCACGTGCCACAACCCAGTCGTGACGCATTCGCGGCAGACCCTTTTCGATTAGAACGGGATATGTGGGATCGGTATAGGGGCCGGAGGAATCATAAACCGTTACCGGCGGTTCGCCTGCCGTCGGGTGGACGGCGATCTCGCGCATCGGCACGCGAATATGCGGATGTAAAATTCCTGGCTTGTGGATTTTCGTGGAGGCGGCATGCGGCCCGGTGGTGACCGACAGTGGGATATTCTTGGCAGCGATATTCATCTTGAGGCTCCAAAGTTTGACAGTGGAGACCCAGTTCGAGCCGGAATGATGGAAAATACCGCAGCGCCGACAGCGCAATGCACACGCCAGCCGACATCAGGTTTTTGCACCGTCCCTACGCCAGTATGAACTGGATCAGGTTCAACGGGTCACTGCGCATGAAAGCAGAATCTCAGCCCCTTGACGGGACACCCCTGGTGAATGGCCACAGGAAAAAACACCGGCCGCCTTTTGTCAAGGCCGCCGATCAACGCTTGGCAAAGGTGCGGGAATGGCGCATGCTGCCGTTAGTTGTAATTAACCTAACGGTTTAGGTGAATATTATCGTTTGCGACATAACGATAAGCACAAACCTTCCTAATGTTAATTTCATTGGAGATACGTCGGAATGAATGCGACTATTCGTGAAATACTGGCAAAATTCGGCCAGCTTCCCACCCCCGTCGATACGATTGCAGATGAAGCAGATCTTTATGCGGCAGGCCTTTCTTCCTTTGCATCGGTGCAACTGATGCTGGGTATCGAAGAAGCATTCGATATCGAGTTTCCCGACAATCTGCTGAACCGCAAGTCCTTCGCCAGCATCAAGGCCATTGAAGACACCGTTAAGCTCATTCTGGATGGTAAAGAGGCTGCCTGATGAACGTGACCGTAGCGCCGCAGGATGAAACGCTGTCCGCGCGCGCGGGCCGTGTCGCGACCATTGCAGCCAAACATGCCGACGAGGTGGATGTCACCGGCCGCTTCCCGCAGGAAGCTGTCGATGCGCTGCGGCAGGAACGCCTGCTGGGCATCCAGGTCCCCTCCTCGTTGGGCGGTGAAGGCGCATCCCTGCAGCAAATCGCCGATATCTGCGCGCGGCTCGGCCAGGCCTGTTCGGCAGCGGCGATGATTTTCGCCATGCATCACATCAAGCTGTCCAGCCTGGTGGAACACGGCGAGGCAAGCGCATGGCATGCGGGCTTCATGCGCCGCATCGCCGGCGAACAGCTTCTGCTCGGCTCCGCCACCACCGAAGGCGGCATTGGCGGCAATCTGCGCAATTCCATCTGCGCGATCGAGGTCGAT
Source organism: Agrobacterium sp. ST15.16.024 (assembly GCF_027956545.1). Taxonomy (NCBI): domain Bacteria; kingdom Pseudomonadati; phylum Pseudomonadota; class Alphaproteobacteria; order Hyphomicrobiales; family Rhizobiaceae; genus Agrobacterium; species Agrobacterium sp. ST15.16.024. Next base: position 23,756 of record NZ_JAQKGO010000004.1, read on the forward strand.
GGCGATAGCTGCCGGCTGGAAAAGGATGCCACCGTCATTTCCTACGGCAGCAATGCCGATGCGATCCTCATCACCTCGCGCGCCCACAAGGACGCCGCGCCGGCCGATCAGGTGATGACGGTTTTCCTGAAAAACCAGTATACGCTCGAAAAGACCCATATCTGGGATACGCTCGGCATGCGCGGCACCTGTTCGGACGGCTTCCTGTTCCGCGGCGAAGCGCCGGCGGCGCAGATTTTCCCGAAGCCTTTCGCGGAAATCGCGGCACAATCCATGCTTGCAAGCTCGCATCTCCTGTGGAGCGCCGTATGGTATGGCATCGCCTCAGACGCGGTGCTGCGCGCGCAATCCTTCGTCAGGGCCGCGGCCCGCAAATCGCCCGGCACCGCCCCTCCCGGCGCGATACGGCTTGCCGAGGTCTCCACCAAGCTGCAGGTGGTGAAATCCAATATCATTGCCGGCATCAAGGCTTATGAGGACACCAAGAGCGATGCCGAAAAGCTGATGTCCATGGCTTTTGCTGTCGCCATGAACAATGTGAAGATCTGCTCTTCGGAAACCATTCTCGAGATCATCGATCACGCCATGCTGGTCTGCGGCATCATGGGCTACAAGAACGGCACGCCCTACAGCCTCGGCCGGCATCTGCGCGATGCGCATTCCGCCCGGCTGATGATTTCCAACGACCGTATTCTCGGTAATTCCGCCAATCTCCTGCTGGTTCACAAGCAGGACACCAGCCTCTTGGGATAAGAACATGGACATGCAAACATCGTTTCTCGATCGATTGTTCGAAGAAGGCCTGCTGATTGAAACGGGTGTGGACGGCCTTTATGGACGTAGCGGCCAGTTCGAGGACGTGATTGCCGCATTCGAGCGGCTGATCGACCGCACGGGCGCCGCCGATGGCGCCGAAGCGATCCGTTTTCCGCCCGGCATCAACCGCGCCCATTTTGAAAAAAGCGGTTACATGAAGAGCTTCCCGCAGCTGGCCGGCACGGTTCATTCCTTCTGCGGCTGTGAGCTCGACCATGTCAGCCTGCTGAAGACCATGGATGAGGGCGGCGACTGGACCAAGGACCAGAAAGCAACAGACATCGTGCTGACGCCGGCAGCCTGCTATCCGCTTTATCCGACGATCGCCAAGCGCGGCGCGCTGCCTGCCGGCGGTGGTCTCTATGACATCCAGTCCTATTGCTTCCGCCATGAGCCCTCCAAGGATCCGGCCCGCCAGCAGCTTTTCCGCATGCGCGAATATGTTTGCATGGGCACCGAATCCGACGTCACCGAATTCCGCCAGACCTGGATGGACCGTGGCGTGGAGATGATGAAAGCGGTCGGCCTCGACGTCACCATCGACGTCGCCAACGATCCTTTCTTCGGCCGCGCCGGCAAGATGCTCGCCAACAACCAGCGCGATCAGAACCTGAAATTCGAACTGCTGATCCCGGTCACATCGACGACCAACCCGACGGCCTGCATGAGCTTCAACTACCATCAGGATGCCTTCGGCCAGAAATGGGGTCTGAACCTCGCGAACGGCGATGTCGCCCATACCGCCTGCGTCGGTTTCGGCCTTGAGCGTATCGCTCTGGCGCTGTTTGCGCATCATGGTCTGGATGTGAAGAAATGGCCTGCAAAGGTCGTGGAAACCCTCTGGGGCTGATTATCCATGCGGCAGATTTTCCCCGGCCTTGATCCTAAAAACTATGTGCAGCATCCGCTCCATTCTTCCGAACGAATGTGGCCGGAAACCAATTGCTACATTGATTTGTGGATCGAGGTTCTGGCCTCGAAAGGCCTGCCGCCGGAAGCCATGTTCGGTTTCACCCTGACGCAGGATTTTGAGGGTGACCAGTTCACCTTCTTCAAGGTGCCGCTGGAAGATCTCGAAGCGCTTTATGGCGTTCGCGCTACCGAACTGGCGATCTTCGACCGGGTGGAAAACCACATCGAGGCGCAGCTGGAGCGTGGTCGCATCTGCCTGGTCGAGATGGACAGCTTCTATATGCCCGACACCCATGGGGTGGGCTATCAGAAGGAGCACGGCAAAACCACCGTCGCCATCAACCGGCTCGATCTGGCGAACCGGGAACTCGACTACTTCCACAATGCCGGCTTTTTCCATCTGTCGGGCGAGGATTTCGACGGGTTGTTCCAGCACCATCTGGCTGAGACCGACCTACCTTTCCTGCCCTACACCGAATTTGCGAAATTCGCAGACGGTAATCCGTCGCCGACCCATATTCGCAAGACGGCCGAGCGGTTGCTGAGATTTCATTTTTCACGGCGGCCATCCTCCAATCCGGTCAGAGCTTTTTCAGCCGTGTTTCCGGCGCAGGTGGAAAAGGTTGCCGACAGGCCCTTCGGCTTTTTCCACAAATATGCTTTCAACACGCTGCGCCAGCTCGGCGCCAATTTCGAACTGGCGGCAAGCCACCTCGAATGGCTGGACAAGGACGGTTTTTCTGAAGCAAGAGACCACGCGCTGCGTATCTCCGAGGTCGCCAAGACCGTGCAGTTCCAGCTTGCCCGCGCTGTCACGCGCCGCAAATTCGATGCGCTGGCATCCGTGCTCGATCCGGCAGCGGACGCATGGGATGGTTTGATGGAAAGCCTTGCGGCGAAGCTATCTGATGCCAGCGAGGCCGCGTGAGGACCTATTTTCCGGGCGAAAGCGAGGAGTTGCTGAGTGAAGGCTGGACGCTGACACTGACGCCCGCCGATGCCTGCGAAACCCCGTCCGACATCCCGGCATCGCTTGAAAGCCTTCACGTATCCGTTCCGGGCACGGTAGCTCAAGCTCTGGAAGCGGCCGGGAAATTCGATCGCCTTGCCCCCGTCGCCCTCAATGACAGGGACGCCTGGTATCGGCTGACGATGATTTCCGATGCGCGGGAACGGGCCACACTGCGCTTCGACGGCCTCGCAACCATTGCGGAAATCTTCTTCAACGGCGAACTGATTGCCGCCAGCCAAAGCATGTTCGAAAGGCTGGAAGTGCCAGTCACGCTCACAGGCGCGGACGAACTTTCGATCTGCTTCCGGGCGCTTGCACCACGGCTGGAAAAGACCGGTCCGCGCGCCCGCTGGCGTCCGCAGATGATGAATACGCAGGGGTTGCGGTTGATCCGTACCACCGCACTTGGCCATATGCCCGGCTGGTGCCCGGAAATCCATGCCGCAGGCCCGTGGCGACCCATCAGCCTCATCAAACAGGAAAGCGTGCTTTGCACCCTGCAATCTTCGCTTGACGATACCGGCACGGGAAAGGTCAGCATCGCTCTCGAAGCGAACCGCGACATCCAGTCCGCACGGGTGATTTGCGCGGGTTACAGCATCAATCTTTCAAAGGGCGAAGACGGCAAACTCCTCGGCGAACTGCTCATGCCCGGCGTCGAAATCTGGTGGCCGCACACCCATGGCAGACCCGCGCTGCACGACATCATTCTGGATTTTGACGGCAAGCAACACAGGCTCGGGCGCACGGGTTTCCGCCAGGTGGCGATCGATAACGGCGAGGATGGCAACAGTTTCGGACTCAAGGTGAACGGGCAACCCGTCTTCTGCCGCGGCGCGGTCTGGACGACGGCTGACATCGTGCGCCTGCCGGGAACGCGGCCGGACTACGAGCCATGGCTCAAAAAAGCAGCCGAAGCCGGCATGAACATGATCCGTATCGGCGGCACCATGGCCTATGAGACGCCGGAATTCTTCGCGCTTTGCGATGAACTGGGCATCATGGTCTGGCAGGACGCCATGCTTGCCAATTTCGATTACCCGGCAAAGGATGACGGCCTGCGCCAGCATATTGTTACGGAAATCTCGCAGTTCCTCGAGACGACAGCGCTTTCCCCATCCCTCACCGTTTTTTGCGGCGGCAGCGAGATGTACCAGCAGGGCGCCATGCTCGGCCTGCCGGAACAGATATGGAAGGCGACGCTCAACGAGGAGATTATTCCGGATGTAATGGCTGAGAAACGGCCGGATGCGGCCTATGTCACCAACTCCCCCTCCGGCGGCGCGCTGCCATTTTTCCCCAATGCCGGGGTCGGTCACTATTATGGTGTGGGCGCCTATTGCCGTCCGCTGGAAGATGCCCGCCGCGCCGACGTGCGCTTTGCCGCCGAGTGCCTGGCCTTTGCCAATATTCCCGAACAGGAAACGCTGGACAAATATCTTTCCGGCGTGGCCGTGCATGATCCACGCTGGAAAGCCCGCACGCCGCGCGATCGCGGCGCGTCCTGGGATTTCGAAGATGTTCGCGACCATTATCTGAAGCTGCTTTACGACGTTGAGCCGGACGTTCTGCGACGCGAGGATGGCGGGCTTTATCTCGACATGTCCCGCGCAGCAACAGCCGAAGTTATGGAAGCGACCTTCGCCGAATGGCGGCGCAGCGGTTCCTCTTGTCGGGGCGCGCTGGTCTGGACCCTGCAGGATCTCGTTCCCGGCGCTGGCTGGGGCATCATCGACGCCACCGGCCGGCCCAAATCCGTCTGGCACGCATTAAAGCGCGCGTTCCGCCCTATCCAGCTCAGCCTTTCCGATGAAGGCACCAACGGGCTGGACATCCATCTCATCAATGAAACCAGCGAGAGCTTTGACGCCATGCTGGAACTCACATGCCTGCGCGACGGCGCGCAGCCAGTCGTGCACGCCAAACGCCCGCTGACGCTCTCGCCGCGGCAGAACCAGATAATTGCCGCAACCGATTTGTTCGGCGCCTTTTTCGATACGACCTATGCCTATCGTTTCGGCCCGCCATCCCATGATGTCACGGTCGCCCGGCTTCGTGATGTCGCAACCGGGCTTGTTATCGCCGACGCCTTCCATTTTCCGCTCGGCCGGAAAAAGGCACTACATGCCGCCAATCTGTCTTCGGGTATCAGCGAAACCAACGGCAACTGGTCGCTCGAAATCGGTACCGACCGGCTGGCGCAATCCGTCCATGTGTCGGCGGAAGGCTATCGTGCCTCGGAAAACTGGTTCCATCTCGCCCCCGGCGAGAGCAAGACAATCAATCTTGTGCCGGAGGCCGGGACAATCGAAACGCCACCGTCCGGAGAAGTGGTATCACTGGGCTCCGGCCGGCGTTTCTCCTTTTAGAGCCAATCGCGTCACCGCATCGATGAAGATCGTTTTCGCTTCCGGTGTCGAAAGATTGTGGTCGGCATCGGCAATAATTGTCAGCGACACATTCTGATAGGCCGAAAGCCCGCGACCATCGGCATCGAAATAATAGCGGAAATGCTCAAGCCCGTCGTCATTGACGCTATAGAGCAGGCTGACAGCGGTGCCCTTTGCCTTGAGTGAATCGAAAGCACCGTAAACGGCGCGCCCTTCTTCGCTGCCCCGGCGGAACAGCCTTGCCGTTTTTGTCGAAAGCTTCTTCATCGTTGCCTTGACGATATTCAGCCCGGCACTGATGACATCCACATCGCCGCTGAAGAGACGCTTGAACGTTGCCCCCTGGCGAAAACGCTGGCTGTACTCCCCAAACGAACGCGGCCGCTTGTGCAAGGCTTCATCGACCGAGCGGCCTTTCTGCCAGTGGAAGACGACCGGGTTGACCGCTGCGACTGCGCTGATCCGACCATCCGCAAGCGCGCCATTGAAAGCGAGATAGGCGCCGCTGCACCGGCCGGCCGCGATGAAGGGACCTTTGCCGCGCCGCTCGAGAAAATCGAGAGCGGCAGAGACATCATCATTCTGCGAGACATCGTAAAGAACCTGATCCGGCACGTTTTTGACCGGCGGGCTGTCGGCAATATTGGCCGCATCGAAGCGCAGCGAAGCGACACCGGCACGCGCAAGGGCACGGGCGGTCTGCACGGAAAGCCTGCCCCAGCCCGCATGCCGGTCATAGGCCGCGCCAAGCAGAAGGACAGAAGAAACCGGTTGCCGATGATCCGGCTCGCAAAAGATGCCGAAAAGCCGTCCGCCCTCACCAAATTGCACCGGCTGTTCGAAAAAGCCATTGCCGCGCTGTGGCGCGTTGATGGTGAAATCTTCAGGGAGTGTGACCGGGTTCCCGGCATGGGTCTGTGACAAGACCCAATCCACCAGTCGGTTCACGACATCGCCGGATATTTTCGAAAGCGTCGGGCTGGAAACGAGATCGTCATAACCCGAAAAAGCCGCCTCTTTCACCTCACCGCCAAGCGCCGCGAGATGTCTGGCGAGATCACTGTCAGTCACACGACCGGCTCTCGCAAGCACAAGGACATTGCGGGCCGGAACAGTTTCAAGACCGGAGAGATTGATCTTCTTGATCGTATCCGCAACACCAACAGGCATGGTCATTCCGGCGATCGCCCCGGGCTGTACCGAGCGTTGCGCGGGCAACAGACCAAGACCATCGTCAATCATGGAGGACCACATCGCCAGTTCACGCAGATAGGCGCGACCGGAGACGACCGGCGCCAGAAGAGCCATGGAACCGGCGGGTGCAGTGCCGGCAAGTGCCTGAGCTGCAATCGCGCAACCAAGCCCTTGCGCGACAACGACAACCCCGGAACAGCCGGAAAGGCGCTTCAGATACTCAAACGCCGCGCGCGTGTCGGAAAGCCAGTCCGCCGCCCGACCCACATCGTCCGGATCGAGCGCGTCGCCTGAGCCAAGATAGTCAAATCGCAGGCTGGCGACGCCGGAAGCGGCCAGCCGCTCGGCCAGAACGCGTTGAAACTTGCGGCTGCACAGCTCTTCCATGCCCCACGGGCTGACGAAAAGAACCGCATGATCCCGCTGCACATCTTTGCGCGCCGGATGAAAAATACCGGCAAGCCCTTCAAAAGAAACGGGATGCGCGATCATTCCATCCGCTGCAATGTCGAAACGCTGCCGTGACTCAAGGGGAGGTTCGCCGCCTGCACGCTCTGAAATATCTATCGCCATCGACCTTGCCACTATTGCGCCAGCGTCTGGCTCAACCACCACGGGATCACTATACCCAAGTGTCTTAACGCCTGTTCTACACTAAAAACAATAACATTAGAGAATTCTAAAAATACTGTCGCATTTATATGGATTGCGACACACGGGTTGCAAAAACAATCTTTCAGTGTGGCGGGTAAGCCTCGATGCGGATGCTATTTTGCTCGAAACCGCTTGAATATACTGATAAATAGCGAGTCACGTACCTATTTGCAGGAGGAGCTTGCGCCACCCGCCCACCGGATCGTCTAGACACCGCGCAAACCAACACCCCGGGCTTGCCCCGACAGGTCATAGAAGTTTTATATGGAACAAAGCCTTACGCGTTATATCTGGTCGCACACGAGGCGGCAGCAGCTTTTCATTCTGCTGATCGTGGCCCTGTCCATGATCCCCTACTTCCTCGCCTTCGATCTGCCCAAGCAGATCGTCAACGGCCCCATTCAGGGGGATGGTTTCGAAGGGGCGAACGCAACACAGCTTTTCATGCATCTCACGGTCGATATCCCTTATTGGGGCACCGTGACCTTGTTCCCCGGGCTCGAACTCAACCGAATGTCGATGCTGATGGCGCTCAGCCTGACATTCCTTGCGCTTGTCGTCATCAACGGGCTTTTCAAATATTACATCAATACCTTCAAGGGCCGCCTTGGCGAACGGCTTCTCCGGCGCGTCCGCTTTGAGCTGATCGACAGGATCCTGCGCTTCCCACCCAGCCATTTCAAGCGGGTCAAAGGCGCTGAAATCTCCAGCATGGTGAAGGACGAGGTCGAGCCGCTAGGCGGTTTTACCGGCGACGCCTTCGTGCAGCCAGCGCTTCTCGGCGGTCAGGCGCTCTCTGCTCTCTTCTTCATCCTCGTGCAGAATTTCTGGCTGGGTCTGATCGCTGCCTTCATGGCCGCCATTCAGGTCGGCATCATCCCCAAGATGCGCCGCCGCCTCATTGAACTCGGTCGCCAACGGCAGTTGAGCGCCCGCCAGCTTGCCGGGCGCATCGGCGAGATGGTCGACGGCATCGGCACCATCCACGCCTATGATACGTCCAATTTCGAGCGCGCCGACGCCTCCCACCGGCTCGGCGACATCTTCAAGATCCGCTACGATCTCTACCAGTGGAAGTTTCTGGTCAAATTCATCAATAACTTCCTCGCGCAGCTTACGCCCTTCTTCTTTTATGCGCTTGGCGGTTATCTCACCCTCAAGGGCAGCCTCGATGTTGGCCAGCTGGTCGCCGTCATCAACGCCTACAAGGAATTGCCCGGACCGCTGAAGGAACTGATCGACTGGGATCAGGCACGTCAGGATGTGCAGGTGAAATACGAGCAGGTCTTCGAACAGTTCAATGCCCCGAACATGATCGAAGAGAACGTGCAGAAACTGTCGCCGGGAACCGTCGCAGCCATCACCGCACCGATCGTCATCACCAATCTGACACTGGAAGACGACAGCGGCAGCCGGCTTCTGGAGCAGGCATCGCTGAAGATCGAGCCGGGTGAAGTCATCGCCATCGTCGGCGGTGCGGGAGGCGAAGCGCTTGCGGATGCGATCGGCCGTACACTCTGGCCCGCCTCCGGCAAGATCAGCATCAATGATGTCGACATACTGGAACTGCCGGAATCACTGACGGGACGGCGCATCTCCTATGTCTCCTCGGACAGTTATTTTTTCCATGCCAGCCTGATGGACAATCTGCTCTACGGCCTGAAACACGCCCCGCTCGCAGACAAGAACTATGAGGGTGCGGCTCTGGAACACCGCAAGTGGGAAATCCGCGAAGCCAAGATGGCTGGCAATCCGCTGATCGACATAAACAGCGAATGGATCGACTACGCTTCCAGCCCGTCCGGTGACGGCAAACCGGAAAATCTCATTCGGGCAATCCTGGCCGTGCTCGACAGCGTGGAGTTGTCGCAGGATATCCTCGAATTTGCACTGCGCTCGTCGATCGACCCCCTGACCGACCTCCATCTTGCCGCCCGCATCGTGGAACTGCGGCACGTGCTGCGCGCCGAACTGGAAAAGGAGAATCTGAGCGGCCTCATCGCGCCTTTCGAGCTTGAGAGCTACAACAGCGAAGCGACGGTCGGCGAAAACCTGCTGTTCGGCACCATGCGGGACTCCTCCCAGACGATCAGGACCATCATCGAAAGCGATTATTTCCGCTCGTTGATGCGCGAAACCGGTCTTGTTAAAACCCTGTTTGAAATGGGTTATACAATCGCCGAAAACATCGTCGAAATCTTCGCCGATCTGCCGGGAGACCACCCCTTCTTCCAGCAGCTGACATTCATGACGCCCGATGACATTCCGGTCTATCAGCAGATGTTGCAGCGCTTGCAGGGCCGTGGTTTCGATGATGCCAATGAGAGCGAAAAACGCGCTATGCTGCGGCTGAGCTTCTTTTATATCGAGCCCCGGCAGCGTTTCGGCCTGTTGTCGCCGGAAATCATGAACAGGATCGTCGAAGTCCGGCACATGTTCCATGAAAACCTGCCCGACAGCCTGAAAAACGTCATCGAAATCTACGATCCGACGAAATATATGAGCGCCACCAGCCTGCTGGACAATATTCTCTTCGGCAAGGTCAGCCATCGTTATACCGATGCCTCGCGGCGTATCACCCACATCGTCGCCGATGTCATGCGCAAGCAGGGCGTCTACGAGCGTGTTCTGGCGGTCGGCCTCGATTTCAACCTCGGTGCCGGCGGCAAGCGGCTTGGTCCGCTGCAGCGCCAGAAGCTCAATCTTGCCCGCGCGCTGATCCGCAAATCCGACTATTACGTCTTTAATCGCCCCCTTCCCGGCCTCGATCCCCGACAACAGGAGGAAATTGTCGAGCGGGTCATCACACTCCTGAAACAGAACAACAATAACCCGTCAATCATATGGGTTCTGTCGAATGCAACGCTCTCACGCATGTTCGGCCGGGTCATATTCGTCCACCAGGGACTAATCACCGCCGACGGAAGTTACGAGACTCTGGCGCAGGAAAACGGTACATTCAAGGACATGGTCGCAACATAAGTCCAAGAACGTGGCCGAGGTGGAACAAGAATAGGGTAAGGCAATGCTCTTCAAAGACGAAATTCAAATGCTGAAACGCGTCCCGTTTTTTTCGGAAATGGAACCGTCGAAGCTCAAACTACTCGCTTTTGCATCGGATCGGGTGTCCTATCATACGGGTGACGTGCTGTTCCGGCAGGGGGATGTCGGCGATGCGGCCTATGTGGTTCTGACCGGCAAGGTGGATGTTCTGGTCGATTCCCCATCAGGCACATTGAAAGTGGCGGAAATGACCGGCAACGCCATCGTCGGCGAAATCGCCATCCTCTGTGACAGCGTCAGAACCGCAACCGTGCGCGCCTCCACCAATGTCGAAGCCCTGCGGATCGGCAAGGAGCAGTTCTTCAAGCTCATGTCCGATTTCCCGGATATCACCATAAAAGTCATGCGCGTTCTTGCCGAACGCCTCACCCAGACAACGACGGAACTGAGCAAGGCGCGCGCAAGCGCCAGAACATGAGTGGCAATTCCTTGCTACCCCGACGGGCGATATTAGAAAAATAAATGTCGCACCATTGCAATATAAATGAAATGCTGACTGAATAAGAGGTAAAGGCATCCGCCAGAAAAGGCGGATATAAAAATCTGTAGAGACAACGGGCTTCATGGGGGAAGCGTGTAAGATTCCGTTGTTATTGGGGTGTGTCATGGCGTTCGATTCCGACACAGCAAGTCGGGAAAGTAATAGAAATTTTCGGGTAAAGATCTGGGGCGCGCGGGGAACGCTTCCTGTTTCAGGTGAAAACTTCCGAAAATATGGCGGCAATACCATCTGCATCGAGGTAAGATGCGGAGATCATGTCCTTTTGTTCGATGCAGGGTCTGGGCTACATCCCGCCGGTCTGGCGTTGCGGGCGGAAGGCATTACCAACGTCGATCTGTTCTTCTCGCACTGTCATTACGATCACATCGTCGGCTTCCCCTACTTCAAGCCGTTTTACAACAGCTGCAACGACGTCGCTATTTGGTCCGGTCACCTGGCCGGCATCATGACAACGCGGGAAATGCTCAAGGATTTCATGAGCCCACCCTGGTTCCCCGTGCCGCTGGAGGTTTGCTGCGCAAAAATGGTGACGCGGGACTTCATGCCCGGCGACACGCTCAACCCGCGCCCCGGCCTTTCAATCAGAACCGGAATGCTCAATCATCCCGGTAATGCCATCGGCTACAGGCTGGACTGGGAAGGAAAATCCCTCGCCATCATCACCGATACGGAGCATGAGCCGGGCAGCATCGACGAAACCGTGCTCGATCTGATCAGGGATGTCGATCTTTTCCTCTACGACGCCATGTTCACCGACGACGAAATGGGCCTTTATCGCGGTTATGGCCATTCGTCCTGGCAACAGGCGATCCGCCTTGCCAAACTGGCCGATGCAAAAAATGTCGGTTTCATACACCATGCCCCAAGTCGCAGCGACGAGGAGCTGGACAGTATCGAAAAACAGGCGAAAGCCCAGTTCGGTGGCGCATTCGCTGCCATGGACGGCCAGATAATAGAACTCTGATCGCGGTCACTGCAACCTCCTGGTCACAGCGAAGGTTAGGGGTGCCTGGCAGCGTCCCCAAGTCGCGATTGCGATCGTGCGTCCAGAAAATTTCCAATAAAATGCGCAGCGGTTTTATGTCCGGACGATGCGTAAAACAAAAGGCGAGAGCATACCGAACGGCTCCTTTTTAAACAGAAGATGCGCCGGCGACATTCGAACACGCACAATTGACCGTTGCCAGCCTTTTGCTCCACGATATTGCCACGAGATTCCCTGCACTAAGGACGTCACGGCTTATTAAATGATGATTCTGCACTGAGCGACCACATGATGGGATTTGCATGATCCGTTTCTTTTCGGAGACCAATTTGAGACGGGCCCGGATTTTATCCGGTCTCATCATATTTGCTTTTGTATTTTCCCATCTTTTCAATCACTCCCTTGCACTCATCTCCATAGACACCGCCGAACGGGCGCGAAAATGGTTCAGCCTGATCTGGCTCAACCCCATCAGCAGCCTGCTTTTTTATGGCTCGGTTCTGGTGCATGTCTGCCTTGTTCTGCGCTCGCTTTATCTGCGCAGAACATTGCGCATGCCGTTGCGCGAAGCGCTTCAGGTCATTTTCGGCCTGTCGATCCCGTTTCTGATCATCGGCCACGCCGTCAATATCCGCGTGTCACATATGATTTATGGCATCGATGTCGGCTACTACTCGGTCATCCGCAGGCTATGGATCAACAACCCGATACAGGGCGCGTGGCAAAGCCTCGCCTTGATCGTCATCTGGGTCCACGGATGCATCGGCCTGTATTTCTGGCTACGTTACCGCGACTGGTACCCGCGCATAGCCGGGCTGTTCATGACGGTGGCGGTGATGCTGCCGCTTCTTGCGCTGTTGGGGTTCAGCGATGCCGGCCGATGGCTGGCGGAGATCGACGAAAAATATGCGCTTCCTCCGGGGCTCGTCGACAATACCATTCAAAAAGACGAGTTACCGCTGCAACGGGAAATGGAGACGCAGATCCGGTTCATCACCGGGACGGCGGAAACGTCGTTTATCGGCGCGGTAATGCTGGTTTTCGTCCTGCGCGGCGTGCGCAGCTGGCGGCAACGGTTGACGGCCATCGAAATCCGCTACGAACATGGCGCACAGGCGCGTGTGCCGGCCGGGCTGAGCATTCTGGAGGCCAGCCGGCTTGCGGGCATACCGCATTATTCGGTCTGCGGTGGCAAAGGGCGCTGCTCAACCTGTCGGGTCAAGATTCTGAACAGCAAAGGCCCGCTTCCGCCGCCCGGAGACATAGAGCAAACCACATTGCGACGCATCCATGCCGATTCGGATGTGAGGCTCGGCTGTCAGCTGCGCCCCACGAGCGATCTTGGTATCGCGCTTCTCGTTTCGCCGCCCCAGCAGAGCGACCTGCCGGTCGATGCGCAGCTGGCCCGCCCCGGCCGGGAAGAGGAAATCGCCATCCTCTTTTGCGATCTGCGTAACTTCACCACGCTGTCCGAGGCGAAGCTGCCCTATGATGTTGTCTTCCTCCTGAACCGTTATTTCACCATCGTTGGCCAGGCCGTCGAGCACGCGGGCGGCCATCTCGACAAGTTCATCGGCGATGGAGCCATGGCTCTTTTTGGACTTGGAGAGGACGAGGAACATGCCTGCCGCAATGCGATGAAGGCGGCCGCCACCATATTGCGCGATATCGCAATCTTGAACGAGGGGCTGGAGAAACAATTCGCCGTCCGTCTCGAAGTTGTGGTCGGCATTCACGCCGGCCCAAGCATCGTCGGTGTCATGGGATATGGCGCCGCAAAAACCCTGACGGCTATCGGCGATACCGTCAATGTCGCAAGCCGGCTCGAATCCAAGGCCAAGGAATTCGGCGCAGCCATCGTTGTTTCCGAACCGGCGCTAACGCAGGCAGGGCAGGATATCGCCGACCTGCGCAGCGAACAGATCACCATCCGCGGACGGAACTCACAGATGAAAGTTTTCCTGCTCTCGAAGGAAGAGAGCGAACGTTATCTCTAGGACAAGGCCCGGGCGCTTGCTGTTTACCTGCGCAGGTTCAAATCTTGCGATAGAGAAAATAGCGGTCCCTTGGCACGCTTTCCGGCACCGGCAGCGGATTGAGCAGGGGATGCTCCAGCGGCAAACCGCTGACGGCGATGCCGCCTTTCGCCAGAACGCCCGCGGCAAGATCCGGCAACCACGTCAATGTAACCGCGTCCTTTTCCGGATAGCCCGTGCCGATATCGGCATGAACCATCGCCGCATCTGCACCGATGAAGGCAGGCGCGGTCTCCGAGATTTCACCAATAACAAGATCCTCCGGGGCCGGAACCGACGAGGCATGCGCACCCATGGCTCTATCGAAGGCGATGATGCGACGGCTGGGAAACAGTTCGCGCAGGTGATTGAAAGTGCGTCCGTTTCCGAGTCCGATTTCCATCAGTGCACCCTCATCAGGCAGATCGAGATCGGCCGCGAGGTGGTTGAGAATATCCCGCTGCGCGGTCAACCGACGAATAAAACTGTCCAGTCTGCTCATGGTCCGTCCGTATCAGGCCTTGATGATGTGCTTTGCAGCAATATCTCGCCGCGCAAAGACATTTCGCGTGTCGATGATCAGCGGCGCCCATTCACTGAGCGCGGCATAATCAACATTGTCATGGTCGGTCGCCACGAGAACGGCATCGAAAGCGCCGATCGTCTGCTTGTCCCATGGCACCGATTTCATGCCCATCAGGTGGCTATATTCCCTGGTTTTCGGGATTTCCGCCACATGCGGATCATAATAGGCTGCTTCACCACCGCGCTCCTGGATAAGTTCGATGAGCTTCAGCGAGGGGCTTTCGCGAATGTCGGGCACGTTCTTCTTGTAGGCGAGGCCGACGACAAGAACCTTCGAACGGCTGAGCGCCTTGCCGGAATGGATATCGAGCGCTTCAGCAACCCGCCCGATGACGTGACGGGGCATGCCGGTGTTGATTTCCCCGGCAAGCTCGATGAACCGGGTCGGCAATTCATATTCGCGTGATTTCCAGGTGAGGTAGAACGGATCAATCGGTATGCAGTGGCCGCCAAGGCCCGGACCGGGATAAAACGGCATGAAACCAAAAGGCTTGGTTTTTGCCGCGTCGATCACTTCCCATATGTCGATGCCCATGGCCTCGTAGACGACCTTGAGTTCATTGACGAGCGCGATATTGACGGCACGGAAGACGTTTTCGGTGATTTTCACCGCCTCGGCCGTGGCGTTTGTCGAAACGGGCACGATCTTTTTGACAACCGATCCATAAAACGCGGCCATCAGTTTTCCAGCCGCTTCGCCATCGCCGGCAACGACCTTCGGAATGGTCGAAGTCTCGAAATCACGATTGCCGGGATCTTCCCGCTCGGGCGAAAAGCCGATGAAGAAATCAACGCCGGAAACCAGCCCGCGGCTCTCCAGAATGGTCTTCACCACCCCATCGGTCGTGCCGGGATAGGTGGTCGATTCCAGAACCACGAGCTGTCCTTTGCGCAGATGCGCGGCAATATCCCAGCAGGTCTTTTCGACATAGGAAAGGTCCGGCTCGCGATATTTTGTCAGCGGCGTCGGCACACAGATGGCGATCACATCACATTCGGCCAGTCGGGCAAAATCGGCCGTCGCGACGAAGCCGTCGTCCTGCCTGACACTTGTCAGCACCTCATCGGATACCGCCTCGATATAGCTGCGGCCCGCATCGATCGCGGTAATTTTACCGGGGTCGATATCGAAACCGACGACCTTGAACCCGGCCTTGGCGACCGTCATGGCGAGCGGCAGGCCGACATAGCCAAGGCCGATCACACCCGCCTTGGCGGTTTTATTTTCGATGCTGGAAAGCAGGTTCTGGGAAATGTCAGAAGAAGTCAAAGCGTGTCACGCTCCGCGCATGTGCAAAAGATGCCTTTCAGTTGGGCAAGAATGGCCGGGCTGTCAAGGCTCGGCCCTTTCAAATTCCGGTTGACGCAGGAACCGCCGCCAACGCACAACCATCGGCATGAAGATCGCTTTTTATTCGCCGCTCAAATCGCCCAACCATCCCGTTCCCTCCGGAGACCGGTTGATGGCCCGCCTGCTGATGCAGGCGATGACGATGGGTGGCCGCGCGGTGTTCGTTGCTTCAGAACTGCGCAGCTTTCTTAAACAGGCGGATGACCCGGCACGAACCTCGCTTGCCGATACGGCCGAGCGTGAAATCGAGGCGATTACCAAGCGCTGGAAACTGGAAGGCGCGCCAGACCTCTGGTTCTGTTACCACCCTTACTACAAGGCCCCGGATTTGCTCGGGCCGGAACTCGCCAGACGGTTCGATATTGCCTACGTCACCGCCGAGGCCTCCTATTCGCCAAAGCGCAATGCCATGGGCTGGCAGGCGATACAGGATGAATTGCTGGCCGCATTGAACGCGGCCGCGGTCAATATCTGCTTCACCGCACGGGATCGCGAAGGGCTTTTGCGCGCGTCTCCAATCCTGCACTCTGCAATGTTGCCACCCTTTATTGATACCGAAAAGTTTGTTGCGAATGCCC
The DNA here is from genome assembly GCF_027956545.1 of Agrobacterium sp. ST15.16.024. Lineage (NCBI taxonomy): Bacteria > Pseudomonadati > Pseudomonadota > Alphaproteobacteria > Hyphomicrobiales > Rhizobiaceae > Agrobacterium > Agrobacterium sp. ST15.16.024. The sequence continues at coordinate 39,813 of NZ_JAQKGO010000004.1, forward strand.
CAAACCCGAAGCCGGGGAGGCTCATCACCGTCGCAATGATGCGGGCGGGCGACAAGCTGAACAGTTATCGCGCGCTTTCCGAAGCCCTCGCGTTGTTGCCGCAGGATCTCGACTGGACACTGGATATCATCGGCGACGGGCCGGAACGCGGCACTGTGGAGGCTATGTTCAGCACATTTCCCGACAATCGTCTTGTCTGGCACGGCGAAAAAACCGCAACCGAGATCGCCGCACTTCTTTCAAAAGCATGCCTCTATGTCTGGCCCGGCCATGGCGAAGCCTATGGTCTTGCCTATCTTGAGGCACAGGCCGCCGGCTTGCCGGTGGTAGCCGAAAAAGTGGCTGGCGTTCCCGAAGTGGTAAAATCCGGCACCACAGGATTACTGACACCGGAAAATGATACAGCCGCCTACGCCGACGCGATCAAGACCCTGCTCGGCAATGACAGGCAGCGCGAAGAACTGGCAAAAGCGGCCCGCCAGTTCGTCGTCAATGAACGATCCCTGGAAAACGCCGCGACAGAGCTGAACCATATCCTGCTGCAAGCAAAGGCGCGAAGATCATGAGTGTGGAAAAACTGATTGCAGCGCTGGATGAATGCAGCCGGCGCGGCATGACCGCCGATCTCTGGCTTCGGGACGACGATGCCGTGGAGCCGACATCCGCGCTCGATACGCTGCTTGAGCTTTGCCGCGGCTTTTCCGTGCCGGTCACCCTCGCGGTCATTCCCGAAATGACGACGGATAGGCTCGCGCAGTATCTGGATGCGTCCGATATTGCCCATGTGGCCGTGCATGGCTGGTCGCACACAAATTATGCCGGGAACGGCGAGAAGAAACAGGAACTTGGCGCTCACCGGGAGCTTTCCCTCGTTCTCGACGAGTTGCAATCCGGACTGGATAAACTCCACGACCTGCATGGCACACGTTTCGTGCCCATGCTCGTGCCGCCATGGAACCGCGTGGATGGCATTATCGTCGATGGATTGACGGGTCTCGGATATCGCGCCCTGTCCGTTTTCGGCCCGGAGAAAAACACCCTGCCGCCCCGTCTGAACACCCATGTTGACGTTATCGACTGGCACGGCAGCCGAGGCGGCCGCGACGACGATATCCTTTTCGCCGAAACCGCTGCCCGCATCCTGAGGACCGCCGAAGACGGCGGCACCACCGGCATCCTCACCCATCATCTCGTGCATGACGACAATGTCTGGCGTTTTCTGAGGCGGCTTTTCGAGGCGACCGCCAATCATCCCGCTGCTCGATGGCGCTCTTCCGGAGACCTCGTAGACGAAATCTCACCATGATTTCCAGGCGATCAGCAACCCATTCGCCTCGTTGAGCTTCTGCCGGAGCGCTTCGACCACCGCAACCGGCGTATGATCGGCAAGAGACGCGGCAACGAACGACGCCGGTGCGAGGCTGATGCTTCCCTCCCGGGCGATGACGGTAAAAATCAGCGGTCCCGTCGACCACCAGGCCGGTGCGCGCGGCATTTCCTGGAGGATACCGGGAAACGCCCCCAGCATCCTGCGAAAAACCGGATGACCTGCGGGAGCGGCGATAAAGGAATTGGCAAGCAACATGCTGCCCTGCCCCGTATCACGCGGCGTTTTTTCATCGAATGCCGTCAGCCCCACCAGAGGCAGGAAAGCCTCGAAGCTCACATCGTCCCGCGCCGGATACCAGTCGCAGTCTAGATAGATGCCGCCAAATCGTTCCAGCACAATATAACGGGCCACGTCCACCGCGCCCGGATAATCTCCCTGATCCAGCATGGTCTTGAAGACGGCGTCTGCAAACACGCCTTCCCGCTCAAGATCAGCCTCCCGCCAGAGACGGTAGCCATATCCGTGCCTCGCGGCATGAGCTGCCCAGGCGCCCACCGATACCGGCGGGGCTTTTTGACCGATCCATATCTGGTGGATGAACCGCGGCACATCCTCCCTGCTTTTGAGATTGATCGTGCGGCGCTCTTCCGGTGAAAACTGTGCATATTTCGCCAGCACATGAGGCGGCGGCACCAGCGTATACTGGTAACCGATCCTGGCGACCATATCGCCTTCCCCCTTGGCAAGACGCAGCCGCGCCGCATGCAGCCGGCGCGGCAGGCCGAGCACCGTCCGCTCGCCCATCAGGTGCCCGTCTTTTGCCGCAACCAGAGATAGGAGAAGCGCATGCGCTTCCGCATATTGGCCGTCATTTTGCAACTGTCGGGCTTTCTCCAGCTGCGCGTCATAATATTTCTTGTCGGACATAGATCCTCATCCAGAAACGCTCGTTAACATATCGCCAAACAAGAGCCGTCAGGCAAGCCATCGTGTTTCAGAAGCCGGCTTTGAATTTGCTGCACAATTCGATGTTTCAGAAGCATAGACAGACAACAAACCCTGCGATAACGTGCCTTTAAGCCCTCCTGAGCAAATTGTCACAAGGCAACGATAAAGAGACGGCAAGGAACCCTTTGGCATGAGCGCAGGCGCAGATTTGCTCCGTATTGAAAACCTGCGGGTCTCGTTTTCTCTTATGGGCGGCACCATTGATGCCGTGAGAGGCACAAGCCTTCGTATCCTTCCCGGAAAAGTCACGGCACTTGTGGGAGAATCCGGCTCGGGCAAATCCGTCATCGGCCAGACCATCATGGGCATCCATCCCAAGACGGCACGGGTGAACGGTCGCGTACTCTTCACAGATCCGGAGAATGCCGCAGCCGGTCCCGTCGATCTGTTGCAGTTGCCGAAAGACGGCCGGGAAATCCGCTCGATACGCGGAAATCGCATCGGGCTGATTTTTCAGGAGCCAATGACCTCCTTTTCGCCGCTGCACACCGTCGGTAATCAGATCGATGAGGCGCTGCGCATCCACAGCATCCTGTCACCGGCAGAACGCGCGGAAAAAATGTATGAAACGCTCGACCTCGTGGGGTTTTCCAAACCCAAGAAGGTCGTGAACATGTACCCCTTCGAATTATCCGGCGGCATGCGCCAGCGCGCCATGATTGCCATGGCGCTGATCTGTCGTCCGGCGCTGCTGATCGCCGACGAGCCGACGACAGCTCTTGATGTGACCATCCAGGCGCAGATCCTCAAGCTGCTGCGTGATCTGCAGAGCCGGCTGAATATGAGCATGCTGCTCATTACCCACGATCTCGGCGTGGTGGCAAACATCGCCGATGAAGTTGCCGTGATCTATCAGGGCGAGATCATGGAAGCCGGGACTGTCGACGAGATTTTCAAGTCGCCAAGCCATCCCTATCTCAAGGGCCTGATGGCAGCCGTGCCGCATTTCGACATGAAGCCCGGCGAGAGGCTGAAGGCGCTACGCGAGATCAATGTTGATCACGAAAGCCTTGTCGGCAAAAAAACCGCCGCGGTGAACAAGACCCCCGGCCCGCTTCTGACCGTCGATAATATCAGCAAGACCTTCACGACCCGCAAGTCCAGCTGGTTCCGCAAAGGTGATGCCAACGCCACCAAGGCCGTCAACAGCGTCAGTTTTGAAATCCGCCGTGGCGAATGCCTCGGGCTGGTGGGCGAAAGCGGCAGCGGCAAAACCACCGTCAGCAAGATCCTCATGCGCGCCGTTCGCCCGGATGAAGGCTCCGTTACCTTCCACCGTCCGCAGGGCGACATCGACGTTCTCAACGCCAAAGACGGAGACCTCAAGGAACTGCGCTCGAAAATACAGATGGTCTTTCAGGACCCCATCTCCTCGCTCTCGCCACGCATGACGGTCGGCAATATCCTGAGCGAGCCGCTGGAAATCCACGGACGGGGTGATGCGAAATACCGCGCCGAGAAAGTCCGCAATCTCGTCAAGGCCATCGGCCTTGGAGAAAGCGCGCTGAACCGTTATCCGCACAGCTTCTCCGGCGGCCAAAGGCAGCGCATCGGCATTGCCAGAGCTTTGGCGCTTGGGCCAGAACTGCTGATCTGTGACGAACCCGTTTCTGCGCTCGATGTCTCGGTTCAGGCGCAAATTCTCAACCTGCTCAAGGATTTGCAGAAAGACCTTGGTCTCACCTACCTCTTCATCTCGCACAATCTGGCGGTGGTGGATTATATGGCCGACCGCGTGGCCGTGATGTGTGAAGGCCGCATCGTTGAATTGGCGCCGCGGGAAATCATGATGCGCTCCCCCGTGCATCCCTACACGAAATCGCTGCTGGCGGCCGTGCCCTTTCCAGACCTCGACCGTCCGCTTGATTTCCGCACCATCGGCAAGATCAGCGCGACGGGCAAATTCGACTGGGGCAAACAGTTTCGTGACGAGGGTGATGGCGACATGATTTCCGCCGATCTGGGCGGCGGCCATTTTGTTCTCGCAAACGGCAACGTCGATATCCGGGAGCTTCGCCCTTGATCACGCGCCGCACCACTCTCGCCCTCATGGCCTCCGTCTTCCTGCCGGCGTATGCGCGCGCCGCCTATACCGACCCTGATTACTTCAAGGAAAAGCGGGAAAAGGACGAGTTGCCCGACGTTGCGGAACGTCTGCCGAAAAACCCCCGCGTCATGAATATGAAATCGCTCGGCCGCGAGCCGGGAAAACATGGCGGCTCCGTGCGCATGCTCATCGGCGGCCAGCGCGATATCAGGCTTATGCCGATAAGCAACTATGCCCGGCTGGTCGGTTATGACGAAAAATTCGAGCTGCACCCGGACATTCTGGAAAGCTACGACGTTCAGGAAGAACGCATCTTCACCTTCAAGCTGCGCGAGGGCCACAAATGGTCCGATGGCAGCGACTTTACCTCGGAGGATTTCCGCTATTTCTGGGAGGATGTCGCCCTCAACAAGGAAATCCATAAGGGCGGTCCACCGATCGAACTTCTGGTCAACAACAATCCGCCCCTGATCGAAGTCATCGACCAGCTGACCGTTCGTTATACCTGGGAAGGTCCGAACCCGGATTTTCTGGCGAAACTTGCGGCTGCCTCGCCGGCGAGACTGTTCCTGCCCGCCGCTTATATGAAACAGTTCCACATCAAATATCAGACTGCCGAAAATCTCGCCAAACTCATCAAGAAGAACAAGGCGGATGACTGGAGCGGGCTGCATATCAAGATGTCGCGGCAGGTGCGTCCGGAAAACCCGGCTTTGCCGACGCTGGACGCATGGCGCAACACGACCTCGCCGCCGGCCGAACAGTTCGTATTCGAGCGCAACCCCTATTATCACCGTGTCGATGAAAACGGTCTGCAGCTGCCCTATCTCGATCGCTTCCTGCTGAACGTCACCTCCTCCGATATCATCTCGGCCAAGACGGCATCCGGCGACAGTGACTTGCAATATTTCGGCCTCGATTTCGCCGACTACACCTTCCTGAAGGATGCCGAAAAGCGTTTCCCCTTGAAGGTCAACCTGTACAAGCGCTCGCAGGGATCACGCGTTGCGCTTCTGCCGAACCTCAATTGCGCCGACCCGGCATGGCGGGGTTATTTTCAGGACGTGCGGGTGCGCCGTGCACTGTCCCTTGCGATCAACCGGCATGAAATCAACATGGTCTGTTTTTACGGGCTGGCGAAGGAAAGCGCCGACACGGTTCTGCCGGAAAGCCCGCTCTACCGGCCGGAATTTGCCGAAGCCTGGAGCGCCTTCGATCGCGCGACGGCCAACAGGCTGCTCGATGAAGTGGGTCTCGACAAGCGGGATAATGCCGGCATAAGGCTCCTGCCCGATGGTCGCCCGGCCTACATCATCGTCGAGACGACAGGCGAGAGCACGCTTGAAACCGATGTGATGGAACTGGTGACGGATCACTGGCGGCATATCGGCATTGCGGTTTCCGTCCGCCCCACCCAGCGCGACGTCTTCCGCAAGCGCGCCATGGGCGGCGAGGTGATGATGTCGGTATGGATGGGCATGGACAATGGTGTGCCCACCCCGGACATGTTGCCATCCGGCCTTGCGCCCACCGGTGACGACCAGTTGCAATGGCCGGTCTGGGGCATCCATTATCTGTCCGGCGGCCGCGAGGGCAAGGAGCCCGATTTGCCGGAGGCGGCACATCTGCTCGACCTCCTGAAAAAATGGCGTCGAAGCGTCACAGAGGAAGAGCGCGAGGCCATCTGGCTGGAAATGCTTGGCATCTACACACAGCAGGTGTTTTCCATCGGCATCGTCAACGGCGCGCTTCAGCCTGTCGTCCATGTCAAACGCATGCGAAACGTGCCCGAAAAGGCGCTTTTTGGTTATGAACCCACATCGTATCTTGGCGTCTACCTGCCGGATGCCTTCTGGTACGACGGGGACGCCTGATATGCTGCGATATGTTCTCAAGCGCATCCTCGTGATGATCCCCACGCTGATCTTGATCTCGATGCTGGTCTTCACCATCATCGAACTGCCGCCGGGCGATTATTTCGAAAGCTATGTCGCCGAATTGCGCGCCATGGGCGAGACGGCCAACCTTGCCGAAATCGAGGAGCTGCGCGTCCGCTACGGTTTCGACCAGCCTGCTCCGATCCGCTACTTCCGCTGGGCGACTGGCATGCTGGTCGGTGATTTCGGTTATTCCTTCGAATATCAGCTACCTGTGAGCGATGTCGTCGGAGACCGCCTCTGGCTCACGGTTCTGGTGTCGTTCCTCACCATCATCGTCACCTGGCTGATCGCCTTTCCAATCGGCATCTACTCTGCCACGCATAAATACAGCTGGGGCGATTATGGCCTGACCTTTCTTGGCCTGCTCGGCATCGCCATCCCCAACTTCATGCTGGCGCTGATCCTGATGTATTTCGCCAATATCTGGTTCGGCATCTCCATCGGCCATCTGATGGACCGCGAATATCTGAACCAGGCGATGAGCTGGGCGAAGTTCAGATCGATCCTCGAACATATCTGGATACCCGTCCTTATCATCGGCACGGCTGGCACGGCCGGCATGATCCGCCGCCTGCGCGCCAACCTTCTGGACGAATTGCAGAAACAATATGTCGTCACCGCCCGTGCCAAGGGCCTGCACCCCTTCAAGGTCCTGACCAAATATCCGCTGCGCATGGCGCTGAATTTCTTCATCTCGGATATCGGCTCGATCCTGCCCGCCATCATATCAGGCGCGGAAATCACCGCCGTCGTCCTGTCGCTCGAAACCACCGGTCCCATGCTCATCAGGGCACTGCAGAGCCAGGACATGTATTTGGCCGGTTCGTTCCTGATGTTCCTGGCTTTCCTGACGGTGATCGGTGTTCTGGTGTCGGATATCGCCCTTGCCATACTCGACCCGCGAATCCGCTTCGGAGGTGGTAACGTCAAATGACTTCATCCATCCCGAAAGCAGGCGAAGCACTGCCCCATTACGTATCGACCGCGCCTTTCGATCCATCCCTGATCGAACCGAACACGTCTGGTATGGCGGCCTTCAGCAAGGCATCGCAGCTTAAGCTCATGTGGTGGCAGTTCCGCCAGCACAAGATCGCCGTCTGGTCCGGCGCGTTTCTGGTGGTGCTTTATCTTTCGATCCTGATCAGCGAGTTCCTCGCGCCTTACAATCTCCATACCCGTAATATCGAGCATATCTACGCTCCGCCGCAGGCCATTCATTTGTTCGACAACGGAAAGTTTGTCGGGCCTTTCGTATACGGCCGGGAAATGACGCTCGACATGGACAATCTGCGGCGTGTCTATCGCGACGTGCCGACGGATGTTCAGCCGTTGCGTTTCTTCTGCAAGGGCGATACCTACCGTTTCTGGGGTATGTTCGAAGGCAGAACCCACTTTGTATGCCCCGCTGAAGGCGGTGAAATGTTCCTGCTCGGCACCGACCGCCTCGGACGCGACGTGCTGTCGCGCATCATCTACGGCGCGCGCATCTCGCTCACCATCGGCCTTCTCGGCGTCGCCATGAGCTTCGTTCTCGGCATTGTGATCGGCGGTCTCGCCGGTTATCGCGGCGGCACCTTTGATCTCATCGTCCAGCGCATCATTGAGGTCCTGCAATCCATTCCGAGCATTCCGTTATGGCTGGCGCTTGCGGCAATCATGCCGGTGACCTGGAGCCCGATCCTTGTCTATCTCGGTATCACCATCATTCTCGGCATGCTGGACTGGACAGGGCTGGCGCGTGCCGTGCGCTCGAAATTGCTGGCGCTTCGCGAGGAAGACTATGTTTTGGCTGCACAATTGATGGGTGCGGGCACACCGCGCATCATCGGCAGACATCTTATTCCCGGCTTCATGTCGCATCTCATCGCCTCGGCCACCTTGACGATACCGGGCATGATCCTCGGCGAAACCGCGCTGAGCTTCCTCGGCCTTGGTCTGCGCCCGCCGATCACAAGTTGGGGAATTCTGCTCACGGAAGCGCGCAGCGTCAGCGTCATTGCGCTATATCCGTGGCTTCTCATACCGACGATCCCGGTCGTTCTCGTCATTCTGGCCTTTAATTTCTTTGGTGACGGACTACGTGATGCTGCGGATCCCTTCAGATAAAATGGAACACGCCTTGATGAACTGCCTTTCCGCCATCGCCTTTATCGTGAAAGGCAACAAGAGGTGTGGCCCATGACCTCCCGTTTGAACGACGCGCGTATTCTCATGTACAGCCACGATTCTTTCGGCCTCGGACATCTGCGGCGGTGTCGCACGATCGCACATGCGCTGGTGGAAGATTATCGCGGCCTCAACGTCCTCATCATTTCGGGAGCCACCATTGCCGGCGCTTTCGATTATCGCGCCCGCGTCGATTTCGTGAAAATCCCGAGCGTCATCAAGCTGCGCAATGGCGAATACACTTCGATGGACAGGCATATCGATCTTCAGGAAACCCTGAAGATGCGCCGCTCCATCATTTATCATACGGCCGAAAGCTTTAAGCCTGACATCTTCATCGTCGACAAGGAACCCATGGGTCTGCGCGGTGAAGTGGAGGAAACGCTTGCGTATCTAAAGGGACAGGGAACCAAGCTCGTCATCGGCCTGCGCGATGTCATGGATGCGCCACAACTGCTCGAAGCCGAGTGGAAGCGCAACAATGTCATGACCAAGATCGGCCAGTTTTATGACCATGTCTGGGTTTATGGCCCGCCGGATTTCCACGACCCGCTGACGGGACTGGATGTTCCCGAAAATGTTCGTGACAAGATGGATTTCGTCGGCTTCCTGCAGCGATCCAAAACGCAGGCAGAAACCGTGGCGCACCGGCCGGAAGGCGATTACCTTCTCATCACCACCGGCGGCGGCGGCGATGGTAGCGAACTGATCGACGATGTCATCAACGCCTACCGCCATGATCCGGAACTCACCCACAAGGCACTGGTGGTTCTCGGCCCCTATATGCCGGCGGATCAGCGTCAGCGCTTCATGAGCAGCGTCGCCGATATTCCGCATATCGAGATCATCGAATTCGACAACCGCATGGAAGATCTCGTTGCCGGCGCCCAGGCCGTCGTGTCGATGGGCGGCTATAACACCGTCTGCGAGATTTTGTCCTTCGACAAGCCCGCCCTCGTCGTGCCGCGCACCGTCCCGCGGGAAGAGCAGCTGATCCGCGCCAGCCGCGCCTCGGAACTCGGCCTTTTCGACATGCTTTTGCCGGAGGATGCCGAAAACCCCGCAAAAATGGCGGAAGCTCTCAAAGCCCTGCCCGGCCGTGCACCACCCTCCGTCAATTCGCGGGAGCTGAAGCTCGACGGTCTGGAAAATATATCGAAACGGATCGCCGAATGGCTACCGCCCGAGGGCGAACGGACGCCAATCACGCTCTCCGCGTGACCGGCTCCCCGACAACCACCGCTTCAAAAAGAGACACGCGCAACGTGACCGATACAAAAAAAATCGTGGTGCTCCTCAAGGGCTATCCGCGCCTGTCCGAGACTTTCATCGCCCAGGAACTTCTGGGACTTGAAAAGGCGGGACTGAAACTTGAACTCATGTCCATGCGCCGGCCGACAGACAAGAAACGTCACCCCGTTCATGACGAGATCCGCGCGCCCGTCACCTACCTGCCGGAATATCTGCACGAGGAGCCGCTGCGCGTCCTGAAAGCGCTGTGGGCCTGCCGCAAGAAGCCGGGCTTCACCAGCGCGCTCCGCCGCTTCTTCAGTGATCTGCCACATGATCTCAGCCGCAACCGCTTCCGCCGTTTCGGTCAAGCCGCCGTGCTGGCGCATGAATGGCCTGCGGATGCCGAGTGGCTGCATGTCCATTTCATCCACACGCCCGCCTCGGTCGCCGCCTATACCCATCTGATCACCGGCACACCCTGGACGATTTCCGCCCATGCCAAGGATATCTGGACCTCGAATGATCGCGACCTTGCCGCCAAGCTGCAAAGCGCCCGCTGGGCCGTGACCTGCACCGCCGGCGGTTTTCAGCATTTGCAGACCCTTTCGGGGGCGAAGCAGAACGTACATCTCAGCTATCACGGGCTCGATCTCACCCGCTTCCCGCATTTCGAAACATCGCGACCAGCAAGAAACGGATCGGACGCAGATGATCCGGTCCGGATTTTGAGCGTCGGTCGGGCAGTCAAGAAAAAAGGCATCGATATTCTGCTGCAGGCGCTGGCCTCGCTGCCGCAGGACATCCATTGGCGTTTCACCCATATCGGTGGCGGCGACGAACTTACGGCACTGAGGAAACTCGCCGACGATCTTGGCGTCGCCGACAGGATCGTCTGGACCGGCGCCATGGACCAGAAACAGGTGCTGGAAAACTACCGGGAAGCCGATCTCTTCGCACTTGCCTGCCGCATTACCACCGATGGCGACCGTGACGGCCTTCCCAATGTGCTGGTCGAAGCCGCCAGCCAGGCGCTGACCTGCATTTCCACCAATATTTCAGGCATTCCGGAATTTTTCGTCTCTGGCGAAAACGGTCTGCTGACGGAACCGGAAAATCCGACCGCCTTCGCGCAGGCTCTGCGCAGCGCGATCACCGATCCGCAATTGCGCCAGCGTCTGGGCAACGCCGCCGAGAACCGTGTGCGAACCGCTTTCGACCACCGCACCAGCATTAGCGAGCTGAAGGCCCTGTTCGAGACCGAGTGGGAAAAAGCACCATGAGTGAACCGGAAAAGCGTCCTTCCGTCTTTTTTTATGTCCAGCATCTTCTGGGCATCGGCCATATCGCCCGCGCCAGCCGCATTGCCAACGCGCTTCAGGCAGATGGTTTCGATGTCGTTCTGGTGACAGGCGGCACCCCGGTTCCGGGCTTTCCGGGCGAGGGAATCCGCCATGTCGAGCTACCACCGATCGCCGTCAACGACGGCAGCTTTTCCGGTCTTGTCGACAGTTCCGGCAAGCCGGTGGACGACGCCTTCAGGAAGCTCAGAACCGATATGCTGATTGGCGCCTATCATGGTGCAAAACCCGATATCGTCATCATCGAAGCTTTCCCCTTCGGCCGCAGGCAGGTGCGGTTCGAATTGCTGCCGCTGCTGGACGAGATCGAGGACAGCGAACCGCGCCCGCTGGTCATGACATCGCTGCGCGACATCCTGCAGGAAAAAACCAAGCCGGGCCGGGACGAAGAAACCGTGTCACTGGTTAAAAAACATTTCGATGCCGTGCTGGTGCATGGCGATCCGAATTTCGCCCGGCTGGGAGACACCTTCCCCCTTGCTGGCGAGATCAGCCAGCGCATCGTCTATACCGGCCTTGTTGCCCCGCTTCCACCGCCGCAACCGGCGGAGAAATTCGATATAATGGTGTCCGCCGGTGGTGGCGCAGTCGGTGCAGCACTTCTACGGGTCGCCCTTGAGGCCGCACCGCTGCTGGACGGCATCGGGAACTGGTGCCTCGTCACTGGCCCCAACATGCCCCAGGTGGATTTCGACGCGATTTCGGCTGAGGCACCGGACAATGTCTCTGTCTTCCGTTTCCGCAAGGATTTCGCGAGTCTGCTCGCCGGCGCCCGGCTTTCGGTTTCACAGGCGGGTTACAACACCGTCTGCGATATTCTTCAGGCCAAATGCCGCTCACTCCTCATACCCTTCGCAGTCGGTGGCGAAACCGAACAGAGCGCCCGTGCCGAGCGGCTCGCGCGGTTGGGGCTGGCGCAGGTTCTTGAGGAAAAGGATATCTCCACGCAATCCATGGCCGATGCCATCACGGCGGCATTAGCCCTGCCGGGACCGGACACAATCCACCTTGATCTCGATGGGGCGGCTGGTACGGCTAGAGCTTTGCGCCGCCTTTATGATGAGCAGTAAGCATCGCCTTTAATTCGCGAACCGCCGCCTCATCCGTGCCCTTGCGCCCATCGCCGGTGAAACCAAGCTTTGCCACCCGGCTTTCCGGGTCGTAAAATGGGACGGCAGAACAGGATGCGTGGATTTCCGTAATCGGAAAGCGATCCAGCAATGCCTGCACGCTCTGCGGACGCACGCCGGCACCCGGCATGATGACAATCCGACCGGCTGCTCTCTCGGAGAGGTGCGCCAGCGCCTCTATCCCTTCAAGCGCCGAGCGCGCGCCGCCGGAGGTCAGAATTCTCGGGAAGCCGAGCGCAATGGCCGCCTCCAGCGCTTCATCCATATTGGGAACGACATCGAAGGCGCGATGCAGTGTCATATCCAGCCCATCGGCGTGACGGCGCAGTTCCTCGAGCAGAGCGAGATCGAGCGAACCATCGACAAGCGATGCGCCAAGCACCAGACCGGAAAGGCCTGCCGCACGTGCCGCGTCGATATCGCGTTTCATCACATCGGCTTCGTCGCGCGTGAACACGAAATCACCCGCGCGCGGCCTGATCATCACGCTGACGGGCAATCCACAGGACGCCGCCCGTTGCATGAAGCCAGCAGACGGCGTTACACCGCCGCCGGAGAGCGCAGCGCATAACTCGATCCGATCGGCTCCGCCCCGAACCGCCGCTTCCAGACCGGCCACATCGTCCACGCAAATCTCGAGAATCATCCTAACCTCTTTCATTTGAACGTGCCCTGTTTACGCACTGGACCATTCGAAAACCGCCACACTTTTGGGTTCGACGCTCTACCTGCGGCGACCCGTCCCATCAAGCGTGTAGAGCATATAAACCCCGCCAAGACCCACGATAGCCCCCAATATCGAGGTGCCCGAATAGCTGGAGACCATTGTTCCCAGAGCAAAAATCAAAGCGCCAAGACCTGCGCCGAGGAAGATATTGACCGCGATTAGCGAGCTTCCAAGCCCCGGCCGGTCCGCGATCAACTCCTGCAGGTAAGTGATGGGGATGCTGATGATGGCAGCAGCCCCCAGCGCGCTGATGAACGTCTGCGCGTAGATATGCCAGGGTTCGGTCGCAAGCCCCTGCAGAATGAGGTAGGCCGCATAAAGCACCGCTCCCGCCGCCAAGGTCAGGGTTTGCGGCACCTTCTTTTCGATCCACCCCCATAAGAGAATGAAGACGATTTCCAGCGCAGCAACGATGCCCGCCACGATGCCGATATCGGCAACCGTGCCCTTCGCCTGGCCCGTGATGATGAGCGAACGTATCGAATCATTGAGATGCAGCATCGAGCAGATGAGCGCGATGGCGATGATCCGCAGCAATACCCGCCGTGATCCGATTTCCGCAAGCGAGGCACGCAGACCGAAACGCGCTTCCGTATTCACCACCGCCGGCGTGGCGGCCCGGGGCAGGCAGAAGGCGACGAGCAGAAAACAGACAAGTGCGCAGAGGCCGGAAAACAGGAAGGCCGTCAGCATATTGCCGGAACTGATGAGAAAAATGCCGACGATGCCCGGCACCAGCACCCATGAGAGCGAGATTGTCGCCCGCATGATCGAGTTCACGGCAATCATGTCGCCCGTCGAAAGATTGCGGGCATCGGCGCGCACATGCGCGAAGATCAGCGAGTTCATCGCCCCGAAAATCGGCAGGAGAATGAGCTTCGCGCTCACAAAGGCCGTGGCATTCCCCGCCAGATAAACCAGCATATAACCGCTGACACCGAACAGCGCGATGAACAGCATGGGTTTGCGATATTCGCCCAGCCTGTCGGCGACAATGCCCATCAGCACGCTGGCGCTGACATTGATGATGGCGGCAAACAGCATCAGAAGGGAATAAACGGTGTTGCTGAGCCCGATTTCGCGAATGCCGATGACCGCCTGATAAGGTGCGGTCGCCGCATTCGAAAATCCGAAAAACAGGATGGCGAGCGCCCCGATGCGGATCGACGGATTGTTGATGACGATGGAAAGAGCCGACGGCATGGATATTCGCCTGAGATGATCCGGCCCCGCCGGATCGCTGGATAAAAGCTACCGGACCGCTGTCATCGCCAGCGGGCCGAAAGAATGGGTTCGGGCATATAATCGAAATGCGGCTTCCATGGGTAAAAATCCCCCTCCCGGCGACGGTTGGGAAGGTTTTCGATATCCTGATTGATAACGCCTTCCGTCAGCGCCATCAGGTTGGGATTGGCGATCGGCGCAAGCTCCGGCGAAAGATAACCCGACTTGACGACCAGCAGCTTCACCGCCTTCGGATCAAAACCGAAACGCGCGAAATCCGAAATCATGTGATAGGGCCTGCGTCGCGCCGCTAGAATGACGGTGATACCGCCGATACCTACCACCGCCTGCCGCTGATCCGCGGCGCTGGAATCATCCAATTTCAGGACCGTGGCTTCAACAGTGACCGAAGGGCTTTGCGGATCGAGACTGCCGCCGATCTTCAGGGAAAGGCTCGCCCCCTCGCCTGCCGCAAAGCAGGCTTCGACCGCCGGTCGGTCGGTTATGCCGCCCAGGAGAGCGCCCTGCCAGTTGCGCGCAATCAGCGCCGCCAGAACATCGGCACGATCGCCGACCCCGCCACCGGTTGGATTGTCGCCTGAGTCAGCGAGAATGATCGGGCCGGTAGCCGTCTTTTCCGCAATATCCAGAATGGCCTCGAGCGGCTCGGTAACAGGACCGAAACGAAAATTCTGCCGGGCGTCCCAGTAAGATTGCGCGATTTCGGCCGCGACGGCCTGTGCAGCCTCTCGATCCGATCCCGTCACCACCGCGCAGGCCGTCGCCCGTGGCTCATCGGCCCAGACGTAACCGATCATGAAATTCGCATCCCAAATGCCGGGCCTGGCATCATAGCCCGGCAAAACCGCATAGAGGCTTTTGGCTGGCTCATCTTCGGTGGACGTCTTTTCACCGGGCAGGAGAACGGGAATTTTCGCCCAGGCCACACCGGGCTTTTCACCCGTTTTCAGAGCTTTGAGCAACATCGTCCAAGCCCGCACCATCGTCTCGCGCACGTCGATATGTGGCGCCGTTCGGTAGCCGGCGAATATATCCAGCTGATCGATGATCGTCTGGCTGACATTGCCATGCAGGTCGTAGCTCGCAGAAATGATCACATCCGGCCCGACGACGGCGCGGGCGCTGGAAATCCAGTCACCCTCCGCATCATCCATGCCTTCGACATTCATCGCGCCATGCATGGCGAGATAAAGCCCGTCCAGCGGTAGCGAGGCCTTCAGGCGGTCAAGGAATTCCGCTTTGAACGCCTCATAGGCCCCGCGAGATACCGGACCACCCGGCACCGCACGAGCATGCAGAAGCGGCAGTATCTCCGCTCCGCCTTCACCGAGGAAATTGAAATACTCGGCCTCCAACAATTCCGCGCCGCGAAAGACGCGAAAATCCTGCTCACCCATCAGCACCGGCGAATAGGTGCTGCATTCGGTATGAATTCCACCAACGGCAATACGCATTGCACCTTCCCCCTTAATAAACCGGGCTCAAGGGAACGATGGCGGAGAAACGCAGCCAGTCCTTCTGCGCCTTC
This sequence comes from Agrobacterium sp. ST15.16.024, assembly GCF_027956545.1. Lineage (NCBI taxonomy): Bacteria > Pseudomonadati > Pseudomonadota > Alphaproteobacteria > Hyphomicrobiales > Rhizobiaceae > Agrobacterium > Agrobacterium sp. ST15.16.024. Next base: position 55,525 of record NZ_JAQKGO010000004.1, read on the forward strand.
GGCGTCCATGCCGCCTCGGCAATGGCCGGTAGCCTCGGGAAAACCAGATGGTTGAAATAGGCGCGGTTGAGAAAATGTTCGGACCAGATGCAGGCCTGAACACCCTTCATCCGCTCCTTCAATTCCTCCGGAAATTCACCGACGGCCTCATAGGCATAGGTATGCGAAGGCGGAACGGTGCCGGCCCAGCTTGCGCCCGGCTCCTGCCAGGCTTCATCCTGCACCATGTCGAGATAATAGGCCTGACCCGGCGTCATCACCACGTCGTAGCCCTGACGTGCAAGCTCGAGACCGACTTCCGGCTTCTGCCATGCCATCAGCAATGTTCCAGCCGGATCGACACCGCCGCCATGGGAAACCTCGTCCCAACCGGCAAGCTGGCGGCCACGCTCATGCAGCATCTCCTGAATGCGCTTCATGAAATAGGACTGGATGCCGAAGGTGCCATCCAGCCCCTCCTTTTCCATCAGCGCCTTCGCAAGCGGCGAGGCCAGCCATGAACCATCCGCAACCTCGTCGCCGCCAATATGGATCAACCGCGACGGGAACAGCTCCACCATCTCATCGAATATCTTGCCGAGGAACTCATAGGTCGGCTCGATCGCCGGGTTGAGCGCGTTGTTCGGATATCCCTGCACCGAGCGATAGCTGTCCGGCGCTTCCTGCCCATCCGTCAGTTCCGGATAGGCGACAAGAGCTGCCGTGCTGTGGCCGGGAATATCAACCTCCGGCACGATTTCGACATTCAACGCGGCCGCGTGGGCAACGACCCTGCGGACGTCGTCCTGGGTGTAATAGCCCGAAACCGGCTCAGCCCCGTTGCCAAGCTGCGGCAGAAGCGGTGCATCCGGACCACGGGTCGCGCCCACGGTGGTCAGCAGCGGATAGGCCTTGATTTCGAGACGCCATGCCTCGTCATCCGTCAGGTGCCAATGGAAACGGTTCATGCGCAGCCATGCGAGAATATCGATGAGCCGCACGACATCGCCGGTCGGATAAAATTGCCGCGAGACATCGAGATGGCAGCCGCGCCAGCTGTAACGCGGCGCATCGCTGATGCTACCGGACGCCGGGAACCGGAATTTGGGATCGATACGCGCGCCACGCAGCAATTGCGCCAGAACCGTCAGGCCATATTGCAGACCGGCAGCGGCCGAATACTCCACGACGACCGCATCTTCGGAGAAGCTGATGCGATACCCTTCCGCTTCCAGCCCGCTATGCTGCTTGAAATGAAGCGGCTTTCCCTCATGAACCGGTGCAAGGCTGAAGGGCACATGACCGACGGTAAAAAGCCTGCGGAACAGGGAAAGCACGGTTTCCACCGCAAGAACCTCTTCCGTGCTTGCGTCTTCCGTCGGGAAAAGCGCGACAGGAAAGCCCTCGCCCGGTTCAGCATTGATTTCAGCGGGCCATGGCTGGATGGCAAAAGGCAGATCGAGTTCGCCTTCCGGAAGCAGCACTGGCGCCGGCTCGCTATGACGCCCATCCAGCATCAAATCGCCGACATCAACGACGCGATGTGTACCATCAGCAAGGCTGATATAGGCCGATTTCGCCCCGTCGGTGCGATGCCGAGCAGGCCTCAGGAGGCCATCGACGGTAAAGCGCCAGGATTTCCCCGCTTCCAGCACGAAACCGGCTGGCGGCGCAAACTCATGGAAATTGGCATTGCGGCGCAGATAAACGGCATTGCCGCAAACCGGCTTGTCCACCGTCCGCGTCAGCGAGGTGTAGACGATGCGAAAATCCTTCAGCGGTTCGCGGGAAAGATTGACCAGCGTGAACGTAAAGCCGCCGGATGCGGACTCTGCAAGCGGATGCCACGAATTTTCGAGACGATAATTTGCGAGCGCCATGATGCTCCCCTTCATTGCGTATTGAGCCCCTGAGAGGGCTTCGATCAGTAGTGTTCGGATTGCGAAAAAGTCCGGGCCAGCGGCGCCTGCCCCGCCGTCAGCCCGCAATCGACCGGCAAGCACACGCCGCTGATGGCCTGTGCCTGCGGACCGGCCAGAAACGCGACGGCGCTGGCCACATCTTCTGGCCGCACGATCCGCTGCAGCGGATACCAGTGCTTCGCCTCCTCAAAGACCTGCGGATTGCTGGCCGCCCGAGCTTCCCAGGCCTGGGTGCGCACGGTTCCGGGCGCCACGGCGTTGGAGCGGATGCCAAATTTTCCGTATTCGACAGCGATCAACTTCGTCAGATGGATCAGCCCGGCCTTGGCCGCGCTATAGGCCGGATGGCCGAACACCGCCATGCCGTTGACGGAGGTGATATTGACCACCGACCCTTGTGTCCGCTTCAGCGCTTCCTCAAAAGCCCTGAAGCACAGAAACGGCGCTTCCAGATTGAGGGCATTGTCCCTGCGCCATATGTCGGCGGTCGTGTCATGCAGGCTGACGGCCCTTGCAGCACCCGCATTGTTGACGAGGGTCGCGACATCGCCCAGTTCCGCAAGCTCGGCGGCCAGCCGCGCAAGATCCTGTGGATCGGTGACATCACAGGTCTTCGCAACGAAGCCGGGGCCGGAAAGCTGCGAAAGCGCATTGGACAAGGCGTCGGCATCGATATCGACCAGCACCACCTTCGCATGACTTTCAGAAAGTGCTGCCGCAATCGCCCGACCAATGTCACCTGCCGCGCCGGTAACGACGGCAAGCTGGTCTTTCCTGTCCTTCATCTCCTACCACTCCCTTGAAGCTTTCCAACCCGCTACGGTGCGGGATATCAGGCAATGCAGCCCTGTTTTTTCATTGTCCTTGCTCAGTCACCGAGCAATTGCTTGTCATCCGAATCGCGATGTTCCACGAGCTGCTGCTTGATGTGACGCAACGTCACCATCGACCTTTGCCGGTGGTGATAAGCGGCAAGTGTCGCCAGAATATCGACGGCCGCCAGATAGGCGTAACGCGATGAGGTCGGACGGAAGATGTTGTTTCCCTCGGGCACATTGACGGCCACAACGATATCCGCAGCCACGGCAAGCGGCGTGTCACTCTGGGTCAGCGCTATGGTGGTCACCCCCATTTCTCGCGCCAGCCTGAAACACTTCACCAGCTCCATATTGCGACCGGAAAAGGACGAACCGATGATCACGTCTTCCTTGCGTGCGGCGGCCGTCATCATCAGTTGCATGCTGTGATCGGCACTGGTGGAGACACGCAGACCGAGGCGGAACAGCCGGTTCTGGATTTCCGAGGCGATCATCGATGAATTGCCGCCGGCACCGAAGGCATAGATCATGCCGCCATTGGCGATCTTGATCGCCGCTTTTTCGGCAAGGGCGGGGTCAAGCGTCTTGTGCAGCAGGAAAAGCGCTTCCTGCGCCTTGGCAAGCACCTCTTCTGCAACATCCGACGGGCCGGTGCTCGATGGTTCCGAGGTGAGATAACGAATGCCCACATAAGCCGTCTTGGCGAGGCTGACCTTGAAATCCGAAAAGCTCAGACAACCCACACGACGGCAGAAACGTGTCACCGTCGGCGGAGAAACCTCGGCGCGGGCCGCAAGCTCGATGATCGAGGCATTGACGGCGAATTCGAAGTCCGAAACCAGAATATCAGCGATCCGCCGTTCCGATTGCGAGAACTGCCCCCTGTCTTCCTGTATTCTTGCGAAAATATCCATGTTCACCGGTCTCCGTTCCGCCAAAACTTAAGGCTTGGCCCCGTTACCGATGCATCCTAATCCAAGACGCCCGTCAACCGTGCATACCCATGAATCGACCATCTTCCGTCCCGATGACGACACGCCGAATATCCTTGATTTGAAAATGATTTTCTTTGTTGATTGCGAGATGAGCATATGCCAACAATCTGCGCCAGAGAAATCTCCAAATCCTGAAAATAATTTCAACAACGGACCACAACCATGCGCGATCCATTCAAAAACCCCTTTACCGAAACAGACACCGCCCGCCATTCGATCTGGGAAATGCTGGTGACGCGGGACATCGATGCCTTCCTCGCCGCCGACTGGTCGCAGGTCGCGGATGATTTCGTCGAGGACGGCTTTCTCGGCATCAACGCCAATCGTGAGACTAACCCGGACAATTGGCGCCTGTCCTTCCCGTCGCTCACCGCCTATCGCGACGAATGGCTGAAACAGGCGAAGGATTTTCAAACCCAGCAATTTGCCGAAGACCCAAGAGGCGCCATCTTCACCACCACCACGCTGGAAGAGATCGAAGTGGAAGGTGAAACCGCGCTGGTTCGCAAGAAGTTCGACGGCGGGCTTCGTAAGGCCGATGGCAGCTTCGACGTCATGAAATGGCAGACGCTCTATTATTGCCGGCTGCACGAAGGACGCTGGAAGATCAGCGGTTTCACCGGTTACATGCCCAATCCCATGCGCTGATAGAGCAGACATGCGGGAACGTTGCGAACGCCGGGCCGAAAGCCCGGCGTTGTTTTTTCGTCTGGCGGCGACGGCAGAAAACCGCCGCAGATGCATCGCGTCAGAAACAGCCGGGCACGGGAAAACAGATTTCATGGCCCGGTTCCTGCCCTTTATTGGATCAGCTTGAGGACGGAAAGGTCGACGCGCCGTTCGAGCGCAATGCCGCTTTCATCGAACAGGTGGCAATCCGATGCCTTGATGCCGGTGATGATCGGTTCATCAACGACGACAGGCGCGGAACCGGAAAGCAGCGCGCAATAGTTCTCACCCGTCGGGGCAATCCCATAAGCGATCGTGTTCACTCCCAGCCGCTCGATGACGCTGGGCGCGACCTTCACATTGAGGTCAGCCGTTTCAAGGCCTGTATGTTCCGGGCGAATGCCAAGCGTCAGTTGCCTGCCTTCGAGGCCAGCGCGAGGTTCCACTGGCACGGTGATTGTCTGGCCCTCATATTCCACAGTCACGCCCTCGGCGCTGGCCGCTTTGCAGGTGACCTTCAGGAAATTCATTTTCGGGTTGCCGATGAAGCCGGCCACGAACAGGTTAGCCGGCTTGTGGTAAAGCTCGAGCGGAGCACCGACCTGGGCGATTTCGCCGGCATTCAGCACCACGATGCGGTCAGCCATGGTCATGGCCTCGACCTGATCGTGGGTGACATAGATCATCGTCGCCTGCAGCGTCCGGTGAAGATTGGTAAGCTCGATGCGCATGTCGGCGCGGAGTGCCGCATCGAGGTTGGACAGCGGCTCATCGAACAGGAATATCTTCGGCTCACGAACGATGGCGCGGCCAATTGCGACACGCTGGCGCTGGCCGCCGGACAACATGCCGGGACGTTGCTGCAGGCGCTGGTCGAGTTGCAGGATCTTGGCAACCCCCTCGACCTTTTCCTTGATCTTGCTTTCTTCCATCTTTTCGACGCGGAGCGGAAAAGCGATGTTTTCGAAAACCGTCATATGCGGATAGAGCGCATAGGACTGGAAGACCATGGCGATGCCGCGTTTGACCGGCGGCAATTCATTGACCTTCACGCCGTTAATGACGACGTCGCCGGCGGTAATATCCTCAAGGCCGGCGATCATGCGCAGCAATGTGGATTTGCCGCATCCCGAAGGGCCGACAAAAACGACGAACTCGCCATCCCTGATGTCGAGCTGAACGCCCTTGATGACTTCGAAATGTCCATAGTTCTTGCGGACGTTATTGAGATAAAGCTGACCCAAAACTTGCCTCTCCCGTCACCAGCCGACATCAGGCTGCGTTCAGAGACGTTCCGAGACATGGGGAAAACCGCGTCTTACCGGAACCGTTGAAAAACATGAGAAGCCCCTTCCATCACAGCGGCGGGCATTCTCGCGGCGAATTCATGAGGTTGCGGGCGACCTTCGCCCGCAACCGTCGAATTGTGGATTATTTGTACTGCTCGAGCGCAGCGGAGGCCTTCTTCGCGGCATCCTCCGGGGTCGCCTTGCCGGTAACGACAGACTGCACCATCTCGATCATCGTATCCTGGAAGCCCTTGTAGTCGGTGAAGAGCGGCTCGGGACCACCATAGGCGATACCGTCGATCAGCGGCTTCCAGAAGGGGTCCTTGGCGACGAATTCATCAACCTTGGCCGACGGACGCAGCGGGGTGAGGCCAGCGCCGCCCTGCAACTCGTATTCGCCCTGCGGGCCGGGCGAAGTGATGAACTTGGCGAATTCGGTCGCCTTTTCTTCCACGCCGGTTCCCTTGAAGATCGCAAGGCTGTCGGTGATGAGCAGCGTGCCGGGACCCTTGGCTTCGGGGCCGAGCGGCAGCGTTGCAATGCCCCAGTTGATCTTGGTTTCCTGCAGGCGGGTTGCAGCACCCGAACCGGCCTGGATCATGCCAACCTTGCCATCAAGGAAGATGGCGCGGATTTCGTTCTGCTCGTAGGCCGTGGGACCTTCGACGGAATAAGGCGTGATGTCCTTGTAAGCCGTGAGGGCTGCAACGACCTGCGGGCTGTCGACGGTGATCTTGTCGCCGTCGATGACCTTGCCGTTATTGGTATAAACCCAGTGCATGAACTGGTGCATGGTGTTGTCGAAGGTCTTGGCGGGCAGGCCATAACCGGCAATGCCGGTCTTTTCCTTGATCTGCTTGGCGAAGGCGATTTCTTCAGCCCAGGTCTTCGGCGGCACTTCCGGGTCGAGACCGGCCTGCTTGAACAGATCCTTGTTCCAGTAGAGCGCCTTGGTCGAGAAAGCGACAGGCACGCCCCACTGCGTGTCCTCGAAGGTAACGGTGTCGACGATGTTGGGGTAATAGGTCTTCTTTTCGTCTTCCGTCATCGGCACCGGAACGATGAGATCGTTCTGCGCGAACTGCTTCAGCGTGCGCGAACCGACATAGGCCATGGCGACCGGGGTGCCGGCGGCAGCGAGCGTCGTTGCCTTGTCCTGGCACTGCGCCCAGCCAACGACCTCAGGAACAACCTTGAAGCCGGCATTCTTGCCTTCCCATTCCTTGATGTATTTTTCATGGATGGGGTCCATCTTGTCGCCGCAATAGATCCAGCTGATCTCCTTGTCGGCGGCATGTGCCGTCACCGTGGTAAGGGCAGTGGAACCGGCAAATGCGAATGCGCAAAGCGCCAATCCGTAATGTTTCAGTGCCATAATTAGTCTCCCGTTTTGGTGGTCGTTCCGGTTGTTGTTTATTTCACCGCGCCGGCGGTAAGCCCGCTGACGAGATATCGTTGCATGAAGAAGATCACGACCATGGCCGGCGCGATGCCGACGAAGCTGGCCGCCATCAACTCATTCCAGATGACTTCCTGGCGACCGAAATAGGCAAACAGGCCGATGGGCAGCGGCATATATTCGGTCTTGGAATTGAAGGTGAGCGCGAAGATGAACTGCTGGGCGTAAGCGCCGATGAAGGTGGTGATGGAGACGACGGCGATGCCCGGCATCGCCAGCGGCAGGATGATCCGGCGGAAAGTGTAGAAATAGCTCGCGCCATCCACATAGGCCGCCTCTTCCAGCTCCCGCGGAATGCGCAGCATATAGGTGCGCAGCAGCCAGATGGCGGTGGGGATCAGGAAGGCAGCGCCGGGAATGATCATTGCCAGATAGGTGTTCAGCACACCCATGTTGCGCATCAACCGGTAAAGCGGGATCAACAGAACGGCGCCCGAAAACATGTTGATGGCGAGAAACGCACCCAGCAGCTGTCCACGCCCGCGAAACTGGAACCGGGCAAAGGCATAGGATGCCGGCACCACCAGCAGGAGCACGATGATGGTTGAGATCGTCGAGATGAAGAAGGAGTTGAAGACGTACCGGGCAAAACCGGGAACGCTGACCCACATGGTCCGGTAGGCCTCGAAGGACCCGTTTTGCGGCCAGAACTTGTAGGGCGAGGAAAAGAGCAGGCTGAGCGGTTTCAGCGAAACCAGAAAACCTTCCACGAAGGGCGCCAGCACGAAGGTCAGGAATACGGCAATGCCGCAATAAATCCCGACCATTTCATACCACCTGTAGCGGTTGATCATCGCATTTTTGTCGGTCATCGGCTGGCCTCCTGCGAGATACGGCTGGTGATGCGGAAGTAGAAGTAGGTGAAGATCGACAGGAAGATGCAGATCAGTACGGCGCGGGCCGCACCTTCACCGTATTTGTAAGAGCCGATCGCCGTTTTATAGGTATCGATGATCATGGTCGTCGTCTGGCCGGTCGGGCCGCCCTGCGTCAGGATCCAGATGATATCGAACGAATTGAAGGTCGAAATCAGCGAGATCATCGACATGGTGATCATGGCGGGCAGCATCAGCGGCAACGTGATGCGGCGGAAGCGGTAAGCACGGCTGGCGCCGTCCGTCCACGCCGCCTCATAGAGGTCCTGCGGGATGGCCTGAATTGCCGCCAGCAGATAAAGCGTCACCATCGGCACGCCGATCCACACGTCGGTGATGATCGTCGCCCAGAAGGCCGTGTTGCCATAGGCAAGGAACGCGACCGGGCCGTTTACCAGACCGAGATTCTGCAGCACGCCGGAAATCATGCCAAACTGGCCGTTATACATCCAGCCCCACATGAAGATGCCGATAGCCATCGGCACGATCCATGGTGGCATCGTCAGGATACGGAACAGCGCCCGGCCGGGAACGGCCGAATTCAGGAGCACAGCACCAAATGTGCCGATGATCATCTTTATCGAGACGGAAAAGAACGTCCAGACAAAGGTCCGCGTGATGACATCGGCAAAGGTCGCGTTGAAGATTTTCTCGTAATTGATGAAACCCACCCAATTCGTCGTTTTTCTGAGCGACGCATCGGTAAACGACAGGATGAAGGTATCAACGAGCGGATAAGCAACGATAACCGTGATGTATAAAAGCGCCGGCAGAAGAAGAAGCCAGGCGAAGATGACCGCGCTGCGTTTCGCATCCATCGCAGCGCCCCCTTAAGCCGATTTCACGGCGGAGGATTTTGGCTGCCCATGGAGCGCCAAGTCATATTCATCCCAGACCGGCTTGAGGTCCACCACCTTGCGGCCGTGACGTGCCTCGTCCATGGCAAGCGCCAGAATGCCGGCCTCGATCGCATCGAGCGCGGAGACCGGCAAGGGCTCGCCCTTGACGATATGGGCGATCACATCCTCTGCCATCTGCTCGTCGGCGCCATAATGCTGCGAGAGGGTGGTGGCTGCCGAATAGGTCTTGGCCACGGTCTTTTCGTTGGTCCGAGCATTGTGCACGTTGAGGAAGCCGCGCACGAAGTCGCCCTCCGCCATGCCCTTGGCGCCGATCACGCAGAAGCGGCGGAAATCGTCGGGAACGTTGAGATTGGTATGGAACGCAAGCGACGCGCCATTTTCATATTCGACGATCGCCGTCTGGTAATCGATGATGTCGCCGTCGCTGTCGAAGACCTTTTCGGAACCCATCCAGCCGCTCGGCTTGCGATGGTAGACCTCCATGTCATTGATACCGTCATTTTGCGGGGCATTGGCAAGCGTGAAGCTCTTGCGACCACCGAAGCTCGATACGAACCGCGGCCGCGCACCGACGACACCATTATAAAGATCAAGATCGTGGCAGCATTTTTCCAGCATGAAGGAGCCGGAATAATGCTCATAGCGCCGCCAGTCACGCATGAAGAACGCGCCGTGATAGGGCGGAATATGTTCCGAGGCCTCGATGGAGACGACATCGCCCAGCTTGCCTTCGGCCTGCGCGGCCCGCAGATCGCGATAGAGCGGCGAATAACGCAGCACAAGGCCGACCAGCAGCCGCTCGTGGCCATGCTTGTTGAGCAATCGGGCAAGCTCAAGGCTCTCCTCGATGCTGACGACGATCGGCTTTTCACTGAAGATGGTGCAACCGGCTTCGAGCCCGAGGCGGATATGCTCCAGATGCATATGGTTCGGCGAACCGATCATCAGAAGATCGAATTTTTCGTTGGCGATCAGCTCCTCGGGGCTGTCATACGCCTTGCCGACCGAAATACCCTTTTCCTGCAGACCCGGCAGACCAGCCGGTGCGGGATCGACATAACCGACGATCTCGAAATCCTTGTCGATTTCATGAAAAACGTAGCCCAGATAACCGAGACGGAATCCGAGTCCGATAATTCCCACTTTCATGAACTTGTTCCCTGTTCATTCGTAATTCATTTTCGCAGAAGCGACCATTTCTACGTTGGTCATTCAGTTATCTGCGATAATTGCCTGCCACGATGAAATTAATTTTCACGACGGTCAAGTTAAATTCGATTTCGCACGCCCAACCCAGGACCGGAAGCCGATTTTTCCCAGCGATACGGATGCGCAACAGGGCGCCACCGATCACCGTTGCGAAAACAATACCAAAAAAATGCCAATCGTCTAGAGCAATATCTGCAACCGGAAAATTTTTTTGGTTAATGGATGAATTTCATGCATAAGGCCTCATTATTCGGCAAACTATCGAATAAAACCCTTATTAATCGTACAAATTCGTTAATGGTTCTATTTTGGTATTGCCGATTATGGCGCGTATGGTATAGCCAGAATTGGCACATTAGGTGCGACAGAGGTTATGGATGAACGGGGCAGTGCTTAATCTGGATGACCTGCAATCGGGAGGCGGCGGCCCGCTCTACCTGAAACTGCGTCAGACGATTGAGGACGCCATCAATGGCGGCCGCCTGAAACATGGTGACGCCCTGCCGCCCGAGCGGGACATTGCCGAAAGCGCCGGTGTCAGCCGAGTAACGGTACGCAAGGCGGTCGATGATCTGGTGCGCGACGGCCTGCTGGTCCGCAGGCACGGCTCCGGCACCTTCGTCGTCAAGCCCATCACCCGCATGCAACAGCCACTCACCAAGCTTACCTCGTTTACGGAAGACATGCGCCGGCGGGGAATGGCCGCAAGCACGCGCTGGCTGGACAGGGGTCTGTTCTATCCGACCGGCGACGAGATGATGGCGCTCGGCCTTTCCCAATCCGCCATGGTGGCGCGGCTTACCCGTCTGCGCCTTGCCAATGACCAGCCGATTGCGCTCGAAGTGACGAGCCTGCCCGGTGATCTCTTGCCCGACCCGCAGCTGGTCGAGAACTCGCTTTATCTGGAGCTTGAGAAAAACGGCATTCGCCCCGTCCGCGCCATTCAGCGCATTTCCGCCCGTAATCTCACGGATGAGGAAACGCTGCTGCTGGGCGTTCCGCCGGGCTCCGCCGCGCTGTCCGTTCAGCGCATGGCCTATCTGGAAAGCGGGCGGCTCATGGAAATATCCCGCGCCCTTTACCGCAGCGACGCCTATGACCTCGTCGCCGAATTGACGATGACCTCAGAGTGAAACACACCGATCAAGGACACGAAACGATGACAACCCTGATGCGCCAGGAAATCAACGAGATTCCCGATGCCGTCGCCCGTCTGCTGGACAATGCGAAAAAGGACTTTCAGGAAGCCGGCGGCCAGCTGAAGGTCCGCGACCCAGCCGTTATCGTCACAATTGCGCGGGGTTCTTCCGACCACGCCGCGCATTTCCTGAAATATGCGATCGAATTGCAGACCGGGCTGCCGGTGGCGTCGCTTGGGCCTTCACTCGCCTCCATCTACCAAACGAAACTGCGGCTGGAACGGGCGGCGGCCTTCGCCGTGTCTCAGTCAGGCAAAAGCCCTGATATCGTTGCGCTGGCGGAAAGTGCCTGCAAGGGCGGTGCACTCACCTTCTCTCTCGTCAACACCCTGCCCTCTCCGCTTGGCAATGCAGCCAATCAGGCAATCGACATCCAGGCGGGACCGGAAAAGGCTGTTGCCGCCACCAAATCCTTCGTCAACTCTATCGTTGCTGGCCTCGCAATCCTTGCCGAATGGACGGAAGACAACCTGCTCGCCAAGGCCGTCAGCGCCCTGCCGCAGAATTTCGCAAGAGCCGTTGCGCTCGACTGGAGCCAGATCGCCGAGGCGGTGAAGGGCGAAGAATCGCTTTATATGCTGGGCCGTGGCCCTGCCCTTGCCATTGCCGCAGAAGCCGCGCTGAAATGCAAGGAAACCTGCGAACTGCATGCCGAAGCCTATTCGTCGGCGGAGGTCATGCATGGCCCGGTCTCGCTGGTCGCACCGAAATTCCCGGTCATCGCCTTTGCCGCACGCGACCGCGCCGAGACCTCGGTGACGGATATCGCCGCAAATCTTGCCCATAAGGGCGCAAATGTTTTCGTCACATCCGCAAAAGGCAGCCCGGCCAAGCCCCTGCCCTTCGTCGAGACCAACCACCCGCTGACCGATGCCCTGTTGCTGATCGCACCGTTTTACGGCTTCATCGAGCAATTGTCGCGCGCGCGCGGCTTCAACCCGGATGCGCCGGCGGCATTGAAGAAGGTAACGGAAACCCAATGAGCGGCATAAAGGCATTTGTCGGCGCCCGCATTTTCGATGGCACCGCCTGGCATGATGGCAAGGTACTGCTGACCGGTGACGGACATGTCACCGACATCTCAGACAAGGTGCCCGCCGAAGTCGAAGTGATTGATGCGAACGGGCTGCTGATCGCGCCGGGCTTCATAGACCTTCAGGTCAATGGCGGCGGCGGGGTGATGTTCAACAACCAGCCGGATGTGGATGGCATCGCCCGGATCTGCTCCGCCCACGCAAAATTCGGCACCACGGCGCTGATGGTCACGCTCATCACCGACCGGCCGGATGTGACCTCCAAAGCAGCACAGGCGGGTATCGCCGCCGACAAGGCGCATGTGCCGGGTTTCCTCGGCCTGCATTTCGAGGGTCCGCATCTTTCCGTCGCACGCAAGGGCACCCATGATCCGGCGCTGATCCGAAAGATGGAGGCAGACGATCTTGAGGTTCTGACCCGTTGCAAGGCCGAGCTTTCCTTCGTGCTGACCACCATTGCCCCGGAAAACGTGACCAAGGAGCAGGTTGCAGCGCTCCGAAAAGCCGGCATCGTCGTCAGCCTTGGCCACACCGACACAGGCCTCGATGTGGCGACGGCCTATGCTGATGCCGGCGCTTCCATGGTGACCCATCTCTTCAACGCCATGAGTCCGCTTGGCCATCGTGAGCCGGGGCTGGTGGGAGCCGCACTCTCGAACGGAAAACTGGATTGCGGGCTGATCGCCGATGGTTTCCATGTCGATCCAGCCGCAATCGGCATTGCGCTGCGCGCCAAGAACGGCCCGGCCCGCATCTTCCTCGTCACCGATGCCATGTCCACCATCGGCACGGATGATGATGGCTTCGAACTGAACGGCCGGCGCGTCTATCGCAATGGCGGACGCCTGACGCTCGCCGATGGCACGCTGGCGGGGGCGGATATCGACATGCTGTCCTGCATCCGCTTCATGCATGAGAAAATGGACACGCCGCTGGAGGAGGCCTTGAGAATGGCCTCCGCTTATCCAGCAGAAGCCATCGGTGCGACGGCCAAGGGGAAACTCCAGCCCGGTTCCGATGCGGATTTCGTCGTGCTGACACCTGACCTTCAAATGCATTCCACATGGATCGGCGGAGAAAAAATCCACGATGCCGCCCGTTCCGGAGCCTGAACAATGATCGTTTGTTTCGATATTGGCGGAACGACCATCAAGGGGGCCATTGCTTATGCCCCGGATGATATTCGCCCCGTGCCGCGCATACCGACACCAAAAACCAGTTTCGAGGACTTCGCGGCCGGCCTTAAATCCGTCATCGACAATAGCGGCGGCACACCCGCCTGCGTGTCGCTGTCGATTGCCGGTGTCATCGATCCCGAAACCGGCAAGGCCACCGTTGCCAATATTCAGAGCATCCATGGCAAGGTGCTGAAGGACGAGTTGGAAAAGGCGCTCAACCTTCCCGTCATCGTATCAAACGATGCCGATTGTTTCGTGATCGCCGAATCGGAAATTGGCTCCGGACAGGGCCATCGCGTCGTCTTCGGCGTCATCCTGGGGACGGGTGTCGGCGGCGGGCTGGTTATCGATGGCAGGCTCATCAACAGCGATGGCGGCTTCGCCGGCGAATGGGGACACGGGCCGGTGGCAGCGACCCTGGCCGGCAATCCGCCGGTAGCGCTGCCGCGTTTTGAGTGCGGCTGCGGCCTCACCGGTTGCATTGATGCCATCGGCAGCGCCCGTGGCATGGAAAAGCTGCATCTGCATCTTCACCAGCAGGATATGACCAGCGAGGACATCATCTCCGCCTGGCAGGCGGGCGATGCGCAGGCCGCAAGAACCATCGATATTCTCGTTGATATTCTTGCCTCGCCACTCGCTATGGTGATCAATGTCACCGGGGCAACCATCGTGCCTGTCGGCGGCGGGCTTTCGAATTCGAGAGAGCTTCTGGCCGCCCTGGATGAGGCGGTCAGGGGCCGCGTTCTCAGGCGTTTCAACCGCCCGCTGGTCGTGCCTGCCATTTGCCGGATCGAACCGGGGCTGATCGGTTCCGCCGTCATCGGACTGAAATACGAGAAGGAAATCACCGTCCCTGCCTGAGCGGCCTTACGTCTCGATCTTTTCCCGGCGAAAGCCCAGCCCGACCAGCCGCCCGGTCAAATGGGCAAGAAGCGGAAATCGCATGAGCGCCAGCACAAGCGCCGGCGGACCTTTCGGCTTTTCCGGCTCCGCCGCCTGCCCCTTCTTGCGGCCGATGCGCATCATCCGCTGCAGAAATTGCGTGGCCTTGGTCGGGAAGGATCGTCGTTTCTCGATTGCGGCAAGATCATCATCACCAACGGGCCGGCCGGATAAAAATACCGGCACGAGCACATTGGCCGCAGCAACGGCATCCTGAACGGCCAGATTGACGCCCACACCGCCAACTGGGGACATGGCATGGGCAGCGTCCCCAATGCAGATCAGGCCGGGTTTCCACCAGCGCTTCAGCCGGTCGATGCGAACGGTTAGGAGATGCACGTCGTCCCAGTTGGTAAGCTCGTCCAGCCTCTCGCGCGGGAAAGGGCAGATTTCCGCCACCCTCTCCCTGAACGCCTCAAGTCCCTGCAGCTTTATGTCCGCGAAAAAGCCCTTGCGCACCACATAACCGCATTGCCAGTAATCGCCGCGGTTGATCATCACGAAACCCTGTCGCGAGCCGACATGACCCATGGTTTCGGTCGAATCGCCCGGCTGTTTTGAAAGGCGCATCCACAGCACCTCGGTCGGAATACCGAACCGCTGGATTTCCAGCCCCGCCGCTTCCCGGACGATGGAAGTGCGGCCATCCGCGCCCACCACCAGATCGGCGGCGATCTCGATCACACCATCCGCTGTATTGACGATCAGACCACCGACACGCCCGTCTCGCTCGATCAGGCCGGTGACCGGTGCATTCATCAGCAGCCGGAAGTTCTCATATTGCCCGGCCTTGCCGACGATGAAATTGAGAAAATCCCATTGCGGCATGAAGGCGATGAAACGATGACGGACCGGCAGCCGGGAAAAATCCGCGATCGTGATACGCTCGCCGCCGATAACCGCGTTCAGCCGTGGCGCACGGGTATGCGGCAGGCTGAGAAACTCGTCGATGAAACCCAGCTGCTCCATCAGTTCGAGCGTGGACGGGTGGATGGTGTCGCCGCGAAAATCGCGCAGGAAATCCCCATGTTTCTCGACCACCGTCACATCGATACCGCTGCGGGCAAGCAGCAGGCCAAGCATCACACCCGCCGGGCCTCCACCGGCAATGGCAACGGAGGTGCGGATGTGTTGAACCGCCTTACCGTCATTTTCCGGCGCGACTTTCGCTTCTTCCATCACATCTCTCCGTTTCCGCCCCGTTAAACGTCCCTATCGCGGATCCGCTACCGGAAGATTTGCATTTTTCGGCTGCGGCCAGCCATAGGCATCAAACCGAAACAGCATTTCGGACCGGGCGAAAATAAAAGCGAAGGCCATGGCCGTCCACATGCCGAGCAGCAGCCCGGCGGCGACATCGCTTGGATAATGCGCGCCAACGATGACACGCGAAACGCCGATGACAAGGGCGAATAAAAGGAAGGCCCAGCGGAAGCGCGGCATCAGCATGGCAAAAACACCGAAAAACGCGCCGGCAGCGGTCGAATGGCCGGAAGGAAAGCTCTCATAGAGATTATCCCCGGTAAACGGGGTGAGGCTATAGGCGCCCATTTCCAGGAAAAGCTCCGGCCGCGCCCGTCCGATCAGGAATTTCAGCGTATGGACGAGAATGCTTGCCGTTCCGATCGTCAGGAAAAAATAGGCGAGAAGCCGCCACGCGGTTCTCAAGCGTCCGGCATAGGTCTGCGCCTGCAAAACCCGTGCGCCGACATAGGCAAGAATGGCAAGAGCGCCCGTGGAATAGAGCATCCAGCTGAAGGTTCCAAAATCGGTGATGGCACGATTGAAGGAGATGATCGTTCCGGGCAGGGCCTGCGCGCTTTCGGAAAGACGAGGATCGAGAGGAATAAAGACCAGCACCAGCACAAGGCTTGCCGCAAAAATCCATCCGCTGGAAACCAGGAAACGTCGCATCTAAGTCCTCTCATCGTTTTTCTTGCATATGGCTTTGCCATCCGCAAAAACAATAGCCGGGCTTTATCCTTGTTATGGCTGATTTTCGCGAGTAGAGGCTAATGCATGTCACCGAAACCGTGCAGCGGTTTCGCAAGAATGACATGCTCCAAAAGGTGCGAACCGCACGATACTGACGGACCGAAGATGACGAATGCCAGTGAAATGCCACGCAAACTGACGATATTGGGTTCCACCGGTTCGATCGGCACCAGCACGCTGGATGTCGTGCATCAGCTGGGCGGCCGCGAGCAATTCCAGATCATGGCGCTGACCGGCGCGGGAAACATCGCACTTCTGGCAGAGCAGGCGCGTCAATTCGGCGCACAGATGGTGGTGACGGCCGAAGATGACAAATATGAAGAATTGAAATCCGCCCTTGCCGGCACCGGCATAAAAGTTGCGGCTGGCAAATCGGGCCTTGAAGAAGCGGCGTCGATGGATGCCGGCTGGGTGATGGCGGCGATTGCCGGGACGCCTGGCCTTGCCCCGACGCTGACAGCCGCCCGGCGTGGCGCCGATATCGCCCTTGCCAACAAGGAATGCCTCGTTTCAGCCGGTGATGTTTTTCTGCGCACGGTCAAACAGGGCGGCGGCAGGCTGATCCCGGTCGATAGCGAACATAGCGCGATTTTCCAGTGTCTGACGGGCGATCACAAGCAGGCGGTGGAGCGCATCGTGCTGACGGCCTCCGGCGGGCCATTCCGCACCTGGTCACGCGATGAGATGGCCAATGTCACGGCCGATATTGCCCGCGCCCATCCCAACTGGTCGATGGGACTGAAGGTCTCCATCGGCAGCGCCTCCATGTTCAACAAGGGGCTGGAAATGATCGAGGCGAAATACCTCTTCGACCTCAGACCCGATCAGGTGGAGGTGATCGTCCATCCGCAATCAATCGTGCACTCGATGGTCGGTTACAGCGACGGTTCCTATATCGCTCAGCTCGGCTCTCCCGACATGCGCACCGCCATTTCCTATGCCCTTACCTATCCTCAGCGCGGTCATCTCAACGTTGAGCGGCTGGATTTCGCAAAACTGGCGCGGCTCGATTTCGAGGCGCCGGATGAAACCCGCTTCCCCGCGCTGCGGCTCGCCCGTATGGCGCTGGAGCGTGGCGGTCTGCAGGGTGCCGCCCTGAACGCAGCGGAAGAAACCGCCTTTCATGCCTTCGTCGCGGGCAGCATCGGCTTCCTCGACATGGCCGAAATCGTCGAAACGGTCATGGACCGCATGCATGACGGCCGCTCAGCCGCCGCGATGGAAGATGTCTTCGCAGCGGATGAGGAAGCCCGACGCCACGCCCGTGAATTGATCTCCACCAAAGAAAAGGCCGCGTAAACGCGGCCCGATCTGCTTTTATTTGAATTAAGGCCTCACGCCACCGCCCGCGCCAGTGCACAATGCGACCAGAGCTGATGCAGCGCACCGACCAGCTGCTCGATATCGGCATCGGTATGCAGCGGCGTCGGGGTAATGCGCAGACGTTCTGTCTTGCGCGGCACGGTCGGGTAATTGATCGGCTGCACATAGACACCGTGACTGTCGAGCAGAATATCCGAAATCCATTTGCACTTCGCGGCATCACCCACCATGACAGGCACGATGTGGCTCGGATTATCCATATGCGGAATACCGCGAGCATCGAGAAGGCCGCGCAGCTTGCGAACCCGGTCCTGATGGCGGGCGCGCTCGAAGGGGCTTGCCTTCAGATGCTGGATCGAAGCAATGGCACCGGCGGCAAGCGACGGCGGCAGGGCCGTGGTGAAGATGAAGCCGGAGGCGAAGGAGCGGATGAAATCGCAGACCGCCGTAGAACCGGTAATATAGCCGCCCATGACGCCGAAGGCCTTGCCAAGCGTTCCCTCGATGATCGTCAGGCGATCCATCAGGCCTTCGCGCTCGGCAATGCCGCCACCGCGCGGACCATACATGCCAACGGCGTGAACTTCGTCGAGATAGGTCATGGCGCCATAACGGTCGGCCAGATCACAGATTTCCTTGATCGGCGCGATATCGCCATCCATCGAATAGACGGATTCAAAGGCGATGAGCTTCGGCGCGTTCGGATCGGCAGCCTTGAGCTTTGCCTCGAGATCTTCGAGATCGTTGTGCTTCCAGATCACCCGCTCGCAACGGCCATAACGAATGCCCTCGATCATCGAAGCATGGTTCAGCGCATCGGAGAAAATGATGAGGCCCGGAATCTTCTGGCCGAGTGTACCAAGTGTTGCCCAGTTGGACACATAACCCGAGGTGAAGATCAGCGCCGATTCCTTGCCGTGCAGATCGGCAAGTTCCTGTTCAAGAAGGACGTGATAATGGTTGGTACCAGAAATATTCCGGGTGCCTCCCGCACCCGCGCCACAGTGATCGATCGCCGCTTTCATGGCTTCGATGACTTTCGGGTTCTGGCCCATGCCGAGATAGTCGTTGGAGCACCAGACCGTTACGTCCTTGCGCTCGCCATTGGCGTTATACCGTGTCGCGCGGGGAAAATTGCCCTGCTGGCGTTCGATATCCGCAAAAACGCGATAACGTCCCTCAGAATGCAGGCTTTGCAGTTCCGTCGTGAAAAATGCCTCGAAGTCCATGCCATGCTCCAGAATTGACCAGACCGTTTTCCGCTCCGACACCGGGACCGTCAACCCTTTTGGGCCACTTTAACCGCGTCTGCGTCAATTCGCCGTTGTTTTGAACCATTCCAATAAACCGTTTATAGCCGCCGATGAAAAGTACAAAATTGATTCACATCAAAAAACCACGAATTTTGGAACCTTTTTCGCGTAGCCCCGTTGTCTGGCACGCAATCGATTTACGCGCGGAGGAATCCCCGAAACATGAGGCTTCCCTTAACGGCATCGAATTGTTAGTTATCTGTGGCGGTCGGAGGTAGCAGTCGCCGCAGATAAATATGGGACGCCTACCGAGCCGAAGAGCTCATTGTAACGTTGGAGAGAGTTTCATGAAAAAGGCAATCATATTTGCGCTGGTCGGCCTGTCGCTTGCAAGCTGCACGCAGACCGAAAAGGGTGCTTCGATCGGTGCCGTTTCCGGTGCGGTCCTTGGCGGCGCTATCACGGGCAATGTTCGTGGCGCGGCAGTGGGTGCAGCCATCGGCGGCGTAGGCGGTGCCTTGATCGGCAATGCTTCCGAGCCGGGCTATTGCTATTATCGCGACCAGTACGGTCAGCGTTACACGGCGCGTTGCCGTTAATCGCATCGCGAAATACCGTTGCACAGAAGCCCCGGTCACCCGGGGCTTTTTGCGTTAAGGCCGGCAAAACGCAAGCCGAAGGGTCCTCAACGCCGTTTATTTATGATTAAATTGCAATGTTAACGGACAGGAAACGGGTTGGAGCCAAAATAAATGCTCAACCATAAAGCAGCTTATGCAAAGAACACGAACTAAGCCGAAGACAGGTATTGCGTATCGGAAAGCTGGCACCGCACTTGCGGTTGCTTTCACGTTCGCCCTGTATCCGGTGTTTACCCGTGACGCCTTTGCCTTCAAACTGTTCGGCATGCGCCTCTGGGGTTCGGAAGAACCCGAGGTCGAGGTTATCAATCCCGTCAAATACGCCGTGACACTTGATGCAGGTGATGCAGACAAGTCGTTGAAAGGCAGCCTTGAAAACAGCTCGCTTCTTCTCGCCGACAAGGACAAGCCCGCCTCCGGCGATCTCGGCCTTCTGATTAAGGCGAGAGACGACAGGGACAGGCTGATCGCGGCGCTTTACGAAAATGCCCGTTACGGCGGCATCGTCAAGATCACCGTCGCCGGCAGGGATGTGGATGCCCTGCCGCCAAATCCCGTCTTTGATCACAGCGCGCCCGTACCAGTGGTCATAACGGTGACGCCAGGTCCGAAATTCACGCTCGGCAGCGTCCGGCTCGAAGGTGACGTGACGGGCCGTAACCTCGAGGAATACGGCCTCGTCACCGGCGGAGATGCCGGGTCTCTGGCGATCATCCGCGCCGGCAACAAGCTGATCGACGATCTGAAGGCGGAAGGCCGGCCGCTCGCAAAGCTGACGAAGCGCGAGGCGGTCGCCAATCATGCGACGAACACGGTCGACATCACGATGGCAGCTGAAGGTGGGCCTGTTGCGCCCCTGGGCGAAGTCGCCGTCACCGGCGAAAAAACCGTCGACGGTGATTTCATCCGCCGTTATTCGCGCCTCAATGGCGGCGAACCCTATTCGCCGGAAAAGCTGCGCAAGGCCGCGGACCGGCTGCGCCAGCTGGGCGTCTTCTCCAGCCTGACGATCAAGGAAGCGGGCACGCTGGCGCGCGACGGCACCATTCCGCTCACCATCGAAGTGTCTGAAGGCAAGCACCGTTATTTCGGTGTCGGCGCGCAATATTCCACCACGGAGGGCATCGGCCTCCAGGGTTATTGGGGTCACCGGAACCTGTTCGGACAGGCGGAGTCGCTGCGTATCGAAGGCTCCGTCTCACGCATCGCCGAGGCATCCAGCGTCGAAGGCATGGATTATTCAGCTGGCATTACCTTCACCAAGCCCGGCATGTTCAACCCGCGCACCACCTTCAAGACAAGCCTGATCGCCAAGACAGAACATCCCGACACATACGATGCCAAGACGGTGACGGGCACGGCCGGCTTTGCCTATGAGCTCAACGATACCGACACCGCCGCCGCGGGCCTCGAAGTACAGTGGGCCGATACCGAAGACGCCTTCGGCAAGAACGAATATCTGACGACCTCCATCCCGCTGGAATTCGTTCGCGATACGCGCGACGACAAGCTCAATCCCACCGAAGGTTTTCGTGCTTCGATAGCCGCCAAGCCCAGCTATGAGGCGCTGAACGGCACGTTCTTCTCGTCGTTCGAAGGCTCGATCAGCGGTTACAAGGGGCTCGGCGCGGAAGATCGGCTGATCATGGCCGGAAAGCTTTCCGGCGGCGTGCTCGTCGGCGGCAGCGACCTGCAGGACATCCCCACCACCCGGCGCTTTTATGCCGGCGGCGGCGGATCGGTGCGCGGTTACAGCTATCAGGAAATATCACCTTATAATGCAGCAGGCGACGCAACCGGCGGCCGCTCTTATGTGGTAGGGTCCGTGGAAGCCCGCATCAAGGTCACCGATACCATCGGCATCGTGCCTTTCATCGATGCGGGTGTAGTCTCGGAAGATGTGGCGCCAGATTTTTCCGATATCCGGGCAGGCGCCGGCATCGGCCTGCGTTACGCAACGCCCTTCGGGCCTTTGCGTCTCGACGTTGCCATGCCGCTTGATAAATATGAGGGCGGTAACAGTTTCGGCATTTATGCTGGCATCGGCCAGTCTTTTTAAACACCGCCATCGAACACCCTTAAAGCAGAGTGTAGATTACCTTTGATGAAAACGTTGATTCGATTGCTGAAATGGCTGGGCTACGTTGCCTTGTGCGGCGTGGTGCTGGTGCTGCTTGCGGTTCTGTTCGTCGGATTTACACCGATGGGCGCCAGAATTGCAGCAAAGCAGATTTCAGCACTTGTATCGACGCCCGATCAGACAATCGAGATTTCCCCCCCGAGCGGCCTTTTGACCGGCCGCCTGCGGCTCGACAACGTCACCCTTTCGGACCGACAGGGACCCTATGCCCGCGTGAACCAGATCGCCGTCGACTGGTCGCCGCTCTCGCTTCTTGCCGGAACCTTTCATGCCGACCGGGTCTCGGCCGGATCGATCGACGTCGAGCGTAAACCGCTTGCCTCCGAGCAGACGACGACCAAAAGCTCCGGCAGTTCTTCGCTGCCGATTGAAGTCGGCATCGATAATTTCAGCTTTCCAGATATCAGCCTTGGGCAATCACTTCTCGGCAGCCCTTTCGAGTTGACGGCCGAAGGCAATCTCAAGGCCGCCCGTGACGATATCAGGCTGTCGCTTACAGCCCATCGGATGAATGCGGTGGATGCCGCCGTGAATGCCGACATCGCCTTCCTGCCGAATGAAAATGTGTTGAAGCTGAAAGCGGAGATGAAAGAGCCCGAAGGCGGGCTTCTCGCCACGCTGCTTTCGCTGCCCGGTACGCCCGCAGTGGCGATCGATGTGAACGGCGAAGGGCCGCTTTCCAACTGGACCGGCACGCTGCGCGGCAATGTCGCCGGTAACCCCGTCGTCAATGTTAACGGCCGCCATATTCTTGGCGATGACGGCACGCGCCGTATCGAGATCGCGGGCGGTGGTCAGCCGGATCTGCTCCTCCCCCCCGCCTTCCGCCAGCTTTTTGCCGGTGAGACGAAGCTCGATGCAAACGCCACGCTGTCACCGCAGGGCCGCATCGAAATCGGCAGCAGTACGCTGGAGACCGGCGCATTGTTGCTGACCGCTTCCGGCACCATCGATCCGAACGGTCAAAACGATCTCGCCGCCAACCTCATCGGCACCGCCGGTCCCGTTGATTTCCGCTGGCCTCTCAGCAATGGCGAAGTTCAGGCCCTCATCAACGGCCTCGACCTTTCCCTGAAGGGCAACGCGGATGCCGCGCATCTGAAGACCACAGCATCATTGCGCAGCCTTGCCCTGCCCCAGGGCCGGCTTGACGACGTCAAACTGACGGCCGAAAGCACCGACCTCAACATCGCCAGCCGCAGCGGCACCATCGCCACCGTCCTGTCAGTTACGCAATCATCCTTTGTCAGCCCTGATATCGACCGGCTGGTGCGTGCGCCACTCACCATCAAGGCACCACTCAGCCTCACCTCTTCCGCCATCGGCTTTGACGGTGCAACGCTCGAAAGCGCCAGTGTCGGCGGAACCCTGAACGGCAGTTTTGATCTCGCCAATAACCGCCTGACCTCCAGCGTGCAGCTCTTCGCCCTGCCGGCCACCCTGCCGCCGGCGCTGGTAGAAAAATTCGACACTACAATCGCCCTGCAGGGCGATATCGACCTGACCATTGGCGGGCGCATCAGCGTTGAGAACCTCACCGTCAAATCCGGAACGATCGAAGCGGCCGGCAATGTCAGCCTGGAAAACGATGCGTTAAACGCCAGCCTGACCGGCAGATTCCCCGCTCTCGAAAAGCTGACACCGCAGGCAAAGGGTGTCGCCGAGTTTGCAATCGATGCCACCGGTGCAATTTCCGCACCGGATTTCAACGTCACCCTGAGTTCTGAAAGCGCAGTTCTCGCCGGACGAACCCTCGAAGCGTTGAAAATCAATGCTGCAGGCAAGGCGGATCCCGCAGCACCGCAGGCGAAACTCACCGCCAGCGGCAGCCTCGACCGGCAGAAGATCGACGCCAACGCCAATGTGGTGCAAACGGAAAACGGTACGGCGATACCTGAGCTGCATGTGGCCGTCGGCCGCAACCTGCTGAACGGGCAGTTGCAATTCTCGCAGCAATTCCTGCCGACAGGCAATCTTTCCTTCAATTTCCCAGATCTTGCCCTGCTGGCCGCACTTGCCGCGCAGCAGGCGGATGGCGATATTGCCGGCGATATCGCGCTGAGCAACGCCAATGGCCGGATCGCCGCAACGATAAAGGCCAATGGCGGCAGCATCCGTCAGGGCACGACGACAATCTCCAAGCTCGCCGCCGATATCTCCATCGACGACCTGCAGGCGCTCGCCATCAATGGCAAGGTCAGTGCCGACAGCGTCAATGCCGGCGCCGCCTCGATTTCCGGCCTGAACGCCACCATCGGCCATTCCGGCACGACAACGCAATTCGACGTCAACGGCCGTTACGACAATGCACCGCTGGTGGTGAAGGGCAGCGCCGATACCGGCGGAACGCCGATGACGGTAAGGCTCGACGCCTTTTCCGCCGCCCCCAAGGGCATTGCCGTGCGGCTTGAAAAACCAAGCATCATTGCAATCCAGAATGGCACGGCGCGCATCTCCGATCTGACCATCATCACCGGCGACGGGCGCATTGAGGTCAACGGCACCGCCGGATCGGCGCTCGACATCAATGCCGACATCCGTTCGCTTCCCGCCAGTCTTGCAAACGCCTTTGCTGCCGGGCTGGATGCGGCAGGCAGCATATCCGGCACCGTCAGCGCCAAGGGCGCGGCATCCGACCCCTCGGTCGATTATAATCTCAATTGGGCGAATGCCGAGGTCTCACAGACCCGCGCCACCGGGCTCGCAGCGCTGGGCATCAAGGCGAACGGCCGTTTCGCCGGCGGTACGCTGCAGATCGACACCAACGTGACCGGCCAGGGCGGCATGGCGCTCTCGGGCGGCGGTTCTCTCGGCATCGCCGGCAATCGCCCGCTCTCCATGGCCTTTACCGGAAGGCTGCCTTTCTCCGCTGTCGCGGCGCAGACCGCCGCCCAGGGTCTTGATGTGGACGGCACGGCTGCCATCGACGTAAAAATTTCCGGCAGCGCCACAGCACCTGTTATTACCGGCAGCATCACCACCGATGGCACACGCCTGACCGACGTGCGCCGCAACCTGACCGTCAACGGACTGGGCGCAACCATCACCTTCGATCGCGACCGCGCTGTCATCTCCCGTTTGACGGGTAAGCTGGCGGGCGGCGGAACGATTTCAGGAACAGGCAGCGTCGGTATTGCCGGCGGGTCGGGCTTCCCGGCCGATATTTCGATCACGCTGGATCGTGCCGGCTATAATGATGGAACATTGGTAACCACGGTGGTGAGCGGCACGCTGACGCTAAAAGGTCCGCTGCTGAACTCGCCAGTTCTGGGTGGCAACCTGACGCTGGATAGAAGCGCCATCACCATTCCGGAAAAACTCCCGGCCTCGCTGACGGAAATCGACGTCAAGCATAAGAACGCCCCGCCAAAGGTACGTGCGCAGGCGAAAGCGCTAGGGGGCGATCAGGGCGGCAGCGGCAGTTCCTCCACCATCAATCTCGATCTGCAGGTGAATGCACCGAGTGGCATCTTCGTGCGCGGTCGCGGCATCGACGCGGAACTGACCGGCAATCTGACGATCCGCGGCACGGCGGCCGTTCCGGTCATTTCCGGCGGCTTTGAAATGCGCCGCGGCCGGCTGGAAATCCTCACCCGTCGTCTTGATTTCACCACCGGCAACATCAGCTTCGGTGGTGGCCTCATCCCGGTTCTCGATATGAAGGCGGACTCGACGGTTGGTTCAACCACCGTCACGGTTGCGGTTTCCGGCAATGCCAACGACCCGACATTCGCCTTCTCCTCGGCCCCTGCCCTGCCGCAGGATGAAGTCATGGCGCAGCTGATCTTTGGCCAGTCCATGTCGAAACTCTCCGCCCTGCAGATCGCCCGGCTGGCAGATGCCGCGGCCCAGCTGGCCGGCGGTCGCTCAACCTCGCTGTTCGACAAGCTCAGAAGCAATCTCGGCGTCGATGATCTGGATATTTCCACCGATTCAGAGGGTCAGGCCCGCGTTTCCGCCGGCAAATATCTGAATGAGAGAACCTATCTCGAACTGCAGCAGAGCGGTGAATCCGGTGCCAAAGCCATCATCAACCTTGATGTCGGGCGCGGCGTGAAACTGCGCGGTGAGGCGGGCGGCGATGGCGAAGGCGCAGCCGGTATATTTTACGAGAAAGAATACTGAGCACGCCAGTAAAAATGCGTAGCGGGTTTACGTCCAGACAATGCGTAAATCAAAAAGAAAGTGTTTTCGCGATTCGAAGAAAACGAAAACACTTCAGAGCCGTTCGCATTTAGGTTTGCGAAACCATCTCATGTTACGAATCTTCCATTGAAGACGGAAATAGTATTTCCGGCTGTTCAGGCACCAGGCAGAACGCCAAATCCGCATATGCAAGTGTCGGTGCACTTGCGCCGGCCTCCACAGCGAGCATTGGGAAGAATTCTGATGGCAATGATAAACTCTACCAATTTTGGCGGTGAGACGCTGGAAATCATCGCGTTCCGCCTGCACGATCAGGAATTCTGCGTGAAGACGACGACTATCCGCGAAATTCGCGGCTGGGCGCCTTCCACGCCTATTCCCCACGCGCCGAAAGACGTTATCGGCGTCATGAACCTGCGCGGCTCGGTCATTCCGATCATCGATCTGGCCCACAAGCTCGGCATGAAGAGCACCGTCGCCAATGAAAGAAGCGCCATCGTGGTGGCTGAAGTGCACAACATGGTCATCGGCATGCTGGTTGACCGCGTGTCCGACATCCTGACGATCCCGGCAAACCAGGTTCAGCCGGTTCCGGAAATCTCCGCCTCTTTCGACAAGTCCTATTCCGAAGGCATCATCGCCAACGAACATGGCATGATCTGCTTCCTGAATCTTGCAAAGATGTTCAAGGGAACGGAAGCGGAAGATCTCGCGGCTTAACCCTCAAAGGTTTGCATTCTGACGCAGACAAAAGAGACGAGCCCGTTTCGTTCCAGATATCGACAATCAGGCCAGACCGCCGGAGCATCGCCCGGCGGTTTTGTTTTTTCTATTCCTGTGTTTTGTAAATAAGAACATTTTAATATTATAGATATCTAATATTAAAAGCTGAAAATCAGTACCGCACCGACACGCATCTCGCGGGTCCGATACCTGACCTAGGCCGACAAGACGCAAGTGCCTGCATTGCCGCTTTTGGCGGCAAACCTGTTCGTTGTTCAACATGATACGGC
The DNA here is from genome assembly GCF_027956545.1 of Agrobacterium sp. ST15.16.024. Taxonomy (NCBI): domain Bacteria; kingdom Pseudomonadati; phylum Pseudomonadota; class Alphaproteobacteria; order Hyphomicrobiales; family Rhizobiaceae; genus Agrobacterium; species Agrobacterium sp. ST15.16.024. The sequence continues at coordinate 82,470 of NZ_JAQKGO010000004.1, forward strand.
GCGGAACGCATCCTCTTATGCGGCTGGCCGCGCTGTGGCCGATATTCGGGGGACGTCCAATGCTGGGGTTAGGGAAAAGCGCAGATAACCGAAACATGCTCGATGCGATCTCCAGATCGCAGGCGGTCATAGAATTCGATCTTAAAGGTAATATTCTCACGGCAAACCGCAATTTCTGCGCAGCGCTGGGTTATGATCTTGCCGAAATCACCGGCAAGCACCATCGCATCTTCTGCGACGGCGAATTCGCCGCATCGCGTGCCTATCAGGAGTTCTGGGAATCTCTCGCCCGTGGCGAGTTTCAGGCCAAGGAATATCGGCGTATTCGCAAGGATGGCGCGGTTATCTGGATCGAGGCTTCCTACAATCCGGTTTTTCGCTCGGGCAAGCCCTACAAGGTGATCAAGATCGCTACCGATATCACCGCCAAGAAGATCAAAGCCGCAGAAGACGCCGGCAAACTGGAGGCGCTTTCGCGCTCGCAGGCCACTATCGAGTTTTTTCCCGACGGCACGATCATCACCGCCAATCCAAATTTCTGCGCCACTGTAAATTACGACCTCAAGGAAATCGAGGGCAGGCACCATCGCATGTTCTGCGATCCGGCCTATGCCGCCTCGCCCGCCTATGCCAGTTTCTGGCAGCGGCTGGCAGCGGGAGAATTCATCTCGGATGAATTTGTTCGCTATGGCAAGAACGGCAAGGAAATATGGATTCAGGCCGCCTATAATCCTGTTCTGGATGACGCCGGCAAAGTGGTGAAAGTGGTGAAATTTGCCACCGACGTAACGCCACGCATGAGCGCCATCACTGTTCTTGCCGATGCACTGCGGGCGCTGGCCGATGGTGATCTTGTGCAGCGCCTCGGCAGCAGTTTCGTGCCCAGCATGGAGAAGTTGCGCCAGGACTTCAACGAAGTTGTCGGCAAACTTCAGGCCACAATGCAGACGATCGCCCATAATGCCTCCACCATCGCATCAGGCTCGGGCGAAATCCGCATTGCTGCCGACCAACTCTCGCAGCGCACCGAACAGCAGGCCGCCTCGCTGGAAGAGACGGCAGCGGCACTGGAAGAAATTACCACGACAGTAAGCGATGCCAGCCAGCGCGCCGGCGAAGCAGGCAAGCTGGTGCTGCGAACGAAAGATCATGCCGAACATTCGGGCGAAATCGTTCAGCAGGCGATTTCCGCGATGGACGCCATTTCGCGTTCGTCCGGCGAGATCACCAACATTATCGGTGTCATCGATGACATTGCCTTCCAGACCAATCTTCTCGCACTGAATGCGGGCGTTGAAGCCGCCCGCGCCGGTGAGGCAGGCAAAGGTTTCGCCGTTGTGGCGCAGGAGGTCCGCGAGCTTGCACAACGTTCCGCCGTGGCCGCCAAGGAAATCAAATCCCTTATCAACACCTCGCGCGAACAGGTCGCCAATGGTGTGGACCTCGTGGGCAGAACCGGCAGCGCCCTCAAGGATATTCAATCGCAGATGGGTGAAATCGACGTCAATGTTTCGGCCATCGTCGAGGCATCGCGCGAGCAAGCCAACGGGCTGCGGGAGATCAATCAGGCCGTCAACGTCATGGATCAGGCAACCCAGAAAAACGCCGCCATGGTGGAGGAAACCACCGCCGCCAGCCACGGCCTCGCCAATGAGGCGGAAAACCTGCACGAATTGCTGCGGCAATTCACAATATCAAATGAGGCTGCGGCAACACCAGCCCGACCGACCGACAGGAAACCGGCCGTGGTTACCAGACTGCCGGCACCACAGTCGCGATATTCCGCACCAAGGTCTCACGGAAACGCGGCAGCAGAATGGGCGGAGTTTTAGCCGCCTGAAACCGCAAGGCCGCCAAGGGAGGCGGCCTTAAATGTCAGAAAACAATACGATCCGCGCGGGTGAAGATTTCAAAGTCTTCACCCCGCACCAGCGCAATGAGGGTGACACCCGCCCTATCGGCCGTTTCAATGGCAAGCGCTGTGGGTGCAGAAATCGCCGCCAGAACGGCACTGCCGAGGATCGCAGTCTTCTGGACCATCTCCACCGACAGGCGACTGGTGACGGCCACCATGCCAGCACCGGAAGATACGTCCGCATTCATGACGGCACCGGCCAGTTTGTCGAGCGCGTTGTGGCGGCCGACATCTTCACGCACCGCCAGCAATCCCCCGTGAGCGCTATAAAAACCTGCACCGTGAACCGCTCTTGTCTCCCGGTTGAGGCTTTGTGCGTCAGTCAGCGCTTTCATCGCGGCAACGATGTGATGGGCGTCAAAGGAGAGTTCCACCTGGCTCACATCCGGCACCACGCGAACCGCCTGCTCTATGGATTCGATGCCGCAAAGACCGCAACCGACCGGACCTGCCATATTCCGTCTTCTGGCCCGCAGGGCGTCGGCATTGGCATCCTGCAGATCCACCTGAACATCATAGCCTTGCCCGGCCTCGACCACCTCGATGGAACGGATGTCGGCACGCGATGATATGATGCCCTCTGTCAGGCTGAAACCGACGGCGAAATCGATAAGGTCGGCCGGACTGGCCATCATCACGGCATGCGTACTACCGCCGTATGAAAAGGCGACCGGCACTTCCTCCGGCACAGAGCGCTCGCCCTCGATTATGAACCCTTCCCGCCGCGCGGTTCGCGTGAACCTTCGGTAACTTGCCTCTGCTGACACGGCGATCATTCCTCCATGGCCAAAACTGCCTCGCCTCACTCCCGATCGAAAAGCAGCATTTTTCTCCGACATCACATCTAGCCCATAGCGGTGAAAACCGGAATCAATTTCCCAAGCATCACCTGCTGGAACAGACCCGGCGGCCACGCACCGCGTCTTTGCTTTCGCCGATTTTCCGGCAGAGCAGTGATCTGCTTTCTGCTCGAGTGCTCCAGAGAGGCTAAGCGGCTCGCAACACGCGCCTGAAAAAGAAGAGACGACCTTTCCTCATCAGAGAGCGGCAATAGCCGAAAACAAAAAAGCGACCCAAAGGCCGCTTTTTTGTTTTGAATATTGTGTGGGCAGTCATTCTTTCGAACCCGCCCGGTGCTTTCAAGCGGCGACGAGAACCTCATGCAGGTTCGTCAGTTCGTAAAGGTGCTTTTCAAGCTTGGTCAGGTGCTCGTGGTGGTGATTGCCCTCTTCGATTTCGGCCTTGGCCGCATCAATACGCTTCTGCAGCGTGTCGGGGGACATATCATCGGCCGAAACGGCGGATTCCGCCAGAAGCGTGCAACCGGTCGGGAGAATATCGGCAAAACCGCCGAAAACGACGTATTTATGCGTCTCACCGGAGGCGAACTTCACCGTCACCAGACCCGGCTTGATCGTCGTCATCGTCGGAGCGTGATTGGCCAGAACCGTCATCTCACCCAGCGTTGCCGGGATGACGACTTCCGTAACCGTTTCGGAAACGAGCAGACGTTCCGGGGAAACGAGATCGAATTTGAAACTGTCAGCCATGGCTATTCACTTCTTTTCAATTACGCGGGCGTCACGGACTTCATTGCTACAACGCCGGCATCACCATTCCGGTTTCGCCACCGTTGCCGGCAAGGCGCGCAGTTGAACCACGCGCCCGCCAATTCATTATCAGGCGGCTTCGCCAGCCAGCTTCTTTGCCTTTTCGATGGCTTCTTCCATCGAGCCGACCATGTAGAAAGCTGCTTCCGGCAGGCTGTCATATTCGCCGTTGACCAGGCCCTTGAAGCCCTTGATCGTGTCTTCGAGCGCAACGAGCTTGCCCGGCGAACCGGTGAAGACTTCAGCAACGAAGAACGGCTGCGACAGGAAGCGCTCGATCTTACGGGCGCGGGCAACCGTCAGCTTGTCTTCTTCCGACAGTTCGTCCATGCCGAGGATGGCGATGATGTCCTGAAGCGACTTGTAGCGCTGCAGGGTCGACTGAACCTTACGGGCAACTTCGTAGTGCTCTTCGCCGACGATCATCGGGTCGAGCATACGCGAGGTGGAGTCGAGTGGGTCAACAGCCGGGTAAATACCCTTTTCAGCAATCGAACGCGACAGAACCGTCGTTGCGTCAAGATGCGCGAACGAGGTTGCCGGTGCCGGGTCGGTCAAGTCGTCGGCGGGAACGTAAATCGCCTGAACCGAGGTGATCGAACCCTTGTTCGTGGTGGTGATGCGTTCCTGCATCTGGCCCATGTCGGTTGCCAGCGTCGGCTGATAACCCACGGCCGAAGGAATACGACCGAGCAGAGCCGACACTTCCGAACCAGCCTGCGTGAAGCGGAAGATGTTGTCCACGAAGAACAGAACGTCCTGGCCTTCGTCACGGAAGTTTTCAGCGATCGTCAGACCGGTCAGAGCAACGCGAGCGCGGGCGCCCGGCGGTTCGTTCATCTGGCCGTAAACGAGCGCAGCCTTGGAGCCTTCGCCACCGCCGAGCTTGTTGACGTTCGATTCGATCATTTCGTGGTAGAGGTCGTTACCTTCGCGGGTACGTTCACCCACGCCGGCGAATACCGAATAACCACCATGCGCCTTGGCGACGTTGTTGATCAGTTCCATGATGAGAACCGTCTTGCCAACGCCGGCGCCGCCGAACAGGCCGATCTTGCCGCCCTTGGCGTAAGGAGCCAGAAGGTCGACGACCTTGATGCCGGTGACGAGGATCTGCGCTTCGGTCGACTGCTCGACGTAAGACGGTGCATCCTGGTGGATGGCGCGCTTCTTGGCCGTGGTGATCGGACCAGCTTCGTCAACCGGCTCGCCGATGACGTTCATGATGCGGCCGAGCGTTTCCGGACCAACCGGAACTTCGATCGGTGCGCCGGTGTTGGCGACGGCCTGACCGCGGACGAGACCTTCGGTCGAGTCCATGGCGATCGTGCGGACGACGTTTTCGCCGAGATGCTGCGCGACTTCCAGAACGAGGCGGTTGCCGTTGTTCTCGGTTTCGAGCGCGTTCAGGATCGGAGGCAGTTCGCCTTCGAACGCCACGTCGACAACAGCGCCGATAACCTGGGTAACCTTGCCCGCGCCGTTCACCGCTGCGGTTTTCTTGGGGGTAGCTGCCTTAGCCATTATCCTTACCCTCTTTCCTTACCTCAGAGCGCTTCCGCGCCCGAAATGATTTCAATGAGTTCCTTGGTGATCTGAGCCTGACGCTGACGGTTGTAGGAAAGCGTCAGCTTGTTGATCATCTCACCGGCATTGCGCGTTGCATTGTCCATCGCGCTCATCTTGGCGCCCATTTCACCGGCAACGTTTTCGAGCAGAGCCCGGAAAACCTGAACCGAAATGTTGCGCGGAATAAGGTCTTCCAGAATAGAAGCCGCATCCGGCTCATATTCGTAGACGGCGTTCTGCGTCGTCTCATCCGCTTCCACAACAGGCGTAGCGGCCGGAATGAGCTGCAGGCCGGTCGGGATCTGGCTGATGACGGACTTGAATTCCGAATAGATCAGCGTGCAGACGTCAAATTCACCCGCGTTGAAGAGCGAGATCACCTTCTTGGCGATCTGGTCGGCATTTTCAAAACCGACCTTCTTCACTTCGCGCAGTTCGACGCGCTCGATGATGTTGGCTGCAAATTCGCGGCGAAGGCTGTCGTAACCCTTCTTGCCAACCGTGATGATCTTGACCGTCTTGCCTTCCGAAATCAGCTTGCGGGCATGATCGCGGGCAAAACGGGAAATCTGCGAGTTGAAACCGCCGCAAAGACCACGTTCAGCCGTGCAGACGACGAGCAGATGCACGTCGTCCTTGCCGGTGCCGGTCATCAGCGCCGGAGCAACGTCTGCCTCGACCGCCGAGGCGATGTTGGCAAGAACGGCGCTCATGCGCTGAGAATAAGGCCGGGCGGCCTCCGCAGCTTCCTGGGCGCGCCGAAGCTTCGCCGCGGCGACCATTTTCATCGCCTTGGTAATCTTCTGCGTCGCCTTCACGGAGGCAATGCGGTTTTTCAGATCCTTTAGTGAAGGCATCCGTTATCCGTCCGAGTAAAAGAGCCCTGATTTAAGAGAAAGACTTGGCGAAGGTATCAAGAGCGCCCTTGAGCTTGCCCTTGGTATCGTCGCTGATAGCCTTTTCCGTGCGGATGGTGTCGAGGATCGCCTTGCCTTCCGAGCGGAGGTAGGAGAGGAAACCCTGCTCGAACTTGCCGACCTGTGCGACCGGGATCTTGTCGAGGTAGCCGTTGACACCAGCGAAGATCACCGCAACCTGCTCTTCCGTCTTGAGCGGAGAGAACTGCGGTTGCTTCAGAAGCTCGGTCAGGCGGGCACCGCGGTTAAGCAGGCGCTGCGTGGACGCATCAAGGTCCGAGCCGAACTGGGCAAAAGCGGCCATTTCGCGATACTGGGCGAGTTCACCCTTGATCGAACCGGCAACCTGCTTCATCGCCTTGATCTGAGCGGCAGAGCCAACGCGCGAAACCGACAGACCGACGTTAACGGCCGGACGGATGCCCTGGTAGAACAGGTCGGTTTCAAGGAAGATCTGGCCGTCGGTGATCGAGATCACGTTGGTCGGAATAAAGGCCGAAACGTCGTTACCCTGGGTTTCGATGACCGGCAGAGCCGTCAGCGAACCTGCGCCCATTTCGTCGGAGAGCTTTGCAGCGCGCTCGAGAAGACGGGAGTGAAGGTAGAAAACGTCGCCCGGATAAGCTTCGCGGCCCGGAGGACGACGCAGCAGAAGCGACATCTGACGATAGGCAACGGCCTGCTTGGAAAGGTCGTCGTAACCGATGAGAGCGTGCTTGCCGTTGTCACGGAAATATTCGCCCATGGCGCAGCCGGCGAACGGAGCGAGGTACTGCATCGGAGCCGGATCGGAAGCCGTTGCGGCAACGATGATCGAGTACTGCAGCGCGCCGCGCTCTTCCAGAACCTTGACGAACTGGGCAACGGTCGAACGCTTCTGACCGATAGCGACGTAGACGCAATAAAGCTTGTCGCCGTCAGGGCCATTGTCGTGAATGGCCTTCTGGTTCAGGATCGTGTCGAGAATGATCGCGGTCTTGCCGGTCTGGCGGTCGCCGATGACGAGCTCGCGCTGGCCACGGCCAACCGGGATGAGCGCGTCGATAGCCTTGAGGCCGGTCGACATCGGCTCATGAACCGACTTGCGCGGAATGATGCCGGGAGCCTTGACGTCAACGCGCGAACGCTTGGCGGCATTGATCGGGCCCTTGCCGTCGATCGGATTGCCAAGCGCGTCAACGACGCGGCCGAGCAGTTCCGGACCAACGGGAACGTCAACGATAGCGCCAGTCCGCTTTACGGTGTCGCCTTCCTTGATGTCACGGTCCGAACCGAAGATAACCACACCGACGTTGTCGGCTTCAAGGTTGAGTGCCATGCCGCGGATGCCGCCGGGGAACTCGACCATTTCACCGGCCTGAACATTGTCGAGGCCGTAAACGCGGGCAATACCGTCACCGACGGAAAGCACCTGACCGACTTCCGAGACTTCCGCCTCGTTGCCGAAATTTTTGATTTGATCTTTCAGAATTGCGGAAATTTCCGCGGCGCGGATATCCATCAGCCAACCTCTTTCAGTGCAAGCTTAAGGGTGGAAAGTTTGGTGCGAAGAGACGTATCGATCTGGCGGGAACCGACCTTGACGATCAGGCCGCCGAGGATCGACGGATCGACGGTAACGGAAATCGTCACATCCTTGCCGGTAACGCTCTTCAGCGCCGCTTTCAGTTCAGTTTCCTGCGCCTCGTCGAGCGCATGTGCCGAGGTGACCTCGGCGGTGATTTCGCCGCGGTGGGCGGCGGCAATGGTGCGATATGCGCGGATCATGCCGGGAACGGCAAAGAGACGGCGGTTACTGGCAACGACCTTGAGGAAATTAACAGCAAGACCGGCAATGCCGGCCTTCTCGCAGATCGCGGTGATTGCCTTGAACTGATCCTCGGCGGAAAATACCGGGCTCGCAACCAGACGCTTCAAATCGTCGCTTTCGTCGAGAAGTGCACCGAACTTGTCCAGATCGGCTCCAACCGCTTCAACCGCACCCGCTTCCAAAGCAAGCTCGAAAAGCGACGACGCATACCTTTCCGCTACACCGGATGTTCCCTGGGAGGTGTCTGCCACGGGCACTTTTTCCCTGCTAATCATCCAAGATCATCAGCGAGGGGGCTCCACCGCATCAAATTCTTGAAATCGTTTCAATTTCCCCGAAAAAGACCGGAATTCCCCCCTGCCTTTTCCCAATTTCGCGGTCCGTCTAGCATAGGACGCCGGGACTCGCAACACGCGTAATAGCGGAAAGCGCCGTTTGGGCAAGGGGGAATGCGTTTAAATTTTCCGTTTTCGCTCAGGATGCGGGTTTGGTGCGGCACAAAAGCCCAAAAGCCCGCCTCAGACCAGCCCGAAGACGTAGCTCAGCGAGAGCGCGGACAACAGAAAGTGTACAACCAGGAGTATGAAATTCCGCATGGTTGCGCCTCCATCCGAGAGAATGGAGAGAATGCCGCCGAATACGCTGAGACCGAAAGCCGCACCGAAAGCGAGATAGACCATGGGCTGCGCCAGAAGCAGGGCGGCAGCGCCGAGACCAAGATAAAAGCCGGCAAGCGACGAACGCACAAGCGCATAGCCATCCCTGCGCTCACCAGCCGGCTGAAGACCGAAAGCGCGCAGCGTCATCCCGGGTGCGAACATGAAAAAAAGGCCGATCACGGCCGACACCGCTGCCGCACCGAAGGCCAGCTGCTCGCCGAATTCGGCAGGAAAATAAAACTCCATCTCGTTCCCCAAATCATTCTTTTCGCCTGCTGCGTTATGACACGGTCATGACAGCGGGAAAACGCCTTGATTGGCAAAGTTCAAAGGAAACTTTGCGGATCGATATCAAGCTGCACATGCACGCTGCCCCGTTCCTTGGGGCCATTGGCCAGCAGCGTCCGAAGAAAGGACTGCATGTCGGAATTGCGTCGCCCGTGCACTAGAAGACGGAAACGATGGCGCCCACGGATCAGCGCCAGCGGCGCTTCCGCCGGGCCAAGCAGCATGATGCCCGTCACCTGCGGGGCAGCAGCCCTCAAACCCCGTGCATGGGTTTCGGCCTCTCCGCGCGTATCGGCGGAAACGATGATCGAGGCAAGACGTCCAAAGGGCGGCAAAACGGCCTTTTCCCGCTCGACGATCTCTCTTTCATAAAAAGCCGAGGCATCACCCGAAACGATTGCCTGCATGACGGGATGCTGCGGCTGGTAGGTCTGCAGCAGGCCATGGCTCTTCAACCCTGTGCGCCCGGCGCGCCCCGTCACCTGCGAGAGCAGCTGGAACGTTCGCTCCGCCGCGCGCGGATCGCCATTGGCAAGGCCGAGATCGGCATCAACGATGCCGACGAGCGTCATCAGCGGAAAATTATGTCCCTTGGCGACGAGCTGCGTGCCGATGACGATGTCCGCCTCACCCTTGACGATCGCCTCCAGCTCCAGCCGCAGGCGCTTAACGCCCATCAGATCGGAGGAAAGCACGATGGTGCGGGCCTCGGGGAAATGCTTCTCCACCTCTTCGGCAATGCGCTCTACGCCCGGCCCGCAAGCAACGAGATGATCGAAGGTGCCGCACTCCGGGCAATGGTCCGGCGTCGGCTCATTGTGGCCACACTGGTGGCACTGCAATTGATTGCGAAAGCGGTGCTCCACCAGCCAGCTGGAACATTGCGGGCACTGGAAACGGTGGCCGCAGACCCGGCAAAGCGTCAGCGGCGCATAACCGCGGCGATTGAGGAACAGCAGCGCCTGCTCGCCCTTCTCTATGGTCTTGCCGATACCACGCAGCAGAACGGGTGAGAGAAACCCTCCCCGCTCCGGCGGATGGCGGCGCATATCAACTAGATGCAGGTCCGGCATCGCCGCATCGCCGAAGCGCGTGTGCAGGTGGATGGTATTGTACCGCCCCGAACTGCCATTGACCTGGCTTTCCACCGACGGTGTGGCAGACACCAGCACGACAGGAAATTCTGCGATCCGCGCCCTGACGACGGCCATGTCACGGGCATTATAAAAGACGCGGTCTTCCTGCTTGTAGGCGGGGTCGTGCTCTTCATCGACGATGATGAGACCGAGATTGTCGAAGGGCAGGAAAAGCGCCGAGCGCGCGCCGGCCACCACCTTCACCTCGCCCGTCACCGCCTGCCGCCAGACCTTCTCGCGCATGCGCGGCGACAGGTCCGAATGCCATTCCGCCGGTTTCGCGCCGAAACGATCCTGAAAACGTTCAAGGAAGGCCGCTGTCAGCGCGATTTCGGGCAGCAGGATGAGAACCTGCTTGCCCTGCCGGAGCGTCTCCGCCACCGCCTCGAAATACACCTCGGTTTTACCCGAACCGGTCACACCATCGATCAGCGAGACATGAAAGCCGCCCTTGCGCACATCTTCAAGGATTTCCGAAGCGGCCTGTTTCTGCGGGCCTTCCAGCCGCGGCTCGACATAATCGGGATCAGGCTCGGCCACGACAGGCGGCGCCGGCAGAAAAACCGTCTCGAACACTCCCTGCTTGACGAGGCCGTCGATGACGCTGGTGGAAACGCCGGCGGCATGGGCAAGCCCGCTCTTCGTCCAGCCATGCCCTTCCGCCGCCAGTTCCATCACCCGTTCGCGAGCGGGGGTCAGGCGTTCTGGCCTGCCTTCGGTCAGCCGAAGCCCCTCGATCATCGGTTCTGGATCGAAAGCGGCAGGCGCTCTGAGCGCCATGCGCGCCACGAGACCAGGCGGCGAAAGCGTATAGGCGGCAACCCAGTCGACGAAGCGGCGCATCTCCGCCTTCAGTGGCGGGCATTCGAAACTCTTGGTAATGGGCCGCAGCTTCTTGGGGTCAACGCCCTTGTCGCCGGCATCGTCCCACACTACGCCGAAGACCTGCCGGGGCCCGAGCGGCACCTGAACGACGGAACCGGTCTCAACCACCATATCTTCAGGCACGGCATAACTATAAGGCCCGGGCGCCGGCATGGGCACGAGAACGGGCACCGTGCGCACGGGCGCCGGCGGGTCAAACAGAGCTCCAAACAGATTGGACGAATCTTTTGCCATGATGTGGCGACCATGCCCCGGCGAAATGAAAAAGGAAACCGCCCGCATGTAGTGGGCGGGCTTTGCAAAGTCCACCTCTTAACCAAATGCTGACCATAAGAGCATAGCGTTGGGACACGGAATGGAGCGCTGCGTGACTGAAATCCTGACATTTGCCGAACCCGATCTGTTGAACGAACGCCAGTCCTGGCTTGCAGCACTTGCCGGTGAACGCCGTCTTTCCGACAATACCGTGGAGGCCTATGAGCGCGACACCCGCCAGTTCCTGACGTTCCTTACCGGCTACATCGGCAAACCCGCCGCCATTACCGATATAGCCGATCTGCGCCCGGTCGATCTTCGCGCCTTTCTGGCCAACCGGCGCAAGGAAGGTGCCGGCGCGCGTTCACTCGGCCGGCATCTGGCGGGGCTGCGCTCCCTTCTTCACCACCTGCAAAAAAAAGGCCTCGTCAATGCGGCCGGCGCCACCGCGATGCGCGCACCAAAACAGCCGAAATCGCTGCCGAAGCCGCTGACCGATCGACAGGCCCTGAAGATCACCACGGCCGAGGCACAGTTGAACGAGGAACCGTGGATCGCCGCCCGCAATGCGGCAGTCCTCTCGCTGCTTTATGGCTGCGGCCTCCGTATTTCCGAGGCGCTCGGCCTGACGCCGGCCGATTTTCCGCCGGGCGCCCGCAGCCTGCGCATCACCGGCAAGGGCAACAAGACGCGCATCGTGCCGCTGCTGGCAGTGGTGACGGAAGCGGTCGATGCCTACAGGAAGCTCTGCCCCTATGCTCTGGCGGCGAATGAACCGATGTTCCTTGGCGCACGCGGGGGGAAACTCCAGCCCGCCATCATCCAGCGGGAAATGCAGAAGCTGCGCGGCGCTTTCGGCCTGCCGGAAAACGCCACGCCACATGCGCTGCGCCATTCTTTCGCCACGCATCTTCTGGCCGGCGGCGGCGATCTGCGTACCATTCAGGAACTGCTCGGCCATGCCAGCCTTTCCACCACCCAGGTCTATACCGGTGTCGACACCGCAAGACTGCTGGAAATCTACGACAATGCCCACCCGCGCGCATGACGCAGGAAATGGTTAACCATAAAGATTAACCAGACATCCAAACCGCCGTTCTATAAGCGAGCAAGAACCGGATTGGACCCATGCACAGCCTGATAAAGCCACAAAACTTCACCGCCACCCTGATGGGCAAAACCGGCGACGCCCTGCTCTGGCTGCTGGCGGCCCTGCATGTAACTGCCATCGCCATCCTGCTCATGACGTTGCTTTCGCTGGGTGAAGCGGAAGCCGCAGAGCAACAGATCACCTGCACCGGCAGCGATATTCTCGTAGACATGCGCAAGACCGATCCGCAGGCCTTCGCAAAGATCGAACAGGAAGCGGCCGCCATCCCCAATGGCAAGGGCAATTTCTGGCGCATTGAAAAGGCCGGAACTGAGCCGTCCTATCTTCTTGGTACGATGCATGTCACCGATCCACGCGTTCTGGAAATGCCTGCCGCCGCGACACCTGCCTTCGAAAAATCCGCGACGGTCATCGTGGAATCGGACGAAATCGTCGACGACAAGAAGGTCGCGACCTCGCTGCTGAGCAAACCCGAACTCACCATGTTTCTGGATGGCAAATCGATCACCGATATTTTGTCACCCGAAAATGTTGCGCGCCTGGAAAAGGGTCTGAAGGAGCGAGGCATTCCGCTGAATGCCGTGTCGCGCATGAAGCCGTGGATGCTCTCAAGCTTCGTCGCCCTTCCGGCCTGCGAGTTCGCCCGCAAGGCAACCGGCCTTTCCTTTCTCGACAAGAAACTGGCCGAAGATGCGCTCGCAGACGGAAAACGTCTCGTCGGGCTGGAAACGATGGTCGAACAGTTGACGGCCATGTCAGAACTGCCGATGGAATTTCATCTTCAGGCTCTGATCGAAACGCTGGAACTCGGCGATCGCATGGATGACGTGATGAAGACCATGACCGATCTCTACGTCGCCGGCGATATCGGCATGACCATGCCCATGCTGAAAAGCCTGGATCCCAAGAAGGCAGTGGCAGAGAGCGAACAGGGTTACGCCGCATTCGAGCAACGCATCATCACCGATCGCAATCACGTCATGGCGGATCGGGCGACCCCCGAGCTTGCCAAGGGCAATGTCTTCATGGCCGTCGGCGCGCTGCACCTGCCGGGTGAGGAAGGCGTGATCGAATTGCTGCGCGCAAAGGGCTTTACGCTCACGCGGGTCGACTGACGGTCTCATCCCTAATCTTGACGGGCCGAACATTGGTGCAAAACGGGCGCATCGTCGCTGGCACGATGCGCCGATGAAACGGCCCCACCACGAGAATGTAAAGCCGCCCAAAGACGTTCTTGCGCCTGACGATGGTGGTGACATTCACCCACTGGCGGTTAGGGCCCCTTTCGAGATCGACAACGATCCGGAAATCGAGATGGTGATCATCGAAGCCGAGAACTGTCCTCTGCGGCGAGGATGACAGAACCGGAAAACCGCCCGCCGAGGTGCCCGCCGCCAGTTCGACCGTTTTCAAGCCGAAAAGCGAGACAATGCGGTTTCGAAGCGCCATCAGGCGGCTGATCCATGCCGGGGGATGATCGAGAAGAAGCCTGCTCACATCCAGTGACGACGCTTCCGGCATCACCATCTCGCCTTCAAAACAATCCCGCCAGTCAGCGCCCGGCAATATGTCTTCGCTATATTGCATTCCTGAACCCCAGCCGCACGATGCGCCGGAGTTCACCATCTGCTTTTTCAGCCGGACAGAAAACGCGACAAACCGCCGCTTGGTGTTTTCGGCAAAAGTACGAAGCCTTTCCTAGCCGTGTGTCATGCGTTTCAGGACATTGGTGCGCCAATAGAACTGGTGAATCAGAACAGCTGCAACGTGACCGACGATCAACACCCACATCAGCGCCTTGAAGGGGCCGGAATGTAACTGCCCCGCCGGCTGAGCACCGAAGTAATAGGCGGCTACACCGGAAAGCGGCAGGACAAAGAAAAGGGCGTAAAAGGTGAAATGCGCCACTTTGGCGGCGATCTGGAATGGCCGGGGCTCCTCGGCAGGATGCGGCGGCACACCCTGAAAGAAGCGCAGACAGAGACGCAGAACCGCAAGCAGCAGGACTGCAAAACCGACATAGGCGTGAATATTCGCCGAAGAAATCTGCTCCGGCGTCAACGTCCCACCCTGCCGCATCAGCCGATAGGCATGAGCCATGGCGTCGGGAAACAGCAGGTTGAAGAAGATCAGAAGCGCCATCGCCCAGTGAAGGACGCGCTGCGGAACGGAGAAGGAAACTTGACTGGAATACGCCATTTTATTGCCTTTTATCAAAAGGTTAGACAGGCTATGGCGCAAGTATGAAAAACCCCGGCCTGCATGGCAAGCCGGGGTTCAGCAGATGACTGAAATTTAATATTTGAGCGTCAGGCTCAAACACCGATCACATGTGGATCGGCTTGAAGAACGTCGCAAGCGCTGCTTCCTTCACCGCTTCAGACATGGTCGGATGCGCATGGCAGGTGCGGCCAAGATCTTCCGAAGAACCGCCAAATTCCATCAGCACGGTGATCTCATGGATCATTTCGCCGGCACCGAAGCCGACAATGTGACCACCGAGAACCCGGTCGGTTTCCTTGTCGGCAAGGATCTTCACGAAACCATCCGTCACCTGCATGGCGCGGGCGCGGCCATTGGCGGTGAAGGGGAACTTGCCGACCTTGTAAGCGACGCCAGCGGCCTTCAGTTCTTCCTCGGTCTTGCCGACGGACGCGATTTCCGGCTGTGTATAGACGACTGCCGGAATGACGTCGTAGTTCACATGGCCGCGCTGGCCGGCGAGGATTTCCGCAAGCGCAACGCCCTCATCTTCCGCCTTGTGCGCCAGCATCGGGCCCTTCACCACGTCGCCGATCGCGTAGATGCCGTCGACATTGGTCTTGTAGTGGCCGTCGATTTCGACGCGGCCGCGGCTATCGAGCACAACACCGGCTTCCGCAAGACCGAGACCTTCGGTGTAGGGCTTGCGACCGGTCGAGATCAGCACGACATTCGCTTCGAGCGTTTCGGCAGCGCCACCCTTGACCGGCTCGAACACCACCTTTGCGCCCGTGGCGGTCTTTTCAACGGCCGTTACCTTGGCACCGAGCTTGAAATCAAGGCCCTGCTTGGCCAGCAGACGCTGCGACTGCTTGGAAACTTCGCCATCCATGCCACCGAGAATATTGTCGAGATATTCGACGACGGTTACCTTCGCGCCAAGACGCGACCAGACCGAACCAAGCTCGAGGCCGATGACGCCACCGCCGACAACAATCAGCTTTTCCGGAACCTTGGAAAGAGCGATCGCGCCGGTGGAGGAGACGATGACGTTTTCATCGATATCGACCTGAACACCCGGAATGCCGGCAACATCAGAACCGGTGGCGATGACGATGTTCTTGGCTTCGATTTCCTGGCTCTCGCCCTTGTCGTTGGTGACGGAAACCTTGCCGGCGGAAACCACCTTGCCGGTACCCTGGAAGGCATCGATCTTGTTCTTCTTGAACAGGAAGGCGACGCCATCGACATTGGCCTTCACCACGCCTTCCTTGTGGCCCATCATCTTTTCAAGGTTCAGCTTCGGCGCGGCGACTTCGATACCGAGCGAATCGACGCCATGGGCAACATGGGCAAAGGTTTCGGACGCGTGCAGCAGCGCCTTCGACGGAATGCAGCCGACATTGAGGCAGGTACCGCCATAGGTCGCACGCTTCTCGATGACAGCGACCTTCAGGCCCAGCTGTGCCGCCTTGACCGCGCAAACATAACCGCCGGGGCCCGTGCCGATTACAACTACATCATATGCCATGTTCGTTTTCCTGATTGATGTCGGGCAAGATACCGGATCATTGCCCTGCTTGCGTTTGACCTGAAATTCAGGCCGCTTTTTCCGTTGCGAGTTTTATACCGAGTGCAATGAAGACCACGCCGCTGGTGCGGTCGATCCATTGGCTGGCGCGCTGAAATGCGGCGCGCATGCGTGGCGTCGTCATGAACAGGCTGACGCCGACGAACCACAGGATAAGGCAGCTCGCCATGACGAGACCATATCCGAATTTGATGGCGACCGGCGTATGGGCATGAACCACCGTCGAAAAGATCGACAGGAAGAAAAACACCGGCTTGGGATTGAGCGCATTGGCGGCAAAGCCAAGCGTGAATGCCTTCAGTGCCGTCTGGCTGTTTTTGACCTGAACATCACCCTCGCCTTCAGCCGACGGTAATTCCGTCTTGCCGGCGCGCAGCGCCTTGACGCCGATATAGATCAGATAGGCGACGCCAAGCCATTTGACGATGTTGAAGAGATAGATCGACTGGGAGATGATGAGGCCAAGTCCGAGGATCGTATAGGTGACGTGGAACATCAGCGACGTTCCCACACCGAAGCTGGTGACGATCGCCTGCCTGCGCCCATGCACCATGGCCTGGCGCATGACCATCGCAAGATCAGCGCCTGGGGACACGATCGCGAAAGCGAAGATCGCCATCAGGGATGCAAGTTCGATCAAATACTGATGCATCTGAAACAAGCCTCTAGAACATCAAAACGAAAAGCATCAGCGCGAGGCCGAGCATGGAGCCGAGCCAGACCAGTGAGCGGATATAAGGCATGCCGGCCAGATAAAGCGGTATGTAAATCACCCGGCAGATCAGCCATATCCAGGCGCCGGTCAGTGCCAGTCCGGACGGATCGCCGGCCATGATGACGCCGAAGGCAAGCGCTATGAAAGCGGGATAGGTTTCCCGGAAATTTTCAGACGCGCGGGCTGCACGGCCGGTAAGCCTGCCTTCAGGTTTCTTCTCCGCATCCCGCGGGCCGGCATTCCAGTCCAGCCCAAGTTCCCGCGTCGCCGTCACGGCTTGCAGCATGATGTGCACAGCAAGCAACAGGACGCTGAGACCGATCAGCGGTAAAAAGGGGGAAGCGGCAAGAAATGTCGGCTGCACTTTCGCTCTCCTGATGCGATTTCAGCGGGACCTCAGTTGAAATCCCGCTGAAAGGAAAAGCAAGACCGATTAGAGATCGAGAACCAGACGTTCCGGATCTTCCAGGCTTTCCTTGACGCGAACGAGGAAGGTCACGGCTTCCTTGCCGTCAACGATACGGTGATCGTAGGAGAGTGCCAGATACATCATCGGGCGGATGACGACCTGACCGCCGATGGCGACCGGACGCTCCTGGATCTTGTGCATGCCGAGAATACCCGACTGCGGCGCATTGAGGATCGGCGAAGACATCAGCGAACCGTAGACACCACCATTGGTGATGGTGAAGGTGCCGCCCTGCATGTCGGCCATGCCGAGCGAACCGTCACGCGCTGCCTTGGCGAGGCGGCCGAGTTCCTTTTCGACGCCGGCGATGGAGAGCTGGTCGGCATCACGGATGACAGGAACAACGAGACCCTTGTCGGTGCCGACAGCCATGCCGACGTGACAATAGTTCTTGTAGATGATGTCCGTGCCGTCGATTTCAGCGTTGACGGCCGGCAGTTCCTTCAGCGCGTGGGTCACGGCCTTGGTGAAGAAGCCCATGAAGCCGAGCTTGACGCCGTGCTTCTTCTCGAACACGTCCTTGTAACGGTTGCGCAGGTCCATGACCGCGCTCATGTCCACCTCGTTATAGGTGGTGAGCATGGCGGCGGTGTTCTGTGCGTCCTTCAGGCGACGGGCGATCGTCTGGCGCAGGCGGGTCATCTTCACGCGCTCTTCGCGAACCTGATCCTGCTCGGCGGAAACCGGACGGGGAGCAGCAGCAACCGGAGCCGGAGCGGCGGCAGGCGCCGAAACGCCCTTGGCGACAGCGGCGAGAACGTCACCCTTCAGAACCTGGCCACGCTTGCCGGAACCATCGACCTGATCGACAGACAGGTTGTTTTCAGCAAGCAGCTTGCCGGCGGCAGGTGCCGGCGGCATGCCGCTGGCGGCGGGCGCAGCAGCGGTTGCTGCGGGTGCCGGTGCGGCAGCGGCGGCAGGCTTTGCAGCCGGTGCGGCGGTTGCAGCGCCGGCAGCACCTTCGGCGATCTGGCCGA
This sequence comes from Agrobacterium sp. ST15.16.024, assembly GCF_027956545.1. Taxonomy (NCBI): domain Bacteria; kingdom Pseudomonadati; phylum Pseudomonadota; class Alphaproteobacteria; order Hyphomicrobiales; family Rhizobiaceae; genus Agrobacterium; species Agrobacterium sp. ST15.16.024. Next base: position 100,579 of record NZ_JAQKGO010000004.1, read on the forward strand.
GAAGCGCGTCAAGACCAACGGTCTCGCCGTTCTGTACAACGATTTCGGTCAGCACGCCGGAGGCGGGCGCCGGGACTTCAACGGTAACCTTGTCGGTTTCCAGTTCAACGAGAGGTTCGTCGGCCTTGACGGTATCGCCGACCTTCTTGAACCAGGTGCCGACGGTCGCTTCGCTGACGGATTCGCCGAGGGTTGGTACGCGGATTTCAGTGGCCATGATCTAGTTCCGTTATTCAGGTGTCTTTTTTGCGGGGCGATGCGGGAGAGTTCTCACTCTCCCAGCGCGTCTTCCAGGAACGCAGCAAGCTGCGCCAGGTGCTTGGACATCAGGCCGGTCGCCGGAGAGGCAGCAGCCGGACGGCCCGTGTAACGGACCTTCTGGTACTTGGCGTCGATATGCGCCAGAACCCATTCCAGGTAAGGATCGATGAACGACCACGAACCCATGTTCTTCGGCTCTTCCTGGCACCAGACCATTTCCGCGTGGCGGAAACGGGAAAGCTCGTTGATGAGCGCCTTTGCCGGGAACGGATAAAGCTGTTCGACGCGCAGCAGGTAGATGTCGTCGATACCGCGCTTTTCACGCTCTTCGAGAAGATCGTAATAGACCTTGCCCGTGCACATGACGACACGGCGGATCTTCGAATCCTTCTGCAGCTTGATCGGACCATCCTTGATGACTTCAGCATCGTCCCACAGGAGACGGTGGAAGGAGGACTCGCCGGCCAGCTCCGCCAGCGAAGAAGTGGCGCGCTTGTGACGCAGCAGCGACTTCGGCGTCATCAGGATCAGCGGCTTGCGGAAGTCACGCTTCATCTGGCGACGCAGGATGTGGAAGTAGTTGGCAGGTGTCGTCACATTGGCGACCTGCATGTTGTCTTCCGCACACATCTGCAGCCAGCGCTCCAGACGGGCAGACGAATGTTCCGGACCCTGACCTTCATAACCATGCGGCAGAAGGCAGACGAGACCGGACATGCGCAGCCACTTGCGTTCACCCGACGAGATGAACTGGTCGAACACCACCTGCGCGCCGTTGGCGAAGTCACCAAACTGGGCTTCCCACAGCGTCAGCGCATTCGGGCGGGCAAGCGAGTAGCCATATTCGAAGCCGAGAACGGCTTCTTCCGAAAGCATCGAGTTGATGACTTCGTAACGGGCCTGCGTCGGGGCGAGATTGGCGAGCGGGATGTAACGCTCTTCGGTCTCCTGATCGTAAAGAACCGAGTGGCGCTGCGAGAAGGTGCCGCGTTCGCAATCCTGGCCGGAAAGACGGATTTTGTGGCCGTCAACGACAAGCGAACCGAAAGCCAGAGCTTCCGCCATCGCCCAGTCGATGCCTTCACCCGTCTCGATCATCTGCGAGCGGTTTTCCATGAAACGCTGGATCGTGCGATGCGCGGTGAAACCTTCAGGAATGGTCGACAGCTTCTTGCCGATTTCCTTCAGCTGCTTCATCGGCACGCCGGTCTTGCCACGACGCTGCTCATCGGCATTGTCGGCAGCGCGCAGGCCCGACCACTGACCGTCCAGCCAGTCGGCCTTGTTCGGCTTGTACGACTGACCTGCCTCGAACTCCTGCTCGAGATGGGCGCGCCAGTCAGCCTTGACCTTCTCGAAATCACCTTCGGTGATCAGGCCTTCCGCGATCAGGCGGTCGGCATAGATGCGGGCGACGGTCTTGTGGCCACGGATGACCTTGTACATCTTCGGCTGCGTGAACGCCGGCTCATCGCCTTCGTTATGGCCGAAGCGGCGGTAACAGAACATGTCGATGACGACAGGCTTGTGGAACTTCATGCGGTATTCGGTCGCAACCTTCGCCGCATAGACAACCGCTTCCGGATCGTCACCGTTGACGTGGAAGATCGGTGCTTCAATCATCTTGGCGACGTCAGACGGGTAAGGCGACGAGCGCGAGAAGGCCGGGTTCGTCGTGAAACCGATCTGGTTGTTGATGATGAAATGCATGGTGCCGGCAACGCGGTGACCGCGCAGGCCGGACAGGCCGAGAATTTCAGCAACGACGCCCTGACCCGCAAAAGCGGCATCACCATGCAGCAGCAGCGGCAGCACCTTGGCGCGTTCAGAAAGCGGAATGATGTCGCCGTCCCACTGCTTGGCCAGCTGGTCCTGCTTCGCGCGCGCCTTGCCCATGACGACAGGGTTGACGATTTCAAGGTGCGACGGGTTGGCCGTCAGCGACAGGTGAACCTTGTTGCCGTCGAATTCGCGGTCGGAGGAGGCACCCAGATGGTACTTCACGTCGCCCGAACCCTCGACATCGTCAGGCTTGAACGAACCGCCCTTGAATTCGTGGAACACGGCGCGGTGCGGCTTGCCCATGACGTTGGTCAGGACGTTCAGGCGGCCACGGTGGGCCATGCCGAGAACGACTTCTTCCAGGCCTTCCTGGCCGCCGCGCTTGATGATCTGTTCGAGCGCCGGGATCAGCGATTCACCGCCATCAAGGCCAAAACGCTTGGTGCCCTTGAAACGCACGTCGAGGAACTGCTCGTAACCTTCGGCCTCGACCAGCTTGGACAGAATGGCCTTCTTGCCCTCGGGCGTGAAGTCCACACCCTTGTCCGGGCCTTCGATGCGTTCCTGAATCCAGCCCTTTTCTTCCGGGTTGGACATGTGCATGAATTCGACGCCGAGCGTCGAGCAATAGGTGCGCTCGAGAATCTCGACCATCTCGCGCACGCTCGCATATTCGAGGCCGAGCACGTTATCGATGAAAATCTTGCGGTCGTAATCGCTTTCCTCGAAGCCGTAGGACTTCGGCGAAAGCTCATTGTAATCCTCAACGGCGCTGGCGATGCCGAGCGGATCGAGCTTGGCATGCAGGTGGCCGCGCATGCGGTAGGCGCGGATCATCATGATGGCGCGAACGCTGTCACGGGTCGCTTGCAGCACTTCCGCTTCGCTGACGGGCTTGCCGGTCGCGGCGCTCTTCGTCTCGGCCTTCGCCTGAACCTTTTTCTCGATGGCCTTCTCGACCGTGGCCCAGTTGCCGTCGAGTGCGGATACCAGTTCGCCATTTGCCGGGATCGGCCAGTTGGCGCGCTTCCAGGAGGCGCCTTGTGCGGCCTTCTTCACGTCTTCCGGATTATCGGACAACGCCTTGAAGAAGCTCTGCCACTCCGGCGACACGGAAGAGGGATCCTCTTCGTACCGGGCATAGAGCTGCTCGATATAGGCTGCATTCGCGCCGTCCAGAAACGACGTGATCTGAAACTGCTCGTTCGCTTCTTGCCTTGCCATTGTGTTCCTGCGGACTTGTCCGTCCGCCTCCTCGATGCCGTTAGGGCCGTTTCACCGGCCTGCCGCTTTGATTATTGCTGTCTGCCGCCAGGGCGGTATGCCGTTCTGTCTATCGTCTTTGCGGCATCGGGCAGCGCAGCGATAAAGCCGCGCCGCCCGTTACCGGTCTCATGTGGTCTCAGCCCTTGAGGACTTCAACCAGCGTCTTGCCGAGGCGCGCCGGGGAAGGCGATACCTTGATGCCGGCTGCTTCCATGGCAGCGATCTTGGACTCTGCATCGCCCTTGCCGCCGGAAACGACAGCGCCGGCGTGACCCATGGTGCGGCCCTTCGGAGCCGTACGGCCCGCGATGAAGCCGGCCATCGGCTTCTTGCGGCCCTTCTTGGCTTCGTCGATCAGGAACTGCGCCGCATCTTCTTCAGCCGAGCCACCGATTTCGCCGATCATGATGATCGACTGCGTGGCTTCGTCGGCGAGGAACATTTCCAGGATGTCGATGAACTCGGTGCCCTTGACCGGGTCGCCGCCGATGCCGACAGCCGTCGTCTGGCCGAGGCCTTCGTTGGATGTCTGGAACACGGCTTCATAGGTGAGCGTGCCGGAGCGCGAAACGATACCGACCGAACCCTTGCGGAAGATGGAGCCCGGCATGATGCCGATCTTGCATTCTTCCGGCGTCATGATGCCGGGGCAGTTCGGGCCGAGCAGGCGTGACTTCGAACGGTCAAGGCGAGCCTTGACGCGAACCATGTCCATCACCGGAATACCTTCGGTGATGCAGGTGATGAACGGGATTTCCGCTTCGATGGCTTCGATGATGGCGTCTGCTGCACCTGCCGGCGGAACATAGATCACGGATGCGTCTGCACCGGTCTTTTCCTTGGCTTCAGCAACCGTTGCAAAGATCGGCAGGCTTTCGCCCTTGGAGCCGGTCCAGGTTTCGCCACCCTTCTTCGGGTGAATACCACCGACCATCTGCGTGCCGTAATAGGCAAGCGCCTGTTCGGTGTGGAAGGTACCGGTCTTGCCGGTCAGACCCTGAACAAGGATCTTCGTGTCTTTATTAACGAGAATAGACATTATTTCCGGTCCCTCAATTAGCCGTTGATCGCCGCGACGATCTTCTTGGCTGCGTCGTCCAGATCGTCAGCAGCCGTAATCGCAAGGCCAGATTCGTTCAGGAGCTTCTTGCCAAGTTCGACGTTGGTGCCTTCGAGGCGAACAACGAGCGGAACCTGCAAACCGACTTCCTTCACCGCGGCAATCACGCCTTCGGCGATGACGTCGCACTTCATGATGCCGCCGAAGATGTTGACGAGGATACCCTCGACCTTCGGGTCAGCCGTAATGATCTTGAAGGCTGCCGCAACCTTCTCCTTGCCGGCGCCACCGCCGACGTCGCAGAAGTTAGCCGGCTCTTTGCCGTAAAGCTTGATGATGTCCATCGTCGCCATGGCAAGACCTGCACCATTGACCATGCAGCCGATGTTGCCGTCGAGCGCCACGTAAGCGAGGTCCCACTTGGAGGCTTCGATTTCCTTGGCGTCTTCTTCGGTCTCGTCGCGCAGCGCCTTGACATCGTCATGGCGGAACAGCGCGTTGCCGTCGAAGGACATCTTGGCGTCGAGAACGCGCAGATGGCCATTTTCCATGACGATCAGCGGGTTAACCTCGAGGAGAGCCATGTCCTTCTCGTTGAAGGCCTTGTAGAGGATCGGGAACAGCGACTTTGCGTCTTCGGCTGCAGCACCCTCAAGCTCGAGAGCCTTGGAGATCGCGGCAACGTCAGCGTCGCTCACACCCTTTTCCGGGTTGATGGCGATGGTATGGATCTTTTCCGGCGTGTCGTGGGCGACAGCTTCGATGTCCATGCCGCCTTCAGTGGAAACCACGAAAGCAACCTGACCGACGGAGCGGTCAACCAGCAGCGAGCAGTAGAGTTCGCGTGCAATGTCGGCGCCGTCTTCGATGTAGAGGCGGTTGACCTGCTTGCCGGCATCACCCGTCTGGGCCGTCACCAGCGTGTTGCCGAGCATGTCCTTGGAATGGGAGACGACTTCCTCGATCGACTTCGCCAGACGAACGCCGCCCTTGGCGTCGGGGCCGAGTTCCCTAAACTTGCCCTTACCGCGGCCACCAGCATGGATCTGGCTCTTGACGACGTAAAGCGGGCCGGGAAGCTGCTTTGCGGCAGCTTCGGCTTCTTCGACCTTGAGGATGGCGACGCCTTCAGCAACCGGCGCACCGTAGCCCTTCAGAAGAGCCTTGGCCTGATATTCGTGAATATTCATGGAATAATCCCTGTTTGGAGCCGCTTGAAATATTACTTCAGCGACGGAGCGATGTTGACGCAGGCTTCGCAAAGACCAGCGACAGCGCCGACGGACTTCTGGAAGGCGGCTTCTTCTTCCTTGTTCAGTTCGATCTCGATGATGCGCTCGATACCGCCGGCACCGATGATGGTGGGCACGCCGACATACATGTCGTCAACGCCATACTGGCCCGAGAGATGGGCAGCGGCGGGCAGAACGCGCTTCTTGTCCTTGAGGTAGGATTCAGCCATTTCGATCGCAGAAGCGGCCGGCGCATAATAGGCCGAACCGGTCTTCAGCAGGCCGACGATTTCAGCACCGCCGTCGCGGGTGCGCTGGATGATCTGCTCAAGGCGCTCGGCGGTCAGCCAGCCCATCTTGACGAGATCGGTCAGCGGAATGCCGCCAACGGTGGAATAACGTGCGAGCGGCACCATGGTGTCGCCGTGACCGCCAAGAACGAAGGCAGTGACGTCCTGAACCGAAACGTTGAATTCTTCAGCCAGGAACAGGCGGAAACGCGCGCTATCGAGAACGCCGGCCATGCCGACGACCTTGTTCTTCGGCAGGCCGGAGAACTTCTGCAGCGCCCAGACCATGGCGTCGAGCGGGTTGGTGATGCAGATCACAAAAGCGTTCGGGGCATATTTCTTGATGCCGGCGCCGACCTGTTCCATGACCTTGAGGTTGATGCCGAGAAGATCGTCGCGGCTCATGCCGGGCTTGCGGGCAACGCCGGCAGTGACGATGCAGACGTCTGCGCCTTCGATGGCGGCATAATCGGAAGCGCCGGTGAGCTTCGCATTGAAACCTTCAACCGGGCCGGACTGGGCAATATCCAGACCCTTGCCCTGCGGAATGCCGTCGGCGATGTCGAAGAGGACGATATCGCCCAGTTCCTTCAGGCTGGCGAGGTGTGCCAGCGTGCCGCCGATCATGCCAGAACCAATAAGTGCAATTTTTTTGCGAGCCATCGAATGCTTCCTCTTGAGCTTCAATTCAATTTCACCGCGCCAAACCGGCAGCCAAATTGTCGCACTTCGATTAGCCCCATTGGCCAAAATTGGCAACAGATTCTTTTGTGATGAATATTTTCAATCGTTTAGATCATTATTTTCTTACGTAAACGTAAGAAAATGCGTCACGAAAGTGTCAAACTTTCTGCCGTTTTTCGTGATGCAGCACGAGATAATCCGCACTGCGCATCTCAAACAACCGCGAGGCCGTGCGATCGAACTCGAAACCTTCCGTCCCCTTACGCTTGCCGAGCAGGTCCTCCGGCATAGCTGCGGCGGAGGCAAAAAGCCTGACACTGTGGTCATAAAGCGCATCGATAAGAATGATGAAACGTTTGGTCTCGTTCCGCTTATCCGCGTTGAGCAGCGGGATATGATCGATGAAGACCGTATCGAACCGGTTGGCGATGGCGAGAAAATCGGACGCCCCGAGCGGCTTTTCGCAAAGGTCGGAAAACGAAAAACGGGCGACCCGGCCGCTGGCTCGCGGCACCAGAATGGAACGGCCCTTCATTGGTATTTCCGTCGGCGCAACGAGATGGCCGGCAGTCATGTGCCGCCAGGCCATATCCATTGCCTGATCCGCCGTACCATCAAGCGGCGTGACATAGACCGGCAGGCTTTCCAGCTTTTCCATCCGGTAATCGGTCGGGCTGTCCAGCGTCACCACATCCACATATGTCTTCAGCAGATCAACGAAAGGCAGGAACAGGCCGCGATTAAGGCCGTCCTTATAAAGATTGTCGGGCACGACGTTGGAGGTCGTCACCAATGTGCAGCCATTGGCAAACAGCTCGCTGAACAGCCGGGCAAGGATCATCGCATCGGCAATATCCGTGACGGTAAACTCGTCAAAGCACAGGAGCTCGGCTTCCGCCAGCAGCTGGGCGGCAACGGGCGGAATAGGATCGGCCTGTTTGGTTTCGCCATTTTTCAGCTTCTGCCGGTGCGCGTGCACACGATTATGCACGTCGGCCATAAATTCATGAAAGTGGCAGCGGCGCTTGGAGGAAACCGGCGCCATTTCATAAAACATGTCCATCAGCATCGTCTTGCCGCGGCCGACGCTGCCATAGACATACAATCCCTTGACGGGGGCGGCAGGCCCGGCCTTGCGCGCGAACATCCAGCCGAGCGCACTTTTTTTCTTGGCCGGCTTGCGCGCCTTCAGATCAGCAAGAATACGATCGAGATGTGCCGCCACGCCAAGCTGGGCGGCATCGGCCTGCAAAGTGCCAGCTGCCGTCAATGCGTTGAGCTGCTCAACGACACTATGATTGTAATCAGGCAATGGCTTCATGGAAAAGCGCCCCGGTCGCGGAAGCAGCACAGCACCCGCGACGAATGGAATGGCTCAAAACGAGAAAAGCAATCCGGATGCACCGGAAATGCTCATCGGCTGAGGCTGAGCGGCTGGCCGCTATTGGTCGTTCCGTCAAAGCGCGCATCGGCGCTCTTGTAGACGCGGCCGATCGTATCACCTGCACGGTTCTTGAAGAGAACCATCTTGCCGGACACTTCCCAGGACCCCATCGCCGTCAGCTCGCCGGAGCAGCCACGGGTGCCGCCGCGCGAACCGCTGCCGAGATTGGTGAGCGTCAGGAACATGTCGCAATTGGCGCCGCCATTGGAAACGCGCCAGTTGCCGACCATGGATTCCTTGGTGACGTCGAGCGCCGTCGTCGGCGGAGCGGCAGAAGCGACATCGGTGCCGCCAGGCGTTGCCGAAGCGGGTGCCGACGGGAACTGGCTGCCCGAAGCGCCGCCGGGCGGCGGCAGGGCGCCGGACTGAACGGAGGGAACCGGCTGCGCCTGCAGCGGCGGCGTATAACCGGGATTATTGCTGCCGTTGTTGCCGTAATCGTAGGAGGTACGTTGGCAACCGGCAAGGCTCATCACAACCGCAAGGCCCGTCACCACATATCTGAATTGCATATCAAGCTCCCGATTCTCTCGCTTCCGGAAAGACCATGATCGAACAAGAAGGCTGAATTATTACTAAAGCCTTACCTTGCGCAAGCGATGGCCGGGATAATTACCATTTCGGTCAATTTTTACCGAAATTTCCTAAGCCCGGTTGTAAAAAGAGCCGCGGTGGATACCGCGGCCCGGATAAATTGCCGTCGCCAGCGAATCGCCTTTAGACGCGGCGTTCGACCATCATCTTCTTGATTTCCGCGATCGCCTTGGCCGGGTTCAAGCCCTTCGGGCAGGCCTGCGCGCAGTTCATGATGGTGTGGCAGCGATAAAGGCGGAAAGGATCCTCGAGATTGTCGAGACGCTCACCGGTTGCCTCATCGCGGCTGTCGATCAGCCAGCGATAGGCCTGCAGCAGAACGGCGGGACCGAGATAACGATCGCCATTCCACCAGTAGCTGGGACAGGAGGTGGAGCAGCAGGCGCACAGAATGCACTCATAAAGACCGTCCAGCTTCAGGCGGTCTTCATGGCTCTGCTTCCATTCCTTGGCCGGCGTCGGCGAAACCGTCTTCAGCCAGGGCTCGATGGAACGATGCTGGGCGTAGAAGTTCGACAGGTCAGGAACGAGGTCCTTCACGACGGGCATATGCGGCAGGGGATAAACCTTCACCGTGCCGTTGATCTCTTCCATGCCCTTGGTGCAGGCAAGCGTGTTGGTGCCGTCGATATTCATGGCGCAGGAGCCGCAAATGCCTTCGCGGCAGGAGCGGCGCAGCGTCAGCGTCGGATCGATGTTGTTCTTGATGTAGAGAAGCGCATCGAGAACCATCGGGCCGCAATCATCGACATCGATATAATAGGTATCGATGCGCGGGTTCTGGCCGTCATCCGGGTTCCAGCGATAAATGCGGTATTCGCGCACATTCTTGGCACCATCAGGCTTCGGCCAGACCTTGCCTTCGTTGATCTGGGAATTCTTGGGGAGAGCGAGTTCAACCATGTCCAGTTCCTCAAATCAGTAGACGCGCGCCTTCGGCTCGATCTTTTTGGGATCGATGCCGTCGGCGATCAGGTCGGTGTGAACCGGGCGATAGTCGAGCTTGACGTCGCCTTCGGGACTGACCCAGGCAAGCGTGTGCTTGCGCCAGTTCACATCGTCGCGACCGGCGAACGGACCATCGACGAAATCCTCACGGGCGTGCGAGCCACGGCTTTCCTTGCGCGCTTCCGCGCCATAGACCGTGGTGATCGCGTTGGCCATCAGGTTGTGCAGCTCAAGCGTTTCGACCAGATCGGAGTTCCAGACCATCGAACGGTCGGTAACCTTGACGTCAGGCAGCTCCTTCCAGATGGCGGAAAGACGCTGGCAACCGCTTTCCAGCGATTCCTGCGTGCGGAACACCGCCGCATCGTCCTGCATGGCGCGCTGCATCTTGTCACGCAGCACCGCCGTCGGCGTCGAGCCATTGGCGAAACGCAGGCTGTCGAAGCGTTCCATGATCTTGTCGCAGGCCGCAATGTCGAGTGCGGGAACCGGCGCATCGCGGTCGATGACCTGAGCAGCGCGAATGGCGGCAGCACGGCCGAAGACCACGAGGTCGATCAGCGAGTTGGAGCCGAGGCGGTTGGCACCGTGAACCGAGGCGCAACCGGCTTCGCCGACAGCCATCAGGCCGGGCGCGATACGTTCCGGGTTGTTGGCATCGGCATTCAGCACTTCACCCCAATAGTTGGTGGGAATGCCGCCCATATTGTAGTGAACCGTCGGCAGCACCGGGATCGGCTCGCGCGTCACGTCGACGCCGGCGAAAATCTTCGCGCTTTCAGAAATGCCCGGAAGACGCTCATGCAGGATCGCCGGATCGAGGTGATCGAGATGCAGGAAGATGTGGTCCTTGTTCTTGCCGACGCCGCGGCCTTCACGGATTTCCATCGTCATGCAGCGCGACACCACGTCACGCGAGGCAAGGTCTTTTGCCGAAGGCGCATAACGCTCCATGAAGCGCTCGCCTTCGGAGTTGACGAGATAACCGCCTTCGCCGCGTGCGCCTTCGGTGATAAGGCAGCCTGCGCCATAAATGCCGGTCGGGTGGAACTGCACGAATTCCATGTCCTGAAGCGGCAGGCCGGCACGGGCAATCATGCCGCCGCCGTCGCCGGTGCAGGTATGGGCCGAGGTTGCGGAGAAATAGGCACGGCCGTAACCGCCTGTCGCCAGAACCACCATCTTGGCGGAGAAGCGATGGATCGTGCCGTCATCAAGGTTCCACGCCACGACGCCGGTGCAACGACCATCTTCCGACATGATGAGGTCGAGCGCGAAATATTCGATGAAGAATTCCGCATTGTTGCGCAGTGACTGGCCATAAAGCGTATGCAGAATGGCGTGGCCGGTACGGTCGGCGGCGGCACAGGTGCGCTGCACCGGCGGGCCTTCACCGTAATTCTGCATGTGGCCGCCGAACGGGCGCTGGTAGATCTTGCCCTCGGCATTGCGCGAGAACGGCACGCCGTAATGCTCCAGCTCATAGACCGCCTTCGGCGCTTCCATGGCGAGATATTGCATCGCATCAACGTCGCCCAGCCAGTCGGAGCCCTTTACGGTATCGTAAAGGTGCCACTGCCAACAGTCAGGCGTCATGTTGGTGAGTGATGCCGCGATGCCGCCCTGCGCCGCAACCGTGTGGGAGCGCGTCGGGAAGACCTTGGTGATGCAAGCCGTGCGGAAACCCTGTTCCGCCATGCCGAGCGTTGCGCGCAGACCCGCGCCGCCGGCGCCTACCACGATCACGTCATAGGAGTGATCGACATAGGTGTAAGCCTTGCCATTCTGGGAAGGTGAACTGATCGATGCCATGGCGGATTATCCTGCGAATGCGATTTTCAGAATGGCGAAGATTGAGAGGCCGCCAATGAGAACCGCGAAAAACGTATTGAGCATCAGAAGAACGAGCTTCGAAACCTCGGCGTGGACGTAGTCTTCAATGATGACCTGCATGCCAAGCTTCATGTGAATGAGGCCGGAAACCAGCACCAGACCCATGATAACAGCAACAAGCGGGTTGGACAGCGCCGCGACGACTTCCGGATAGGGCGCGCCGGCATATTTGATGAGGAAGACCACGAAGAAGATCAGCAGCGGAACGTTGGCGACTGCCGTCAGGCGCTGGCGCCAGAAATGGTCGGTGCCTTCCTTGGCGGAGCCGAGGCCGCGAACCTTTCCGAGAGGTGTACGCATATCCATGACAGGCTTCTCCTTAGCGCACGATCAGGGCAATGACCCAGATGAGCGCGGTCAGACAGATCGACGCTACAAAGGTTGCCTTGGCGAGTTTCGTGTTGAAGTTCTTCTCAAAGCCGTGGCCGAGATCCCACATGAAGTGGCGAAGGCCACCCAGCAGGTGATGAACCAGAGCCCAGGTGTAGCCGATCAGGATGAGTTTGCCGATGATCGTACCCATCGCCCAGCTGACCCAGTCGTAATAGGCCGGACCGGAAGCAAGCGCGATAAGCCACCAGGCGACCAGCAGGGTTCCGAAATAAAGGGCGGAACCCGTGATGCGGTGCACGATGGACGCGACCATCGTCGGAATCGGCTTGTAAATTTGAAGATGCGGCGACAAAGGCCGGTTATTTGTCAAATTCGCCATCAGAACCTCGCGGCGTTTTCCCGTGCGCCCATCAAACCGGACGCCCCCAAGCAATTGCACATGACGAAAGAATGTGCATTGCACCAACCGCGACGTTTAATCACATGGGGGCGTCACGACAAGCATATTTCAAGAGCGATTCGAATTTAATCGATTGGTTCACGAATTTTTTTTGGATTTTTTTGCCTCAAAATAAAAAATCGAGCATTTCCAAGATTTACACCCTCGAAATATTTACCTTTACGTAATTCATAAATCGTGTAATTTACCTTTTATTAACCAGGAAAATCCGGAGAATGAGGCTCATGTTACAGCGCCGAATCGCCGCTCTGACCATGATGGTCGCAGGCGTCATTTTCACCGTAATGCCACCCGCAGCGGCAGAGGATTTCCGTGGCCGCCAAGATTATCGGCATCAACAATCACAGGCAAGTTTCTCTACGGACGGGCTGCCCTCCACCCTTCCCGGTGGTACCTATGTAGGGGCGATATCGGGGCTTCGCATACGCGGCAACGGCAATTATTTCGCGGTCGGCGGCCGGCTTGCGCGAAACGGTGCAGGTGTAACAACAGCCGCGCCGTTTGCGCCCAAGGCGAAGATAATAAATGTCCGCGCCGAAACCGCCAGCGATGCCTGCGCCTACGAGCATGGCGTCTGCATCATCCGGCCCTGAAGCAAACAATCAGACGAAACGCCAAACGGTGGTCTTCTTGACTTCGCTGTCTTCCAGAGCCCGCGTCACCGGAACCTGATAGGTCGCCTCGGCGAAAAGCCGCTGTTTGGGCAGATAGGCCCGCCCCGGATCGCCCACAAGCACGCTGATGCCCTTCGACGTCAATTCCAGAAACCATGGCAAGAGAAGGTCGGCGAAGGCGCGGTCGTAAAACACGTCTCCCGCCAGCAGAACATCCGCCTCTACCGGTTTGCCAACCAGATCAACGCCACTAAATCCTATATCCACGCCATTGAGCGCCGCGTTCAACCGAATGGCGGTTTCCGTCCACGGGTCGATATCGGCTGCAAGGACCTTGGCTGCGCCGGCCTTTGCCGCAGCGATGGCGACTAGCCCGGAGCCGCTGGCGAAATCCAGCACGCGCTTGCCAGAAACGCTTTCAGGATGATCGAGAACATAACGGGCAAGCCCCTGCCCGCCGGCCCAGGCAAAGGCCCAGAAGGGTGGCGGCAGACCGATCTCCTCCAGCTCCTCCTCCGTCTTCAGCCACAGCTCATGGGCTTCAGTGGCAAGATAAAGACGCAGTTCCGGCACATGCGGTGGATGCATGATGGCAGCATTGTCGAGAATGAAGCGTTCGGGATCGGTCTTCACCGAAGGATCAGTCCGGTGATTTCGGCGGATTGGCGAGGTTGCCCATGCGGCAGACCTCGAGATATTCCTCTTCCGTCACCGGCTGCACGGAAAGCCGCATGGAGGTGACGAGCGACATCTTCTCCAATTTGGGGTTGGCCTTCACATCCTTCAGCGAAACCGGCTGCGGCATATCGCAGACAGCGCGAATATCAACGCAGTCCCACTTCAGATCGCCTTCGGCGGTCGAGTCCGGATGCGACAGCGCGCAGACTTCGACGATGCCGACGACATCCAGCCCCTCATTGGAATGATAGAAGAAACCCTTGTCGCCAATCTTCATGGCGCGCATGTTGTTGCGCGCCTGATAATTGCGCACGCCGGTCCATTCTTCGCCCGCCTCGCCCTTGGCCTTCTGCATCTCCCAGGACCATTTGAACGGCTCGGACTTGTAAAGCCAGTAATTCGCCATGCCCGCTCAAGCTCCCGGATTGTTGAAGACCCAGTTATAGGGCTTCACGTCAACGCTTTCGAACAGGCCGGCCTTGGCATAGGGATCGGCATCGGCGAGCGCCTTGGCCGCATCGATATCGGCCGCTTCCACGATGACGAGGCTGCCGTTCGGCTTGCCTTCGGCATCCAGAAACGGGCCGGCGATCTTCAGCGTGCCCTCGGCATTCAGCTTGTTCAGATGCTCCAGATGGGCCGGGCGTGTTTCCATGCGCACGTTCAGATGGCCGGGCTTGTCCTTGCAGATAAAGGCAAACAGCATTTTCGTCTCCTAAGGGTCGGCCACACTCATTCGGTGGTGATTGGCCGTGTCATCAATTGTTGCATGGCGCTCGCCACATCCAGATTGCCGTCGATGATGGCAGCCACCGCTTCGGTAACCGGCATGTCGACGGCGTGACTTTCTCCGAGCCGGGCGGCAACCGCAGCCGCAAAAGCACCCTCCACCAGCCCACCGGACATGTCCTTGCCTTCACCCCGGCCAAGCGCGATGCCGAAACGCAGGTTGCGCGATTGGTGGCTGGTGGCGGTCAGCACGAGATCACCAAGTCCGGAAAGACCGCGTACCGTATCAGCCTTGCCGCCCATGGCGACGATGAGACGCGACATCTCGGCAAGGCCGCGCGAAATCAACGCCGCCCGGGCGGAATCGCCAAGACCCGCGCCTTCGACGATACCGGCGGCAATGGCGAGAACATTCTTCAACGCCCCGCCGAGCTGCACGCCAATACGGTCGGTGGAGGCATACAGCCGGAAGGTCCTGCCGGAAATCGTGGTCGCCAGCCGTTCGGCAACCGCTGCATCTTCTGCCGCAATCGCCATGGCGGTGGGCAGACCGCGCGCGATATCCGCCGCAAATCCCGGACCGGAAAGGACCGCAATCGGATGATGCGGCAGTTCCGCCTCGAGAAGTTCCGTCAGCAGGCGACCGGAGCTGCGATCGATACCCTTGGCGCAGGTGACGATGATAGAGTCGTTAGCCAGATAAGGACCATAATGACGCGCCGCATCCGCATGGGCCTGCGAGGGCATGGCGAAGAGCACGATATTGGCGCCAGCCAGCACATCCGGCTCGACCGAAAATTCAAGCACGTCCGGCAGTTCGACACCCGGCAGAGCCGCCTCGTGAACACGATCAACCTTCAGGTCGGCCATCAACGATGCATCACGGCCGAGCAAGGTGACGTCATGCCGGTTTTCCAGCGCAATGACGACGGCGAGCGCAGTTCCGAAGGCGCCAGCGCCGATGACGACGATTTTTTCCCGCTGCATCAGGCCTTGGCTCCCCTTTTGCCGAAACCGATCAACGTCTCCGCATTGCCATCAAGTGGCCAGCGCGAGCGGGGCGGTACCTCCAGCGGATCGGCTTGCCTGCCATCCGCCATGCGCTCCAGTCCCGCCCAGGCGATCATTGCCGCATTGTCGGTGCAAAGCCGGTGTGGCGGCGCAACGAAACGGAAGCCATGCGTATCGCAAAGCGCCTGCAGTGTCTGGCGGATTTCCTGATTGGCCGCAACGCCGCCGGCCACGACCAGCGCCGGTTTGGTTTCCAGCTGCGGAAACTCCTGGCTGAAACGGGCAAGGCCGCGGCCAATGCGATCCTTGAGCGTGCGCGACACCGCCTTCTGGAACGAGGCGCAGATATCGGCAATATCCTGTTCCGAAAGCGGTGCGATGGCGGTCGCCGCCTGCCGCACCGCTGTCTTCAGACCGGAAAAGGAAAAATCGAGCCGTGTTTCGCCGACCATCGGGCGCGGCAGCGGAAACCGGTTCGGGTCACCCTTCGCCGCCGCCTTCTCGACCGCCGGGCCACCGGGATAGGGCAGGCCTAAAAGTTTCGCCGTCTTGTCGAAGGCTTCACCCAAAGCGTCATCGATGGTAGTGCCCCAGCGCTCATAATCGCCGACGCCACGCACCAGCACCAGCTGGGTATGACCGCCGGAAACCAGCAGCATCAGATAGGGGAAAGACAGGCCATCGGTCAGCCGCGCCGTCAGCGCATGGCCCTCCAGATGGTTGATGGCGTAGAGCGGCTTATCCGCAGCCATCGCAATCGCCTTGCCCGTCATCAGCCCTACCAGCAGGCCGCCGATAAGGCCGGGGCCGGATGTGGCGGCAATGGCGTCGATATCGGCAAGCGTCACACCCGCCTGCTCCAGCGCTTCTTCCACCAGCGTGTCCAGCGCCTCGACATGGGCGCGCGCGGCAATTTCCGGCACCACGCCGCCATAGGCGCTGTGTTCCTCAAGCTGCGACAAAACGACGTCGGAGACGATCTCGCCACGCCCGTCCGCATGCCGAACCACAATGGATGCAGCGGTTTCGTCACAGCTTGTCTCTATGCCGAGGATACGAAGAAAGGGGGTCATCAAATCTGTTCGTTCATTGCGATCATGCGCTGAGTTGGTCTAAGACAACTCCGGTAACAATGGATAGACGCGGATGCAAACAAAACCTTTCCGAATCGGCACGCGCGGCAGCCCTCTGGCGCTCGCACAGGCTTATGAGACCCGCAGCCGGCTGATGTCGGCGCATGGCCTGCCGGAAGACATGTTCGAAATCGTCGTGCTATCCACCAAGGGTGATCGGATAACCGATCGCGCTCTGTCGGAGATCGGTGGCAAGGGCCTGTTCACGGAGGAACTGGAAAATCAGCTTCTGTCCGGCGAACTCGATATTGCCGTGCATTCCTCCAAGGACATGCCGACTATTTTGCCTGAGGGCCTCTATCTTTCCGCCTTTCTGCCACGCGAAGACATGCGCGACGCCTTTATTGGTCGCACCGCGCCGAAGCTGCTGGAGTTGCCGCAGGGCGCCGTTGTCGGCTCCGCCTCTCTGCGCCGTCAGGCGCTAATCCGCCGCCTGCGGCCGGATCTGAGCGTCATCGTTTTCCGCGGCCTGGTCGATACCCGCCTGCGCAAGCTCGAAGAAGGCCAGGCGGATGCAACGCTCCTCGCCTTTGCCGGCCTGAAGCGGCTCGGCAAGGAGAATGTCCCGACGGAAATTCTCGACCCGAAGGAATTCCCCCCTGCTCCGGCGCAAGGCGCGATCTGTGTGGAAAGCCGCATCGGCGATACCCGCATGGACGAGCTGCTTGCCCCCATAAATGACAGGCCGACCTTTGACGCCGTGACCTGTGAGCGCGCCTTTCTGGCCGCACTTGACGGCTCCTGTCGTACGCCGATCGCCGGTTATGCGACCTGCGACGGCGAAGATTTGCATTTTTCCGGCCTGATCCTTACGCCCGATGGCCAGACGAGCCACGGCATTGAAATCTCCGGTAACCGCAGCGATGCGGCAAAACTCGGCCGACAGGCCGGCGAAGAGGTGCGCGCCAAGGCGGGCAGCAATTTCTTCGAAGGCTGGAGCTGAGCCGATGCGGATCGTCGTCACCCGGCCGCAGCGTTCGGGCGAAAGGACGGCCGCAAAGCTTGAAGCGCTCGGCCACGAGCCGGTACTTGTTCCGCTGTTTCATCCCGTTCATCATGGTGAACGCGCCATCTCGGCGCTCTCCGGCCCGCTGGCGGCCATCGCGGTAACCAGCGCAGAGGCGGTGCGGGCGCTGGACACATTCGGAGAGCGACTGGCCCCGCATCTGTCGAAACCGCTTTTTGCCGTCGGCGGAGCGACAGCGCAAGCGGCGGAAAAAGCTGGCTTCGGGCAGATATTCACCGCGTCAGGAGATGCGCTCGGTCTGACTGCACTGGTGACGGAGCACCGCGCCTTTTTTTCCGAGGAACAACCCCTGCTCTATCTCGCCGGCAGGCCACGTGGCTCCGTCTTCGAGGAAGGTCTTGCCGCAGCGGGCATTCCCTTCAGAACGGTCGATTGTTACGAGATGCTGCCCTCGGACATCTCCGAAAACATGCTTGAAACGGCCCTTCTCCACACCGCTGCCGATGTAGTCCTCCTCTATTCGTCCGAAGCGGCACGGGCTTTTTTTAGCCATGTGTCGGCGGAAAAATATGTGGGTGCGCTGGCGGCGGTCCAGTTCATCTGCATCAGCCGCAATGTGCTTTCTCTGGTTCCGGAAATTTTCCGCTCAAAGGCCATTGCCGCCGAAGAGCCGAGCGAGGCGGCGATGTTCGAACTTCTGTGCCAGTACTCTGGAACCTAATTGGCGTTCGCCCCTTTCCTTTGCCGCCGTCACTGACTAGGTTTAGATTACTGCAGGCAGAAATGAGGTTGTCATGGTATCGGGAAAGCCGCCACGCCACTCCAAGTCCAAAGCCGAACCGGTCACAATCGACCTGGACGCAAAAGACGTGAAAGCAATTTCCGCCGAAGGGGACGCTGCCAGGATGGACGAAAAGCCCGATGACAAAACGCCGGCATCGCCAGTAGAACCGGGTGCTCCGGAAACGAAGCCTGAAGCAGCCGCAACGGGCAATCCCGCACCCGTCTGGGACCAGCCCGCAAAAACCCCTATCGAGCCCGAGCCCAATGTTGGCAAAGCGGAATCCGCAGCTGCCGAACCGAAGGCTGAGAGCTCCGGAGACAAGCAGAAAGAGCCAGTCTTACAGGCTGCTGTTCCGCCCAAAGTTGAGGCAAAACCGACAACGGGTACTGCCGGATCGAGCGCCGCCGCAACCGCGGCTGCGGCTTCGAAACCGGCCTTTGGCTCCACAGCCTCCTCCAGCACATCCAGCAACACCTCTGCTTCCAAGCCCTCGACCACAACCGCGTCTTCGGGACCAGCCAAGCCCTCCGTCCCACAGCAGGCGGAGCGCAAACAGGCGGCAACCTCCGGCCTTATCGCGGCGGGTATCGTCGGCGGCCTCATAGCACTCGCCGCCGCCGGCAGCATGCAATATGCAGGTATCCTGCCTTCCTCCAATTCCGGAAGAGCCGGAAGCGATGAGATCGCTGCACTGAAAACCGATATCACCGGCCTGCGGCAGCAACTCGCCAATGCCCCGGCGGCGGATACCTCGGCACTGGAGCAGCGCATCGCGACGCTCGAAGGCGCGAAGGGTGAGACCCCGCAGGTGGATGGGCTTGCGGAAAAAGTCACCGCGCTGGAAACCGCGCTGCAGTCGGAACGATCCGCACAGGCCTCGGCGACAGCCGAACTGACGCGACGCCTTACTGACGCGGAAACCAAGATCAATGAACCGCGCGACGATATCGAAGTCGCCCGCGCCATCGCTTCGGCCGCGCTGAAGGCCGCGATCGATCGCGGTGGTCCGTTCCTCACGGAACTCGACACGCTCTCCAAGGTCACGCCTGATGATCCGGCCATTGCATCGCTGCAATCCTTTGCCGCAACCGGCGTGCCGTCGCGTTCGGAACTGATGCAAAAATTCCCTGATATCGCCAATGCGATGCTGTCAGCCATCAACCAGCCCGACCCCAATCAGGGCATCATGGAACGCCTGACGGAAAGCGCCTTTTCGCTGGTAAAGGTGCGCCCGGTCGGAAATATCGAGGGTGAAACACCCGACGCCATGATCGCGCGCATGGAAAACAAGCTGCGCAACGGTGATCTGCAGGGCGCAGCACTTGAATGGAACGGGCTTCCCGAGGCAGCCAGAACGGCATCTGCCGATTATAAAAAATCCCTGGATGCACGCATCGAGGTTGAAAATCTGGTCGGCGGCACGTTGAACCGTGCCATCACCAACACCGGCAGGCAGGGGTAAGGGCATGACCAGAATTTTGACTTTCGCCCTTATCGTTCTGGCGCTCGGTTTCGGCTTTTCCTGGCTGGCAGACCGGCCGGGCGTGCTTTCCATCGTCTGGCAGGGCCAGCTGATCGAAATGAGCCTGATGGTCGCCGCCTCGATCATCGCAGCGCTCGTTGCGGCCGTCATGCTGGTCTGGTGGGTCGTCAACGCCGTCTGGACCTCGCCCAATGCCGCCCGCCGTTATTTCCGTGCCCGCAAGCGTGACCGCGGTTATCAGGCGCTCTCCACCGGCCTCATTGCCGCTGGTGCCGGAAACGCCATTCTCGCCCGCAAGATGACGGCTCGCACACAAGGATTGCTCAACGCCGATCAGGAGCCGCTGATCCACCTGCTCGATGCGCAGGCCGATCTCATCGAAGGCAAATATGACGAGGCGCGCCGCAAGTTCGAAGCCATGGCCCGCGATCCCGAAACCCGCGAGCTTGGCCTTCGCGGCCTTTATATTGAGGCGCGCCGTCAGGGTGCATATGAGGCCGCCCAGCAATATGCCGAGGACGCGGCGGAAAAAGCCCCCTACCTGCCCTGGGCAGCACAGGCGACGCTGGAAAATCGTTGTCGCAATGGACAGTGGGATGACGCGATCCGTCTGCTCGACCAGCAAAAGGCAGCCAGCGTCATCGAACGCGGCGAGGCTGAGCGGCTGAAAGCCGTGCTTCTCACCGCCAAGGCCGGCGAAAAGCTGGAAAGCGATCCGATAGGTGCCCGCGAGGATGCCAAACACGCCCTCAAGCTCGCGAAGAGCCTCGTTCCGGCAGCGCTGATCGCAGCAAAATCCTATCTGCGCGAAGACAATCTACGCAAGGCCGCCACGGTTCTGGAGCCCGTGTGGAAAACCGATCCGCACCCGCAGATCGCCGAACTTTATGTCCGCGCCCGCAGCGGTGATACCGCCATTGACCGGCTGAAACGTGCCGAGCGGCTCGAAAGCCTGAAGCCCAACAATATCGAATCCCTGTTCGCCGTGGCGCAGGCAGCACTCGACGCCAAGGAATTTGCCAAGGCGCGGGCCAAGGCAGAGGCCGCAGCCCGGATCGAGCCGCGCGAAAGCATCTTCCTGCTGATGGCCGATATCGAAGAGGCCGAAACCGGCGATCAGGGCCGGGTGCGCTACTGGATGGCGCAGGCGCTGCGCGCGCCGCGTGACCCTGCCTGGGTGGCGGATAGCGTCGTTTCGGAAAAATGGCTGCCGGTTTCGCCAGTGACGGGCCGTCTCGATGCCTTCGAATGGAAAGCACCGTTTGGCCAGCTCGAAGGTCCTGTCGAAGACCTGACAATCGAAAATGCGATTGCCGCAGCGCCAGCAAGGGCGGAACCGGAACCGGTTGCGAAAGCAATCGCCGTCGAAACTGCTCCCGAGCCTCGTGCCGAGCCGAAATCCGCTCCCGCCGCACCGATAGTGGTGGCGCCGGCCGTATCGGTTCCGAAGGAGAATAAGCCCGCCACCATCGAAGCGCCGGTTGAAACCAATGCAGCGGATGAGAAGGCGGAAGCCGTACCCTTCTTCGGCGGCGCGCCGGATGACCCCGGCGTCAAGAAACCCGGAGCGGAAGCCGAACCCAAGACCCGGCTCAAACTCTTCTGACCAGCAGGATATCGATGCTCAACCGGATTCAGTCGTTTATTCAAAACCTCGTCGGTCCGCATGCGGATGATTTCAGCCCCGATGATTTGAGGGTGGCAGTCGCCGCCCTCTGTTTTCAGGTCATGGAAGCGGATGGCACTGTCTCGAAAAGCGAGCGTGACCGCCTGCGTGAAATCCTGCAGGATTATTACCATCTCGATGCCGGCAAGCTGGACGCTCTTCTCGCCGCCGGTCAGGAGGCCGGCAAGGAAGCCGTCGATTATTACCGCTTCACCACCGATATCCGCCGCCATCTCGACGAAGATCAGCGCGTGGAGCTTATTGGCATATTATGGGATATTGTTTACGCTGACGGTGAACGAAGCGAAATGGAAGACCATGTGATCTGGCGAGTCGCCGATCTGCTCGGTGTTTCCGTTCGCGACAGGGTTCTGCAACGTCAGCAGGCCGCCACGCGGTCCGGGCCGGCTGAAGAAAGCGAAAACCAAGACGATGCTGTTTGACCCTTCCAGGCAACAGGGAAAACAACCTTCGCTGCTCATTATCCTGCATCAGGAACGTTCCACCCCCGGCCGCGTTGGCCAGATGCTGGTGGAAAAAGGCTATCGGCTGGATATAAGGCGACCCGCACTCGGCGACGACCTGCCGCAAACGCTCGAAAAACATGCCGGGGCCATTATCTTCGGCGGCCCGATGAGCGCCAATGACCCCCATGATTACGTTAAAGCCGAAATTGACTGGCTGAAGGTGCCGCTGAAGGAAAACAAGCCGTTTCTCGGTATCTGTCTTGGTGCGCAGATGTTGTCCAAACATCTGGGCGGCAAGGTTGAGGCCGACAGGGAAGGCAAGGTGGAAATCGGCTGGTATCCGCTTCACGCCACCGAACATGGACGGCTTTTGATGCCGCATTGGCCGAAGATGGTCTATCATTTCCACAAGGAAGGGTTCGAGCTGCCGCGCGGAGCCGAGCTTCTGGCATCGGGCGAAACCTATCCCAATCAGGCTTATCGATACGGAAAAAATGCCTGGGGGCTACAGTTTCATGCCGAACTCACCCGCGCCATGATGCACAGCTGGGTGGTGCGCGGCGCGCAACGTTTTGGCATGCCGAATGCGCAGGTCGGCAGCCAGCACCTCGAGGGCCGCATGTTGTTCGACACGCCGCTCCGCTCGTGGCTCAGCAATTTCCTCGATCTGGTTTTTGAAGGCAAGGCACAGCGCTAGAGCATCGCACCGAAAAGTGCATCGCGGTTTTCTGAAAATCCGATGCTCAAGCAAAAGCCTGGAGCGGCGAGACCAATTCCGATTATCTGCCGCCGATCCAAGGCCCATCGCCATCAGTGCGGTGCGTCGAGATTGTCGATCTTGCGCAGCTTCGAAAAACCAAGCGCCCAAATGACCGCGACAGCAAGGGTGCCTGCCCCGCCGATGACGACGGCCGGCACCGCCCCGACAACATGCGCCATGGTGCCGGCCCGGAATTCACCCAGCTCGTTCGATGCACCTACAAACACCATGTTCACCGCATTCACACGCCCGCGCACCTCATCTGGCGTCCAGAGCGCGATCAGAGTTTCCCGCACATAGACCGACACCATGTCCGATGCGCCCATAACCACCAGTGCGGCAATCGACACCCACGCGGTTTCGGAAAGACCGAATACGACAGTGGAAATGCCGAAGAGACCAACACCGATAAACATCAGCAGGCCGGCATGATGGCGGATGGGCCTGAAGGCCAGAATGACGGCAACGGTAATTGCACCAAGGCCCGGGGCGGCGCGTAAAAGCCCGAGACCCCATGGCCCGAGCGTCAGAACTTCCTTGGCGAAAATCGGCATCAGCGCGACGGCGCCGCCCAGCAGGACCGCGAAGAGGTCGAGCGAAATGGCCCCGAGGACGATTTTTTCCTGCGAAATGAATTTGAACCCGGCCAGCATCGTTTCGAGGCTGATGGCTTTCGCGGGACCGCGCTGTTCCGGCTTACGGATTGTCACCGCCAACATTGCCGACACGATGAAGAGCACGAATGCCACGATATAGGCAACGGAAGCGCCGAGACCATAAAGCAGGCCACCCGCAACCGGGCCAAGAATGGATGCCATCTGCCAGGAAGAAGAATTCCACGCAATGGCGTTCGGTAAATCCTCGACAGGGACAAGATTGGGCGCCAGTGATTGAACTGCTGGCCCCATGAATGCCCGCTCTATGCCAAACACCACGAGAATGGCGAAGACCGGCCAGGGAGAAAAACTGTGCGTCAGCGTCAGGCCAAGCAGCGCCGCGGCGCAGCCAGCCGCAATCACCAGGCAAATGGCCATGATGCGCCGGCGATTGTGCCTATCGGCGACTGTTCCGGTAACAAGGATCAGAAGCAGCGATGGCAGAAACTGAAAAAGCCCGATCAGACCAAGATAAAAGGCATTGCCGGTCACCTCATACATCTGCCAGCCGACTGAGACACTGACAATCTGGATGGCGAAGGCTGAAAAAAAGCGGGCGCTGAAGAAGCGACGATAGGAACTATGCCGGAATGCACCGAAACGGTTTTCGGCAGAAGGCAGGGACATCGGCTGGGTGCTCTCGAGAGAATATGAGACGTTTGCAATAGAGCGATATCACAAGAATCGCCAGCCCTATTGGCGCAACACTTGCCGGTTCACCGGCGAATGTCTAAATGTCTTGCAACCAAGATACGGAGATATTGATGCTTGCCCTGTTTCAGACCATCGATCTGGCTTTGAACCTCTACACGTGGGTGCTGATCGCCAGCGCCATTTTTTCCTGGCTGTATGCCTTCAACGTCATCAATTCCCGCAACCAGTTTGTGAACGCCATCGGCAGCTTCCTGGTCAATGTCACGGAACCGGCCCTTCGCCCCATCCGCCGCATTCTGCCCAATCTCGGCGGCATCGACATTTCGCCGATCATCCTGCTGCTGCTCATCTTCTTCATCCGCTCCTTCATGTGGAACACGCTTTATCCGATGACCGTTTGAGCGGCTTCTGGCAGAAACACGATGATCATGTCCGCCTGTCCGTTCGCCTGACGCCGAGCGGCGGGCGTGATGCTATTGACGGCGTGGAGCAGGATACGGACGGACGTGCCTATCTGAAAGCCCGCGTCAGCGCCGTGCCGGAAGGCGGCAAAGCGAACAAGGCACTGATTGTTTTGCTGGCGAAAAAACTCAGACTGCCCAAGTCTTCCATCACCTTCATTTCAGGCGAAACAGCGCGCAAAAAAATCCTCCGGATCGACACCGAGCCGGAGGATTTCGAAGAACGTTTTAACAAGCTGGCCGACTAAAGCCTATCAGCCCTGCGCCTTGTAGCGCTCGATGGCTTCGACGATCAGCTTCTTGGCGACGTCGACATCCTGCCAGCCGCCCATCTTCACCCACTTGCCGGGCTCCAGATCCTTGTAGTGTTCGAAGAAGTGTTCGATCTGCTTCAGCGTGATTTCCGGCAGGTCGGTGTAGTTATGAACCTTGTCGTAACGGCGCGTCAGCTTCGGAGCCGGAACAGCGAGGATTTTCTCGTCCTTGCCACCGTCATCTTCCATGATCATCACGCCGATGGGGCGGACGTTGATAACACAGCCGGGAACCAGCGGACGGGTGTTGCAGATGAGAACGTCGATCGGGTCGCCATCGTCGGACAGCGTGTGCGGCACGAAGCCATAGTTACCCGGATAGGTCATCGGCGTGTAGAGGAAGCGATCGACGATCAGCGCACCGGCGTCCTTGTCCATCTCGTACTTGATCGGATGGCCACCGACCGGCACCTCAACGATAACATTCACGTCATCCGGCGGGTTCTTGCCTATGGAAATTGCATCGATACGCATTCGCTTCCCTCAATTCATCGGGTTGGATTTGGTTTTCGATACTGGGAAAGTCGCCGCATTGCAACATGGCTTTGAGCGGATAAGGCAGAATGCCGGATTTGAGGTTATCGCGATTACGCATGGCGACGCGAAAAGACCGCACCGGCAGGTAATCCATCTGCAGCTTTTGTCAGTTCCAGACGAAACCAACCTTGCGTAACGACTTGCCGCCGAAATCTTCCATGCCTTCGGCAATGTCACGGCCGCCATGCGAACGGAAGAACCGATTGGCGACGTCGCTGTCTTCGAGACACCAGACGACGATGCCATTGCAGCCGAGCGATGTCAGCAGCCTGCGGGCCTCCGTAAACAGCAGCGAACCGAGCCCGATGCCCTGATATTCCGGCCGCAGATAAAGTTCGTAAATCTCGCCGTCATGCGGCAAGCCGCGCGCGCGGCTGAGGCCCAGCGTCGCATATCCGGCAACCACACCGGCCACTTCCACCACCAGCATTGTGGCAGAGCCTCTGGTCGCCTTCTTCCACCAGATTTCGCCGCGGCGCTCCAGCATCTGCGTCAACGGCCGATGCGGGATAAGCCCCGCATAGGCCTGTTGCCACGACAGACGGTGCGCTTCGGAGATAGCGCGCGCATCATGCGGCTCGGCACGGCGAACATCGATGGATAACGTTTTCATAACGCGATTCTGGCCCCGGCCACGGAAACTTGCCAGCCATAAAGGTTAACAGCGGCAAGCTTACCCACAGCCTATTCATGTGGACGACCAGCAAAAATTAACGCATCCTTAACCTTTGACACAAGCACCTTTCGACTCATGCACACATAAAAACGAACGCATAAAAAAACCCGGCTCGAAGCCGGGTTCTTTCAAATTCGTAATAACAAGCCGCAATCACACAGCGAGCTTGGCCTTTTCGAAACGCTTGCGATCGTTGGCGTCGAGGAACATCTTGCGCAGACGGATGGACTTCGGCGTCACTTCCATCAGCTCGTCTTCCTGGATCCAGGAAAGAGCGCGATCAAGCGTCATGCGGATCGGCGGTGTGAGCTTGACGGCTTCATCCTTGCCGGCAGCGCGGATGTTGGTCAGCTGCTTGCCCTTCAGCACGTTCACTTCGAGATCGTTATCGCGGGTGTGAATGCCGATGATCATGCCCGCATAGACCTTTTCACCCGGCTCGATAATCATCGGGCCGCGATCTTCAAGGTTGAACATGGCGTAAGCGACGGCTTCGCCCGAACCATTCGACAGCAGAACGCCGTTGACGCGACCGGCGATCTGGCCCTTGAAGGGCTGATAATCGTGGAACAGGCGGTTCATGATTGCCGTGCCGCGCGTGTCGGTCAGCAGTTCCGACTGGTAGCCGATCAGACCACGGGTCGGGGCGTAGAACTTCAGACGAACGCGATTGCCGCCGGAAGGACGCAGCTCGGCCATTTCAGCCTTGCGCTCGGACATCTTCTGAACGACGACGCCGGAATGCTCTTCGTCAACGTCGATCACGACTTCTTCGATCGGCTCCAGCAGGGTGCCGTTCTCATCCTTGTGCATCACGACGCGCGGACGCGACACGGCAAGTTCGAAGCCTTCACGGCGCATGGTTTCGATCAGCACGGCCAGCTGCAATTCGCCACGGCCGGACACGAAGAACGAATCCTTGCCTTCGGCTTCTTCGATCTTCAGCGCAACGTTGCCTTCGGCTTCCTTGAACAGACGGTCGCGGATAACGCGGCTGGTAACCTTGTCACCTTCGGTACCGGCAAGCGGGCTGTCGTTGACGATGAAGGACATGGTAACGGTCGGCGGGTCGATCGGCTGCGCGGTCATCGCCTCGGTGACGGAGGGATCACAGAAGGTGTCTGCAACGGTACCCTTCGAAAGGCCGGCGATCGCAACGATGTCGCCCGCATGAGCCTCATCGATCGCGGTGCGCTCGATACCGCGGAATGCGAGAATCTTGGAAATACGGCCGGTTTCGATCGTCTTGCCATCCTGGCCCAGCACCTTCACGGCCTGGTTCGGCTTGATCGAACCGGAGGCGATGCGGCCGGTGATGATACGGCCAAGGAAGGGGTTGGCTTCAAGGATCGTGCCGATAAGACGGAACGGACCTTCTTCGACCTTGGGCTCCGGAACGTGCTCGAGAACCAGATCGAGCAGCGGTGCGAGACCCTGATCCTTCGGGCCTTCCGGGTTGACGTTCATCCAGCCATCACGACCGGAACCGTAAAGGATCGGGAAGTCGAGCTGCTCGTCGGTGGCGTCGAGGTTCGCGAAAAGGTCGAACACTTCGTTGATGACTTCTTCGTGGCGGCCATCCGGACGGTCGATCTTGTTGATCGCGACGATCGGGCGAAGACCAACCTTCAGTGCCTTGCTGACCACGAACTTGGTCTGCGGCATCGGGCCTTCGGAGCTGTCGACCAGAACGATCGCGCCATCCACCATCGACAGGATACGCTCGACTTCGCCGCCGAAGTCGGCGTGGCCGGGGGTGTCGACGATGTTGATGCGAACACCCTTCCACTCCACCGAGGTCGCCTTGGCGAGAATGGTGATGCCACGTTCCTTTTCGAGATCGTTGCTGTCCATCACACGCTCGGCGACGCGCTGGTTGTCGCGGAACGAGCCGGACTGCTTCAGAAGCTCGTCCACGAGCGTCGTTTTTCCATGGTCAACGTGCGCGATGATCGCGATGTTGCGAAGTGCCATTGTTCAAAATCTCTGAGGTTGGGCGCTATATTGATGAGAAACGCCAATTTAGTTTGGCGCGCTCATAACCTTTTTTTTGCAAATGCGAAAGGGGGGCCTGTGTCATAAGCCCCCTGCGCTCAGGTTCTAGCTGAGAATTATGACAGTCTCTTATACAAGGCCGCGCTTCAAAAGCATCGCATCCGGGCTCGGCATCTTGCCGCGAAAGGCAAGATAGGCCTCCTCCGGATCCACCGAACCGCCGACGGAATAGATATTCTCCTTCAGCCGGCGCGCCATCTGACCATCAAAGGCATTGCCGGTTTCCTCAAAAGCGGAAAACGCATCGGCATCCAGCACTTCCGACCACATGTAGGAATAATAACCGGCGGAATAACCATCGCCCGAGAACACATGCTGGAAATGCGGCGTCGCATGCCGCATGACGATGGATTTCGGCATGTTGAGCGAGGAAAGCACCTCACCCTGCACGGCCATTGGATCACCGACGTTGTCGCGGGTGTGGAAAGCCATGTCTACGATGGCCGAAGACGTGAATTCCACCGTGCTGAAACCGGCATTGAAGGTCTGCGCGGCCAGAACCTTGTCCAGCAGCGCCTTTGGCATCGGCGCACCGGTTTCATAATGCAGCGCGTATTTTTCCAGAATTTCCGGCACCGTCAGCCAATGTTCGTAAAGCTGCGACGGCAATTCCACGAAATCGCGCGAGACACCCGTTCCAGACACGGAAGGGTAAGTGACATCAGACAACATGCCATGCAGCGCGTGGCCAAATTCGTGAAACAGCGTGCGCGCATCATCCAGCGACAGCAGTGCCGGTTTTCCTTCGGCCGGTTTCGCGAAATTGCAGACATTATAGATGATCGGTATTTCGCCGATGGTGCCGTTCTTCAAGGGCAGCTTGTGCTGCGACTGGAACGAACTCATCCACGCGCCGGAACGCTTGGAAGGACGGGCGAAATAATCGCCAAGGAACATGGCCTTCAGATCGCCCTTCTCATCGCGGATTTCGAAAACCCGCACATCCGGATGATAAGCGGCGATGCCTTTCACTTCCGTGACCCGAATGGAAAAAAGACGATTGGCCACATCGAAGCAGGCCTCGATAATCTTTTCCAGTTGCAGATAGGGTTTCAACTCAGTCTCGGAGAAGCTGAATTTCCACGTCCGCAGCTTTTCGGCATAATGCCGCCAGTCCCAGGGTAAAACTTCGTGGTTCCTGCCTTCCTCGGCAATGATGGCGGCAAGCTCGGCTTCTTCCTCACCGGCGCGAAGAACCGCCTTTTCCCAGACCTGACCGAGAAGGCCATTCACGGCATCGGGCGTTTTTGCCATTGTATCATCGAGCTTATAAGCGGCGAAATTCGCGTAACCGAGAAGCTTTGCCTTTTCCTCGCGCAGTTCGAGTGTGCGGCGGACAATGTCGCGATTGTCGGTCTCGCCGCCGTTTTCACCCCGCGCCACCCAGGCCTTGAAGGCCTGTTCGCGCAAATCTCGGCGCTCGGAAAAAGTCAGAAAGGGCTCAATGATCGAGCGGGAAAGAGTAACGGCGAATTTCCCGTCTTCGCCATGCTCGCGGGCAGCGCCCGCCATCGCATCGCGCAGAAAACCGGGAATGCCGGCAAGTTCCTCTTCCGTGGAAAGCAGCAGCTTCCAGCTTTTTTCATCCGCCAGCACATTCTGCCCGAAGCTGGCGCCAAGACCGGCAAGCTCCTCGTTGATTGCCGCCAGCCGTTCCTGCCGGTCTTTCTGCAACTTGGCGCCGGAGCGCACGAAACCTTTCCAGTGGCGCTCGAGAACGCGTTTTTCCTCACCCGTCAGCCCGAGCGACTCGCGCTTTTCCCACAATGTGTCGATACGCGTGAACAGGGCCTCATTCATGCCGATCTTCGAATAGTGCCGCGACATTTTCGGTGCGATTTCCCGCTCCAGTGTCTGAATGGCGCTATTGGTATGCGCCCCTGCCTTGTTCCAGAACAGGGCTGAAATGCGCGAAAGCTCGTCGCCTGCAATTTCGAGCGCGGTCACGGTGTTTTCAAAGCTTGGCGCCTGCGCATTGCCGGCAATCGCATCGATTTCCTGTTCGTGCGAGAGAAGGGCAGCTTCGAAGGCCGGAGCGAAATCCTCATCCTTGACCGCATCGAATTTCGGCAGACCGTTGTGACCGTTCCAGGTAACGAGTGCGGGATAAAGCGCGGTCTTGGATGGCATTTCATCTTCCTTGTACAATTCCGGTTTAAACCCATATGGGCACGCCTCCACCGCCAATTCAATATCCGGAATTTGGTGTGGAATACGCCAATGTCTCCACGGCGAAGTATTGACCGGAGCCGCGGCGACATGATCTGGTTTATTGAAATAATATCCCATGATGGAGATATGTATAATGGAGATTTATTCTTTAAGGTCCTCTAATAATTTCCTTTTCAGGGACAATTCCAGAAATGCCAGATCCGTGGGTAATACCGATTTCGGCAAGGCGGCCAAATCCGATGCAGGTGCTGGCTTCGAGGAGACGGTGAAGCGCATCGATTTCACCCGCCTCAGCCCGCGCGAATTGCGCGAAATCGCTCAGGAATATTATGATGCGGGGAAAATCGGCCACGATACCTGGCTTGAGCTTTCCTCTGAACTGCCGGTGCAGACACTGAACGCCAATGGCGAGGTAATCGACCTATCCAACGTGACCGATGATACGGATTTCGACTTCCTGTCGTATTTTTCCGACCGGGCCGAAATCGCCAGCTCCATCGGCACGACGGATGAGGCGCAAAAAATGCAGGACATCCTGTCTTTCTTTGCTTTGGTGTAACGATCTTCGACTATCTTGCCGAGCATATAACAACCGAACCGACACATACTTTACTCGATTTTCGACAATATGATTTGTGTACCATTGATTATCGCCCGGAATTTAGTAAGGCTGACTTACCAAAAGGCGAAGCATGGGCACGAAACGCGAAAAAGATTCATTGGCATTTTTGCTGAACAGCGGCGCACGTCTGCTGAACAGTGCATTTGAGCGCCGCATTTCCGAGGCTGGGCTTGGCCTGACCCCCGGCGAGGCGAGAGCATTGCTGACGGTTGCCGTGGTTGATGGCAGCAAACAATCGGACATCGCCGCCCGCCTCGGCATTGAGCCCATGACGATCTGCGCCTATCTCGACAAGCTGCAATCTCTTGACCTCATCGAGCGCCAGCAGGACCCGCAGGACAGACGTTCCAAGCGCATCGTGTTGACGAAAACCTCCGCCGACATGCTTGAAGCCGTGCGGCAGGAAATCGACCAGCTGGTCCGTCACGCCACCCAGGGCCTGAACGAGGAAGAAGTGGCGCTCTTCCGCAGCTTCCTGCAGACACTTCGCAACAATCTGCAGCCGGAACAGCCGAGCCAGAACGGCTGATCGCAATGTCGCCAGAAACGATCATGTCCAGAAAGCGCACGGCAATACTCGGTGCGTTACTGACGGCGCTGGCGCCCATTTCCATGGCGATCTACACACCCGCCATGCCGGAACTGACACGGGTTTTTGCCACCACCGAACCCGCCGTCAAACTCAGCCTGTCGCTTTATTTTGCCGGTTTCGCCGTCGCCCAGTTGATCGCCGGACCGGCATCCGACGCTTTTGGACGGCGGAAGGCCAGTCTGGTCTTTCTTTCAATCTTTCTCGGCGGCGGGCTGCTTGCGGTTTTTGCCCCGACAATTGAAGTCCTGCTCTTCGCACGACTGGTACAGGGCATCGGCGCCTCTGTCGGAATGACAGTGGCGCGCGCCGTGGTACGCGACCAGTTCACCGGCGCTGATGCTTCCAGCATCATGAATCTCATCGGCATCATGCTGGCTGTCGGCCCGGCAATGGGACCGACGATTGGCGGGTTATCGCTTGCAGCCTTCGGCTGGCAGTCGGTGTTTTTCCTCATGGCCGGTCTCGGGGCCATCGCCATCTTTGCGGTCGTGGTGTTTCTACGCGAAACGACAGTGCCAGACAAAAACCTGATCCGCCCCCGCCGTCTCCTGTCTGCCTATGGCACATTGCTGACCCAGCCACGTTTTCTATTTGCCGCACTCGTGCTCGGCGGTTCCATCGGCGCTCTTTATGCGCAGGCCACGATGCTGACCTTCATTCTCATCAATGAAGTCGGCATGACCCCTACCGCCTTCGGCGTCGGCATGCTGATGCAGACCGGCGCTTATTTCTTTGGCTCCATCGCCCTGCGTTATATCGCGCCGCGACTGGGTGACCGCCGTTCCGTCATCCTCGGCCTCTGTTTTTCGGGAGCGGGCGGCCTTCTCATTTTGCTGTCGGTCTTCCTGATACCGCCATCCTTCCTCTCGATCATGGGGCCCGTGGCAGTCGCGACAATCGGCATTGCGTTGTTGACCCCCTCGATGGTGACGGCGGCCCTTGCCCCCTTCCCGCATATTGCCGGTTCGGCCTCGGCGATGATGGGCTTCATTCAGATGGGGTCGGGATTTGCGGGCGGTGCTGCGGCCTCACTCATCGGCTCCCCGCTGACCGGCTTTGGCATTATCATCCCGATAATGGAGTTCACGGCAATCGCCAGCTACATCGGCTTTCGCGTCGTCTCCAAAAGGCAGTCATGAAAAAACCCGCCGGCGTCACCGCCAGCGGGTTCCTTTATTATCACGTCAGCAAGATTACTTGCTGAGATTACGCTTGGCGAGCGTGCGAAGACGCAGCGCATTGAGCTTGATGAAACCAGCGGCATCCTTCTGGTCGTAAGCGCCGTGGTCGTCCTCGAAGGTCACCAGCGCGTCGGAATAGAGCGACTTTTCGCTCTCGCGGCCGGTTACCATGACATTGCCCTTGTAGAGCTTCAGCGTCACTTCGCCTTCCACATGTTCCTGGCTCTTGTCGATGAGAGCCTGAAGCATTTCGCGCTCCGGCGAGAACCAGAAGCCGTAATAGATGAGTTCAGCGTAACGCGGCATCAGATCGTCCTTGAGATGCGCTGCACCCCGGTCGAGCGTGATGGATTCGATGGCGCGATGCGCGGCAAGCAGGATCGTGCCGCCGGGCGTTTCATAAACGCCGCGCGACTTCATGCCGACGAAACGGTTCTCGACCAGATCAAGACGGCCGATGCCGTTTTCCCGACCATAATTGTTGAGCGTGGCGAGAAGCGTCGCGGGCGACATTTCAACACCATTGATGGAGCAGGCGTCACCCTTGCGGAAGCCGACCTTGATAACGGTTGCCTTGTCGGGCGCCGCTTCCGGGGAAATGGTGCGCATGTGAACATATTCCGGCGCTTCCCGTGCCGGGTCTTCCAGAACCTTACCCTCGGAAGAGGAGTGCAGCAGGTTGGCGTCAACCGAGAAAGGTGCTTCGCCCTTCTTGTCCTTGGCGACCGGGATCTGGTTCTGTTCGGCGAATTCCAGAAGGTCGGTACGGCTCTTGAACGCCCAGTCACGCCAGGGCGCGATGATCTTGATGTCAGGGTTCAGCGCATAGGCCGAAAGCTCGAAGCGGACCTGGTCGTTGCCCTTGCCGGTGGCGCCATGGGCAATGGCGTCGGCACCGGTCTTTTTGGCGATCTCGATCAGGTGCTTGGAAATCAGCGGACGGGCAATCGAGGTACCGAGCAGGTAGACGCCTTCATAAACGGCGTTGGCGCGGAACATCGGGAACACGAAGTCACGAACGAATTCTTCGCGGACGTCCTCGATGAAGATTTCCTTGATGCCCAGCATCTCGGCCTTCTTGCGCGCCGGCTCAAGCTCTTCGCCCTGGCCGAGATCGGCAGTGAAGGTCACGACTTCAGCGCCGAGTTCCGTCTGAAGCCATTTCAGGATGATCGAGGTGTCGAGACCGCCGGAATAGGCGAGAACGACTTTCTTAACGTCTTTCGGAAGTGCCATAATGATGTCCATCTGCATGATGACGGCATCCGCGTACCGCCATTTCCTTGGGATTTCGGCACTTTTACAGTGCAACCCGAAATGTGTGAAGCGCTTTTCCGTGAGATAAGCGACAAAACAATTGATGGAGGCGTCTGGCGACGGGTGATGACCGGCCGCGCTGATGGGAACGAAGCGATTGTCACATGCATTTAGAAAATTCGCGCTTTATCATGAAGCGGCGCGATCGACTTGAAGACCGTGAATGAAGCCACTCAGGTTCAGGCAACGTTGCAAACCGCTGGAAACAGCAGAAACGACGCGAAGGAGAAACCTATGACGACCATCCACCCTGCATTCAAGGAAGATAATGTCGCTGTCATAACAGGTGCGGCATCCGGCATCGGACTTGCCGCCGCCCGCAAATTTGCGAGTTTCGGCATGAGTGTCGTGCTCGTCGATCTCGACGGTGAAAAGCTCGCCGCAGCGCATGCGGATATTCTGACCGTCGCCAAGGACGGCGAAGCGCAGATCGTCGCCATCCCGACCGACGTATCGAAACTCGATGAACTGGAGGCGCTGGAACGCGCCGTGATCCAGCGTTTCGGACGCGTCCACGTTCTCATGAACAATGCCGGCATCCAGCCCGGCAGCGCCATTTTCGGACCACAGGCCAATTGGGAAAAAGTCATCAATGTCAATTTGATGGGCGTTGTGAACGGCAGCCGCGTCTTCGGCCAGGGCATGGTTGCCCATGGCGAGGCGGCACTCATCATCAATACCGGCTCTAAACAGGGCATCACCACGCCGCCCGGCGATCCCGCCTACAACGTCTCCAAGTCAGGCGTCAAAACCTTCACGGAAGCGCTTCAGCACGAATTGCGCAATATTCCTGAAGGCGCGGTTTCTGCCCATCTGCTAATTCCCGGTTTCGTCTTCACCGGCCTGACCGCCAATGGCAGGACGGAAAAGCCGCAGGGCGCATGGACCGGCGAGCAGACCGTCGATTTCATGATCGAGAGCGTCAGCCGGGGCGATTTCTACATTCTCTGCCCGGACGGCGAAGTAGACCGCCCGACGGATGAGAAGCGCATTCTCTGGGCGGCCCAGGATATCGTCCAGAACCGCCCACCGCTGTCGCGCTGGCACACGGAATATTCCGCAGCCTTCACCAGCTTCCTCAAGAACTGAATAATCAGCCGCCGCACTTTGAACGGTGTGGCGGCTCCCCACAGTCACATTGGGCGCCGCGGCTCAAAAACATTGGCAGAAACCCGAAATCGCGTTAAGCAACGGCATCATTTGCCGCTTTCATGGGTGCCGCGATGGATTTCGTTCCAAGCTTGCCAACACTTATCGCCTTCACCATTGCCATTCTGCTTCTGGCGGTAACGCCCGGGCCAGACATGACGCTCTGGATCAGCCGCTCGCTGCGCGAAGGCCGGGCAGCGGGTTTCATGACGCTGGTCGGAACCAATATCGGCATCACCGTGCACACGATGCTGGTCGCCTTCGGTGTCGCCGCCCTCATCGTCGCCTCCCCGACAGCCTTCCTGATCCTGAAAACCGGCGGGGCCGCCTATCTGGTCTGGCTCGCCATTCAGGCGATCCGTAAAGGCTCGGATTTCGTGATGGTGAAGACCAATGGAGAAAAGCCGCAGTCCTCGCTCAGATCGGCCTTGCTGAACGGCATATGGGTCAATCTGCTGAACCCCAAGGTCATCATCTTCTTCATGACCTTCCTGCCGCAATTCGTCAGCGCCTCCGACCCGCACGTCACCGGCAAGCTGATCTTCCTCGGCATCTGGTCCATCATCGTGGCATTGCCGATCGGTATCGGCATCGTTGTCGCCGCCGATGTCCTGTCCGCCTGGCTACAACGCAACCGGAAAGTTCTGCGCGGACTGGATTACACGATCGCCGGTGTCTTTTCGCTTTTCGCCGTCAAGATTTTCTTCACCCAGACGCGCTGAGCACAAATAAAAAGGCGCCGGAAGGCGCCTTTAAGAATGATCAGCCGATCAAAAGCTCGTCGTCATCCAGCTTCTGGCCGCGTATCTTGCGGAACATGTCGATCAGATCTTCGACTTCAAGATCCTTGCGGCTGTCTCCGGACACGTCGAGTACGATTTCACCGGCATGCAGCATGATCGTTCGTGTGCCATAATCCAGCGCCTGACGCATGGAATGGGTGACCATCAGCGTCGTCAGCTTGCGCTCCGATACCACCTTGCGGGTCAATTCCATCACGAATTCCGCCATGCCGGGATCGAGCGCTGCCGTATGTTCGTCAAGCAACAGCACATCCGAGCCGGAAAGCGTCGCCATGACAAGCGACACCGCCTGTCTTTGTCCGCCGGACAACAGGTCCATGCGATCCTTCAGTCGGTTTTCGAGACCGAGATTGAGCGAGGCGATACGTTCTCTAAAGAAATCCCGCCTGCCCCGTCCAAGCGCCGACAACAACCCGCGGCGCTCTCCGCGCGACGCCGCCAGCGCCAGATTTTCTTCAATGGTGAGTGCGCCGCAGCTGCCCGCGAGTGGATCCTGAAATACGCGTGCCACCCGACCGGCCCGGCTGGCAGTCGGCTTGCGGGTAACATCGGCACCACCAATCACCACTTTGCCCGCCGTCGGCAGAACGTCGCCGGCCAAGACACCGAGAAGCGTGGATTTGCCGGCGCCATTGGAACCGATGACGGTGACGAAGGAGCCGTCTTCGATGGTGAGATCGATCTTGGCCAGCGCCAGCTTTTGCAGTGGCGTGCCACGTCCGAAGACGACCTGGATGTCGGAAAGGGAAATCACGATGTTGCTCCCCCACGGCGCAGTCGGGGCAGGATCAATGCAATGGCCACCAATACCGCCGTTACGAAATTGAGATCGGATGCCTTGAGACCCAGCACATCGCTCGACAAGGCAAGCTGGATGGCGAGACGATAGGCAATCGAGCCGAAAACACAGCCGATGAGCGCTATCAGAATGCCGCGCGCACCGAACAGCGTCTCGCCGATGATGACGGCGGCAAGTCCGACGACGATGGTGCCGACACCGGAGGTCACATCGGCAAAACCATTGGTCTGCGCGAACAATGCGCCGCCGAGCGCGACCAGCGCATTCGAAAGCGCCATGCCGAGATAGATCTGGTTGCCGGTCTTCACGCCCTGCGCCCGCGCCATCCGCGCATTGGCCCCCGTCGCCCGCATGGCAAGGCCAGCATCGCTTTCAAGAAAACGCCAGACGAGAATGACCGCGATCAGCACGAGCGCGCCAACGAAAAGCGGCCGCACCAGATATTCGGAAAGGCCCAAGCCGTAAAACGGCGATATCATCGTATCCTGATTAAGCAGCGCCACATTCGGCTTTCCCATCACCCGCAGATTGACGGAAAACAGCGCGATCATCGTCAGGATCGAAGCAAGCAGGTTGAGGATTTTGAAACGCACGTTGAGCGTTGCGGTGACCATGCCCGCAGCGGCACCGGCAACCATCGCAACCGCCGTCGCGACCCAGGCATTCAGACCGGCGATGATCAGCACGGCAGCAACAGCAGCGCCGAGCGGAAACGAACCGTCCACGGTCAGGTCAGGAAAATCAAGCACCCGGAAAGCGAGATAGACGCCGATCGCCACGAAAGCGAAGACCAGTCCCAGCTCCACGGCACCCCAGAAGGCGATTTGGCTCACGGTAATGTCCTTGTTATTGCCGCCATCAGGCGGATACGGGCACCGTCTCGTGCCACGTAAAACGGGCGGCGAAATACCGCCGCCCGCAATTCAGTCTGGTTTCGGTTCAGTCGATGACCTTGGTGGCGCGCTTCGTCACGCTTTCAGGGAAGGTGACGCCAACTTTTTCGGCAACCTTCTTGTTGATGACGAGATCGGTGCCGACAGCCACGGTTGCCGGAATTTCACCGGGCTTTTCACCCTTGAGGATGCGGACAACAACGGCGCCGGTCTGTTTGCCAACGTCGAAATAGTTGAAGCCGAGGGCCGCAACCGCACCACGCGCCACGGAATCCGTATCAGCGGCGTAAAGCGGGATCTTGGCTTCGCTCGCAACACCGGCTGCCGCCTCGAAAGCGGAAACGATCGTGTTGTCGGTCGGAACGTAGATCACGTCGGCCTTGCCGACCAGAGCGCGGGTTGCGCCCTGAACTTCAGCCGACTTGGTGGCGACGGATTCGACAACCTTCAGGCCGGCCTTTTCGGCCTCGGCCTTCAGCAGGGCGAGCGTCGAGGCGGAATTGGCTTCGGCGGAGTTGTAGATGAAGCCGATGGACTTGGCGTTCGGCGAAATTTCCTTGATGAGCGCCAGATGCTCACCAACCGGCAGCATGTCGGAAAGGCCGGTCACATTGCCGCCGGGCTTTTCCATGCTCTTGATGAGCTGTGCGCCAACCGGATCGGAGACGGCCGTGAAGACAACCGGAATGTCACGCGTGGCCGCAACGACGGCCTGGGCCGACGGCGTGGAGATTGGCACGATGACGTTGGGCGCGTCGCCGACGAACTGGCGGGCGATCTGCGCTGCGGTGCCGGGATTGCCCTGCGCGGACTCGTAAAGGAACTTGAGGTTCTCGCCTTCCTTGTAACCTGCTTCGGCAAGGGCCGCCTTGACGCCATCACGGGCAGCGTCAAGTGCCGGATGTTCGACGATGGCGGTGACGGCAACGGTGACGTT
The DNA here is from genome assembly GCF_027956545.1 of Agrobacterium sp. ST15.16.024. Classification (NCBI taxonomy): domain Bacteria; kingdom Pseudomonadati; phylum Pseudomonadota; class Alphaproteobacteria; order Hyphomicrobiales; family Rhizobiaceae; genus Agrobacterium; species Agrobacterium sp. ST15.16.024. Next base: position 138,936 of record NZ_JAQKGO010000004.1, read on the forward strand.
TTCAGCCTTGGCCGGCAGAACGATGGCGCTCGCAGCAGCGAGAGCCAGAATGAATGCGCGCATGGATATCCTCCTGTTGGTTCCCTGTTTTCGTCTTTCTAGGAACAAGACAGACCGAAATCAATCGGAGAACCGCCGGAAAACCAGCTTTATGGCGCAAATGCGGCTGATTCAGTCATCCGCGCCGTGATTGGCGATCATCATCGCCTCGAAAGCCAGCCTTTCGGTCTTGCGCATGCGTTCCGATTCCGACTTCAACTGGCCGCAGGCGGCGAGAATATCACGGCCGCGCGGGGTGCGGATCGGCGAGGCATAACCCGCCTGATTGATGAAATCGGCGAATTTTTCGATCTGCGCCCATTCGGAGCACTGGTAGTTCGTGCCCGGCCACGGATTGAACGGAATGAGGTTGATCTTGGCCGGAACGCCCTTCAGCAGCTGCACCAGCATCTTGGCATCTTCCAGGCTGTCGTTCACATCCTTCAGCATCACATATTCGAAGGTGATGCGACGGGCATTGGAAAGACCCGGATAGTTGCGGCAGGCCTCGATCAGTTCCTTCAGCGGATATTTCTTGTTGATCGGCACCAGCATGTCACGCAGATCATCGCGCACCGCATGCAGTGAAATCGCCAGCATCACGCCAATCTCGTCACCGGTACGGAAGATTTCCGGCACGACGCCTGAGGTGGAGAGCGTTACGCGGCGCTTGGAGAGCGACAGGCCGTCACCATCGGTCGCGATCAGAAGCGCGGTCTTCACGTGCTCGAAATTATAGAGCGGCTCGCCCATGCCCATCATCACGATGTTGGAGACCTTGCGGCCTTCGCTCGGCACATAAGCGCCAACCGGTGTCGAACCATCCGGAAAATCGCCGAGCCGGTCACGCGCCAGCAGCAGCTGGGCAAGAATTTCCTCGGCCGTCAGGTTGCGCACCAGGCGCTGGGTGCCGGTGTGACAGAAGGAACAGGTCAGCGAACAGCCCACCTGGCTCGATATGCACAGCGTGCCGCGCCCTTCTTCCGGAATATAGACCGTTTCAATCTCGACGGGGCGGCCGGCACCGCGCGGCGGAAAGCGCATCAGCCATTTGCGGGTGCCGTCATTGGAGATCTGCTCCTCGACGATTTCCGGACGGGCGATGGTGAAGGCCGCCTTCAGCTTCTCGCGAAGCTCCTTGGCGACATTGGTCATGTTGTCGAAATCCGAGACGCCGCGCACATAAAGCCAGTTCCACAACTGGCTGACGCGCATCTTCACCTGCTTCTGCGGCACGCCGATCTCGGCCAGCGCCTCGCCCATTTCCTCACGCGTCAGGCCGATCAGCGACGGCTTGCCGGACATGAGATCGCTATTGGCGATCAGCGGGGTTTTGACTGCCAGGCCGGCAGGGGCTTGCATTACGGACATCACGCTATCCCATCATTCCATGCATCGCACGACCGGCCTGTCGGATAGGCGGAAAATCGTCTGCATGTCGAGAAAATCAAAGGCGGAGCACTTTTCGCGCATCCGCCTGTCAATGTTGCCGCGCCTTTAGCATCAAACAAGCAAAAACGCAAATGGCCGGTCGATGACCGGCCATTATCAAACGCGGTAAAGCGTCAGGATTACTTGCAGCTCTCGATCTGCTTGAGAGCAGCCGAAATACCCGAGAGCGAATAGGAATAGGACGTCGCGGTGCCACGGCCGGAAACCGCTTTGACCGTCATCGACTTGCCGCCCTTCATGGCGGCCACGAGAGCGGGCTCTTCGGCAGCGTTTTCAACCCAGGCAGCCTTGTCCTTGGTGAACATGACGAAGTTCTTGTTGTCGATCGTCACATTAACCTTGGAACCCTGCTTCAGCGGATAACCCACCATGGCCTGCGGCTCATAGGAAATGTTCTGGCCGGGACGCTGCGACACGATGAAGAAGATATCGCCGTGATCGACGCTTGCCGGTTCCTTGGCGGTCGGAATGGAAAGAACGTAGCAGACGGTGCTGTTGCCCGATTTGTACGAATAGGCACCCCAAGCATTGAACTGCTGGATGCGCGTGGGCGACTGTGCAGATGCTACGCCGACGCTGGTCAGCAAAATGGCCGCTGCGGTTGCTACACTTCTTACAAACATAGAATTTCCTGCCGGGTTATTGTCTTCCATTAGCCCGAAGCAGCGGCGGGCTCCATTTTCTGGATCGGCCACGTTCAGGTGCGGATCGTCTTTTCTCATTGTGGTCGGGAAGCGGTTACCAAACCGTCAACAACACGCATAAAATGCCTAAAACGTCTTGCGGTGTTACAGATTGGCGACTCCCCGCACCCTGGAGGAAGGGCGCGGAACGACCTTCCTTCATGTGTAAGACACACAAATTCAGGCAAGAATTTGTCGCCCGCCAGGCTGCACCGGGCGGGCACATCACAGAGGCGTTACCCGGCTTCCTGCTGTCTCTTCAGCATGGCATCCGCCGCATCGTAATGCTCCATCTTAATATGGGCGCGGATCATGGCGAGCGCGGCGGTGATGACCGCGATATCATCGGTAAAACCGACAACCGCCAGCATATCCGGCACGGCATCGATGGGCATGATGAAATAGGCGAGCGCAGCGAGAATAATGCCCTTGGCGCGCAACGGCGTGTCGCGATCAATCGCGCAATAATAGGCCGCCGCCGCGTCACGCGCGAACGGCACCTTGGTCATCACCCGCTTCAGCTTGGGCCAGAATTTGGCGCGCACGACATTTTCGCGCTCCTGCAGCTTGTCGGTTTCACCCGGCAGAAGAATTTCACCGATTTTCACATCATCCATGATCGACGGTCCTCCGGTCACGGCTATTATATGGGAGTTAACGTCCGCCGTTCAATTCCCCCGGCCTGCTGCTGCCTTCTGCATGGCCTCGGCCAGAAGAAAATCCCGCTCGGTTACACCCTGTGAATCATGGGTTGTGAGGCAGACTTTGACGCGCGAGTAGACATTGGACCATTCCGGGTGATGATTGAGCCTTTCCGCCGCAAGAGCCGATTCAGCCATGAAACCGAAGGCCTCCGCAAAACTGGAAAACTTGAAGGACCGGACGATCGCCGCCCCGTCCTCTCGCAGGGCCCAGCCTTCGAGCCTGGACAATGCCTGCCGGATGGCTTCCGGTTCAACTCTGGGATATTTCATCAATCTTGCCTCCGCTTGATACCCATTAACGCCTCAACGACCGGATCGACGCATATTCCATGAAACATATAGCTGTTCTTTTTGTCTGCATGGGCAATATCTGCCGCTCACCACTTGCCGAAGGCGTTTTGTCAAACCTTGCCGATAGAGACGGTGTATCCCGCCAACTTACGATCGACTCCGCCGGCACCGGCGGCTGGCATGTCAGCAATGCCCCGGATCGCCGATCCATCGCGATAGCCCGCAAGCATGGCATCGATATTTCAGGGCAGCGCGCGCGGCAGGTCAGTCAGGCCGATTTCGAAAAATTCGATCTCATCCTTGCCATGGATACGAGCAATCTGGCGAAACTGCTTCAAAAGGCGCCGGAAAACCGCAGGCACAAAATCCACCTGTTTCTGGACTATGCTTCGGGACGCCACGAGAGCGTCCCGGATCCGTATTTCGGTGGCGAAGACGGATTTCTGACCGTCTACAACATGCTTTTGGCAGGATGCAGCTCGTTGCTCGAAAAGATGGAGCTGGACCGCGCTTCGTGAAGCGGAAACGCCTCTTCCACGACATAAGGGCCGCCACCCACCGATTCCTTCGACGACATCAGCACGAAACGTCCGACCGTGAAGGGCGACGTGCGGAAATTGCCGCGTCCGGAAAGATAATGCACCACATCATCCAGACGGGATGAGCGCAGCCGTGCCAGCGTCACATGCGGCATGAATTTGCGGGGATCAGGCGGGAGACCGATCCTTTGACAAATTCTCTCGACTTCGGCCTGCAGCGCATGCATTTCCGGTGAGGGAGAAACCCCGGCCCAGATGGAGTGCGGTTTCTTGGAACCGAAGGAACCCATGCCGGTGAGGTTGAGCTGGAACTCCGGTCTTTCGATCCGATCCAGCCTGTCGACAACCTCATCGGCGGTTCGCCCGTCGATGTCACCGATAAAACGCAGGGTTATGTGATAATTCTCCACATCGATCCACCGGGCTCCCGGCAGACCACCGCGCAACAATGAGAGGCTCATAGCCGCATTGCGCGGAATTTCGAGGGCGGTAAACAGTCTCGGCATGGCGAGCTCCCCGAATCTCTTGGCAGAACAAGCATAGCGAATCACGCAATGCAGACGGGCGCAAGTGCTTATTTTTTTTGCGCACCGATTGTCTTGATGAAGCTTTCAACAGCCGGCAAAGATTTCTCCACCATCATTGCAACACCTTTCGTATTGGGGTGCATCTTGTCATCCAGCTTCAGTGCATCATCCGTCACCACACCTTCCAGAAAGAAGGGATAAAGCGGCAGGTTGTATTTTTCCGCAAGCTTTGGAAAGATCGGATTGAAGCGCGTGGCGTAGTCGTCACCCATGTTCGGCGGCGCCATAATACCGACCAGCAGCACCGCTATATTGCGTTTCTGAAAACCGGAAATGATGGCATCGAGGTTCTTTTCTGTCTGTTCCGGGGCAATACCACGCAGTGCATCATTGGCGCCAAGTTCCAGAATGACCCCGTCCGTACCATCTGGCACGGACCATTCCGCCCGCGACAAACCGCCAGAGGAGGTATCCCCGGACACGCCGGCATTGGCGACGACGGCATTGATGCCCTTCACCTTTAATGCAGCTTCAAGCTGTGCGGTATAGCTGTCGGCGGGCGGCAGCTGATACCCGGCCATGAGGCTGTCGCCGAGGCCGACCAGTTGCAATGTCCGTTCCTGGGCCGAGGCCACAGAGGCAGAAAAGGCGGCTGCGAAAATGACAATGAAGTGAAACAGGGCAGCTTTAAATCTCATCACGGCTTTCCTAACTTGGCCTAACTTGGTTCCCTTTGTCTGAAATACCGACCGCATCGACACCGCCAGACCATTTTCATCACCCTATATAGGAACGAGAATTGTGACGAAAAGCATCATAGAGCTGAAGAAAGCCGACCTCACGCTCGGCAACGCCGCCGCCTCCGTCCACGTTCTCAAGGCCATCGATCTTTCGATCGGTGAAGGTGAAGCGGTCGGCATCGTCGGCCCTTCCGGCTCGGGGAAATCAACGCTGCTGATGGTGCTCGCCGGTCTCGAGCGGCTGGACAGCGGTGAAATCGTCATTGCGGATACACAACTGCACAGGCTCGGCGAAGATGCGCTGGCGGATTTTCGCGGCAAGAATATCGGCATCGTTTTCCAGTCCTTCCACCTCATCGCCAATATGACGGCGTTGGAAAACGTCGCCGTTCCGCTGGAACTGGCCAATACCCCCAATCCCTTCGAAATCGCCAAACGCGAACTCGTCGCCGTCGGTCTCGGTGAACGCCTCAACCACTATCCCGGCCAGCTTTCGGGCGGCGAGCAACAGCGTGTGGCCATCGCCCGCGCGCTTGCCCCCTCACCGGCCGTGCTGATCGCCGATGAACCAACTGGCAATCTCGATACAGATACCGGCAAGCAGATCGCCGATCTTCTTTTTGCCAAACAGGCCGAACGCGGCATGACCATGGTCCTCGTTACCCATGATCCGTCGCTCGCTGCCCGCTGCTCGCGACAGATCAAGGTGCGCTCCGGCGAGATTGAGGGCGACAGCGCCCGCCCCCAGATGGCGCGGGCGGTATCGGCATGATCGGATCCCTTCTTCCGTCTTTCGCCAATGTCAGAAATGCCATGAGACTCGCACGGCGCGAAATTCGCGGCGGGTTGAGCGGCTTTTACATTTTCCTCGCCTGTATCGCGCTTGGAACCGGCGCCATCGCTGCCGTCAATTCCGTGTCACGTGCGGTCACCAGCGCCATTGCCACCGAAGGCCAGTCGATTCTCGCCGGCGACGTGCGTTTCGAACTGCGCAACAGGGAGGCGACGCAGGAGGAACGGGTCTATCTGGATGGCCTTGGCACTGTTGCTGTTTCCACCGGGCTTCGCTCCATGGCCCGCCTTGCCGATGGTTCCGAACAGACGCTGACGGAAGTGAAGGCTATCGACGGCACCTATCCGCTCTATGGAACTTTCGTGGCTGATCCCAACCGGCCGCTGGGTGAACTTCTGGCCGGCAATGGCGACACCTATGGCGCGATTGCCGCACCGCTGCTGCTGGAACGGCTCGGCATCAAGATCGGTGACGAAGTCCTGCTTGGTAACGTAAAGCTGAAACTGACGGGCACGGTGGTCGATGAGCCGGATGCACTCTCCGACGGTTTCGGTTTCGCGCCGAGGCTGATGATCAGCCGCGACGCCCTCTTCGCCTCCGGTCTCGTTCAGACCGGCAGCCTCGTCGAACACGCCTACAAGATCAAGCTGAACGATCCTGCAGCACGGGCAACGATGACCGATGCGGCCAACAAGGCCTTTCCCAATGCCGGCTGGTCCATTCGCACCAGTGATCGGGCAGCACCGTCACTCACCGAAAACGTCAACCGCTTCTCGCAGTTCCTGACATTGGTGGGCCTCACCGCCCTCATCGTCGGTGGTGTCGGTGTCGCCAACGCCGTTCGCGCCTTCCTCGATTCCAAACGCACCACGATCGCCTCGCTGAAATGCCTGGGCGCGCCGGCCTCCGTGGTCACCATGACCTATCTCTTCCAGATCGCCTTCATTGCCGCCGTCGGTATCGTCATCGGTCTTGTTGTTGGCGCCATCGCACCTTTGATTGCCATGCGGTTTCTGGAAGGTGTGCTGCCCGTGCCGGAAGAACTTGCCTTCTATCCCGGTGCGCTTGGTCTGGCCGCTTTGTTTGGCCTCCTGACGACGTTTGCCTTCGCTATCGTGCCGCTCGGCCAGGCGCGTGAGGTTCCGGCAACGGCACTTTTCCGCGAACAGGGTTTCGAGGAGGGCAGCTGGCCGTCCTGGCCCTATCTGGCCGCCACGGGCCTGTTGCTGGCAGCGTTGGCCGCCCTTGCCATCTTCTCGGCGGAAGACCGTTTCATCGCCTCGGTTTTCCTCGCCGCCATCGCCTTTGCCTTCGTGGTGCTGCGGCTGGTGGCATCCGGCGTCAAGGCCATCGCCAAACGCAGCCCGCGCGTTCATTCCGCCGCCCTTCGTCTGGCGATCGGTAATATTCACCGGCCGGGAGCGCTCACGCCTTCGGTCGTTCTTTCACTTGGCCTTGGCCTGACCCTGCTCGTGACCCTGACGCTGATCGACGGCAATCTGCGCCGCGAACTGACCGACAGCCTGCCGGAACGCGCACCGAATTTCTTTTTCGTGGATATTCAGGGCAGCGAGGTGCAGGGCTTCCGTGATCTGCTGAAACGGGAAGCACCACAAGGCACGCTGACCGAGGTGCCGATGCTGCGCGGCCGCATTCTGGCGCTCAACGGCGAAGATGTGACGAAGATGGAAGTGCCGCCATCCGGTCGCTGGTTGCTGCGTGGTGATCGCGGCATAACCTATTCCGAAAACATGCCGGAAAACGCGAAGCTCACGGAAGGTGCATGGTGGGGGCCGGACTATAGCGGTGAACCGCTGGTGTCCTTCGCGGCAAAAGAGGCTCAGGAACTCGGCCTCAAGATCGGCGACACGGTAACCGTCAACGTCCTCGGCCGCAGTATCACGGCAAAGATCGCCAATCTGCGTAATGTCGAATGGGAATCCCTGTCGATCAATTTCGTCATGGTCTTTTCACCGAATACATTCCGCGGCGCACCCCATGCCTGGCTGGCGACACTTGCCGATCCTTCCGCTTCCGCAAACGACGAAGGCCGGATATTGCGTTCCGTTACCAATACCTACCCGACGATCACAAGCGTGCGCGTGAAGGACGCTCTCGATGTCGTCAACCGGCTGGTCGGCCAGCTCGCCACCGCCATCCGCGCTGCAGCAGCCGTCGCACTCATCGCCTCTGTTCTGGTTCTCGCCGGCGCACTTGCCGCCGGAAACCGTGCCCGTACCCACGATGCGGTGATCCTGAAAACGCTGGGCGGCACGCGAAACCTGCTGATCCGCGCGTTCTCCTACGAATATATGATGCTCGGTCTCGCCACCGCCGTCTTCGCGCTTTTCGCCGGTGGAGTCTCCGCATGGTTCGTGATCGCCCGCATCATGAAGTTGCCCTCCAGTTTCCTGCCGGATGTGGCGATAGGGACCCTCATTGTCGCCCTCGTCATGACGGTTGGCATCGGCCTCATTGGCACCTGGCGCATTCTCGGCCAGAAGGCGGCGCCGGTTCTGCGGCAGGCGGGAGAATGATCATCGGTGCCCCGCTTAACTTTAGCGATTAATTCTTTGTAATGATCGCCAAAACGTGAGCGCTTTTCGCGCATATGGTGTCTTTTCGACTGCAAAAGGCCTTGTATCGGACACGTTCTGCCATCATATTCTTGGACAGGCTTGCTGAAGCTCCGCAGCGGCGCCCGGGAGGTATCCCGACACCGTAGCAATTACGGAGCTCAAAAGAGGAAACAATGGCTGACTTCAATAACTACCAGAACCGCATGGCGCAGACCCGTGCACAGACTGGTGCGATGATCGATGAAGGTCTCCGCGCCTATATGCTGAAGGTTTACAACCTGATGGCGCTGGCTCTGGTCATCACCGGCGTTGCGGCTTTCGCAACCTACTCATTCGCTGCGTCCAACCCTGCCTTCCAGCAGCTGCTTTATGCATCTCCGCTGCGCTGGGTCATCATGCTCGCACCGTTGGCACTGGTTTTCTTCCTTAGCTTCCGTATTCAGAACATGAGCGTTTCCGCCGCGCAGACGACCTTCTGGGTCTATGCCGCGCTGATGGGCGTGTCGCTGTCGTCGATCTTCATCGTCTTCACCGGCCAGAGCATCGTTCAGACGTTCTTCGTGACCGCTGCTTCGTTCGGCGCGCTCTCGCTTTACGGTTACACGACGAAAAAGAACCTTTCGGGTCTCGGTTCGTTCCTGATCATGGGTCTGTTCGGCCTGATCATCGCGTCCATCGTCAACATCTTCCTTGCATCCTCCGCGCTGCAGTTCGCGATCTCCGCGATCGGCGTGCTGATCTTCGCAGGCCTGACCGCCTACGACACGCAGAAGATCAAGGAAATGTACTTTGACGGTGATGACGTTGCCGTTGCTGGCCGCAAGGCTATCATGGGCGCGCTGACGCTCTACCTCGACTTCATCAACCTCTTCACCTTCCTGCTGCAGTTCATGGGTAACCGCGACGACTAAGATTGAGAGTTCGACAGACGGACAGACGAAAGGCGGCCCTTCGGCCGCCTTTTTATTTGTGAGCATTCGTAACTGGTAATCGCTCTTCCACCGGTCGCATCCACCAAGCGGGCTATCTCTTCCAGAAGTTCATTCGATCAGTTTCAGAACCTTGTCGAAAACCCTGAGAACCTGCGGCAGCTCATGGCCACGCTTGAGAATGCGGCCATCGGTATTGACCACACAATAAGCGCCCTGCTTCGCCGCCAGCTTGGGGTTCTTCTCAATCCGGTAAAGCGGCATTTCGCCTGAGCGTTTAAAGACGGAAAACACCGCCTTCTCCTTCAGGTGGTCAATGGCATAATCGCGCCACTCCCCCTCCCCCACCATGCGGCCATAGATGCGCAGAATCGCATCCAGCTCGCGCCGATGAAAGGTGACCGGCAAAGGGTCCTTGTCTTTTCTGTATTCGCGGAGATCGACAACGGTGGAATTATCGCGTGAAGCGGTCTGCACCTGCTGCACATCCGGTTGATCGGTCATCCAATACCTCCGATTCCACCCAAGTCGTCTTATTAATGTGAGCCTGTGAAAGCGAAATTGCAAGCCTTGCGAGACGCTTGTGCACCGGTGCAGACGTCGCTGGATGGGCCTCAACATCTTTCAGCCGGCTATAGAACGGGAAGAAGGTAACCCTGAAAAATTGCTGCCCAACGATGCCAAAGACACTGCCTGCAACAAAAGCAGGGGTAAAAAATGGTAACCATTTAGGCAGCCATTTTCGCATGGCCTGCCGTATTTCGGTCAAACCATGGCCCGAATTGGGTGGAATAGTCCTATTGTCAATTGATGCCTAGGCACCAAGATGACCCGGTCCGGTGCATTGACCCTTTACCCCCAGCCCCCAATGCCCGGACCGGATCTTCAATCGCCTAACAGGCGATCAGGGGGTTTCATTTCCAAGCAGGATACTTGCGCCGACGATTGCCGCGGGATCACCGCTGGCATTGGCAGTCTGCAAGAGCACGGCGCAGCCGCCCTTTTTCACCTTTGCCACGACGCTCGCCGGAAGCTTCACCGTCATCGGCGAACCATCCCACATGCCGACTGTCTGTACGTCATAGACACTGTGCCAGTAGGACATTTTTTTCCCCTGGTTCTCGCCCTTCTGCACATCAACCGTCTGCTCACGGGTGAAATAGGCGACGACGACATCGGCCTTGCCACTACCGGCGCCAATGTCAATCTCCACCTCATCGCCGGCAAATTTTGACGAGACCGGCACGTTCAGCCCCTGGCCTTCGCGCTTGAAAGCATCGAGCCTGTCATAGATACCGCGCACATCCGCGCCCTTGACATGGTCACGGCCGTTAAGAATGGCCTGTGGCGTATAAACACCGTTACGGCCGAGCGCCCGCATGTAACCATATTGCCGTTCGGTATTTTCCTTGGATGCCAAAGAATCAGTCCAGCCAAGGTAATTCCAGTAGTCGACATGGTAGGAAAGACCGACGACGTCGCCCTTCTGGATCATCTTGCGCAGCGCTTCATCCGCCGGCGGGCAGGATGCGCAGCCCTGTGATGTGAACAATTCGACGACGCCCTTCACGGCCTCCTGCGCCTGCGCGGAGGTGACGAGGAACGTGCCGAGAAGACATATCGACAGGGGGAATTTCAATGGCATTACGAAAACCTTTGTCCGGCAGGATATCCAGACGAATTGATGCGATCAATCCTGCCCGGATGCAAACCGGAAAATAACGTCTATTGCCCTTCAATAGAAAGTCACGAAGGGGTGAGCGGCAATCACAAAAAAACAGATCAAGAAATGGAAGAGACGCCGGAGTTTTTCCCGGCGTCTCTTGTTCGTCTAAGCTTTATCAGCCAGCCAGATCGCGAAGAACGGTCTGCAGAATGCCACCATTGTTCATGTAAATCACTTCGTCCAGCGTATCGATGCGGCACAGAAGCGGAACTTCCTTCACCGAACCGTCGCTGTAGGTGATCTTGGCGATCTTCTTTTCACGCGGCTTGATCTCGCCTTCAAGACCGTCGATCTCGACGACTTCGTCACCCTTGAGATCGAGGCTTGCCCAGGTCGTGCCTTCCTCGAAGACGAAGGGAACAACGCCCATGCCGACGAGGTTCGAGCGGTGAATGCGCTCGAAGGACTGCGCGATCACGGCCTTGACGCCGAGCAGATTGGTGCCCTTTGCCGCCCAGTCGCGGGAAGAGCCGTTACCATATTCGACACCGGCGAAGATGACGAGCGGAACGCCCTCCGCCTTGTACTTCATGGCAGCGTCATAGATCGACAGCTCTTCCTTGGACGGATAGTGGATGGTGTATCCACCTTCCTTGCCGTTCGGGCCAAGCATGTGGTTGCGGATACGGATATTGGCAAAAGTGCCGCGCATCATCACTTCATGGTTGCCACGACGCGTGCCGTACTGGTTGAAGTCGGCAACGGCGACGCCGTTTTCCGTCAGATAAGCACCGGCCGGCGAAGCGGCCTTGATCGAACCGGCCGGGGAAATATGGTCGGTGGTGATCTTGTCGCCGAACAGGCCGAGGACGCGCGCGCCCTTGATGTTCTTCAAGCCCGTGCCCTTCTTGCCCATGCCGACGAAATAAGGCGGGTTCTGGACATAGGTCGACTTGTCGTCCCAGGCATAGGTCTGGCCCGGCGGAACCTGAACGGCCTGCCAGTTCGCATCACCCTTGAACACGTCGGCATATTTCGTTTCATAGAGTTCGCGGGTGACGTATTTCAGTATGAATTCCTGAATTTCCTTGGAAGTCGGCCAGATATCCTTGAGATAGACAGGGTTACCGTCCTGATCGTCACCAATCGGCTCCTTGGTCAGGTCCTTCTGGACCGTGCCGGCAAGGGCATAGGCCACGACGAGCGGCGGCGAAGCGAGGTAGTTCGCCTGAACGTCAGGGGAAATACGACCTTCGAAGTTACGGTTGCCCGACAGAACACCCGCGGTGATCAGGCCCTTGTCGTTGATCGTCTTGGAGATCGCAGGCGGCAGCGGGCCCGAATTGCCGATGCAGGTGGTGCAGCCAAAGCCGACGAGATTGAAGCCGATCGCATCGAGGTCCTTCTGCAGGCCAGCCTTTTCAAGATATTCGGCAACGACCTGAGATCCCGGTGCAAGCGAGGTCTTGACCCATGGCTTGGACTTCAGCCCCTTGGCCACCGCATTGCGGGCGAGAAGCCCGGCAGCGATAAGAACCGAGGGGTTGGAGGTGTTGGTGCAGGAGGTGATGGCGGCAATCGCCACGTCGCCATGGCCGAGATCGAAGTCCTCGCCTTCAACCACATAACGGTTCGAAAGCTGGCCGGGCTTTTTATAGTCGTTTTCGAGAGCCGTCGCGAAATTCGGCGCAATGGTTTCGAGCGGCAGGCGGCCTTCCGGACGCTTCGGGCCAGCCATGGAGGGCACGACATCGCCGAGGTCGAGTTCAAGCGTGTCGGTGAAGACGAGGTCGGAACCATCGCCGGTGCGCCACATGTCCTGCGCCTTGGAATAGGCTTCGACAAGCGCGATGCGGTCCTTGGCACGGCCGGACATGGTCAGGTAATTGATGGTTTCGCCATCAACCGGGAAGAAGCCACAGGTCGCACCATATTCCGGACCCATATTGCCGATGGTCGCGCGGTCGGCGAGCGTCATCGAATCGAGGCCGGGGCCGAAGAATTCAACGAACTTGGAGACGACGCCCTTCTTGCGCAGCATCTGCACGACGGTCAGCACGAGGTCGGTCGCGGTCACGCCTTCCTTCACCTTGCCGGTCAGCTTGAAGCCGATGACCTCGGGCAGCAGCATGGAAACCGGCTGGCCGAGCATGGCGGCTTCAGCCTCGATACCGCCGACGCCCCAGCCGAGAACGCCGAGACCATTGATCATGGTTGTGTGGCTGTCGGTGCCGACGCAGGTATCCGGGTAAGCAATCGTCTCGCCATCCTCTTCCTTCGTCCAGACGGTCTGGCCAAGATATTCAAGATTGACCTGGTGACAGATGCCGGTGCCGGGCGGAACCACGCGGAAATTCTTGAACGCCTGCTGGCCCCATTTCAGGAAGCGATAACGCTCGCCATTGCGCTCATATTCAAGTTCGACGTTGCGGGCGAAGGCATTCGGCGTGCCGAATTCGTCGACGATGACCGAGTGGTCGATGACGAGATCGACGGGAACCAGCGGATTGATTTTCTCCGGGTCGCCACCGAGCGACACCATGGCATCGCGCATGGCGGCAAGATCGACCACGGCGGGAACGCCTGTAAAGTCCTGCATGAGAACGCGGGCGGGACGATAGGCGATTTCCGTTTCGGTCAGGCCCTTATTATTAAGCCATTCGGCAACGGCCAGAATATGTTCTCTGGTGACGGACTGGCCGTCCTCGAAACGAAGCAGGTTCTCCAGAAGAACCTTCATGGAATAAGGTAGCTTGGAAACGCCCTTGAGACCGTTTGCCTCAGCCTTGGGAAGGCTGAAATAAACATAGTCCTTACCGTCAACGGTAAGGACGGAACGACATTGGAAACTGTCGAGAGATTTGGCCACGGTTTAAAACCCCGCATAATCTGATTAGCCAACACGCGCGTGCGGACCCCTGTGCTCGCAAGCACATCAGGATGCGGGTACGACCATTTCCGCTGTCCGCACGTGAAAGTTACTCCTCGTAACATTCAGGTCCGGCGCAAGATGATGTTCACGCCGGCCGCTGGCGTGGTTGACACTCATATAGATAATTTCGGAGAAACGTGCCAGACCATTCAACGAAGCTAATCGATTTTTTTATCGAGACGACGAAATCTGAAACGGAACCGCAGCATGGATTTGACGGCGGAAAATCTTGGCGTGCGACGCGGCGAAGATTTCATATTCATGAATATTTCCTTCAAGTTAAGTGACGGTGAGGCGCTGGTGCTCACCGGCCGAAACGGCTCGGGAAAATCCACTCTCCTGCGCACCGTGGCCGGCCTGCTTCGCCCCGAACAGGGGTGGATAAAGATAGCCGGCGAAAGAATAGAAGAGGGCATGCGCCCCTCGGAAGCCTGCCATTATCTCGGCCATCGCAACGCAATGAAAATGGAACTGACCGTTTCGGAAAATCTGAGTTTCTGGAAAGACTTTCTCGGTGATTTTTCCGGTGGTGCGGGCATCGCAATCGATGAGGCGGCTGAGATCGTCGGTCTTGCCGGCATCACTCATCTGCCCTTCGGTTATCTCTCCGCCGGCCAACAACGGCGTTTTGCCATGGCGAAACTTCTGATCGCATGGCGACCGGTGTGGATTCTCGATGAGCCAACGGCGGCGCTTGATAAGGCTGCGGACGGCATGTTTACCGGTCTCGTGAAAAACCACCTTGAGAAAGGTGGCATTGTCCTCGCGGCGACCCATCAGCCGCTGGGACTGGAGAATGCGCGGGAGTTGCAAATGACGGGGTTTGCGGGTGTGGAGGCTTGGGCGTGAACGGCGGAGCTTGTGGTTTCACGCCCCTCTGCCCTGCCGGGCATCTCCCCCTCAAGGGGAGAGATCGGCCTGTGGCTAGGCCTCGACAATCTCAACGCTCGAGAATGGAGTGGTGGAAGGGCATCTTGCCGATCTCCCCCCTTGAGGGGGAGATGCCCGGCAGGGCAGAGGGGGGTAAACCACACCCGCAGAGGCCTACCCGATGACCGCCCTCCTCCTCCGCGACATCAAACTCTCCATCCGTGCCGGCGGCGGCGCCTTGATCGGCGTGCTGTTCTTCATGACTGTGGTTGCCGTCATCCCCTTCGGTGTCGGTCCCGATCTCAATCTTCTCGCCCGCATCGGCCCCGCCATCGTCTGGATCGGCGCGCTTCTGTCCGCCCTTCTCGGCCTGGACCGGCTGTTTCAGGCGGAGCGGGATGACGGTTCGCTGGACCTCATTCTCATGCAGGAAAACCCGCTGGTGCTGACGGTCCTGATCAAATGCCTGGCGCATTGGGTCGGAACCGGCCTGCCGCTGGTATTGGCCTCGCCGCTGCTCGGTCTGTTCATGAACATGGACGAGATTGCGATTGGCGCTGTGATGCTCACACTTCTTGTCGGCTCACCGGCCATCACCTTCATCGGCGCGGTAGGGGCCGCCGTCGCGGTCGCCCTGCCGCGCGGCGGGCTTCTGGTCTCCATCCTCGTTCTGCCGCTTGCCATTCCGGTGCTGATTTTCGGCGTCAGCGCTTCTTATGCGGCGGTGCAGGATCCGGCGCCATTCATGCCGCCGTTCCTCATTCTCTGCGCGATCACGTTATTTTCAGCCGTGACCGGCCCTTTCTTTGCCGCTTTGGCCCTGCGCAATGTTATGGATTGATGATGCCTTGATTGCCGATCCCTGATTGACAGGGATCAATTGCGGGACGGCCATTCTCGGGTTACACAAACGACATGAACGAGCAGACCTTCACCATCACCAAATTCAGTGACCTCGCCAACCCCACGCGGTTTCTGGCGCTGGCGGCACGTATTCTGCCCTGGCTCGCTGCACTCACGGCGCTGGTGCTGGCCGCTGGTCTTTATCTCTCCTTCACCACCGAAGGCGATTACCAGCAGGGTTACACCGTGCGCATCATGTATGTGCACGTGCCATCCGCCTGGCTTGCGATGATGTGTTATTCGGTCATGGCGGTTTCAGCCATCGGCACGCTCGTCTGGCGTCACCCGCTGGCGGATGTCAGCCACAAGGCCGCCGCCCCCATCGGCGCCGCATTCACGCTGATTGCCCTCATTACCGGCTCGCTCTGGGGCAAACCCATGTGGGGAACCTGGTGGGTGTGGGATGCGCGACTGACCTCCGTCTTCGTGCTTTTCCTGATGTATCTCGGCCTCATCGCACTCAACCGCGCCATGGACGATCCCTCCAGAGCCGCACGCGTCAGCGCCGTGCTGATCCTCGTCGGTTTCGTGAATATTCCGATCATCAAGTTTTCGGTCGAATGGTGGAACACGCTGCACCAGCCGGCAAGCGTCATCCGCATGGGTGGTTCCGCCATCGACGCTGAATTTCTCTGGCCGCTTCTGACCATGGCGATCGGCTTCACACTGCTGTTCTTCACGCTGCACATCGCCGCCATGCGCAACGAAATCTGGCGTCGGCGCGTGGCCGCACAGCGGCGGCTTGCCGCCCGCATGGCGAACCGAGAGGGCTGAGGCGATGACACACGCTTTTTATATCGGCATGTCTTACGCAGCGACGGGGCTTGTCGTTCTCTGTCTCATCGCCTGGGTCGTTTTGGACGGTCAGGCGCGCAAACGGGAACTGAAGCAGCTGGAGGCATCCGGCGTGCGCCGCAGGGCAAGAGCTGGTTCCGCAGGTGACGTGCAATGACGCAGGCCAGCCAGGATCAGGATACCAAAACCAAGACGACGGGTCGCGCACGTTATGTGCTGGCGCTGCTGCCTCTGCTGCTCTTCGGTGGTTTTGCCCTCGTCGCGGGCAAGATGCTTTATGATCAGGACGTGAACGGCCTCGATATCAGCGCCATTCCCTCAGCACTCATCGGCACCAAGGCGCCTTCACTGTCGCTGCCGCCGCTGGAGGGCTCGAACCTGCCGGCGCTCACCGATGCCGCCATCAAGGGCAAGCTGACTCTGGTCAACGTCTTTGCCTCCTGGTGCATTCCCTGCCGGCAGGAGCATCCGCTATTGCAGGAACTGGCGAAGGACAGCCGCATCACCGTCGTCGGCATCAATTACAAGGATAAGCAGGACAATGCGCTCCGCTTCCTTGGCGAACTTGGCAATCCCTTTGCCGCGATAGGCGTCGATCCGAACGGCAAGGCCGCGATCGACTGGGGTGTCTACGGCATCCCTGAAAGTTACCTTGTCGGCGCCGACGGCACGATCCTTTATAAAAAGGTTGGTCCCTTCGATGCCCGCAGTGTCGAGCGCGACCTGCTGCCGGCCATCACGGCCGCAGCCGGCAAATAGCCCCCGAACAGGAAAGCTCAATTCTTCGAAATAACCCTGAGCGACGGGCCTTCAGCTGGCAAACGTATGCCTTCCAGCACGACCTGATCGCGACCGCCGCGCTTTGCCGCATAAAGGCTGTCATCGGCCCGCTTGATGGCGTCATGGATGGAATGATCTCCCCTTGCGACGGCCGAGACGCCGAAGCTTGCGGTGATCTGGGTAGCCACACCTCGGTTACGCCAATCGAGGGATGAGAGGTTCGAGCGCATGCCATTGGCAAGCTGACCGGCAGCGGCGGCCGTGTGGCCGGGCAGGAAAACCACGAATTCCTCGCCGCCGAAACGCGCCACCAGCGCGCTTTCAGGTGCGTTCCGCCTGAGAAGATCGGAAAGACCGATAAGCACGATATCTCCGGCAGCATGGCCGTAAACATCGTTGATGCGCTTGAAATGGTCTATATCGCAGGCAATGACCGCACCTTCAGGCGTGTCGTTGCGAAAATCGGGAACACGCCGGTCAAAGCCGCGCCGGTTCAGCACATCCGTCAACGGGTCGTGTTCTGCGGCATCCAGGTGCCGGTCGACGGTGACGGAAATCTGGCTTGCGAGCACGGAAAGCGCGAGCAGGAAGCCGAATATGCTCGCGGCAAGCTGCATGTAGAAGGCATAATCCGACTCGAAAAATTCGCTGAGCTCGATCATCGAGCCGTTCGGCGTCATCACCAGCAGCATGCCGATACGCACCAAGGTTTCCAGCACAACCAGTAACGCAATCGCCACCATCAGCCGATCCGCAAGGGTCACCGGCCGCTTCCGCACAAGCCAGACCGGAAAAGCAAGCAGCAGGGCGCAAACGAGATCGCCGATGACGAGTTCGCGCTTCAGATCGGGCGTGATGAAAACGTGAAATGAAACCAATACAACGGCAGCAAGCACGAGCGACAGCCGTGCCGCCGTATGAAGCGGCCGCTCGAAATGGGTAAGCAGCGCATGGCCGTAGAGAAAAAACGCGGAGAAGAACAGCAGGTTCGAGATAATCGCCTGCAATTCGAAGGGCAGGCCACCGAGCACCAGAGGGGCGGCAAAACCAAAAGCCGCTGCAAGATAACCGATACCCCAATAGCGCGCCGAAGCGTGACCGATCCTTTGCAGGAACAGGAACACGACGCCGAATGTCAGCATGATGAAGGGGAGAAGATAGGCGAAATTATCTTGCAATGTGTTATGCCGGACTGAGAGACAAGCCTTTAAGCAGTGCACACTAGCGCACTGCCATTAAGAAAACTTGCATATATCGCCGGCAGGCTCGTTCACATTTGCGGGAGCGCGTTCTGCCATTCCTTGATCGCATCGAGCGGCCAGACCAGCATGACCACGTTCAGCGTCAGATTATCGCGGATCAGCCAGCCCGTGAAGATTTCGAAGAAGATGGCGATTATTATCGTCAGCCACACCGGCACGCGGGCGGCAAAAAGGAAACCCAGCGCCATGAAAACCGTGTCCATGGCCGAGTTCAGAATGCTGTCGCCGGTGTAACCCAGCGCCATGGTCGCCGTGCGATAACGATCGATAATGATGGGCGAGTTTTCGAGAAGTTCCCATGCCGCTTCGATCAGAACCGCGAAAGAAAGCCGCATGGAAAACGGTTTGTTGCGAAACAGCAGCCAGGCGAACCAATAAAACAGAAAGCCATGGATGATATGCGAGGGCGTATACCAGTCGGCCAGATGCTGGGAATTGCCCGGCGTGTTCACACCCGGTTCGAACAGCTTCACATAACCGCATTCGCAGATGGGAATACGGCCCATGGCGTAGAGAATGACGATCTGCAACAGAAGCAGCCCGGCGGCCACGCCGAACCATCTAAGCGAACGCGAACGGGACGCCGACATCTCCCCAATTGTCATTTTTCGTCCTTTCCGAGAGGTTCGACAGAATGGCGCATGACGAGCGGCATTTGCGCCATGGTGAAGATGATGGTGATCGGCATCGTGCCCCACACCTTGAAGGCAACCCAGGTGTCGGTGGTGAACATACGCCAGACGACCTCGTTCAACACTGCCAGAAACAGGAAAAACACGCCCCAGCGCAGCGTCAGCTTGCGCCAGCCCTCATCCGTCAGCTTGAAAGCCGAATTGAAGACATAACCCAGCAGCGATTGCCCGAAGAACAGACCGCCCAGCAGGATGACACCGAACAGCGTGTTGACGATGGTCGGCTTCATCTTGATGAAGGTATCGTTCTGCAGCCACAGCGTCAGCGCGCCGAACACGAAAACCACGATGCCTGATATCAGCGGCATGATCGGCAGTTTACGCGTCAAAATCCACGACACGGTCAAGGCGGCGGCGGTAGCGATCATGAACAGGCCGGTGGCGATGAAGATCGGTCCGCCGAACTCCGTCAAAACCGGAAAAGTCGAGGCCAGCCATTCGCCGCGGGAATTGGCGAAGAAGAACACCATGAGCGGCCCAAGTTCGAGCACGAATTTCAGCAGCGGGCTGATTTCCGCCACCATCTTTTCGCTTTCCTTGGAATTGCTTTCAATGTCCATACTCAAACTCCCGCAATGGCCTTGGCGAAATCTTCCGCCTCGAAGGGCTCCAGATCATCAACACCTTCACCCACGCCGATGAAATAAACCGGCAGCTTGTGTTTGGCAGCGATGGCGACGAGGATACCGCCCCGCGCCGTGCCATCCAATTTTGTCATAATCAGGCCCGAAACACCCGCAACGTTGCGGAATATCTCCACCTGGTTGAGGGCGTTCTGCCCGGTCGTCGCATCCAGCGTCTGAAGCACGGTGTGCGGCGCATCTGGATCGAGCTTGCCGAGCACCCGCACGATCTTTTCCAGTTCCGCCATCAGTTCCGTCTTGTTCTGCAGACGGCCGGCCGTATCGATGATGAGCACATCGCTCTTTTCCGCCCGCGCCTGCTCATAGGCATCGTAAGCCAGACCCGAGGCATCTGCCCCGAGCTTCGTGCCGATAAATTGCGAGCCGGTGCGATCCGCCCAGATCTTCAGCTGCTCTATCGCCGCTGCGCGGAACGTGTCGCCAGCTGCGAGCATCACCTTAAGGCCCGAGCCTGAGAGTTTGGCGGCAAGCTTGCCGATAGTCGTCGTCTTGCCGGTGCCGTTCACGCCGACGACGAGAATGACATGCGGCTTATGGGAAAGATCGAGTTCCAGAGGTTTGGCGACCGGCTTCAGAACCTTGGTGATCTCACCGGCCATGATACGCGCCACGTCCTCACCGCTCACATCCTTGCCATAACGTTCCGAAGACAAAGCGCCGGTGATGCGCATGGCGGTCTCGACACCCAGATCCGACTGGATGAGAAGGTCTTCCAGCTCGTCGAGCGTATCTTCGTCCAGCTTGCGCTTGGTAAAAAGCGCCGAAATCTGCGTGGTCAGCTGTGACGAGGTGCGGGCAAGCCCGGCCCGCAGGCGCTGAAACCAGCTGAGCTTCGGCTCAGGCGCGGCGACAACCGGCTCCTGGCGCTCGCTTGCCGATGAAAAGCCCTTCGGCAAAGCCTGCGGCACGACAGGGGGGTCAACGGCATCTACCGACTCCGCCTCATCCAGCAGCGCATCCATCGCGTCAGCATCGAGCACGGCATCGACAGCTTCCGGCAAAGGCCCTGCCTGCTCTTCGGCGGCGGCTTCCGCCTGCAACAACGACAACGGCACCAGCCCCATATCGCCTGAAAGCTCCGCCCCGGGCAGAAGCGGCGCGTCCTCTTCATCTTCTTCTTCCGAAGGCGCGGCATCCGCCTCGTCTGGAACAGGCCCGCCAGCCGTTTCCATCTCCAGTTCGGAAACCGGGTCCTCGTCGACAGGTGTGTGCGCTTCGGCCTCGCTCAGCGCCGCTTCGAAAGAGGCATTTTCATTGCCGCGTTCAAGCGCAGCATCCTCTTGCGGCCGCTCATTCGTTTCGGCCTTGTCCTTGCCGAACGAAAAGACTTTTTTGATGAAGCCGAGGGCCATGGTCGTTCCCGTGTCTTTTCTCTTGAGCCGCCTCAGGCAGCATTCGCCGCCAGAAGCTTCATGTTCAGATGTTTGCCGTTGTGGCCGGTAATCGCAACCTGCGCAAGAGTGCGCGGGGCAAGATCAGGCGCCGCCACCAGCGTGAAATTATCGGTATGGGCAAAACCGGTGTTTTCCACCAGGATCGTTTGCACCGAACCGACCATATCCTGCAACTGCGCCACCTTAAGCGCTTCACCGCGTTCGCGAAGCCTTGCCGCCCGGTCTTTCACCAGCGCCCTGTCGAGCTGCGGCATGCGCGCCGCCGGCGTGCCGGCACGCGGGCTGTAGGGAAACACGTGCAGGCTGGAAATGCCGCATTCTTCCGCAAGCGTGGCAGCATTTTCGAACATCTCTTCCGTCTCGGTCGGGAAACCGGCAATCATATCCGCGCCAAAGGCGATATCCGGCCGTAGCGACCGCACGTCACGACAGAAGCGGATGGCATCGGCCCGTGAATGGCGGCGTTTCATGCGTTTCAGGATCATGTCATCGCCATGCTGGAGGGACAGGTGCAGATGCGGCATGAAACGCGGCTCATCGGCAATCAGATCCATCAGATGATGGTCGGCCTCGATACTGTCGATGGAGGAAAGGCGCAGGCGCAGAATATCCGGCACCTGCTTTAGCAAAGTCTTGGCGAGGTAACCGAGGGAGGGTTCGCCCGGCAGATCAGCCCCATAGCTGGTCGCATCCACTCCGGTCAGCACGATCTCGCAATAACCGCTTTCCGTCAGTCTGCGCGCCTGATCCACCACTGCACCCATTGGCACCGAGCGGGAATTACCGCGCCCATAGGGAATGATGCAGAAGGTGCAGCGATGATCGCAGCCATTCTGCACCTGAATGAAGGCGCGCACATGCCCGTCAATGTGCTTGACCATCTGCGGCGCGGTCGCCTTGATGCTCATGATATCGTTGACGCGCAGCTTTTCTTCCGCCGAGACGCCAAAATCGGGCAGCGCACGATAGGAAGTGCTTTTCAGCTTTTCCTCATTGCCCAGCACCGCATCCACCTCGGGCATTTCGGCAAAGGTCTGTTTTTCCGTCTGGGCGGCGCAACCGGTAACGATGATGCGCGCATGCGGATTGTCGCGCCGTGCCCGGCGGATGGCCTGACGTGCCTGACGCACCGCCTCGCCCGTCACCGCGCAGGTATTGACCAGCACGGCATTGTTCAGCCCGGCCTTTTCGGCCTCCGCCCGCATCACTTCCGATTCATAGGTGTTGAGACGGCAGCCGAAGGTTATGACCTCGACGCCGCTCATACGGCCCCCTGCTCGGCCGCCGCATCCCGTGACCAGACACCCGTAACAGGATCGACGGAACCCGACCATTCCCATTCGGCCGGGCCGGTCATGATGACATGATTGTCCTCGCGCCAGTCGATGGTCAGCGGCACGCGGATGGGGCTGGAGGCCACATCGATGGTGACCCTCTTAGCCGTGCGGCCGGTGCGGGCAGCGGAAACGGCGGCAGCGCAGGCGGCGGAACCGCAGGCGAGCGTCAGCCCGGCGCCACGCTCCCAGGTGCGGGTGCGCAGTGCACTGTCGGACATCACCTGTGCGAGTGTGATATTGGCTTTTTCCGGAAACATCGGATGGTTTTCGAGCAGCGGCCCGAACCGCTCAAGATCAAAATCCATCGGATCGCGGTCCACCCAGAAAATTGCATGCGGGTTGCCCATCGACATGACGGCAGGCGAGTGCAGGATCGGCGCATCGATCGGCCCGATCTGCAATTCGATGCGGCTCGTATCGTGGAATTCTTCCGACAGCGGAATATCGCTCCAGCGGAAACGCGGCAGGCCCATATCGACTGATATCATGCCGTCTTCATGCTCGACGGCATTCAAAATGCCGGCCACCGTCTGGAAGGTGAAGCTGGTCTTGCCTGTTTCGGAAGACAGTGCCTGCACCACGCAGCGCGTACCGTTGCCGCAGGCCTGCGCCTTCGTGCCATCGCAATTGAGAATGTCGATAAAGGCATCCGTGCCACTGACACGCGGATCGTGAATGGCCATGATCTGGTCGAACTGGGTCGCGGGATCGGCATTGAGCGCGATGGCTGCCGCAGGCGTGACCATATCCTTGCGGCCGCGCATGTCGATAACGAGGATCTTGTTGCCAAGCCCGTTCATCTTCGCAAATTCGACCGTATCCGCCATCGCCTTGAACCTGAAAACCATCTGAAATTGGATTGCGTACGGGATTTTCCCCGCGCTTTCGCCCTATATGGCGGAAAGACCGGCAAATTACCAGACTGTTGCGGCGCAAACCGGGCAGCGCTCAGGCGGAGGGTACGTCGAAAACCTCACCGGGGCGCATGGGCCGAAAACGGCTTTCCTCCACACCCTGCTCCACAAGCGCCGTTTTCAGCGCCGCAAGTGGCGCATCGACAGCCTCATCGGTGAGCTGCACCGTACCCCAATGATGGCCACAGACATGCGCGGCGCCACAAAGCTTCATGCCCTCAACGGCTTCCGCCGGGTTCTGGTGCTGGCCTTTCATGAACCAGCGCGGCTCATAAGCACCGAAAGGCAGGTTGGCGAGGCGAAATTCGCCATGTTTCTTGCGCGCAGTGTGATAATTGAGGCCTTCGTGAAAGCCGGTATCACCGATGTGGTAGATTTTACCACCCGGCCCTTCGATGACGAAGGCGGCCCACAATGCCATGCTGCGGTCGTTGAGGCCGCGGGCAGACCAATGGTGGCACGGTTCGAAATGAATTTTAACCGACGAACCGACTTCCAGCACATCGCCCCAGTCGCCCACCTTGATACGCGCCGCCTCCACGCCGGTGCGGATGATGGCGTCATTGCCGAGCGGCGTGATGAAAAGCGGCTTGTGCGCCACATGCAGCCGCTTCAGCGTTTCCATATCCAGATGGTCGTAATGATTATGCGTCAGCAGCACCAGATCGATGGGCGGCAGATCCTCGAAACGGATGCCGGGCGGATTGACCCGTTTGGGACCGGCGAAGCTGAACGGGCTGGTACGTTGCGACCACACAGGATCGACGAGAATATTCAGACCTGCCGTCTGGATCAGGAAGGAGGCATGGCCGACGAAGGTGACACGAATGTCCTTGCCCTCGACCCGGCTTTCGGGCTTCGCGAAGGGAAAAGGGCTCGGATAGTTTTCCGGCCATGTGGCGCGCTCGCCGTTGAAACGCCATTTCAACAGGCCCATGAAATTGCCAGGCGGCGAGCCGCCGGGATTAAAGAAGCGTACCCCGTCGAAATGATCGGAGATCGGGCCACTATAATAGGCGCTGGCATTCGAACGGCGGGCAAACAGCGCACCACCCGCCACAGCGAGCAATCCAAGGGTTGAAAAACGAAAGAAGTTTCGACGGTTCATGCTAAAGGTATAGGGAGCGGAATGGTGCCGTTCAAGCCGCACCAATCGCGGTTTGCAGCCGATCACACAAAGATGAAATGCAAGGCCCGATCGCTGAAAACCGGCACCGCCTTGACTTTTCCGGCACTTTCCTGTTTATCCCCGCCAATCAGCTGGCAGTTTCACGACTCCAAGCCGCCGACCGGGACCCGCAGAGGTATAAAGAGATCCCGGAGGTCAACACCCGACAGCGCGATGCGCCCTCGGGTGCTTTTTGGCTTTGCGTCTTGTTTTTGCCAGCGAAAGCACCGACGTTTCGGAAACCCCGGAACGAAGAAGGAAGAAACGATGTTTGAAAACCTCCAGGACCGCCTTGGTTCCATTCTGAATGGACTGACCGGCCGTGGCGCGCTGACGGAAGCCGATGTTGCCGCCGCCCTGCGCGAGGTTCGCCGTGCGCTCTTGGAAGCGGACGTAGCGCTGGAAGTCGTGCGCTCCTTCACCGACAGGGTGCGTGAAAAGGCCGTTGGTGCCGCCGTCCTGAAATCCATCAAGCCCGGCCAGATGGTCGTCAAGATCGTACATGACGAACTTGTCGAAATGCTCGGCACAGAAGGCGTCTCGATCGACCTGCATGCGGCCGCCCCCGTCGTCATCATGATGGTCGGTCTGCAGGGTTCCGGTAAAACCACCACGACGGGCAAGATCGCCAAGCGCCTGACCGACCGCGAGAAGAAGAAGGTGCTGATGGCATCTCTCGACACGCGTCGTCCGGCCGCACAGGAACAGCTTCGCCAGCTCGGCGTCCAGACCGGCGTCGACACGCTGCCGATCATCGCCGGCCAGTCGCCAACCGATATCGCCGCGCGCGCCGTGCAGGCTGCCAAGCTCGGCGGCCATGACGTCGTCATTCTCGATACCGCCGGCCGTACCCATATCGACGAACCCTTGATGCTGGAAATGGCCGACATCAAGAAGAAGTCCAACCCGCATGAAATCCTGCTGGTGGCGGATTCGCTGACCGGTCAGGACGCCGTCAATCTGGCGCGCAATTTCGATGAGCGCGTCGGCATCACCGGCCTCGTGCTCACCCGTATGGATGGTGATGGTCGCGGCGGTGCGGCTCTCTCCATGCGCGCCGTTACCGGCAAGCCGATCAAGCTGATCGGTATCGGCGAGCGCATGAACGAACTCGACGAGTTCCATCCGCGCCGTATCGCCGACCGTATTCTCGGCATGGGCGACATCGTTTCGCTGGTCGAAAAGGCCGCCGAAAACATCGATGCGGAAAAAGCCCGCGCCATGGCCGAGAAGATGGCCAAGGGCAAGTTCGACCTCAACGATCTCGCCGACCAGCTTGGCCAGATGAAGAAGATGGGCGGCATGGGCGGCATCATGGGGCTAATGCCCGGCATGGCCGGCATGAAGGACAAGATGGCTTCGGCCGGCATGAACGACAAGATGTTCGACCGCCAGATCGCCATCATCTCCTCCATGACCAGAGCGGAACGCGCCAATCCGGATATTCTCAAGCACAGCCGCAAGAAGCGCATCGCCGCCGGTTCCGGCACGGATGCCGCCGAAATCAACAAGCTCCTGAAAATGCATCGCGGCATGGCCGACATGATGAAAGCCATGGGCGGCAAGGGCAAAGGCGGCATCATGAAGCAGATGATGGGCGGCCTTGCCGGCAAGATGGGGCTCGGTGGCATGATGGGCGGCGGTATGCCCGATCTGTCGAATATCGATCCGAAGCAGCTCGAAGCGCTTCAGAAGCAGGCTGAAGCCGCCGGTCTCGGCAAGCCGGGTGCAATGCCGGGTCTTGGTGGCATGCCAGGTGGATTGCCGGGTCTTGGTGGCGCAAAGCTGCCGGGTCTCGGCGGCATGCCGGGCCTGCCCGGCTTCCCGAAAAAGAAGTGAGGGGGACGCCAGTGAACACTACAGACGTGAAAGCCCAGCTTTCTGAATATCGCCAGTCGATCGACAATATCGACGCCGCACTGGTTCACATTCTTGCCGAACGTTTCCGCTGTACCAAGGCGGTGGGCGTGCTGAAGGCAAAGTACAATTTGCCGCCGGCAGACCCGGCGCGCGAGGAATACCAGATCGAACGCCTTCGCCATCTGGCCAAGGACGCCAATCTGGACCCGGATTTCGCCGAGAAGTTCTTGAACTTCATCATCAAGGAAGTCATCCGGCATCATGAAGCAATCGCCGCCGAACATGGCGGTAACGAAAAGACCGCCTGAACGGCGGACAAGCCATCCTAAGGAGTATATCACATGGCACTTAAAATTCGTCTCGCACGCGGTGGTTCCAAGAAGCGCCCGTATTACCAGATCGTCGTTGCAGACGCCCGTTCGCCCCGCGACGGCCGTTTCCTCGAGAAGGTCGGTTCCTGGAACCCGATGCTCGGCAAGGACAACCCGCAGCGCGTTGAGCTGAAGGCTGATCTCATCAAGGAATGGATCGCCAAGGGCGCACAGCCGACCGACCGCGTTCTGCGCTTCCTCGCCGAAGCCGGTCTCGCCGAGCGCGCCGCTCGCAGCAACCCGGAAAAGGCAAAGCCGGGCAAGCGCGCCCTGGAGCGCGTTGCTGAAAAGAAGCAGAAGGCTGAAGATGCAGCCGCTGCTGCTGCAGAAGCCTCTGCTGCAGAATAATCTGCACGGTAACTTTTGAAAAACGGGTGGCGTGGTTTTCCATGCCGCCCGTTTTTTGTTTATTTTGGCGTCAACAAACCTTAAAGCTGACGCAACCAACACCAGAAGACGGACGGCCCGATGGCAAAGCTGGAAAACCCGGTACTCATGGCAAAGATCGGCGGCGCGCAGGGCCTGCGCGGCGAAGTCCGTGTCAGCACCTATACGGCCGACCCGATGGCGCTCGGCGATTACGGTAATCTTGTCACCGCCGATGGCCGCCTCTTTGAAATTCTGGAAGTGCGCGAGGGCAAGAATGTCGTCGTCGTCCGCTTCAGGGGCATCAACGACCGCAATGCGGCGGAAAGCCTGAACGGGCTGGAACTGTTCATCGACCGCGACAATCTGCCGGACGACGAGCTTGATGATGACGAGTTTTATTATGCCGATCTCGAAGGGCTGGAAGCCGTTGATGCTGAAGGCAAAAGTTATGGCGCCGTAAGCGCCGTTTACGATTTCGGCGCGGGCGATCTGCTCGAACTGAAAGGCGCCGGCCGCCGGCCTGCCCTCATTCCCTTTTCCGAGTCGGCCGTACTTGAGATCGATCTCGAAGCCGGACGCATTCTCATAGATCCGATGGCCGCCGGCCTGATCGACAATCCCGACGACAAGGACGAAACCGGCGTACCGCCTTTCGGCAAGAAATAAAGCCATGACCTTTAAGGCTACCGTGCTGACGCTCTACCCGGAAATGTTTCCGGGGCATCTGGGTTATTCGCTGGCCGGCAAAGCGCTGGAGCGCGAACAATGGTCGCTCGAGGCCGTGCAAATCCGCGAATTCGCCACCGACAGGCACAGAAGCGTCGATGACACGCCGGCAGGCGGCGGTGCCGGCATGGTGCTGAAACCCGATATTCTGGCCGCAGCCATCGACCATGTTTCGGATGGCGACACGCGGCCGCGCCTGCTGATGAGCCCGCGTGGCAAGCCGCTGTCGCAGAACCGCGTGCGCGAACTGGCGGCGGGTGATGGTGCGATCATCGTCTGCGGCCGTTTCGAAGGTGTCGACCAGCGGGTGATCGACGCGCGTGGGCTGGAGGAGGTGTCGATCGGCGATTACATTCTCTCCGGCGGCGAACCGGCGGCGCTGACGCTGCTGGACGCCATCGTCCGCATACTTCCTGGTGTCATGGGCAACGATCTCTCCGGCGTGCATGAAAGCTTCGAGGGCGGGCTGCTGGAACATCCGCATTATACCCGCCCGCAGGTCTGGGAAGGCCGCGACATTCCCGCCGTCCTCACATCGGGCAATCACGCCGTCATCGACAAGTGGCGGCACGAACAGGCGCTCGTGTTGACCAAGGAAAGACGGCCAGACCTTCTCGAAAAAGCTCAGGCCGAGACGAAATAATAGGCCGTCAAAATCAGCCCGACTGCAATTACCAGCCAGCGGATGATCCATTGCGGCACCCGCCTTGCGGTGTGCACGCCCACATAGCCGCCGAGTGCCGCCGCCGGAAACATGATGAGTGCCGCCCACCAGGACACGACGCCGCCGCTGACGAAAATTGTGATTGCAATGACGGCGATCACCACCGACAGCAGGTTCTTCAGCGCGTTCAGGTGATGATAGCTGCCGCCAGAGGTTATTCCGAGGATGGCGAGCATCATGATGCCCATGCCGGCACCGAAGAAACCACCATAAATCGACGCAAGCCCCTGAAAGGCGAGGCTAGGCAGATTTCCGGGCGAGCGTTCCGCACTCGTCTTGGGTCGCAGCCACGGACCGGCAGCGAAAACGGCGGTGGCCGCCAGAAGCAGCCATGGCACCAGCTGGCGGAAGGAGGGATTGTCGAGCGATAACAGCAGCAGCGACCCGGCCAGCCCACCAACGACAGACACGGCCGACAGCAGGATCGCCTCACGCCAGTGCGCACGAATTTCCGGCCCATAGGCGATCACGGAGGTAATGTAGCCCGGAAACTGCACGATTGCCGACGTTGCATTGGCAACGATGGGCGGCAGGCCGGCAAGTGTCATCGCCCCGAAGGTCAGGAAAGTGCCGCCACCGGCGATCGCATTGACGACACCAGACAGAAAGCCGGTCGCAAACAGCATGAGAACGATGAAAACTGACATGGCCCCTCCCAAGGTTCTCATGCCATATCCGGCAAGACGCCCCTTCGCAACTGCTGCAACGCGACGCATAATTGATAAAATATTGTCATGAAAGGGATGACAAATGGCGCATGCTAGTATATGTGCGCGCTTGGAATTGGGGTTTGCCCCTTTAACCGCAAGCAAAGAATGGCGAACCCGCTCCTGCCGCAAGGCATGGTCTGAAGGCATTGACCGACAGACGACCGTTGAGCGCTCTGGCTGTTTCAGAAGAAATCAGAGGTTAATATGACCAATATCATTCAGCAGCTGGAAGCCGAACAGGCTGCCAAGATCGAAGCAAAGCGCACCCTGCCGGACTTTTCTCCGGGCGACACGCTGCGCGTCAACGTTCGCGTGACGGAAGGTAACCGTACCCGCGTTCAGGCTTACGAAGGCGTTTGCATCGCCCGTTCTGGTGGTGGCCTTTCCGAAAGCTTCACCGTTCGCAAGATCTCCTACGGCGAAGGCGTCGAGCGCGTATTCCCGATCTACTCCCCGCTGGTTGAAGGCGTTGAAATCGTTCGCCGTGGTAAGGTTCGCCGCGCGAAGCTGTACTACCTGCGCGATCGTCGCGGCAAGGCTGCCCGTATCGTTGAAAACACCGGTACGCGCGCTCGCAAGCTGAACGAATCCGAGCGCCAGGCAGCTGCCGAAGAAAAGGCACGTCTGGAAGCCGAAAAGGTAGCAGCAGCACAGGCTCTCGCCGCCGAAAAGGCAGCAGCCGAAGCCGCAGAAGCCAAGGCAGCGGAAGAAGCAGCAAAGGCTGCAGAAGCCACAGCGGAATAAGATTTCCATTTCAATGGATTTACGGGAAAGGCGGTCTTCGGGCCGCCTTTTTTGTTGTGCCGACGTGACTTGCCCTTGCCTCGGCAAGCGTGCATTTTCAGAAAAATCGTTTCCGGAGGCTCCCATGATCGCCAGACGTTTGCTTCTCGCCGCCTTTGCCGCCTTGGCCATGGTGCCCACGCTCGCCAGTGCCGCCGATCTGCCGGATCTGAAGGGACGCACCGTCGTCGTCGTCACGGAAAACGCCTATCCGCCGCTGCAATTCGTCGATCCGAAATCCGGTGAGGCCATCGGCTGGGAATATGACGCGATGAAGGAAATCGCCCAACGGCTGAATTTCAAGCTCGAATACCAGAACATCTCCTGGGATGCGATGATACAGGCGGTTTCCGCCGGGCAATACGACATCGGCATGACTGGCATCAGCATCAAGGACGACCGCAGGCAAAAAGTGGATTTTTCCGCCCCCTATATGCGATCGGAAATGTTCATGCTGGTGCGCGCCGACGAGGCTCGTTTCACCGATGCGAAGAGTTTCGCCGCCTTCGAAAAAGGCCTTATCGGCGCGCAAGCCGGCACGACACCCTTCTACACCGCGGTTTATGATGTTCTTGATGGTAACGAACAGAACCCGCGCCTGCGGTTGATGGAAACCTTCGGCGCCAGCGTTCAGGCGCTGAAGACCGGCGATGTCGATCTGGTCCTGACCGACGGCGTCGCGGGCAAAGGTTATGTCGATGCTTCCAACGGCACCCTGAAGCTGGTTGGCGGGCCATTGGGCGGAGACGATTTCGGCTTCATCTTCAAAAAAGGCTCGGATCTCGTCGCCCCGGTCAATGCCGCCATTGCAGCCCTGAAGGCGGACGGCACTTTTACCGCGCTTGATAAGAAGTGGTTCCTCGACTACAAGCTCGGCGAATGACGCTCCACGACACTTCCCCGCAACGGAGCGGGCCAAACGGCAAGAGCGAGGATTTTCCCTGGTGGCTGGTCACGATCGTTTTGATCGGGATTGCCCTTGCGGCGGTCATCGCAGTGAATGGCATTTACGCCCAGGTTTTCAGCACCGTCGCCAAGGGCATCGGCATCACGGTCTCCGTCACGCTTGCCGCCTTCACGCTGGCGGTGCTGTTCGGCCTCGCTCTCGCGTTAATCGGCATGGCCGACAATATCGTGCTGCGGCAGGTGGCGCGATTTTACATCGAGGTCATTCGCGGCATCCCGATTATCGTCCTGTTGTTCTATATCGCTTTCGTCGGCACACCGGGGCTGGTGGCACTCTACAATTGGCTGACCTTGCCGCTCGTCACCAATGGCTGGCTGGAGCCGTTGATGGTGCGGGACGTGTCGCTGACCTGGCGGGCAATCATCGCCCTGACGATCGGTTATGCGGCCTTCATTGCGGAGATTTTCCGCGCCGGCATACAGGCTGTCCCGGAGGGGCAGATCGAGGCGGCAAAGGCCCTTGGTTTCAGCCGTTACCGGCGTTTCAGGCTGATTATCCTGCCACAGGCGATCCGGACGATCTTTCCGCCGCTTTCGAACGATTTCGTTTCGATGGTGAAAGACAGCTCGCTCGTCTCGGTGCTTGGCGTCACCGATATTACTCAAATGGGAAAAGTCTATGCGGCAGGCTCTTTCCGCTTTTTCGAGACCTATTCGATCGTCGCCTACATCTACCTGATCCTGACCATCGGCCTTTCGCTGATGCTGCGGCGGATCGAGAAGGCAATGCGCTCAAAACGCGGGTAAGAAAAGACGACAGCCGGTAGAGCCGGCTGTCGTATTGATCAAAGGAAATCAGGCCGCCCTGGCCTGATCACCCATTTTACGCGCGGCGATAATGACCAGCACACCCGCAAGCGCCAGGCAGAAGGCAAGGAAGAACATCGGCGCAATCGTGCTGCCGGTCTGATCCTTGATCCACGGCACCACATTCTGCGCCACGAAACCACCGAGATTGCCCACCGAGTTGATGGCGGCAATGCCTGCGGCGGCACCAGCTCCCTTGAGGAAGCGGCCGGGCAGGCTCCAGAACACCGGCTGGCCGGCGAAGATGCCCGCAGCGGCGATGCAGAGGAAGCTGAACTGCAGGACCGGATCGCTGAGCAGCGCCGACATCAGCAGGCAGAACGCGCCGACAAAAGCCGGGCCGACGATGTAGGGCGTCTTGTTCTTCGCCTTGTCGGCAGCGTTAGGCACAACGAACAGGGCAATAGCCACGATCACCCACGGGATGATGTTGATGAAACCATTGGCGGTGTTGGAAACGCCGAAGCTCTTCACGATCGTCGGCAGCCAGTAGCTGAGACCATAGGCGGCCAGCGGAAAACCAACATAGCAAAGCGCCATGAACAGCACGCGCGGATTGATGAGCGCCTTGAAGCCATCCTCCGCATGTTCTTCCATGCCCTTGTTTTCTTCAGCCAGCCGGTTCTTCAGCCAGTCCTTTTCATCCTGCGTCAGGAACTTCGCCTTTTCCGGCGTATCATCCAGATAAAAGAAGGTGGCGATACCGGCGATGACGGCAGGAATACCGGTTGCCAGGAACACCCATTCCCAACCGGCATAACCGAGGAAACCATCCAGATCTAGCAGCATGCCGCCAAGCGGCGCGCCGATCGCATTGGCAAGCGCGCTGAAAATCATGAACAGGCCGATCATTCGACCGCGATAATCACGCGGGAACCACAGCGTCATCAGGAACAGCACGCCAGGGAAGAAACCAGCTTCGCACAGCCCGAGCAGGAAGCGCAGGATGTAGAACATCGTTGCGTTCTGCGTATAGGCAAGCGCGATGGTGACCGCACCCCAGGAAACCAGAATGCGGGCGAACCATTTGCTGGCGCCGAAACGGTTGAGGAACAGATTGCTCGGCACTTCGAAGATGAAATAACCGATGAAGAACAGCGAGGCACCAAGGCCATAGGCATATTCGCTGAGGCTCAGCGCATCCACCATCTGCAGCTTGGCATAGCTGACATTCTGGCGGTCGATATAGGCGATGAGGTAGAGAAGGCCAAGAAACGGCATCAGCCGCCAGGTGATCTTCGAGATGAGGGCTTTTTCGGATACCATATGCTTTCCTCCCTTCGATTTCTCGTCGAATGCAAATGATAAGGGAACCCATCTATATGTGCAGCGCAAAATACGCAAGTTGCACCGCATCATAACCACTGGAACACGTTATGAGACCGGCATTTACTGTTGATGCAGCGCATATGAAGGATACCGAACGGCCCCCTGACGGCCAGTGAGCATTCATATTGCCGTAAAACTGCCGATCTGCTATTAAAGTTGCCATGGGATCTAAATTCGGATGTCTCGCTCAGAATGTTTATGTGCTGCAGGACCACAAGCGTCTGCCGGCACGGTTCTTTGCGCGCGTTTCCGGGGCGCTCACCAGCCGACTTAGGCTCGCCTGACAGCACCTGCTGTCCATCGCCTTACTGAACCCTGATTACCCTTTTCCATGACAAGGCATAGAGCCATGAGCGCACCCCGCACTTTGTATGATAAAATCTGGGACGACCACGTCGTCAACCGTGACCCGGACGGAACCTGTCTTCTCTATATCGACCGTCACCTGGTCCATGAGGTGACGAGTCCGCAGGCCTTCGAAGGTCTGCGCATCGCTGGCCGCCCGGTGCATTCGCCGGCGCGCACGCTTGCGGTGGTCGACCATAACGTTCCCACCACCGCCGACCGGCTGGAAGGCATTAAGAACGAGGAAAGCCGCATTCAGGTGGAAGCGCTTGCGCAGAACGCCAAGGATTTCGGTGTCGAATATTATTCCGAGCGCGACAAGCGGCAGGGCATCGTCCATATCGTCGGCCCCGAACAGGGTTTCACCCTGCCGGGCATGACGATCGTCTGCGGCGATAGCCACACCTCCACTCACGGCGCTTTTGGCGCGCTGGCGCATGGTATCGGCACATCGGAAGTGGAACATGTTCTGGCCACCCAGACACTGATCCAGAAAAAGGCCAAGAACATGCTGGTGCGTGTTGATGGCAAGGTTCCGGAGGGCGTGACCGCCAAGGATATCATCCTCGCGATCATCGGCGAGATCGGCACGGCCGGCGGCACCGGTCACGTGATCGAATTTGCCGGCGAGGCGATCCGGTCGCTTTCCATGGAAGGCCGCATGACGGTCTGCAACATGACCATCGAGGGCGGTGCCCGCGCCGGCCTGGTCGCACCTGACGAAACCACTTTCGAATACATCAAGGGCAAGCCGCGCGCGCCGAAGGGCGAAACGCTGGAACAGGCAATCGCCTATTGGAAGACGCTGAAATCCGACGAAGGCGCCCATTATGACAAGGTCGTGGTGCTGGACGCAGCCAATCTGCCGCCCATCGTCTCCTGGGGCTCATCACCGGAAGACGTAACTTCGGTCGAAGGCGTCGTTCCCAATCCTGATGATATCGAGGAAGAGAACAAGCGCACCTCCAAGTGGCGCGCGCTGGAATATATGGGCCTGCAACCCGGCACCCGCATTACCGATATCGCCGTTGACCGCGTCTTCATCGGCTCCTGCACCAATGGGCGCATTGAGGATTTGCGTGCAGCGGCGAAAATCGTCGATGGCCGCAAGGTGGCCCCCACCGTCTCGGCCATGATCGTGCCCGGCTCGGGTCTGGTCAAGGAACAGGCGGAACAGGAAGGCCTGGACAAGATTTTCCTCGACGCCGGTTTCGAATGGCGCGAACCGGGCTGCTCCATGTGTCTTGCCATGAATGACGACCGCCTGAAGCCCGGCGAACGCTGCGCCTCCACCTCGAACCGCAATTTCGAGGGCCGTCAGGGTTACAAGAGCCGCACCCATCTCGTTTCCCCGGCCATGGCGGCGGCGGCGGCAATTGCCGGCCACTTCGTCGACGTGCGCGAATGGCAATAAGAGCCTGAAGCCAGCCATCAGAAAAGCCACCCGCTCCAAACCGGGGCGGGTGGCTTTTTATTGCGCGCCCTGCAAACGCCGTTGTGGCTGCGTACCGTGCACGAACACGGCAAATGTATCCCAGGGCGGCATAATTGAGAGTTGGGTCAGGATGCGCGCAACCTCGCCTCGGTGAATGCCGGCATGCAG
Source organism: Agrobacterium sp. ST15.16.024 (assembly GCF_027956545.1). Taxonomy (NCBI): domain Bacteria; kingdom Pseudomonadati; phylum Pseudomonadota; class Alphaproteobacteria; order Hyphomicrobiales; family Rhizobiaceae; genus Agrobacterium; species Agrobacterium sp. ST15.16.024. The sequence continues at coordinate 174,162 of NZ_JAQKGO010000004.1, forward strand.
GACCACGTGTGAGATCATTTCGGCACGGGACATGTAACCTTTGTCACCATCAGTGAAGGTGAAAACGACAAATTCGCCAAGCGATGCGGGCGATGTTTTCTCGATATAGTCGAGATACCAGCCATCCAGAGCTGCGACATCCCTTGCAAGATCATTCAATTCCGGCGTTGCCTCGGTATTGTCAGAGACAAAGCCATGCGCCGTTCCGGTGAGGTGACCCGCAAAAATTCTCGCGACAACATAATAGTGATTGATCAACCGAATTGCCGTGTGCTGCTGGGAGGCATTTTGCTCGGGATCGAGTTGTTGCAGCTTCTCGAACAAATCCCTGTTCGCCCATGCGTGATAGCCGAGCAAACTCCTGAGCAGGTCCATCATGACAATATCCTTTACATCCTGAAAATGTGAGCACTATGTTTATATTTTCGCCATGGAGGGTGCCTTGTCTACTCGCATTGCAAAACGAAAGACCGCGATGCGCAAAGAGCCGCGCCAGGAGCGCTCGAAAGCCACCGTCGATGCCGTCGTCCACGCGGCTGCTCGCATTTTAAGCGATCATGGCTGGGCGGGTTTCACCACAAATAGGGTGGCGGAAACCGCCGGTGTCAGCATCGGCTCGCTATATCAATATTTCCCGGACAAGGTTTCGATTGTCGAAGCGGTGCGCCATCGCCACCTTGAAGATTGCCTCGCGGTCATGAAGAGCGTCACTGAGCAAAGGCAATCGCTCCTCCAATTCGTAGAAGAACTGGTGGCCGGCATGATTGCTGTGCACAGCCTCCATCCCGGACTTCATAAAGTCCTGCTGGATGACGCACCCAGCCACGCGGAAATGAATGATCCCAACAGCGCTTTTGAAAAGGAATATCTCGGTCTTTACTCGGCAGCGATAACGGCCCACCTGCCAGCCGGATCAGCGATGGACAGCCGGACTGCCGCTCTGATCGTGTCCGACGCCATTGACGGCATCATTCACAACGCCGCCAGGCGCGGGGAATTGCAGTCACCCAGGATCAGGCGGGAAATGACCTCACTCGTTCACGCCTACCTGTATGAGGTAACGGCGAGCTGAGATCTTATTCCGAAATGATCTTCACGCGCTGGCCGGGTTGAAGCGTGGCGGTGGCGCTCATCGCATTGATCATGCGGAACATGTCAAGCTTGCGCTCGGTTCCCATCATTCGCGCAGCGATCGTCGCCACGGTTTCGCCGGGCTTCACGGTCACCACGCGCACGCGCAACGGCTTCAGCGATGCGATTTCCTGCGGGGTCATCTTGCGGAAGCTCGTGCGCAGCACATTGGCGATGGAATCAAGCTGCGCATTGCCCTTCGGCACCGCCGTCAGGAACCGGAATATCTGCTGGCCGACACGAATGACGGTCACGTCGAAATCCCATTTATCCGCACTTGCCCGGGCTGTCGCGGCCTCCAGACCATTGATCTGCGTTTCCTTGACGGTTTCCGGCAAGAGACCGGCAACCCAGCCGCTGGTCAGGTAATTGGCAAGGGTGGTCTGTTTGGGATCGGCCACGCCGTCGAAACGGATCGCCATATCGCCGGGTCCTGTGGCCAGAACGGCTTCCACCTTGTTGTCGATGACGAAACCTTCCGGCACGTCAAAACGGATGCCAAGCGTTCCGTGCAGGAACGTCTGACCCCGGACATACCCTTCCTGCGGGCTGTCGCCATAAAGCAGACCGTCTATGCCATCCAGGAACCAGTCACGTCCACGATCCCCGACCTGGCCTTCCTGCCCAAAGGCACGGGCATGGCGGCGCGCAAGCTCAATGCGCTGCGGCGTGTTGGGGTGGCTGGAAAGGAAGTCGAGGCTCTGGTCGTTTTCGGGATCAGCCGAGGAAAACCGTGCATAGGCCGCCATGGAATCCAGAAAACGCGGCGATGCGAATGGGTCGTAACCGGCCTCGCCCAACATGCGCACACCGATGACATCCGCCTGCAATTCCTGTTGGCGCGAGAAGGCAGCGAGCCGAAGCTTGCCGCGTGCAAGCGCCTGCTTGCCGGCCAGATCGCTCGACAGAACCTCCGCGACCACACGGCTGGCGATCACCTCCGCCTCTTCCCGGCGCTGACGCTCGATGCCGTGATTGGCGGTGACATGGCCCATCTCATGCGAAAGCACGGCGGCCACTTCCGAGGCGTCATTGGCGAGCGCCAGAAGCCCGCGCGTCACGTAAAGATATCCGCCCGGCAACGCAAAGGCGTTGATGGCAGGCGAATTCAGGATGGTGATGCGATAGGACTGCTGCGGATTCTCCGAAACGGCCGTCAGCGCGCCGGCGATGCGGGCAACAAGCCGTTCGGTCTTGGCGTCACGATATTCGCCGCCATAACTCGCCACGATGCGCGGATGTTCGCGTGCACCCATCTGCGCACGGGGATCGTTCTTCTGCACCTCTTCCACGGTCTGCGGATTGTCCGATGGGCGCAATGTGGACTGGTAGGCCGGGCTGAACAGGGACTGGCACGACGACAGGAATACGGCAGACGCCGTCAGCACGGACCAGGCAGCAGCCATCCTGCCCGAACGGCGAAGGCCTGAACGGGAGAAGAACCTCCACTGTGCAGTCATGCTATTTCTCATTCTCTATGCCTGCCCCTAACGTTCCTGATCATCCGTTAATTGCAGACCAGAATAACAGATTCGCCCCAACGAGCCATGAATGCCGATACGGTAAAAACGATCCATCAAGTCCGGAATATTCCTGAAGAACGCAATAATTCCCGTCTTTTCTCGGGCAACAACTTGAAACTGGCAAGTGCAAATTAGCGCCATTGAAGTCATCTAAAGCGATTGCCAGCGGCACACGTCGAAAATAAGGCGATCAGCCGTTCAGAAAACTGTCCACCGCCTTCACATTTTGTGTGGCAAAGAAATCTGCGGTCGGGCCGGTGTAGACAACGCGGCCGCGATCAAGAAAAACCACCCGCTGCGCCAGCTTTTTTATGTCGTCCGGATGGTGTGAGACAATAATCACCGTATTTTTTGTTTCGGCATGCAAGTCGAGAAGCAGCGAGGTCATGCCCGCGCGCAGTCCCGGATCGAGCGCGGCAAAGGGCTCATCCAGCAGCATGACCGGTTTTTTCCTTACCAGCGCACGTGCCAGAGCCGCCCTTTGTCTTTCCCCGCCGGAAAGCGTGCCGGGCAGGCGCCTGTCGAAACCCGCAAGACCAACGCGCGCCAGCGCCATCTCGATGTTACTCCGGTCTTGTGCCTGCAATTTCAGCCCCGGACTGACGCCGAGCGCGACATTGGTGAAAATATCGAGATGGGCGAAAAGATTATTATCCTGAAAGATCGATGAAACAGGCCTTTCGGAAGGATCGAGCGCCGTCATGTCCTGCCCGCCGATCACCACGCGGCCGGAATCAGGCGTCTCGAAACCGGCGACCAGATTGAGAAGCGTCGACTTGCCCGAACCGGATGCGCCGACAACGGCGGTTACCTGGCCTTGTAGAAAGGTGCAATCCAGATCGAAATCCTGCGTTCCAAGCAGCAGCCTGACCCTGTCCAGTCGAACTGCGAAATCATCACCGGTCATATGTTTGCCCTTGCTGATTGCGCCCCTGGTGATCGTGACTGTCGTGAAACGCCGCCTGCGGCAAGCAACAGACAGACGACACCGAGGATAAACGCGTATCCGGCAGCGTCATTGGTGCGGTAGCTGCCCATATTGCTATAAACGAGCCATGGCAAGGTGACGAAACTTTCCGACCCGAACAGGGCAACCGCCCCGAGATCGCCGAGGGACAGGGCCATGGCAAAGGAAAACGCCATCACTACGGGCCGCCACAGGACCGGCAGATCGGCAAATCTCAGCCGCGTCAGCCCCTGTAGCCCGAGGCTGGCGGAAAGCCGGCCAGTGCGCAGAAAATGGCTGTTAAAGGCGGGCTCCAGCACCCGCATGGCAAGCGGCAGCGCCATCAGCATATTGATGATCGCCACGAGAACCGGCGCATAAAAGCTGACATCACCGAGGGGCCGCAACAACAGAAACCATCCGCTGCCGAGCACGACAGGCGGCACCAGCAGTACAAGCGAAGACCCCGCGCCGAGCGTGGCGGACAGAAAGCGCAACGGCCGAACCGCCCGCCGCCGTGAACCAACGGCCTGACGCGCACTGATGATCGCAAAACAGCAGAGCACGACGAGAGTTGCGGAGAGCGCGGCAATGGCAAGGCTGGTGGCGGCCGCTCGCAAAAAGATCGGTGCTGACAGAAGGCGCGGCAGGTCGGCACTCAAGCCTGAGACGGCTACGGCCACAAGCGGCAGTCCGATCAGCAGAACCGCAAAAATGATCGCCGCCCCATCCCAAAGACGTGCACCAGCCCCTTTGCCATCGAAGCGGCGAAGGGGCCGCCCAAGCGAGGCGATTTCCGCTTCCGGCGATGGCAGAAAGGCAAGAAGGCCAAGCAGGATTGCGGTAAGGACGATCTGTAAAACTGAGAGCGCGATCGCCCGCTGCGGATCGAAATCGAACCGCAGCGCCTGATAGATCGCCACCTCCAGTGTCGTGGCTGCCGGGCCACCACCAAGCAGCAGCACCAGCGTGAAACTGGTGGCGCACAGCATGAAGACAAGTCCGGCAATACCGGGAACAAGCCGGGAAATCGCCGGCCATTCGATGAAGCGGAAAGTCGAAACCGACCCCATGCCGAGGCTTGCCGCCATGCGCCAATATTCACCCGGAATGCGCTCCAGCCCGGCCAGCATCAGCCGCACGCAGAGCGGCAGATTGAAGAACACGTGGGCGATAAGAATTCCGGAAAGGCCGTAAATGCTGAAGGGTTGCTCCGCGCCGGCAAAAACGAGAGCCGTATTCAAGACACCCTGCCTGCCCCAGATGGCGATAATGCCGAATGCGCCGACAATGACCGGCAGCCCCATCGGCACCGCCATCAGCCTGATAATCCATATCCTTCCCCAAAAATCCCGCCGCCGGGCAAGCGCCAGCGCCACCGGCAGGCCGAGAACGATGGACAGGAAGGTGGAAAGCATTGCCTGATAAAGCGTGAAGCGCAGGATACGCAGCGTATAGGTATCCATGATGCCCGCAGCCGATACGCCGACATCAAAAGACAGGAGGGCCGCAACGGCGAGCGCCATGAACAGGAAAACGGCGGCAAAGGCCGCCGTTCCGAAAAAAATGGATCGCTGGTAGTCGCGACGCAGCATCATGGGTGGACGTGCCTTTTCCTCAATTCATGCTCATGGCCGCAAGCCATTCGTCGATCCAGGCCTTGCGGTTCTTCGCCACCTGTTCCGGATCCATCAGAAAGGTCTTGGCAGGCACGACGAGTTTGGAAAACGCCTCGGGCAAAGGCTTCGATGTCGCCGCAACCGGCATCATCCAGTTGTTTTCGGGAATGGCATCCTGAAAACCTGATGTGAGCGTGAAAGCAAGAAACTGCTTTGCCAATTGCTTGTGCGGTGCGTTTTTGAGAAGGCCGGCCACTTCGATCTGGATATAATGCCCCTCCGAGAAGGAGGCAGCCTGATAGCGATCCGTCTTTTCGGCGACCATGTGATAGGCGGGCGAAGTGGTGTAGGAAAGCACCATCGGCACCTCACCCTTGGTGAAGAGACCGTAGGATTCCGACCAGCCCGGTGTGACGGTCAGGATGCGTTTCCTGAGCTTCGCCCAGGCCTCGGGAGCCTTGTCTCCATATACCGATTTCACCCACAGAAGTAGCCCAAGCCCCGGCGTGGAGGTACGCGGATCCTGAATGGCGATCTTCTGCGAAGGATCGCCGTCCACCAGTTCTTTCAGGCTCGTCGGTGGGTTTTTTACCGTCTGCGTGTCATAGATGACCGCGAAGTGCCCATAATCATAGGGGACGAAGACATCGTCCTCATAACCACCCGGCACCTTGGCCGCCGACGTATCGATGCCGCTGACATCGAAAAGGCCGGTCTGTTTCGCTTCCGCGACGAGGTTGGTGTCGAGACCGACGACGACATCCGCCCTGGATCCCGCACCTTCCAGTTTCAGGCGGTTGAGCAGCGCCACACCATCCGCCACGCCGATAAAATTGACCGTGCAACCACAAACCTTCTCGAAGGCTTCCTTGACCTTGGGACCGGGTCCCCATTCGGACACGAAGCTCTCATAGGTGTAGACGGTGAGTTCCTGCTTGTCCTGTGCAACGGCAAGGCCGGGCAGAAACAGCGAGGCGGCAACGATGGAATTCAGGAAAAGACGACGGCGCACGAGTATCTCCTCAAAACAAAAAGGGAAATAGCCGCCTGCCTTGAAGCCGTCTAATCCCTCCGCCGGTATGAACCGGATCAGGTTCTTCGGGTTGGCAAGCCTCTCAGCCTTTTGCACGCAAGCACAAAAGACACCCCGTTAGATCAAGATGATGGTGTAGTCCCGCCGTCTGCGATTGGCAAGATGGCTGTCGTCAGCCCTGCGCCGTCATATGCACCAATTCCCAGACGTGACCATCAGGATCCTGAAAACTGCCGGCATACATGAAGCCGTGATCCTGAACGGGTTTCCAGCCGCTGCCACCGGAGGCAAGCGCGGTTGCAATCATCCGGTCGATTTCCTCGCGGCTTCCGGCGGAAAGGCAGGTCAGCACTTCGGTGCTACTCTTCGCATCGGCGATATCGCCATTGATGAAATCGCGAAAACGCTCTTCCTGGAGCAGCATCACGAAGATGTTCTCCTCCACGATCATGCAGAGCGTTCGATCGTCAGAATATTCTGGATTGAAGCTGAAACCCAGCGCCGTGAAGAAGTTTCTGGATGTCTCGATATTCTTGACGGGCAGATTGACGAAGATCATGCGCATTTTCTGAACTCCTCCGAACCCGCACAGGAAACGGCAATTCCGCCTCCCTGTCAAAGGCGGATGCGGCTCAATCAGCAAAAGACGATCGCCTTCAGCCTTCCAGTTCCTCGCGCAGCATCTCCAGCTCCAGCCATTCTTCTTCCATGGTCTCGAGCTTTTCACGCAGCTTGGTCATTTCCTGCGCCAGCGTATTGAATGTGGCGGGATCCTTGGTGAAAAGCGCGGGATCGGCCATGCGCTGCTCGCGTTTTGCGATTTCGCCCTGCGCTTTTTCCATCTCCTTCGGCAGATTTTCGAGTGCGAATTTCTGCTTGAAAGAAAGCTTGCCCTTGGCCTTTGCAGGGTCCTGCGAAGCGGAAGTCGAAGGTGCGGCCTTCGCCTTTTCCTGTTTCTCCGCCTTGCGTTTTTCCTCCGCCGCGCCCTTGCGCTGCGCCATCATATCCGAATAACCGCCGGCATATTCGATCCAGCGTCCATCCGGCTGATCCGGATTGGCGGGTGCGATGGTGGAGGTGACGGTACGGTCAAGAAAATCACGGTCGTGGCTGACGAGGATGACGGTGCCGGAAAAACCCGCAACGATTTCCTGCAACAGATCGAGCGTTTCGATATCGAGATCGTTGGTCGGCTCGTCGAGGATCAAAAGGTTGGTCGGCCGCGCCAGAATGCGCGCCAGAATAAGACGGGCACGCTCGCCGCCGGAGAGGTTGCGGATCGGCGTGCGGGCCTGTTCCGGCTGGAACAGGAAATCCTTCATGTAACCCGTAACGTGCTTCACTTCGCCATTGACCAGCAGATTGTCGCCGCGCCCATCAGTCAGGTAATGCGCAAGCGTATCGTTGGGATTGAGATCCTCACGCTTCTGATCAAGCGTTGCGATTTCCAGATTGGTGCCGAGCTTCACCGTTCCGCTATCGGGCTCAAGCTGGCCGGTCAGCATTTTCAAAAGTGTGGTTTTGCCGGCACCATTCGGCCCGACGAAACCTATGCAATCACCACGATGCACCCTGAGCGAAAACGGCGCGACAATCACGCGCTCATCGTAAGCCTTGGTGACGGCCTCGGCCTCGATGACCAGCTTGCCGGATTCGCGCACGTCCGAAGCCGTGGCCTGCACGGAGCCCTGCGGCCCCTTGTGGCCGCGATATTCGGCGCGCATGGCCTGAAGTTCGCCGACACGGCGCATGTTGCGCTTGCGCCGCGCAGTCACGCCGTACCGCATCCAGTGTTCTTCACGCTCGATGGCCTTGCCGAGCTTGTGCTGTTCCAGTTCTTCCTCTTCCAGCACCTTGTCGCGCCATTCCTCGAAATGGGCAAAACCGCGATTGAGACGGCGCGACTGGCCGCGATCGAGCCACACGGTCGAGGTCGAGACTTTTTCGAGAAAACGCCGGTCGTGCGAAATCAGCACCAGCGCGCTGCGCGTCTGCTGCAATTCGCTTTCAAGCCATTCAATGGTGGGCAGGTCCAGATGGTTGGTCGGCTCGTCCAGCATCAGAATATCAGGCTCCGGCGCCATGACGCGGGCAAGCGCCACACGCCGCGCTTCGCCGCCGGAAAGGCTTGCCGGATTTTCCTGTCCCGTCAGGCCGAGATGTTCGAGCAGGTAAGTCACCCGATAAGGGTCGTCACCTGGCCCAAGCCCCGCTTCGGCATAGGCCTGAACGGTATCGTAACCGGCAAAATCCGGTGCCTGCTCCAGATAACGGATGGTAGCGGAAGGATGGCGGAAAACCTCGCCCGACTGTGCCTCGACCAGACCGGCAGCGATCTTCATCAGGGTCGACTTGCCCGAACCGTTGCGCCCGACAAGGCAGATGCGGTCGCCCGGCTCCACCTGGAAATTGGCGCCGTCGAGCAGCGGGGTCACGCCGAAAGTCAGCTTGATATCGTCGAGTTTCAAAATTGGGGGTGCCAAGGCGTCAGGCTCCGGTCAGATCATAGGGGCGGGCGAGGACGATGGCTTTGCCGCTTTTCAGCGAGAAATGCACAGGGCCGCCATTCGCGACATTGGAAATAGTGCGGGAAGAGCCGAAAGCAAGCGCGAAATCGTCAAGCGGATAACGCACATTGCCGATATCAAGCCCTTGAAGGGCGGTAAATCCGGCCACGGAAAACAGCGAACCGGCCGGCAGATCGACATCAAGCAAACCGGGAAGAAGTGGCTGCGCCTCCTCGTCGCCTGACGTCAGTGTCACGTCGAGACCCCGTTCGGCAAGCGCCACCGCATAAAGAAGATGTTGTAGCGCGTGGTCGCTTCTCTCGCCTCCAAGCGCCCCCACCAGCAGCAGCGAACGGGCCCCACGGGAGAGTGCTTCCGAGACCGCGATCTCGCCATCAGTCACGGCCTTTGCGGCCGGATAAGGCTGGCGCTCCACATCGGGCCAGGCGCCCAGCAACTCTTCACTGGCGGAATCGAAATCCCCCACCCAAAGCTCCGGTCTGAGGCCGAGCGGTCCGGCATGGCGCATGCCGCCATCGGCCGCAATCACGCGGCTATCGGCAACCGCCAGCTTCAGGCGGTCGGTAACCGTGACATCGCCGCCAAGCAGAATGGTGAAGCGCTCTTTATCCATGCCCTGCCTTATCGCACCTCAGCCAAAAAGGGAAAGCCGAAACCCGATGAAATCAGCCTATATTGATTTTCGCCGGCTTCGGGATTATGAAACGCTTCAGTGGTGATTTGCCGACCGGCTTGCAGCCACTTTAAAGAAGTCGCTAAAGGGTCGAGGAAAAGGGCAATTTCCTGGGACCGGCTGCGATTTCGCTGCCGGTTTTTTTGTTTTCGCAACGTTCTTTACGTCACCCGAAAAGAGAGTTCGACATGCCGATCAAGATTCCCGATACGCTTCCCGCCTTTGAGACCCTCGTTCATGAGGGCGTGCGGGTCATGACCGAAACGGCGGCCATCCGGCAGGATATCCGCCCGCTCCAGATCGGGCTTCTCAACCTCATGCCGAACAAGATCAAGACGGAAGTGCAGATGGCCCGCCTCGTCGGCGCCTCGCCGTTGCAGGTGGAGTTTTCGCTGATCCGTATCGGCGGCCATCGCGCCAAGAACACGCCGGAAGAACATCTTCTGTCCTTCTATGAAACGTGGGAGGAAGTGCGCCACCGCAAGTTTGACGGTTTCATCATCACCGGCGCGCCCATCGAGATGCTGGACTATGAAGATGTGACCTACTGGGCCGAGATGCGACAAATTTTCGACTGGACGCAAACCAATGTCCATTCGACGCTGAATGTCTGCTGGGGTGCGATGGCTGCCATCTACCATTTCCACGGCGTGCCGAAATACGAGCTCAAAGAAAAGGCGTTCGGTGTTTATCGTCACCGCAATCTCTGCCCGTCATCGATCTATCTGAGCGGCTTTTCGGACGATTTCCAGGTTCCGGTCTCACGCTGGACGGAGGTACGCCGCGCCGACATCGAAAAACACCCCGAACTTGAAATCCTGATGGAGTCAGAGGAAATGGGCGTGTGTCTGGTGCATGAGAAGGCCGGCAACAGGCTCTATATGTTCAATCATGTCGAATATGATTCAACCTCGCTTTCGGATGAATATTTCCGCGACGCAAATGCCGGTGTGCCCATCAAGCTGCCGCATGATTATTTTCCGCACAATGACCCGGAGCTTGCCCCGCTGAACCGTTGGCGCAGCCACGCCCATCTGTTTTTCGGCAACTGGATCAACGAGATATATCAGACGACGCCCTACGATCTCGAATCCATCGGCAAACTCGCCGCGTAAATTGCCGATTGCGAATTGCCGGGAAATGACGCAACGTCCGCCCGGCAATTCGTGGCAATCGGGAGAATGATGCAATGAGCGACGGGGCAGCACGCGAGAATTTCGGTTTCACGGCGACCGGTGAAAAGGTCGAACGCGTCACCATCTCGAAGGGCGGACTGACGGCCAAGGTCATCACCTGGGGCGCGGTCATTCAGGATCTGCGCCTCGATGGTCACCAGCCGCCGCTCGTTCTCGGCTTCGATAAATTCGAGGACTACAAATATTCCTCCTATTTCGGCGCCACCCCGGGCCGCAATGCCAACCGCATCGGCGACGGCAAATTCTCCATCGACGGGCATGAATACCAGCTGGAGCTGAACGAAAAGGGCGTAACCCATCTGCATGGCGGCAGCGACGGCATGGGCAAACGCAACTGGATGCTGATGGAGCATGGCGAAAGCCATGCCGTTCTGCAGATCATCGATGCCGACGGTCGCGCCGGTTATCCCGGCAACTGCACGGTCACCGCCACCTACACGATCCTCGACGGCGGCGTGCTTTCGGTGGTCTACGAAACGGTGACCGACAAACCGACCATCGCCAATGTCTGCCAGCACTCCTATTTCAACCTCGACGGTGCGGATACCGCACTAGGGCATGAGATCAGCATCGCCGCTGATTTTTACCTGCCTACCAACGACAAACAGATACCAACAGGCGAAATCCGCTCGGTTGAAGGCACCGTCTTCGACCTGCGCCAGCCAACACCGATGCGGCGCAAGGAGGATGGTGAGCAGGTCCTCTACGATCACAATTTCTGCCTCTCGCCCGAGCGCCGCGCAAAGCGCAAGATTGCCCGCGCCTATTCGCCGGCCTCGGATATCGCCCTTGAGGTTCACACCACCGAACCCGGTGTGCAGTTCTATTCGGCCTTCAAGCTGAACGTTCCGGTTCCCGGCCTCGATGGCCGCCACTATGGTCCCTTTGCCGGTTTTTGCCTCGAAACGCAGATCTGGCCTGATGCCGTCAATCACCCTGACTTTCCGCACGCGATCTTGCGGCCGGGCGAAACCCTGCGTCAGGAAACAGATTATATTTTCACGAAGGGCTGAGCGGGCGGGCTGGATCAGTCCAGTACGCAGCCGACATAAGCGCCCGAGGCCCGGGCGCGCCGCTCGATAAGACCAGCCAGCCTTTGCAGGCCACGCCCAGGCTTGCTGGCGACCCGGTCAATGGGATTGGGCAGGGAAACGGCGAGCAGCGCCGCCTGACGGGAACTGAGCTTTGCCGCCGGCACCTTGAAATGATGCTGCGCGGCAGCCTCGATGCCGTAGATGCCCGGCCCCCATTCCGCAACGTTGAGATAAATCTCCATCATCCGCTTTTTGGACCAGACAAAATCGGCCGCGATCGCCAGCGGCAGTTCCAGCCCTTTACGCAGGAAAGAGCGACCGTTCCATAAAAACAGGTTCTTGGCTGTCTGCATTGGAATGGTGCTGGCACCGCGGGTGGAGGCGCCATCGAGTGCATTGCTGACCACGGATTGCATCTGGTTCCAGTCCACGCCACCATGGAAACAGAATTGCCCGTCTTCCGACATCATCACGGATTGCACAAGACGTGGTGAAATATCCTCGAGCGGAACCCAGCGCCGGTCATAGCCCTGCAGTGTTACCAGATCGGCAAGCATCAGCGTCGAAACGGGCCGCATGAACGGCAGCGCATAGACGGGAATCAGCAGATAGGGCAGGATCAGCAAAGCCAGCAAGGTCATGATGATGCGCTTTGCCAACGTGCGAAAATCCACCTTCGGACTGCTCCGGTCTTCCGCCAGCACGGCGTAATCTGCGTCGCTTTCAGGCGTACTGCTCAATATCCGTCCCAGCCCCGCGCCAATCGAAGCCTTTCATAGTCCATTGCCGTCTTCAAGGCGAGTCTGGTCAAACAGTTACGCCCGGGAATCACGAAAAGGTTGCCTGGCCCCGCGCGGCATGTCAAAGAGCGCGACATGGACGCTCAGATGACGAATTTCGAAACGAGGCTGCGCGAAAACGCGGCAAAAACCGAAGCCCTGCTTGGCCGCCTGCTTTCCGGTGAAGCACGCGCAGACGAGATCACGCGTCCGCAAAACCTGCTCGACGCCATGCGCCATGGTGTGCTGAACGGCGGCAAACGCCTGCGGCCCTTTCTCGTTATCGAAAGCGCCGCCCTTCTGGGCGGAGATGCCGAAGCTGCCCATTATGTCGGCGCGGCACTGGAATGCCTGCATTGTTATTCGCTTGTGCATGACGATCTGCCGGCCATGGACGACGATGACCTGCGCCGCGGCCAGCCGACGGTGCATCGCAAATTCGATGAGGCGACCGCCATTCTCGCCGGTGACAGCCTGCTGACGCTCGCCTTCGATATTATCGCCTCGGATGAAAACCCGCTTGCGGCCGAGCGTAAGGCCGCACTCGTGCTTTCACTTGCCCGCTCAGCCGGCATCGGCGGCATGGCCGGCGGACAGGCGTTTGATCTTGCTGCGGAAAAAAAGGCGCCGGATGAAGCCGGCATCATTACATTGCAGGCTATGAAAACCGGTGCTTTGCTGCGTTTCGCCTGCGAGGCCGGCGCGATCATTTCCGGAAGTGATGTTTCCGAACGGCAAAGGCTACGCCTCTTCGGCGAAAAAATCGGCCTCGCCTTCCAGCTCGCCGACGATCTTCTCGATCTCACTGCCGATGCCGCCACCATGGGCAAGGCAACCGGCAAGGATGCCGCACGCGGCAAGGGAACATTGGTCGCCTTGCGCGGTGAAGACTGGGCGCGCGCCAAGCTGCAGGAACAGGTAACGGAAGCCAGTAACCTCCTGGCCCCTTATGGCGAAAAGGCTGCAATTCTCATCGCGGCCGCAAGGTTCATTGCCGAACGGAAAAGCTGAGCCGGTTTCCCCGCTCAGCCTCTATACCCAATCAGCCCTTAAGAGGCGAAATCAGCACTTCAACGCGACGGTTCTGAGCGCGACCGTCAGGCGTTGCATTCGATGCGATCGGCTGCGAAGCACCGAAACCAAGCGTCGAAATGCGGCGCTGATCGACGCCGCGCGCGCCGAGGTAATTGGCAACCGATGCGGCGCGACGCTCCGAAAGGCCCTGATTGTAACCGGGGCTGCCGGTGGAATCAGTGTGACCATTGATGTCGATCAGCGTGCGGTTGAATTTGTTCAGCACGATGCCGACGGAATCGAGCGTCTGATAAAACGGCGGAATGACCTGATCCTGATCCGTCGCAAAGGTGATGTTCGACGGCATGTTGAGAACGATGCTGTCGCCACGGCGGGAAACCGAAACGCCCGTACCCTGAAGCTGGGCGCGAAGCTCGGCTTCCTGACCATCCATATAATTGCCGATGGCGCCACCGGCGAGCGCGCCGATGCCCGCACCGATAAGCGCGGCATTACGACGACCGGTCGGCGAACCGCCGACAGCCAGACCGCCGAGCGCGCCGACCACGGCGCCGATGCCGGCACCACCCGCGGTGTTCGACATCTTCTGTTCACCCGTATAGGGATCGGTGGTGGTGCAGGCGGAAAGATAGGTCCCGCAAAGGGCGACGATCGCGATTTTTTTGATCATGTGTTTTGATGCTCCGAGAGGTTCAGGAGGTACGACAGTGGAATTCCGGCTTTTTCACGGTACTCTTTACTCCGCCGCGTCTTTCCGGCCAAAACGCTTTTCGATGTAATCGGCCACAAGCGCTTCGAAATCACCGGCAATGTTGGGACCACGCAAAGTGAGCGCCTTTTCCCCGTCGATGAAGACCGGCGCTGCCGGGCTTTCGCCGGTTCCGGGCAGGGAAATGCCGATATCGGCATGTTTGCTTTCACCGGGGCCATTGACGATGCAGCCCATGACGGCGACGTTCAATGCCTCGACGCCGGGATATTTTTCACGCCAGACCGGCATGTTCTTGCGAATATCGTTCTGGATATTCTGCGCCAGCTCCTGAAAGACGGTGGACGTGGTGCGCCCGCAGCCGGGACATGCCGCAACCACCGGAATGAATTGCCTGAAACCCATGACCTGCAGCAATTCCTGCGCCACCTGCACCTCACGGGTGCGGTCGCCATTCGGTTCGGGCGTCAGGGAGACGCGGATCGTGTCACCGATGCCGTGCTGCAGCACATAACCCATGGCGGCAGACGAGGCGACGATGCCCTTGGAACCCATGCCGGCTTCCGTCAGGCCAAGATGCAGGGCATGGTTGGAGCGCTCCGACAACATCGAATAAACGGCAATCAGGTCCTGCACCTGGCTGACCTTGGCCGAAAGGATGATGCGGTTGCGCGGCAGGCCGATCTCTTCGGCAAGCTCGGCGGAAATCAGCGCCGACTGGACGATGGCCTCACGCGTGACCTGACGGGCGGAGAGCGGAAACCCCTCTTCCTTGTTATGATCCATCAGCGTGGTCAGCAATTCCTGATCCAGCGATCCCCAGTTCACGCCGATGCGCACGGGCTTGTCATAACGGATCGCCATTTCGACGATTTCGCCGAACTGCTTGTCCTTCTTGTCTTTGAAACCGACATTGCCGGGATTGATGCGGTATTTCGCCAGCGCTTCGGCACAGGCCGGATGATCGGCCAGAAGCTTGTGGCCGATATAATGGAAATCGCCGATCAGCGGCACATCCATGCCGAGACGCAACAGCCGCTCGCGGATTTTCGGCACGGCGGCAGCGCTCTCGTCGCGGTCAACGGTAATACGCACCATTTCCGAACCGGCCTGGAAAAGCGCTGCCACCTGTTGCACGGTGGCGTCGATGTCAGCGGTATCGGTATTGGTCATCGACTGCACGACGACGGGCGCACCGCCACCAACGATGACGCCGCCCACGTCGACAGCGACGGATGCGCGGCGGGGCTTTGGATCGTAATCGGCATGTGACGTCATGGCGGTCTCTGGAGCTTGCGGCAAGGTCTGGCAATTGAGGTGAAACAAGGGGGCCGGCTTGTCAACACCCAACGCATAAGAGCTTCTACTTTACCGCAATCATGGCAAAATTCGAGACGCCTATTCTTTGCCTGCTCCATCCGCATGCCGGGCAAGCCGCGAAAGCAGCAAAACCACCACATGCAGCAACGGCAATGCAAGGAAGACACTGGCGAGACCCGTATGTTCGGCAATGAAACCGATGGCGGATGGCGCCACCAGAATGCCGGAATAACCCATGGTGGTGACGACGGAGAGCCCGATTCCCGGTGCCAGCCCCGGCATGTTGCCCGCCGCGGAGAAGGCGATGGGCACCATGTTGGAAATGCCGATGCCGGCAATGGCAAAGCCGATAATCACGAAAGTGGAGCTTCCCGCAAGGCCGGCAATCAAGAGACCGGTGATCGACATGACCGAGCAGAATCGCAGGGTGTTGACCGCGCCGAACCGGTCACGCACCAGATCGCCGGCAAAACGCATGGCCGCCATGGTCATGGAGAAGGCCGCAAAGGCAAAACCGGACTGCGAGACGGAAGCCCCCAGTTCATTGCGCAGATAAAGCGCACCCCAATCGAGGATCGCGCCTTCCGGCACCATCGAAAACAGCGCCATCAGGCCGATGATCCACGGCAGCGGCGTCAGCGGCAAGCCGCCTTTCGGACGTTCGGCCTCGGCATGCGGACGATCCGCGAGAACCCGCGGCCAGGCAATGACCAGCAATACAAGCGCGATGACCGTCAACGCAATGGCATGGCCCTGCACACCGATTGCCGTGATGAGATAACCGCCAAGACCGGCGCCGATCAGGCCGCCAAGGCTCCAGAAGGCATGGCAGGACGACATGATCGCGCGGCGCATGTCCCGCTCCACCGCCACGGCATTGGCGTTCATGGCGACATCCATCGCCCCCGTGAGGCCGCCAAACAGGAAGACCGCAATCACACCCGCCCAGATCGTGCCAGCCCAGGAGATGAACAGCAGTGTCGGCAGGAAGATCGCCGCAGTGACCAGGCTGACCGTGCGCGAGCCGAAACGGGCGATCTGGGAACCGGCAATCGGCATGAAAACCAGCGAGCCGACGCCGAAAACCAGAATGATCAGGCCAAGCGCGCTTTCGCTGAGCGACAGCCGCGCCGCAAATTCCGGGATCTTGGGCGCCCATGAGCCCATCATGAAGCCGTTCATCAAGAAGAGCAGGGAAACACCCAGCCTGTGCCGCGTCAGATAGGACGAGCGCGCAGCCGTCGGCGAAAATGTCGTGGGGCCATTCATCGGTAATATCCTTCAGACTTGACCGTGGGAAAATTGAACGGCGTCTTCGTCGCCGCAATGAACATCTACACCTTTTGCCAACAGTGCCTCGACCAATGCGCGGTCGGCATCCTGTTCCAGCACGAGGCAAAGCGGTGGGGAAAAATCATGCACGTGAAAAGCTGCCTTATGGCCGAGCTTTTCCGTCGTTATTGCGGCGACGATCCGCTGGCTGGCGCTGCAGGCAAGCCGCTTGAACACCGCATCCTCGAAAACATCCGCAGACAGACCCGTCTCCGCCGCGACACCGCAAACACCGAGAATACAGAGATCAGGCCGCATCAGTTCGAGCTGTCTTAGCGCCATGGCATCGATTGCAGCGCCGACGGCCGGATCGACCTTGCCGCCGATCAGCACAAGATCGATATCGGCCCGCCCCGTCAGTTCGGCGGCTATGGCGGGTGTATTGGTCACTACCGTCAACTTGAGACCGGCGGGAATGGCCCTTGCGACAGCGAGGTTCGTGGAGCCGGCATCGATGAAGACGACCATGCCCGGCTCGAGAAGCGGAATGACGGCACGCGCCAGCAGGGCCTTGCGATCGGCATCCTCAGTAATGCGCGTCTTCAACGGCACCGTCATGCTATCAGAAAGCAGCGCTCCGCCATAAACCCTCAGGCATTCCCCGCGCGCCGCCATCTCGCGCAGGTCGCGGCGCACCGTGTCTTCAGAAACACCGAAATTCTGGGCAAGATCCTGCGCAAGCACGCGGCCGCTTTGCCGTAACTGCGCTAGGATGAGCGCCTGCCGCTCACTGACAAAATGATCGCTCATCGAGACTCATGCATAAACAGGAATAAACGTGCACGAACAGGCATATTCGAGTTTTTGCAGCAGCGCAATAAAAAACGCCCGCCGAAAGGCGGGCGTCTGCACTCTTATTGCCGATGTAATACGCCTTTATTCGGCGTAGGAGATCAACAGATCCTTCGCGTCGATCTGGTCGCCAGGGCGCACCAGAACCTCAGCGACCTTGCCGTCACGCTCGGCGTGAAGCGCGGTTTCCATCTTCATGGCCTCGATGGACAGAAGCACGTCGCCGGCCTTGATCTCCTGACCCTGATTGACGAAGACGCGGCTGATCACGCCCGGCATCGGCGCACCGATATGCGACGCATTGCCGGGTTCTGCCTTGCGGCGCACGGCAGCACCGGAGGCGCCGTGGGCGCGATCCGGAACCTTGATGCGGCGTGGCTGGCCGTTGATCTCGAAGAACACCGTCACCATACCCTTTTCATCCGTACCGGACGAAGCCTGGTTGACGATGACCAGCGTCTTGCCGCGTTCGATATCCGCAAACAGTTCGTCGCCATCCTCCATGCCGTAGAAATAGGCATGGGTGGGCAGCACGGAAACCGGGCCATAGGTCTCGGCGGTGAGCGCGAAGTCGGTGAACACCTTGGGATACATCAGATAGGACGCAAACTCGAAGTCGTCTACCTTGCGCTCCAGCTTGGATTCTATGACCTTGCGCTCCTCGTCGAGATCGGCATCCGCCAGCAGCGAACCCGGACGAACCGTATAGGGTGCTTCGCCCTTCAGCGCCTTTTTCTGCAGGGCTTCCGGCCAACCGCCCGGCGATTGTCCAAGATCGCCCTTCAGCATCGAAACCACCGAATCCGGGAAGGACACTTCACGATCAGGGTTTTCGACATCGGCAACCGTCAGATCCTGGCTGACCATCATCAGTGCCATGTCACCGACAACCTTGGAAGACGGTGTTACCTTGACGATATCGCCGAACATCCTGTTGGCGTCGGCGTAAGCCTGCGCCACCTCGTGCCAGCGGCTCTCCAGACCCAGCGAACGGGCCTGTTCCTTGAGGTTGGTGAACTGGCCACCCGGCATCTCATGCAGATAGACTTCCGAGGCCGGCCCCTTCAGATCGCTTTCGAATGCCGCATACTGGTTGCGCACGGCCTCCCAATAGAAGGAAATGCGGCGGATCCATTCGGTATCGAGACCCGTATCACGCTCCGACCCCGCCAGCGCCTCCACGATCGAGCCAAGGCATGGCTGCGACGTATTGCCGGAGAAAGCATCCATTGCAGCATCGACGGCGTCCACGCCGGCATCCACGGCCGCAAGAACGGTCGCGGCGGAAATGCCCGACGTATCATGGGTGTGGAAGTGGATCGGCAGACCTGTCGCCTCGCGCAGCGCCTTGAACAGAACCTTGGCGGCAGCCGGCTTTAACAGGCCTGCCATGTCCTTGACGGCGATGATATGCGCGCCTGCCTTTTCAAGCTCGGCGGCAAGGCCGGTATAATATTTGAGATCGTATTTCGGACGCGCCGAATTCAACAGATCGCCGGTATAGCAGATGGTCGCCTCGCAGAGCTTGTTCTCCTCGGCAATCGCATCCATCGAGACCCGCATATTCTCCACCCAGTTCAGGCAGTCGAAGACACGGAAAAGATCGACGCCACCCTTTGCGGCCTGACGGACGAAATATTTAACGACATTATCGGGGTAGTTCTTGTACCCGACGCCGTTTGCACCACGCAGAAGCATCTGCAGCAGCAGGTTCGGTGCGCCTTCGCGGATGAGCGCCAGACGCTCCCAAGGGTCTTCGGTCAGGAAGCGCATGGAGACATCAAATGTCGCACCACCCCAGCATTCCAGCGACAGAAGCTGCGGCAGCGCCTTGCCGTAAACGCTGGCAACGCGGGCGATATCATGTGTGCGAACGCGGGTGGCCAGAAGTGACTGGTGTCCATCACGCATGGTCGTATCGGTGACCAGCACGCGCTTTTCGTTGCGCATCCAGTCCGCAAAGCCCTTTGGACCGAGCTTGTCCAGCAGTTGCTTGGTACCATCAGGCGTCGGCGCATCGATGTAAGGCACGATGGGCTTTGCCGCCTTGTCGGACGGTCTGGCGCGTCCCTTGGTTTCCGGGTGACCATTGACTGTCACGTCGGCAAGATAGGTCAAAAGCTTGGTGGCGCGGTCCTGACGCTTGACCTGCGCAAACAGCTCCGGCGTCGAATCGATGAAGCGTGTCGTGTAGGTATTGTTGCGGAAACTGTCGTGGCCGATGATGGCTTCAAGGAAGGTGAGGTTGGTCGCAACGCCACGGATACGGAATTCGCGCAGCGCACGGTCCATGCGGCTGATTGCTTCATCCGGCTGCGGCGCCCACGCGGTGACTTTCACCAGCAGCGGATCGTAATAACGGGTGATGACAGCGCCCGTATAGGACGTGCCGCCATCCAGACGAATACCGAAGCCCGAAGCGGAGCGGTAGGCGGTGATACGACCGTAATCCGGAATGAAGTTGTGTTCCGGGTCTTCCGTCGTGATGCGGCACTGCAGCGCATGGCCGTTGAGGCGGATATCCTCCTGGCGCGGAACGCCGGATTCCGCCGTACCGATCGCAGCCCCTTCGAGAATATGGATCTGCGCCTTGACGATATCGATACCGGTCACGACTTCGGTGACGGTATGCTCCACCTGAATGCGCGGATTGACCTCGATGAAGTAAAATTTACCGGTATCGGCATCCATCAGATATTCGACCGTGCCGGCACCGATATAATTGGTCGCAGCGGCGATCTTCAGCGAATAGGCCGCCAGTTCCTGACGCTGGGCTTCAGACAAATATGGTGCAGGTGCACGCTCCACGACCTTTTGATTGCGCCGCTGGATCGAACAATCACGCTCGAACAGATGCACGACATTACCGTGGGTATCGCCAAGCACCTGGCTTTCCACGTGGCGCGCACGCTCCACGAGCTTTTCGAGATAGACCTCGTCCTTGCCGAAAGCGGCTTTCGCCTCACGCTTGGCTTCCGTTACCTCACGGGCCAGATCTTCCTTTTTGCGAATGGCGCGCATACCGCGACCGCCGCCGCCCCAGGAGGCCTTGAGCATGACCGGATAGCCGATTGCCTCAGCCATGCGCTCCACTTCCGCAATATCGTCCGGCAGCGGGTCGGTGGCGGGAACCACGGGGACATCAACGGAAATCGCCAGATTGCGGGCGGCGACCTTGTTGCCGAGCTGGCGCATCGTATCCGCCGTCGGTCCGATGAAGGTAATGCCGGCCTCGTTGCAGGCCTCCACGAATTCAGGACTTTCGGACAGAAGACCATAACCAGGATGGATAGCATCCGCTCCGGAGAGCTTGGCCACGCGGATGACCTCCTCGATCGACAGATAACTCTCGATCGGCCCCATATCCTTGGCGAGATGCGGACCCCTGCCGACCTGATAGGACTCGTCCGCCTTGAAGCGGTGCAAAGACAGCTTGTCTTCTTCCGCCCAAATCGCAACGGTTTTTATCCCAAGCTCGTTGGCTGCCCGGAAAACGCGGATCGCTATTTCGGATCGGTTGGCAACAAGTATTTTCGATATCTTCAAGACGGTCTCCCCACACGCCAAAACAAAATTTCTGCTGCACTGCGGAATTAAGCAGCAAAACCCGGTCTTGGAAAGGGCAATTCCGGCGAGAACTGTCCTGTTTGCGTTAGCTCAGCAAACCATGGCGAAAAGCAAGTGCTACGGTATGCTGTCGGTTCTTGGCGCTGAAACGGCGCTGGATTCCGTTGATGTACCAATCGACAGTATGGTTGGAGATGGATAGCTGGCGTCCAATCTCCGTCGAAGTCATGCCATCTGCCATCAGCGTCAGCACTTCCATTTCACGCCTCGTCAACTCCAGAGCGGAAACATCCGGGGCATTGTTGAGACCATGGGCCTGACCGGAAAGGTCAAGCAGGCGCCAGAACACCGCGCGTGTCGCCGCATCAAGCAGTTCAACCTGCAACGACGGCAATTGCCGGTCCTGGCCGCCAATGAAGACCGCGCCGATAAACCCCGCGCGGCCATGCACGGGAAAGGCATAACCACCCTGCAGACCATAACGGCCAGCATCGTGAAAAAAGACGCTCGCCCTTTTTCGGTGCATCGCACGCGGCAATCCTTCCAGCGCTTCTTTCCATTGAAACGGCTTGTGCACCATGCCGATCACCTTGCGAACGGGATCGACAAGATTATATTTTTTGGCCCGGTAGACCTCGAGCCAGCCGTCGGGCAGATGTTGTGCGAGAATCTGGCCGGTAGAGGCGATCTCACCGGTCAGACGCCTGCTGACAAGGAAATATTCGAAACCATATTCGCGTATGAGCGTGGCAAAATCGGCGCGAACGCGATCAGCGTTTCCCGCCTGGTAACACGCAGAGATGAAATGAAGAATATCGTGCATAAAGACACAGGGTCCGGAGCTTGATTTGAAAGGGATGACACGAAGGACATGGTCCCGCGATGACGTCATGTTACTCGGGCGCCGGTCATTTCAGATTGAACATATCGTCGTTAGCAATCCTTGAAACGAAGATGCGAAATCTTGTGACGGCGTCCCCAGAAACATCGGGTTCGGTTTTTTTCGGTTCGCACGCGCGGTCAATTTGTTAAGCCGCCATTCAGACAGAAAGAGCGATAATTACACAAATTTCGCCGTCTCATGCAACATTGCTAAAGTAGCATGGCGTTGAGGCCGAACAATTAACCGCACGAAAAAGACGCTCGGACTGGATTGAAAATTTGACCTTGTTTCAGGTTTACACACGCGCTCTGCGCTATCTGACCGTTCATAAATGGCGGGTGACGGTGGTCGTCATCGCCAACGTCATTCTTGCAGCGATCACCATTGCCGAACCGGTGCTGTTCGGCCGTATCATCGACGCCATTTCTTCCGGCACCAATGTTACGCCCATCCTCATTTTGTGGGCGGGCTTCGGCGTCTTCAACACCGTCGCTTACGTCGCGGTCGCCCGCGAGGCTGACCGGCTGGCGCATGGCCGGCGTGCAACATTGCTGACGGAAGCATTCGGTCGCATCATTTCGATGCCGCTCTCCTGGCACCATCTGCGTGGCACGTCCAACGCCCTGCACACCCTGCTGCGCGCCAGCGAGACGCTGTTCGGCCTATGGCTGGAATTCATGCGCACGCATCTGGCCACCTTCGTGGCGCTGGTGCTGCTCATCCCGACAGCCATGGCCATGGACTTGCGCCTCAGCTTCGTGCTGATCGGCCTCGGCATCGTTTACTGGTTCATCGGCAAGTGGGTGATGGGCCGCACCAAGGACGGGCAGGCTTCGGTCGAAGAGCATTATCACAGCGTTTTTGCCCATGTCAGCGATTCCATCAGCAACGTGTCGGTGCTGCACAGCTACAACCGCATCGAAGCTGAAACGAAGGCGCTGAAATCCTTCACCGAAAAACTGCTGAGCGCCCAATATCCTGTTCTCGACTGGTGGGCTTTCGCCAGCGCGCTTAACCGCACCGCCTCCACCGTTTCGATGATGATCATTCTCGTCATCGGTACCGTGCTGGTGAAGAACGGCGAACTGCGCGTCGGTGACGTTATCGCCTTCATCGGTTTTGCCAATCTCCTGATCGGCCGCCTGGACCAGATGCGCCAGTTCGTGACGCAGATTTTCGAAGCCCGCGCCAAGCTTGAAGATTTCTTCGTGCTGGAGGATTCCGTCAAGGAACGTGAAGAACCGGGCGACGCCCGCGAATTGTCGAACGTCTCCGGCACCGTGGAATTCCGCAACATCAATTTCGGTTTTGCCAACACCAAGCAGGGCGTTCATGACGTCTCGTTTACGGCCAAGGCCGGTGAAACCATCGCCATTGTCGGACCAACCGGCGCCGGAAAGACCACGCTCATCAACCTGTTGCAGCGCGTCTATGACCCGGATTCCGGCCAGATCCTGATCGACGGAACCGATATTTCGACGGTGACGAAGAACTCGCTCCGCAACTCCATCGCCACCGTGTTCCAGGATGCCGGCCTGCTCAACCGTTCCATCCGCGAAAACATTCGCCTCGGCCGCGAATCGGCAACCGATGCCGAAGTGGTGGAAGCAGCGGCAGCGGCAGCGGCGACGGATTTCATCGACAGCCGTATTACCGGCTACCTCACGCAGGTGGGCGAGCGTGGTAACCGCCTGTCCGGCGGTGAACGCCAGCGCATCGCCATTGCCCGCGCCATCCTGAAGAATGCGCCCATTCTGGTTCTCGACGAGGCGACCAGCGCGCTCGACGTCGAAACGGAAGCCCGCGTGAAGGCCGCCGTGGATGCGCTGAGAAAGAACCGCACCACCTTCATCATCGCCCACCGCCTTTCCACGGTTCGCGACGCCGATCTCGTGCTTTTCCTTGATCAGGGCCGGGTCATCGAAAAGGGTACTTTCGATGAGCTGAGCCAACGCGGCGGACGCTTCACCTCGCTGCTGCGCACCAGCGGGCTGCTGACGGAAGATGAAGGCCAGCCCCGGCCAAAAGCCATAGCGTCCTGAGGCGCTGGCGAACGGAATACGGAAAGGGCGGACAACATTTTGTCCGCCCTTTTTCTTTGCCTGCTTCGCTTACAGGTGACCTATCGGAGAATGTCAGCCAAAGAACTTGCCAGCCAAAAATCTATCTGTCCGAATGGAAGGGCATTTCCCAGAAAGGCAACGAGGCCCGCCGTGGCATTGATTAAGAAAACGCCGAGAAACACACCGAGCGTCACTCCGACGCTTGTTTTCGAAGGGTAGCGCGCCAGCCAACACGACAATGCCAAGGACAGGACCACCAAGAATGCCAGCAGCGCGGTTTGTGTGAACGAGATGTTGAACTGCAAAATAGCTTTCCTTTCGACCTAACGAAATTATCGCGACACACGCGAAGAGCACTTCAAATCACTACGGGTGCTGAAACCGGCCATCCATGACAGCTTGCTGCCATTCGCAAATAGAATGCCTGCAAGGACTGCCTCTGCCCGAAAGCCGTGAACGTCACCCGAGCCTGACAATTCCGTCAGGTCCAACGAGGATTTCGTAGATGAACACCTCTCGGCGCCGCTGACTTTCAGCCGGCAACTGTGAAAGCAGTAGAGCTTCACGACCATGACACCGCCAACGCGCTAAACCGGATGCAAAAGTGGCCATAAAAATTCAGGCCCCTGCGTCACCGCAGGAGCCTGATCTTAAGCAAAACAGAGCTGATTGCCTCAGTCGAACGGTATCACCCGGTCGCCCGCCGCCAGATCCTTGCCGTCAACAGACACTGAAACCTCCGCCGTATCAGCCTTGCGGCTGACGGCGATGTTTCTCGCCTTGCCATCCAACGTGATCTTGATCGAGAAACCGCTCCAGTCATCCGGCAGCGACGGCGATATATGAAGTTTGCCGTTGGTGCGGGTGATGCCGAGAATACCTTCGATCGCTGCACGGTAGAGCCAGCCGGCCGAACCCGTGTACCAGCTCCAGCCGCCCCGGCCTGCATAGGCGCCTTCACCATAAACATCCGCAGTCACCACATAGGGCTCGACCCGATAGGTTTCCGATGAGGCCGCATCGAGTGCATGATTGACCGGATTGAGCAGCTTGAAGCAGTTCCACGCCTCCTGGGCTCGGCCCTGTTTGGCAAGCGCCAGAACAACCCAGGTCGCCGCATGGGTATATTGTCCGCCGTTTTCGCGCACACCCGGCGGATATCCCTTGATGTAGCCCGGATCATGCGGCGCACGCGAGAAGGGCGGTGTGAACAGCCGGATGATGCCGGTCTGTTCATCGACCAGATGTTCCATGACCGCATCCATTGCCTGCCGCGACCGACCTTCCTCGCCCTCACCGGAGAGAACGCTCCAGCTCTGGCCGAGCGAATCGATCCGGCATTCCTCGCTTTCAGCGGAACCGAGCGGCGTGCCATCATCGAAGTAACCACGGCGATAATAGCTGCCGTCCCAGCCGGCGGTTTCGAGAACATTACGCAGCTTTTCACGATGCGCCGCCCACTTGCCAACACGGTCGGTATCACCACGCTTTTCGGCGATCTCGATGAAATCGCGCAATGCACCTGAGAGGAACCAGCCGAGCCAGACGCTGGTGCCCTTGCCGCCGACGCCGACGCGGTTCATGCCGTCGTTCCAGTCACCGCCGAGGATCAGCGGCAGACCGTTTTCACCGGTGCGGTGAATGGCGAGATCAAGTGCAAGCGCGGCATGTTCGTAAAGCGTGACGGACCGCTCGCTCGTCTCCGGCTGGAAGAAAGCATCGTGCTGGCCGGGCATCAATGCCGGGCCTTTCAGGAAGGGAATGCTCTCATCGAGGATGGCGGCATCGCCCGTGGCCGAGACATACTGGTTGATCGCATAAGCAAGCCAGACGACGTCGTCCGAGATGGTCGTGCGGACACCGGCGCCCGTCAGCGGCAGCCACCAGTGCTGTACGTCGCCTTCCGGGAACTGGCGGCCAGCCGCGCGCACGATCTGCTTGCGGGCGAGATCCGGCTGATAGAGCAGGAAGGCCAGCGTATCCTGCAACTGGTCGCGGAAGCCGAATGCGCCGCTCGACTGGTAAAAGGCCGTGCGTGCCAGAATTCGGCAAGCCAGCGCCTGATAGGGCAGCCAGTTATTGACCATATGGTTGAAGCCGGCATCGGGCGTGGAAACCTGCAGCTGGCCGGTAAAGCCGGTCCAGAAAGCCTTGCTCTCTTCCAGCACCGACTGGAAGTCGGCCTGGCGTGCATCTTTCACCAGCGCTTCGGCCTCCTCCGCATTGTCGGCATCGCCGAGAATGAAGGTCATGTGCCGCTCTTCGCCGGGCTTCAGGTGGATTTCCTGCATCAGCGCGGCGCAGGGGTCACCATCAACCTCGGTACTGCCGCTGAGTGCGGCACCGGATACGATGCCCTGCGGCGCCTGTGCCGAGCCGAAGCGGCCGATGAATTCCCGGCGGCTGGTGGTAAACCCGCTCGCCTCGGTGTCGAGCGTCAGGAAGGACGTACGGGCGCTGTAGTCGATGCTGTAGGGGTTCGACGCGAAGATCGCGTTGCTGGCAGCATCGTGCCTGCTCAGAATGAACGGCGCGGACTTCTGGCCGTTATTGCCGAGCACCCATTCCACATAGGCATAGACCTTCAGGCGGCGGCTTTTGGTGCCCTTGTTGCGAACGATGACCTGCGAGAACTTGACCGGTTTTTCGCGATCAACGGTCTGTGTCAGCTCGACTTCGAGCGTATCCGCTACACCGGTCAGCACGGAATATCCGAGGCCATGACGGGTTTCAAACATGGCTTCGGGATCACGCGACAGCGCGGCACACGGCGTATAGAGCTTTCCTGTCTCCACATCGGCGACATAGAAAGCCTCACCCGGCCGGTTGATGACCGGATCGTTGCTCCATGGCGTCAGCTGGTAGTCGCGCGAATTGCGGCTCCAGCTGAAACCGGCACCTTCGGCCGAAATGTGGAAACCGAAACTCTCGTTCGAAACAACGTTGATCCACGGATGCGGCGTCGACTGCCCGCCATTGAGGCGCACGACATATTCCTGGCCGCCCTTGGCGAAGCCGCCAAAACCGTTCCAGAAATCGAGATCGCCCGCATCCTCGACCGGCTCCGCGATTGGGAAGGTCGGCACAGGCAAACGGGCCTGCGCCGCGTCACTCGTACCATCTGGACCGCGATGGGCGGCAAACAGCGATACAGCACGGTTGATCTGGTCGACAATCTTGCCGTTGCGCACGTGAAGAACAACGCGGGAGGCGGCGAGAAGCGCGCTCCAGGTCTCTTCATCCATCAGGTCGCGACGCACGGAGAAGACGTGTGGGCGACCGCCATCCGCAGGATTGATGCGGCGCTGCGCCTCGGAAATGTGGTCCAGCGCATGCTGCATGTCCTGCGCATAGGACGCGGCCCGCTCATTAACGATAACGAGATCAAAGATCACGCCACGCGAACGCAGATATTCATGGGCGCTCAGCGCCTCACGGGCGATATCCATGTCCATGTCGTCGTTGATGCGCAGGCTGAAGATTGGGAAATCACCCGAAATGGCAAGCGGCCACAAGGCGCGCTGCGAGGCGAGACCCGTTTTCAGCGTTTCCGAATCCGCACGCAGATGCATGTCCGGATAGGTCAGATAACGGCCGAGATGCTGGAAGGCGGCCGCCTGCTGCGAGGTAACGCCCACATGGCGCATCTGCACCTGCGTGCGCGTCCAGGCATGTACGAGTTCATGCGCGAAGGCGTCCGGATGACGATAACGGTCGATTGCCTTATCGACTTCCTCGCGGCTCGGCGCGGCAATCGTCCAGAAGATCACGCTCACCTTCTTGCCCGCCGGCACGCGCACCGTGCGGCGCAGCGACAGGATAGGATCGAGTGTGAAACCATCCGTGCTGGAAAGCGTCGCTCCGGTATCAAAAGCAGCGGCTTCGCGCAGCGACCGACCGCGACCAATGAACTTGGCGCGATCCGTCTCGAATTCCGTCGGGCGTGACGGGCCGGCATTGTCGGCGGCCAGATGCGCGATCACGGTACCCGGCTCGTTCGGGCTGCGACGGTTGCGCCAGGCACGGATGACATCGCCACGCCGGCCGATTTCCGTCTGCACGAACATGCGCGAGAAAAGCGGATGGGCATTGTCATCATCTTCAGACGCGATGACCGGCTCCATATAGGAGGTCACTTCAATATAGCGATCCTCGGAACCGACATTCAGCAGCGTGATACGGCGGCCTTCGGCGTCGTGCTCAGTCGCGACGATGCACTCGACAACGCTCTGCAGATCACCTGTTGTCTTGTGGAATTCAGCCTTGTCGTCGGTGAAGATCGTTTTGGTCTTTTCGCCTTCGATGACGCGCGGCTCGGCCGTCGCACTCCACCATTGTCCATTGGTGGTGTCGCGCAGGAAGATGAAGGTGCCCCAGCGATCTTCTGTCGGATCCGCCTTCCAGCGGGAAATCGCCTGGCCGTTCCACTTCGAATAACCTGCACCCGTGGAGGTGAGCATCGTCGAATAATGGCCGTTCGAGAGGAACACCACTTCGCGGTCGCGCACCGCCGGATCGGCGATGGAGCGCACTTCTGCACGCAACAGGTCTGCCTGTTCCTTGCCGGGTGTTTCCGGCTCGTATTTGGCGCTCATGACCGGAACTTCGCGCGGTGCCTTTTCCTGCAGCAGCAGCTCAGCCGCCTCGATCACCGGATCGGAGTGAAACAGTTCGCGCAGCACGCCATCAAAGGCGACGTTGGCGACAGCCGCAATCGACATGCCATGGTGGTGGGCATAATAGTTATAGACCACCGCGCAGACCTTGCCGTCAGGCACCCGTGTCGGCGTGAAATCCACCGCATCGTGGAAGCCGTACTGGCCAAGCGCCCCAAGCTTGCGCAGCTTGTCGAGGTTCTCAAGCGCGCCATCAGGATCATACTGGCTGGCGAGGATCGACGCGTAGGGCGCGATCACCGCATTCTGACCAAGGCCACGCTTGAGGCCAAGGGTCGGCACACCGAAGTTGGTGTACTGATAATTCATGTTGTGATCGCGGGCGTTGAAAGCCGCTTCGGAAATGCCCCATGGCGTGCCGAGACGACGGCCATGATTCATCTGTTCTTTGACAATCAGATTGTTGGTCTGGTTGAGAATGCCACCCTGACGCTCCTGCATGACAAGCGGCGGCATCAGATATTCGAACATCGAACCCGACCAGGAGACCAAGGCACCCTGCGCACCGATCGGCACGACCTGACGGCCGAGACGATACCAGTGCTCGGTCGGCAGATCGCCCTTGGCGATGGCAAACAGGCTGGTCAGACGGCATTCGGAAGCCAGAAGGTCGTAGCAGGCCTCATCCAGCTCCTTGCTTTCGACGCGATAGCCAATCGACAGAAGACGGCGATCCTTGCGGTAGAGGAACGTGAAGTCCATCGAGAAGGCAAGGTTGCGGCTGCGGTCGCGCAGCGAGGCAAGACGCTGGCGCAGCGGCTCCATATTGGTGAGATCGATGGCGCTGTCGGAAATATGCGACTCGCAGCATTCCACCAGCAATTGCGCCCAGCGCGTCACTTCCGCGCTCTGCGCCGACTTCACCTCGTGGTCGACATTGGTGGCAAGTTTCTGGATGTCGCGTGCGAGCACCGCCAGATTGATGACGCGGATCGACGCAAATTCATGCTCGCGCTTGACGGAGGCAAGCGCGTTCGAGAAGCCGATGATGCGCTCTTCAAGACGGCGATGCAGCGGGCGCAGGTTCTTGCGGTTGTCGGGCAGCGCCTTCAGCGTTTCGCGCAGGATACCGGCAACGTCGCCGATACCGTCGAGATTGCCCTGAAGATGGGCGGAAGGGGCTTCCGCCCAATCGCGGCAGGCGGACGAAACCGCAATCAGGTGACCGGCGAGATTGCCGCTGTCCACGGCCGAAACATAGCGCGGACCAAGCGTCTGCAAGGTGTCAGTGTGATACCAGTTGTAGAGATGGCCGCGATGTTTCTCCATCTTCTCGACGGTCTGGATCGTATTCTCGATCCGCTCCAGCGTATCGGCAAAGCTGATCCAGCCGAACTGGCGTGCCGAAATGATGGAGAGCAGATAGACGCCGATATTGGTGGGCGAAGTACGCGAAGCGACGATCGGCTCCGGCGTTTCCTGGAAATTGTCCGGCGGCAGGTGGTTTTCCTGCGGCGTCACAAAGGCCTCGTAATAACGCCAGGTGCGGCGCGCAATCTTGCGAAGCTCGAAGGACACATGTTCCGAAACGAACAGCCGGTCTTCGGTTTCAGCGGACTGGCTGACATACCAGGCAACGGCGGGAGACAGAACCCAGAGCAGCGTGAAGGGAATACCGATGAGGAAAGCATTGTCCCCCGGCAGCGCCGCAAACAGCAGGCCGAGCATCGCCACGACAGGCGCATGCCACATCTGGCGGTAATAATCGATGATGCTGCCCTGGGCGCTCGACTGCATGCTGGCGGCCGTGCGCCATTCCAGCATCAGCTTGTGGCTGACGAGCAGACGGTAGAGCGAACGGACAATCGCATCCGTCATCATGCAGGCGGCATCGGCAATGAAGACGATACGCAGCGCAACCTGCGCATTGGTGGCGCGGATTTCCGACCAGATGGTGTGGAAATGCGCCTGCGGCACGATATCGGTGGAACGCGGCACGAGGCCGGAGAGCAGCGAAAGCGTCGGCGCGACGAAGAGCGAGAAGATCAGCAGGATCTGCCAGATCAACGCGCCGAGCGGATCCATGAAATACCAGCCGAGGATCGAGGCGAAGAACCAGGCGATCGGTGTGAGCGAGCGGCGCAGGTTATCGACCATCTTCCAGCGGCCGATGGCGGTAACGCCACGGGCACGGTCAAGGATGAAGGGAAGCAGCTGCCAGTCACCACGCGCCCAGCGATGCTGGCGCGACACTTCCACCTCGTATCGGGTCGGGAAATCCTCGACCAGTTCCACATCGGTCACCAGCGCGCAGCGCGCAAAGGAGCCCTCGAGCAAATCGTGGCTGAGGATGGAGTTCTCTTCGATACGGCCCTTCAGCGCTGCCTCGAAGGCATCCACGTCGTAGAGGCCCTTGCCGGTGAAGGTGCCTTCCGAGGTCAGGTCCTGATAGACGTCGGAAACGGTGAAGACGTAAGGATCGATACCGCGATTGATCGAAAAGACGCGCTGGAAGACGGAAGCGTCCTTGCCTGTCGTCAGCGAGGGCGTTACGCGCGGCTGCAACAGCCCGTAACCTTCGACAACACGGCCGGAAACAGGATCGATCACCGGACGGTTGATCGGGTGATGCATCTTGCCAACGAGCTTGGTCACCGCATCGCGCATCAGGCGCGTATCGGCATCCAGCGTCATGATATATTTGACATCGGCCGGCACGATGTTTGCGCCGCCGAGGAATGTCGTATCCTTGTCGCCGCGCAGCAGCATGTTCAGCTCATGCAGCTTGCCGCGCTTGCGCTCCCAACCCATCCAGCAGCCTTCGGCCGGATTGTAGATGCGGCGTCGATGCAGCAGGTAAAAACGCGTCTTGCCGTCAAAGGCATAACGGCTGTTCAGCGCCGCAAGCTCGCGCTTGGCATAATCGAGGATCTCAAGATCCTCATCGGATTGCTCATATTGCGCATCGCGCCAGTCGCTGACGAGCGAGAAATAAATCTCGCCATGCGGATTGGCGAGATAATGCACCTCGATATTGCGCATCATTTCGTCAACGCTGTCGCGGCTGGTCAGCATGCAGGGCACGGCAACCAGCGTGCGGGCATCCTGTGGAATGCCGTTCTTGAATTCGTATCCAACCAACCGGAACGGCTTCACGAAGAAGGTGACGAGCGTGTTGAAGAGACCCGTCGCCCCTTCCGAGGCCGGCAATGCGAACATCAGCAGGAAGGCGGTGACGACATACCAGGGCATGCCCGCTTCCGCGAGGAACCAGCCGACCGCCAGCATGGCAATCGCGGTGATCAGAAGCACCGGCGCGGCGATTGCCAGCCAGTTGAACTTGCGCATCGAGCGGACGATATGCTGCGACACCAGCGGCCGGTAACCCAAAGCCTTTTCAAGCTCGAACCGTCGCTGGCCGACAAGCACGGAGCCGACATTGACGCGATGATTTTCATCCGCACCGGCAGGCATATCGGAGCGTGCCATTTCGACAGCGGCGCGCGCAACCTCAACTTCGGTCTTGGGAGAACGACGAGCCAGAAGCTCGATCGTGTTGCGATAGGTGTTGCGGGAACCGAAATCGAGAACTTCGTAATCGGTCTCCTCGCGCAGAACCTTGTCGATATGGCTGACTTCCTCGAACCACACCGACCATTCGGTATCGTCGATTTCGCGCAGGCTCTTGACGATGTTGCCCATCGTCACATTGCCAGAGGCCAGACGATTATGTTCCGACATCATGACGTTTTCGGCGTCAGTACCGGCGGCATGCAGCCGCTCTTCAAGCCAAGCAACCGCCAAACCGGAGGTCTGCGAGCCATTGCGGAGACGATAAAGGAACTGTGTTGCGAAAGTCGGATCGTCAACCAGCGAATCGACCTGTTTCAGAAGCGCGGCCGAAGCTTCGGCATCATTCAGGCGGATGATCTCGTCAACGACCTCGTTTGCCTTCTGGCGCATGCGGCGCGAGCGCTCGACGCGAATGGAGATACGGCGCAGATTTTCGATGAGGACAAAACGGATGATGGAAGGCAGCGCCCACAATTCGCCGATCTGCAGCGTCTTCGAGGTCTGGTAGCCATCCACCAGCGCCGTCATGTTTTCGCGCGAAACCGTGCTGTGAGTATGGGCGACATAAAGCCAGCCGAGCGCCATGACCCGCGGGATCGTCACCCCGCCCACCGTCATCGTCGGCAGCTGGCGATAGAATTTGCGCGGAAAATCGCGGCGCACTTCCTGGATAGCTTCTTCGATGACGTAGTGATTGTCGAGCAGCCATTCCGCCGCTGGCGTGATCGTCGCGCCATTTTCCGCATCGACAGCCGTCGTGCGGTAGACCCTGAGGATTTCCTTCTCGTTCTCGCGGTGACGCTCGAAGAAATCGAATTCCATGAAGCCGGGAAGACTATCGGCACCATCGCGGGAAAGCGCGGCACCCGCATCGTGCAATTCCTCGATCGTCATATAGGACGCGCGGATCGAATCGTTGTGATCAATCTGCTTCGTCTCGGAATCACGGGCGGCGGCGGTCGGAGTGATATGAAATGACATCGGGCTCGTATTCTGAACTTAAGGGATACTTGTTCGACTTGACCGGCATTTCGTCCGTGGCGGGAGCACACACGAAAATCGGGCCACGCTATATTTATGACTTATCCTGAACCTTCGGTGAACCGGGCCGGGCGTCGGGCCGATCGTATCATCCGATGAAGGATATCCGTAGGGGCCACATCGGGTGGCATGATTTTTCCGAAAAATCTGCAAGGCGGAAGATCAGTGCTAACAGGGTATTTCCGGCGACAGGAAAATCTTGTCCCACGGCCCGGCAAAGCCGTTCCAACCGGATTTCGCACACTCCCCAACGGCGAAAATTGTTCGCGCAACGCCCGATAGTCCCCCGTTGACAACCTGAAAGGCAACACGAAGCCAAGAAGGCCCGCGCCACATCCGAAAGGAGCTAATGCCCCAGGACGTCAATAGTTCCATGCCACCTGTCGCGACACGATGCAAGCCCTGAATTTCAGGGCATTTCGGGCACCGGAACGCCTCTTACGCGCAGAGGCATATGCTGCTATGTCCTTGCTAAAAGGCGCCGGAAAAAAGCGGCGTAAACCGGGACTTCGAAAATGACCAGACAGACCGCCACCATCACCTCTTTTGCCAATCACATGCCGGATGTGGTGGCGATCCGCCACCACCTGCACCGCCATCCCGAAATCGGCCTTTCCGAATTCAAGACGTCGGATTTCATTGCCGAAAAGCTGGTGGAAATGGGCTATGAGGTAACGCGGGGGCTTGCCGGCACCGGCATCGTCGCGACGCTTCGCAATGGCGACAGCGCACGCACGCTCGGCATTCGCGCAGATATTGACGCCCTGCCGATCCACGAGGAGACCGGGGCGGAATATTCCAGCGCCAATCAAGGCGTTATGCATGCCTGTGGCCATGACGGCCACACCGCCATGCTGCTGGGTGCAGCAAAGATCATTGCTGAACGCCGGAATTTCGATGGAACGCTGCATCTTATCTTCCAGCCGGCGGAAGAGAATTTCGGCGGCGCCCGCATCATGATCGAGGACGGCCTGTTTGACCGCTTCCCCTGCGATGCGGTTTTTGCCCTGCATAACGATCCGGGCGTGCCCTTCGGGCAATTCGTGCTGCGCGACGGACCGATCCTTGCCGCCGTCGATGAATGCAAGATCACCGTCAACGGTTATGGCGGCCACGGCGCCGAACCGCAGGATGCGGCAGACCCCATCGTTGCCGGTGCAAGCATCATCATGGCGCTGCAGACCGTGGTCTCCCGCAATATCCATCCGCAACTGTCGGCCGTCGTCACCGTGGGTGCATTCCATGCTGGTGTCGCCAGCAACGTCATTCCCGAAACGGCGGAGATGCTGCTCACCATCCGCTCCTTCGATGCGGGCGTGCGCGACGAGCTGGAAAAACGCATTCGGGCGATAGCCGAAGGCCAGGCCGCAAGTTACGGCATGAGCGTCACCATCGATTACGAGCGCGGTTATAACGCAACCATCAACCACAAGGCGGAGACGGACTATGTCGCCGATCTCGCCCGCCGTTTTGCCGGCGCCGAAAAGGTGGCCGAGATGCAGCGTCCGTCGATGGGCGCCGAAGATTTTGCTTATATGCTGGAAAAACGGCCCGGCTGTTATTTCTTCCTCGGCACGGCGCGCACCGACAACGACCCGCCGCTGCACCACCCGAAATTCGACTTCAACGACGACATCCTGCCGATCGGAACCGCCTTCTGGGTCGATCTGGCCGAGGATTATCTAAAGGTGTGAATGCGCATGAAAAAGGCCGGTCGGAGGAGCGACCGGCCTTTTGTTCTCAAGTGCCCTGATGGAAAAGCCGGGAGGATCAGGGAACGAGACCGAATATGACGGCGGCGACAAACGCCACGCAGACGCCGACAAGAGCCGCATGAACCGAATCTCTCCAGCTGCGCGGCGACTGGGGCTGCGCGACAAAGTCTTTCACTTTTCCTGCCTTGGAATAAGACATTGTGCACTCCCTTCCCTGTCTCGCCCGTCGAACGGGCAGTGGTTAATTTCACCCAAAGAATAGCTTCATCCCCTACCGTTCCAGTAGAGATAAAATTCCATAAGAAGCGCCAATTGGGAAAAATAGGGGTCGCCACTTGCCTCCCAACAAGCATCAATCTACCCATCGCGGAATATTAACGCGGCGCGGCGGCGTTCGTTCAAATCGACTATCTGCAGACAGGGAGACATGATGGATATCGACGCCATCATCATCGGGGCAGGAGTAATCGGGCTGGCGACGGCCCGTGAATTGTCGATGCGCGGCCTCTCTGTCATCATCCTCGAGAGCGAAAGGGAATTCGGCTCCGCGACCTCTTCCCGCAACAGCGAGGTCATTCACGCCGGGCTGTATTATCCGGCCGGAAGCCTCAAGGCCCGGCTCTGCGTGGAGGGCAAGGCGCGGCTCTATGCCTTCTGCCAGAGCCACGGTGTTTCGCATCGCCGCTGCGGCAAACTCATCGCGGCGGCAGATGAAGCTGAAACCGCCCTGCTGGCAGAGCTCGAGGACAAGGGTGAGGCCAACGGCTGCGAAGACTTGGAGCTGATCGATGAAAGGCAGGCGCTTTCGCTTGAGCCCGCTCTCGCCTGCAGGGCAGCCCTGCTTTCACCTTCAACCGGCATCATCGACAGCCACGGCTATATGCTGGCGTTGCTCGGTGAAGCGGAAGACCATGGCGCCGCCCTTGCCTTCAACGCACCCTTCGAAAGGGCGCACGCAATCAGCGGAGGGTTCCGGGTTCATGTCGGCGGCAAAGAGCCGATGAGCCTGACATGCCGCCTGCTCATCAATTCCGCCGGCCTCGTCGCGCCGATGGCGGCAAAAAAGATCGAGGGCCTGCCGGCACAAGCGATCCCTCAAGCGCGTTTTGCCAAGGGCAGTTATTTTTCGCTGGCAGGCAAGTCGCCGTTTTCACGGCTCATCTACCCCGCACCGCATACCCACGGCCTCGGCGTGCACCTCACGCTCGATCTCGCCGGTCAGGCCCGGTTCGGCCCTGACGTGGAATGGGTCGAAACCATCGATTACGCCGTCAATCCCCGCCGCATGGAGGGTTTCGGCGATGCCATACGGCGTTACTGGCCGGACCTTCCAGAGAATGCCTTGGTACCCGCCTATTCCGGCATCCGGCCAAAGATTTCCGGACCCGACGAACCCGCCATGGATTTTCGCATCGACGGGCCGGAGACCCACGGACTTGCCGGCCTCGTCAATCTTTTTGGCATAGAAAGCCCCGGCCTGACCGCCTCACTGGCGATTGCCGCAGACATTGCGGAACGGCTCAGGGACTAATCTCAGCGAGCCGTCTCAGCCAAAACGCGACAGCGCGTCCGCCATGATCCCGGGATCGACATTGCCGCCGGACGCAACCGCAATCAGAGTTTCACTCCCCAGTTCACCACCATGGAAAAGCGCCGCGGCAAGAGCCACCGCACCGCCGGGTTCAACAACGATCTTCAACCGGTTGAAGGCAAGGACCGCGGCCCGCAGCGCTTCCTCATCAGTCACGGCAATGCCTTTTCCGCAAAGCCCGGCCATGATCGGGAAGGTGATGTTACCGGGTTGCGGCGTGACGATCGCGTCGCAGATCGAACCCGAGGTCGTGGCGTTGCGCTCTATCTTACCCGCGGCAAGGGAGCGCGCCACGTCGTCGAACCGCTCCGGTTCTGAAGTCCTGACCTTGTAGTTCGGTGCTTTCGCGGCAAGTGCGAGCGAGATACCCGAGGTGAGACCTCCGCCACCGCAGGGCACCAGAACCCCGGCTGCACCGATCCCCAGTTCCGCACCCTGTTCGGCAATCTCCAGCCCCACCGTCCCCTGCCCGGCAATGACCAGGGGTTCGTCGTAAGGCCTGATCAGCGTCAGCCCACGGTCGCGCGACAGCCGGTCGCCGATGGCGTCTCGATCCTCGTTAGCCCGATCATAAAGCACCACCTCCGCACCATAGGCGCGGGTATTGTCGATTTTTATCTTCGGCGCATCGGAGGGCATGATGATGACGGCGGGAACACCATGCAGGCGGGCGGCAAGCGCCACACCCTGCGCGTGGTTACCCGAAGAAAAAGCGAGCACGCCCTTAGCGCGCACCTCGGCAGGCAGGCCGGAGACAGCTGACCAGCCGCCGCGAAACTTGAAGGAACCCGTCCTTTGCAGGCACTCGGCCTTTACGAAGAGCTTTCGCCCGGCAATCTCATCCAGAAACGGCGATGACAGCAGCGGTGTCCGCACCGCCTGGTTGCCGATACGCTGACGCGCCGCCTCGATCATGGAAATATCTGTCATGCCCTGCTCCTGTGATGCGGATTTGCAGGTACATTAGGAGGTCGCAATCAATTGTGAAACCGTCCGGAAAAGAAAAATCCCCGGTCGTCGCCGGGGATTTTCATCATCTCTTATCAGTGCCAATCAGTGATTGTGCCGGGGCATCTTCTCGGCAATCCTTCGGAAATCCGCAGCCCCATCCAGAACAGCGCCATCCGAAAGCTGCGTCACCGATTGACGGTAGATGCGCTGCCAGGGCGTCGCATCCGCCGGCACCGCCGGAATGCCGTCAGCCTTGCGCGCTTCAAGCTCTGCCTCCGGCACCAGCGCGTTGCATGCACCTTCATTAAAGTCGATGCGGATCACGTCGCCGGTGCGAAGCCAGGCGAGCCCGCCACCGGCTGCACTTTCGGGCGAGGCATTGAGGATCGACGGGCTATCCGCCGTCCCCGATTGCCGGCCGTCGCCGATTGTCGGCAGGCTGGTGATGCCTTTTTTCAACAGCGCGTCCGGCGGCTGCATGTTGACGACCTCGGCCGAACCCGGCCAGCCGAGCGGACCGGCTCCGCGAATGACGAGGATGGTGCGCTCGTCAATATCAAGCGCCGGGTCGTTGATGCGGGCGTGATAGTCTTCCGAACCATCGAAAACCACACATTTGCCCTCGAAAATCCCCTCGCGGCCCGGCTCGCTCAGATAACGTTGCCGGAATTCCGCCGAGATCACGCTTGTCTTCATGATGGCGAAATCGAAGAGATTGCCTTTGAGGACGAGGAAACCGGCGCGTTCTTTCAGCGGCTTGTCATAGGGCAGGATCACGTCGCGGTCGGTCGATTCCCGACCTTCCAGATTTTCCGCCATGGTCTTGCCGGTAACCGTCGGACAGTTTCCGTCAAGCTTGCCGGCCTGCAGAAGCTCCCACATGATCGCGGGCGTGCCGCCGGCGCGGTGATATTTCTCACCCAGCCATTTGCCGGCCGGCTGAACATTGGCAATGAGCGGAATGTCGTAGCCGTGGACTTGCCAGTCCTCCTCGCGCAGCTCGACGCCTGCATGTTTCGCCATCGCCGCCAGATGCGGCTGGGCATTGGTCGAGCCGCCGATTGCCGAGTTGACGCGGATCGCGTTCAAAAACGCGTCACGCGTCATGATATCGGAGGGCTTGATATTCTCGACAACCAGTTCCACCGCGCGGCGGCCGGTGCGATAGGCCATCTGGCCGCGCTCGCGATAAGCGGCCGGGATAGCACCGCAGCCGGTGAGCGACATGCCGAGCGCTTCCGCCATGGCATTCATGGTGGACGCCGTGCCCATGGTGTTGCAATGGCCGACCGACGGGGCTGATTCCAGCGCCGCCTGCAGGAATTCCTCACGGGTGATTTCGCCCGCACCATATTTGCGGCGCATACGCCAGATGACGGTGCCGGAACCAACCAGATCACCGTCATGATAACCGTCGAGCATCGGCCCGCCGGAAAGCACAATGGCCGGAATATCGACCGTGCTTGCCGCCATCAGCGCCGAAGGCGTGGTCTTGTCGCAGCCCGTCGTCAGAACGACGCCATCGAGCGGATAACCGTAAAGCACTTCCACAAGGCTGAGATAGGCAAGATTGCGGTCAAGCGCCGCCGTCGGGCGCTTGCAGTTTTCAAACATCGGATGGGTCGGAAACTCGATGGGAATACCGCCCGCATCACGGATACCATCGCGCACCCGTTTGACCAGTTCCACATGGACGCGGTTGCAGGGCGTCAGATCGCTGCCGCTCTGGGCAATACCGATGACCGGTTTGCCGGAACGCAGCTCTTCCGGCGTCACGCCGTAATTCATGAAGCGCTCCAGATAGAGCGCCGTCATGTCGAGATGGTCTGGATTGTCGAACCAGTCCTGGGATCGCAGGCGGCGCATGGGTGCCTTGTCGTCGCTCATCAGATCGCCTCAGCCCTGTTCCCGGTTGTTGAGTTTTTCGAGGTAAAGCAGGATGCCGCTATGGTCGATATCGGCTCCGCCATCGCCGACGAAGTCGTCGAATTCCCGCGTCACCTGCTGGGTCAGCGGCAATGTGAGCGACATATCCTTCGCCATTGCCAGCACGCCGTTCAGATCTTTGAGCTGGAACTTGGATGGGCCGCCCGGCACGAAATTACGCTTCACCATGCGTTCGCCATGCAGCTCCAGAATCCGGCTTTCGGCAAAACCACCGCGGATGGCATTGCGGAAACCTTCCCGGGATGCGCCACCCGCTTCCACCAGCATCATCGCCTCGGCAACAGCGCCGATGGTGATGGCGACGATCTGCTGGTTGGCGAGTTTGCAGAGCTGGCCAGCACCTGAGGGACCGACATAGGTCAGCCGGCCCATCGGCGCAAAGACATCCGCAAGACCGGCGACCAGAGCCTCGTCACCGCCAGCCATGATGGCAAGCGTGCCGGCCGTCGCGCCCGGAACACCGCCGGAGACCGGCGCATCGACGTGATGAATGCCAAGCGCCTCAAGCCGCGAGGAATGCTCGCGTGCGATCGGCGGCGCAATCGAGCTGCTGTCGATCACGACAGCACCCTTTTCGAGCGCTTCAGCGACCCCATTCTCGAACAGCACCTCACCCACGGCTTTGCCATCGCTCAACATGGTGATGACGATGTCGGCGCCTTTGGCGGCCTCAGCGGGCGATGCCGCAACAACCGCGCCATCGGCAACGAGAGCCTGCGCCTTATCAACACTGCGGTTCCAGACCGAAACCGAAAAGCCCGCACCCAACAGACGCCGGGCCATCGGCCCACCCATCAGGCCCGTGCCGATAAAGGCAACCGACCGCTTTTTCTCCTCCCGACCGACACTCATTTCAATGAACCTCCCAGTTCGTCTTCGATATGCACCTGAATGATCTCTTCGAAGGAGCTTTCAGCCGTGAAGCCCAGCTCGCGGGCACGCTTGGCCTCAAAGCCGGGTGCCCAGCCCTCGCACATGCGCATGATCATCTCGTTCGGCTCGCGGCGGATGAGGGCAACGGCCTTTTCGCCAGCCACCTTGCGCAGCGCCTCAATCTGTTCGCCAACAGTGGCGCTGAGGCCGGGCATCGACAGGTTGCGGCGCGGACCGACCTTTTCGACGTCAATCGTCGCACCATGAAGAAGGAAACCGACGGCAGAACGCGGCGAGGCGTGCCAGTGGCGAATGCTTTCCGGCACCGGCAGAACTGCTTCCTGGCCGACCAGCGGCTCACGCAGGATATTGGAGAAGAAGCCGGAGGCGGCCGCATTCGGCTTGCCGGGGCGGATGCAAATGGTGGGCAGGCGGATGCCGATACCATCGAAGAACCCGCGTCGGCTGTAATCGGACAGCAGCAGCTCGCAGATCGCTTTCTGTGTGCCATAGCTTGTCAGCGGCGTGGTGTGGAATTCATCCGGGATCGGATAGGGAAGCGGCGCACCAAACACGGCAATCGACGAGGTGAAGACCACGCGCGGCTTATAACCATCCTTGCCGTTGGCAATGCGGATGGCATCGAAGAGATAACGGGTGCCGTCGAGATTGATACGGTAGCCCTTGTCAAAATCGAGTTCGGCTTCGCCGGACACGATGGCGGCGAGATGGAAGATGGCATCCGGACGGGCATCTACCAGCTTTTCAGCTTCACCCGGAGCGGAGAGATCAGCTGCGCGCGCATCGACAGCACCGGAAAAACCGGCGGGCGCTTCGGGCTGGAACACGTCGATAAGCGTGAATTTTTCGATCGGCTTGCCACCCAGCGATCCATCTTTCACGAGACGCTGCGTCAGCTTGCGGCCAACCATGCCTGCGGCGCCGATGATTGCGATATGCATGTCTTCCTCCTCTGTGTCCCGGTCATTCTCCCGAGACCGAAAAAACATCATCGGCCGATGGACCGATAAATTAGCTTGTAAGGTTGTCTGATAACCTTATATGATCCGATTGAAAATAGTATTTTTTCACAAACTAACAAAAGCAGGGGCGCCGGCAAAAGCAAGGCCACAAACCCTTGCCTTCATATTTTAGGGCGGATTGGACGGAGAGGGTGGAATGACGATCGTGAGTGAACACGATATCGAGGAATTGCGGTTCTCGCTGAAGAACAGGCTTGGCGAAGCCCTGCTGCTGACATCGCAGGAAGACATGTTGCGCTATTGCCGTGACTGGCACGGTGATGTCACCAGTTCGGCCGTGGCCGTCATCCGCCCTCGTTCTACGCAGGAAGTGTCCGACACGGTGCGCGCCTGCGCTGAACTCGGCCTCGCCATCATCCCCCAGGGCGGTAATACCGGGCTGGTGCTCGGCGGCATTCCCGATGCCCCGAAACATCAGGTCGTGCTGAACCTTGAGCGGCTGAACGCCATCCGCGCCATAGACAGCGACGATTTTTCCGCCGTCGTGGAAGCCGGCTGCATTCTCTCGGAATTCAAGGACGCCGTTGAAGACAAGGGCATGTTTTTCCCGCTGTCGCTCGGCGCGCAGGGCAGCTGCCGCATCGGCGGCAACGTTTCAACCAATGCCGGTGGCATCAATGTCCTGCGTTACGGCATGACCCGCGAGCTGGTTCTGGGTCTCGAAGTCGTCCTGCCGGATGGCACCATCTGGAACGGCCTGTCGACGCTGCGCAAGGACAATCGCGGCATTGACCTGAAGCAGCTTTTCATCGGCGCGGAAGGAACGCTCGGCATCATCACCGCCGTTGCCGTCAAGCTTTACCCCAATCCTGAACATGTCGAGACGGCGCTGCTCGGCCTCAATTCGCTTGACGATGCCATCAAGCTTTACCGTCGCGCCCGCCGCGAATGCTGCGACCTGATGTCCGCCTTCGAATTCATGCCGCCGGTGGCCTTCACGCTGGCGATCGAGGCAATCCCCGACCTCAAGATGCCGATCGCCGGCGATTACCCGGCCTATGTGCTGATGGAAATTTCCGGCTCCGGTCTGGTGGATACCGCCGATCTGATGGGCCGCTTCCTTGAGGGCGTCATGGAAGACGGTCTGGTACTGGACGGCGTCATCGCCTCCTCGCGGGCGCAGGCGCAGTCGCTGTGGCTTTTCCGTGAGGGCATGAACGAGGGTCAGGCGCTGCGCGGCAGCCATATGCGTACCGACATTTCGGTGCCGCTTTCGAAACTTTCGGCTTTCGTGGCCGAGGCGGAAGCCGAACTGGCGGAAAAGCTGCCGGAATGCCTTGCGGTTTCCTATGGCCATGTCGGCGACGGCAACGTCCATCTCAACGTCCTGCCGCCCAATGGTGCGACACCGGAGGAGCGTGAGGCGTTCATCTACAAGTCCAAGACGCTCGTTAACGAGGTCCTCGACCGTTACGTCGGCAGCATCAGTGCCGAGCACGGCATCGGCCGCCTGAAACGCTCCGATTTCGAAAGCCGGCTATCGGATGTGCAGCGCCGGATGATCACGGGTTTGAAAAATGCCTTCGACCCCGATTTGCGGATGAATCCCGGTTGCCAGATAAGCCTGCAACCGGATAGCTAATCGAAGAATGGCAAGGGCGGCTGAGTTCGCCGCCCTTTAAAACCCGCTGACGGCGAAGGAGGAAGTCGCCTGCAGCGGGTAAAATGAACCAATCGTTTCTGCGGAACGGGAGCAATCATGACGCTGGAGTTCAATCAGATACATCGCAACGACCATCTGCCCGGCCGGATTGCCGCAGAGATCGCACGCGAGATCAATGATTCGAAACTCGGGCCGGGAGACAGGTTGCCAACGGAACATGTTCTGGCGAAAACCTTCGGCGTCAGCCGCTCGGTCATTCGCGAAGCGATCGCGCAGTTGCGCAATGAAGGTTTCGTCGAAACCCGCCAGGGCGTGGGTGCATTCGTCACCGATCCCCGGCAGAGGCTGTCCATCCGCATTGAGCGCTCCCGTCTCAACGACCCGGAGAACTTCCGCGATCTCTTCCAGCTTCGCATGCCGCTCGAAATCGAGGCGGCGGGGCTCGCAGCATTGCACCGCAGCCCGCAGCAGCTGGCGCGGCTGGCCGCGGCGCTGGAAAAGATGAAGACCGCTGACGACTGGTCGACGGAAGGTGTTGCCGCCGATCTCGACTTTCACCGCATTCTAGCGGAGGCAACCCAGAACGAATATTTCCTGATGTTCCTCGGCTTCATCGCGGAACGCATCAGCTCGGCCATCAACATCGCTTTCTCCCGCGCGGTTTTTGGTGAGATTCTCGA
Source organism: Agrobacterium sp. ST15.16.024 (assembly GCF_027956545.1). Taxonomy (NCBI): domain Bacteria; kingdom Pseudomonadati; phylum Pseudomonadota; class Alphaproteobacteria; order Hyphomicrobiales; family Rhizobiaceae; genus Agrobacterium; species Agrobacterium sp. ST15.16.024. The sequence goes on from NZ_JAQKGO010000004.1 coordinate 217,958, forward strand.
GGTGACGATCGCCGAACATGTGGCAATCTATGAAGCCGTCGAGAAGGCCGATGCGACCGCCGCCAAAAACGCCATGCGCAAGCACCTGATCGGTGCCGCAAGCCGGGTCAATCTCGAACTGGATATCTTCTGAATAGAAGAATAAATGCGTGAATCGTAAAGCTATAGGACAGGTTTCCGGGCTTTGCGGATATCCAGCAACAAAAGACGATAATTTTGTCGGCGAGACCGCTAGACTCGTTGGAAAAGTCATACTAAGAAGAATGAGATTAGGTTGTCAGACATCCAGACAATAAGACCGCAGGAGGCGGCCTGTCGGAAGGCTGAAAGGGGAGGACATATATGACCGGCGCAAGGTCCATCGACGCTACCGCAATTTTGCCTGAGGATTATGAAAACGCTTTGCTCGTTGGCCGCGTCTGGTCGAAAAGCGAAGGCGGCCCCTGCCCCGTCCTGCTCAAGGGCGGCGTGCTTTATGACCTCACCTCCATCTCCCCCACCATGTCGGAACTTCTGGAAAAGACGGATCTGGTGGAGCGGCTTGCCGACACCGGTACGTTCGTGGCGCTGGGTGCGTTCGAAGCCTTTCTGGACGGCTCCGCCGGCGAACTTCTTGCGCCCAACGACATTCAGGCCGTCAAGGCCGCCGGCGTCACCTTCGCCGACAGCATGCTGGAACGCGTGATCGAAGAGCAGGCCAAGGGCGACCCGCTTCGCGCACAGGAAATCCGCGGACGGCTGGCGCCGGTTCTCGGCGACAATCTACGCGGACTTGAGGCCGGCTCCGAAAAGGCCGCCGAGGTCAAGAAACTGCTCCAGGAAATGGGCCTCTGGTCGCAATATCTGGAAGTGGGTATCGGCCCGGATGCGGAAATATTCTCCAAGGCGCAGGCCATGGCTTCGGTCGGCTGCGGCGCACTGATCGGCGTTCACCCGAAATCGCAATGGAACAACCCGGAGCCGGAAGTGGTGCTCGCCATCACCTCCGACGGCCGCATTGTCGGCGCAACCCTCGGCAACGACGTCAACCTGCGCGATTTCGAAGGCCGTTCCGCCCTGCTCCTCAGCAAGGCGAAGGACAACAACGCTTCCTGCGCGATTGGGCCTTTCATCCGCCTGTTCGACGGCAACTTCACAATTGAAGACGTGAAGCAGTCGCAGATCTCGCTTCTGGTCGAAGGTGAAGACGGTTTCACCATGACGGGCGTCAGCGCGATGCAGGCAATCAGCCGCACGCCGGAAAACCTCGCGTCTCAGCTCTTGAACCGCAACCATCAATATCCAGATGGCGCCGTCTTTTTCCTTGGCACGATGTTCGCGCCGGTCAAGGACCGCCATGGCCCGGGTCTCGGCTTCACCCACGCCAAGGGCGACCGTGTCGAAATCTCCACGCCCAAGCTCGGCAAGTTGATCAACTGGGTCACGACGACGGATGAATGCCCTGAATGGACATTCGGCACCGTGGCCTTGATGCGCAACCTGGCGAAACGTGGGTTGCTCTAAGCAATTCAGCAAAACCGCATCGCGGTTTTGCCTCCGGAATTGCAAAAACCAATAGGTGGCGCATTGACGGCGATCCTTCGCCGAAAATGCTCCAGATGTTTCTTCGGGAGGGGAAAATGCCAAAGACCATCAATCTCTTTTACCGGATTCTCGAAATCATTCTCGTCCTGCTGCTCGCCGGCATGTCGATCATGGTCTTCGTCAACGTCGTCATGCGTTACACGATGAATTCCGGCATCAACGTCTCGGAAGAACTGTCGCGTTATTTCTTCGTCTGGCTGACCTTCATCGGCGCGGTGCTGACATTTCGTGAGAACAGTCACATGGGCATCGAAACGCTCGTGATGTTCCTCTCCCGCCGTGCCCGCATCGTCTGCATGATCGCGTCGAACATCATCATTCTGGCCTGTTCCGCCATCTTCTTCTGGGGAACCTGGAAGCAGTCAGGCATCAACGCCAGCATGCATGCACCGGTTACCAAGCTGTCGATGATCTGGGTCTATGGCATCGGCATGTTCACCGGCGGCCTGATGTTCATCATCGCACTGGAACGCCTGTACCGTCTTTTGACGGGCCGCGTCACAGAAGACGAAATCGCCCAGTTTGCGGGCGAGAACCTGACGATCGAACAGCTTTCGGAGCGCTGATACCATGACCCTTCTCGTTTTTATCGGCTCTCTTCTGGGAGCCATGGCGATTGGCGTTCCCGTCGCTTTCTCGCTGATGTTCTGCGGCGTCGTGCTCATGTGGTACATGGGCATGTTCAACACCGCGATCATCGCCCAAAACATGATTTCGGGCGCCGACACCTTCACGCTGCTCGCCATTCCCTTCTTCATTCTGGCTGGCGAACTGATGAATTCCGGCGGCCTGTCGCGCCGCATCATTGATTTCGCCATTGCCTGCGTCGGCCATATCAGGGGCGGCCTCGGCATCGTTGCCATCGTCGCAGCCATCATCATGGCCAGCATCTCCGGCTCGGCAGCAGCTGATACCGCAGCTCTCGCCGCAATCCTCATCCCGATGATGGCCAAGGCCGGGTACAATATTCCGCGCTCCGGTGGCCTCATCGCCGCAGGCGGCATCATCGCCCCGGTCATTCCGCCGTCCATGGCCTTCATCGTTTTCGGTGTCGCCGCCAACGTCTCGATCACCCAGCTGTTTCTTGCAGGTATCGTTCCCGGCATTCTGATGGGTATTTCGCTGATCGTCGCCTGGCTGATCGTGGTGCGCAAGGACAACATCAAGCCGCTGCCGAAAACCACCGCCAAGGAACGTCTCGTCGCCACCGCGCGTGCCGGCTGGGCGCTGGGCATGCCCGTCATCATTCTGGGCGGCATCAAGGCCGGCATCATGACGCCGACGGAAGCCGCCGTCGTGGCAGCCGCTTACGCGCTTTTCGTCGGCATGGTGATCTACCGCGAACTGAAGCCGGCGGATCTCTTCCATGTGCTTCTGCGCGCCGCCAAAAGCACCTCGATCATCATGTTCCTCGTCTGCGCAGCGCTCGTCTCCGCATGGCTCATCACGGCAGCGAACATTCCGAACGAAGTCGCAAGCTATATCGAGCCGCTGATCGATCGTCCGATGCTGCTGATGGTCGTCATCATGGTGCTGGTCTTCATCGTCGGCACCGCGCTCGACCTGACGCCGACCATCCTGATCCTCACGCCTGTTCTGATGCCCATCATCAAGCAGGCGGGCATCGACCCGGTCTATTTCGGCGTTCTCTTCATTATCAACAACGCCATCGGCCTGATTACCCCTCCTGTCGGCGTGGTTCTCAACGTCGTCAGCGGCGTCGGCCGCATCCCGCTCGGCAAGGTCACGATCGGCGTGTGGCCGTTCCTCGTTGCCGAAACCATCGTCCTGGCGCTGCTGGTGATTTTCCCCGACATCGTCATGGTTCCGTTGCAGTACCTTCGTTAATTTCTCGAACACAATCCAAGGGAGGATATTATGAGAAAGCTTCTTCTGACCACCACGGCCATCGCTTTCGCCGTAGGCGCCGCTGCTCCGGCAATGGCCGAATTCAACAGCCGTAACATCCGCGTTTCAAACGGCATCAACCAGGATCACCCGGTCGGCAACGGCATCAAGGCCATGCAGGCCTGCCTCGACGACAAGTCGGGCGGCAAGCTGAAGCTGACGGCATTCTGGGGCGGCGCTCTCGGCGGTGACCTTCAGGCAACGCAGGCCCTGCGCTCCGGCGTTCAGGAAGCCGTCGTGACGTCCTCGTCGCCGCTCGTCGGTCTCATCCCGTCGCTCGGCGTCTTCGACCTGCCGTTCCTCTTTGCGAACGACAAGGAAGCTGACGCGGTCATGGACGGCGCTTTCGGCGACATGATGAACAAGAAGCTGGAAGAACAGGGCCTCGTAAACCTGGCCTACTGGGAAAACGGCTTCCGCAACCTGTCGAACTCCAAGCATGCCGTGAACAAGTGGGAAGATTTCTCGGGCCTCAAGGTCCGCGTGATGCAGAACAACATCTTCCTCGACACCTTCCAGAACCTCGGCGCCAACGCGACGCCGATGGCTTTCGGCGAAGTCTTCTCGGCGCTTGAAACCAACGCGATCGACGCGCAGGAAAACCCCTATGTGACGATCGACACCTCCAAGTTCTACGAGGTGCAGAAGTACATCACCGAGACGAACCACGCTTACACGCCGTTCCTCTTCCTTTTCTCCAAGCCGATCTTCGACAGCTACACGCCCGAAGAACAGACGGCCCTGCGTGAATGCGCAGTCGTCGGCCGCGACGAAGAGCGCAAGGTCATCCGTGAACTGAACCAGAAGTCGCTGGAAAAGATCAAGGCTGCCGGTCTCGAGGTCAACTCGCTGTCTCCGGAAGAGCAGGCGCGTATCCGCGAGAAGTCGATGGTCGTTTACGAAAAGCACAAGGCTGAAATCGGTGCGGACGTTGTTGACGCCGTTCTGGCCGACCTGAAGAAAATCCGCGGCCAGTAAGCCTGTCTGTACTGAATAAGAAACACCCGGAAGTTCGCTTCCGGGTGTTTTCGTTTCCGGAAAGAAAAAGGCTGCCGAAGCAGCCTTTCCGGAAAATCAGGACGCCGTGCGGTTCTGGCGGTTGGCGATGAGGTCTTCCACCACCGCCGGATCGGCAAGCGTCGATGTATCCCCAAGCGCACCAAAATCATCCTCGGCGATCTTGCGCAGAATACGACGCATGATCTTGCCGGAGCGGGTCTTGGGCAGGCCAGGCGCGAACTGGATCTTGTCCGGCGTTGCAACCGGCCCGATCTCGTTGCGCACATGCTTCACTAGCTCTTCGCGCAGCGCATAATCGCCATTCTGCCCCGCCATCAGCGTGACATAGCAATAAATGCCCTGTCCCTTGATGGGATGCGGATAACCGACCACGGCCGCTTCCGAAACGAGGTGATGCGACACCAGCGCGGATTCGACTTCGGCGGTACCGAGGCGGTGGCCGGAGACGTTCAGCACGTCATCGACACGACCGGTGATCCAGTAATAACCGTCCTCGTCACGCCGGCAGCCATCGCCGGTGAAATACTTGCCCTTGTAGGTCGAGAAGTAGGTATCGACAAAGCGCTGGTGATCGCCATAAACCGACCGTGACTGGCCAGGCCAGCTGTCGGTGATGCAGAGATTGCCGTCGGCCGGCCCTTCCAGCACATTGCCTTCAGCATCGACAAGCTGCGGCTGCACGCCGAAGAATGGCCGTGTCGCCGAACCCGGTTTCAGATCGGTCGCCCCCGGCAGCGGCGATATCAGAATGCCACCCGTTTCCGTCTGCCACCAGGTGTCGACGATCGGGCTCTTGTCCTCACCGACCACATGGTAATACCACTCCCATGCCTCCGGATTGATCGGCTCGCCGACCGTTCCAAGCAGCCGCAGGCTGTCGCGCGACGAACGTGTGACGAACTGGTCGCCCGCCCCCATCAGCGACCGGAGCGCCGTCGGTGCGGTATAGAATATATTGACCTTGTGCTTGTCGATGACTTCCCAGAAACGACCCTGATCCGGGAAGTTGGGAACGCCTTCGAACATCAGCGTCGTCGCACAATTCGCAAGCGGCCCGTAGACGATGTAGGAATGGCCGGTAACCCAACCGACATCCGCCGTGCACCAGAAGACCTCGCCATCCTTGTAGTCGAACACATATTCATGCGTCATCGACGTATAGACGAGGTAACCACCCGTCGTGTGCAGAACGCCCTTCGGCTTGCCGGTGGAACCCGATGTGTAGAGGATGAACAGCGGATCTTCCGCCCGCATCTTCGCCGGCGGGCAATCCGGTTTCACCGTGGCGATTTCCTGATGGTACCAGATATCGCGGCCCGGCGCCCATCCGGTCTTGCCGCCGGTGCGGCGCACAACAAGAACCTTGTTGACGATGACATATTGCTTGGCGGCGATATCGATCGCCTTGTCGGTATTTTCCTTGAGCGGGATCGGCTTGCCGCCGCGCACGCCTTCATCGCAGGTGATGACGAAGGTTGATTCGCAGTCGACGATACGGCCGGCCAGCGCTTCCGGCGAGAAGCCGCCAAAAACGACGGAATGCACGGCACCGATGCGGGCGCAGGCGAGCATGGCATAGGCTGCCTCGGGGATCATCGGCATGTAGATGGTGACGCGGTCACCCTTCTTGACGCCGTGCTTCTTCAGCACATTGGCCAGACGGCAGACATAATCATAGAGCTGGTTATAGGTGATCTTCTTGTCGATATAGGGATTGTCGCCTTCCCAGATGATCGCCGTACGCTCGCCATGCGTCTTCAGATGCCTGTCGATACAGTTGTAGGAGACGTTCGTCAGGCCATCCTCGAACCACTTGATCGGTACACGTCCCTTGAAGGAGGTGTTCTTCACCTTGGTATAGGGCTTGAACCAGTCGATCCGCCGGCCGTGCTTGTCCCAGAATTTTTCCGGATCCTCGACGCTCTCCTGATACCATTTCTGGTACCGCTCATTATCGATGAGCGTGCGGGCTTTCGCCGATTTGAGCACCGGGTAGATTTTGGCAGACATAAACTCCTCCTGAAACCAAGTATGTCCTGTTATGAGCGCGCCTTGAGACTCCCACCTCAGGCATGTGTTGAATTCATAGCAGTTCAAATGCACACGGCAATTAGACAAAGGTCATTTGTTTCGCAAAGAATTGCAATTCTGATGCAATGCCGCTATAGAGCCGTCATATCCCGGAAATTCAGTGGTTGATACCACGCCCGCGACACCGGCGCGGACGGACAGAAGGACTGTATCTATGGCTCAACAATTGCTCATGCCAAAGGCAACTGCTGTATGGCTGGTTGACAACACCGCGCTGTCGTTCGACCAGATAGCCACGTTCTGCAAATTGCATCCGCTGGAAGTCAAGGCGATTGCCGACGGTGAAGCCGCACAGGGCATCAAGGGTCTCGATCCGATCGCGACGGGACAGCTTTCCCGCGACGAGATCGCCCGCGCCGAAGGCAACCCCAACCACAAGCTCAAGCTTTCCGAGCCGAAGGTGCGCGTGCCGGAATCCAAGCGCCGTGGCCCGCGTTATACGCCGGTTTCCAAGCGCCAGGACCGTCCGAACGCCATTCTCTGGCTGGTTCGTAACCATCCGGAACTGAAGGACGCGCAGATTTCGCGCCTCGTCGGCACCACCAAATCCACCATCGAGCAGATTCGCGACCGCACCCATTGGAACTCGGCCAACCTGACGCCGATGGATCCGGTAACGCTCGGCCTTTGCAGCCAGATCGATCTTGATCTTGAAGTCGAACGCGCTTCGCGCGGCCGTCCGCTGCCAACAGCCGAAGAGCTTGGCAACACACTGCAGCCGGCAACGGCGACGGAAGGTCTGGATTACAACTTCCAGCGTGAGGAAGAAGAGCAGATCGACGCCGACGCCGTGTTCAAGAAGCTCTCCTCGCTGAAGTCTGCACCGAAGGACGAAGACGAGGACGATCAATACTGATCGAAGTCTTTCCGACATTTGAAACCCGGCCGCAGCGCCGGGTTTTTTATTTTTAAGGATTTTACCGGCTGCCGAAGATCGCCGAGCCCACCCGAACGCTGGTGGCGCCGAACTCGACGGCGGTTTCAAAATCGCCGGACATGCCCATGGAAAGCTTCTCAAGGCCGCATTGCCCGGCAAGCTTGGCCAGAAGCGCAAAATGCGGCCCGGGATTTTCTTCTGCCGGCGGAATGCACATCAATCCCTCGACCGGCAATTTCAACTCGTCGCGGCAAAAAGCTACGAAGGCAACGGTTTCACGCGGGTCGATGCCGGCCTTCTGCGGCTCGAGGCCGGTGTTGACCTGCACATAAAATCGCAGGCTGCGGTCCTGTATGGCACATTCTTCGGCAAGCGCGCGGGCGATCTTTTCCCGGTCGATACTCTGCACGACGTCAAACAGCGCCACCGCATCCGCCGCCTTGTTGGATTGCAGCGGGCCGATCAGATGCAGCTCGATATCAGATGTCTTCTCCTTGAGGGCAGGCCACTTGCCCTGTGCTTCCTGCACGCGGTTTTCGCCAAACGCGCGCTGGCCGGCATCGATGATGGGCTGGATCGCTTCTGCGTCGAATGTCTTCGATACAGCAACCAGGGCAACATCCGTCGCCTTGCGACCGGATTTTTCCGCAACATCCGCAATGCGCTGCCTGACATCTTCAAGACGTGCTTCGATTTCCATCACAAGACCTTTTTTAAACCGTTCGAACCGCTAACTAGACGCCGATTACCTTGATGCCAAGCACCTTTAGCACCATTTGAGGCACGCTGACCAAGATTGAACGCCCGAATGCCCCGCCAAACTTGACGCCCCGGTCGTTTCATGGTGAAGGTCAGCGCAAATTTTTCCCCTCGATACCCGGAATTTTAGACAATGGCCATCGAACGTTACAATCCTCGCGACGCCGAGCCGCGCTGGCAGCAAAAATGGAACGAAGACAAGGTTTTCGTCACCGATAACAGCGATCCGCGCGAGAAGTATTACGTTCTGGAGATGTTTCCCTATCCCTCGGGACGCATCCATATGGGCCATGTCCGCAACTACGCGATGGGTGATGTGGTTGCGCGTTACAAGCGCGCGCGTGGCTTCAACGTTCTGCACCCGATGGGCTGGGATGCCTTCGGCATGCCTGCGGAAAACGCAGCCATGCAGAACAAGGTCCACCCCAAGGACTGGACCTACCAGAACATCGCCACCATGCGCGGCCAGCTGAAATCCATGGGCCTGTCACTGGACTGGACCCGTGAATTCGCAACCTGCGATGTGGAATATTACCATCGTCAGCAGGCGCTGTTTGTCGATTTCATGGAAAAGGGCCTGGTTTACCGCAAGCAGTCCAAGGTCAACTGGGACCCGGTCGACCACACGGTTCTGGCCAATGAGCAGGTGATCGACGGCCGCGGCTGGCGCTCCGGCGCACTGGTCGAACAGCGCGAACTGACGCAATGGTTCTTCCGCATCACTGATTTCAGCCAGGACCTGCTGGACGAACTGGATGAACTGGACCAGTGGCCGGAAAAAGTGCGCCTGATGCAGAAGAACTGGATCGGCCGTTCCGAAGGCCTGTCGCTGCGCTGGCAGACCGTCACTAAGACGGCGCCGGAAGGTTTTTCCGACATCACCGTTTATACAACGCGTCCCGACACCCTGTTCGGCGCCTCCTTTCTGGCGATCGCCGCCGACCATCCGCTGGCAAAGGAACTGTCGGCGAAGAACCCTGATATTGCCGCGTTCTGCGACGAATGCCGCCGCCATGGCACCTCTCTGGCAGCGCTTGAAACCGCTGAAAAGAAGGGCATCGACACCGGCGTCAAGGTCGTTCACCCGCTGGATCCCAGCTGGGAACTGCCCGTCTATGTCGCCAATTTCGTCTTGATGGATTACGGCACCGGCGCAATCTTCGGCTGCCCCTCGGGTGACCAGCGCGATCTGGACTTCGCCCGCAAATACGGCCTGCCGGTCGTGGCCGTCGTCGCACCCGAAGGTCCCGACGCCGCAAGCTTTACCGTTGAAGACACCGCCTTCACCGATGATGGCGTGATGATCAATTCCGGCTTCCTGAACGGCATGAAGACGGCCGACGCCTTCGAAGCCGTCGTGCAGAAGCTGTCCGCCGAGATGCTGGGGAATGCGCCGCAGGCCGAACGCAAGGTCAATTTCCGCCTGCGCGACTGGGGCATTTCCCGCCAGCGTTACTGGGGTTGCCCGATCCCGGTTATTCACTGCGAAGTCTGCGGCGTGGTTCCGGTTCCGAAAAAGGATCTGCCGGTCAAGCTGCCCGACGATGTCACTTTCGACGTGCCCGGCAACCCTCTGGATCGCCACCCCACATGGCGTCATGTTTCCTGCCCCCAATGCGGCCATGATGCGCGGCGCGAAACCGACACGATGGACACCTTCGTCGATTCCAGCTGGTATTACACCCGCTTTACAGCGCCGTGGGAAGACCAGCCGACCGACCCGAAAGTTGCCAATCACTGGCTGCCGGTCGATCAATATATTGGCGGCATCGAGCATGCCATCCTGCACCTGCTCTATTCGCGCTTCTTCACCCGCGCCATGCGCGAGACCGGCCATGTCGGCGTCAAGGAGCCCTTCAAGGGTCTGTTTACGCAGGGCATGGTGGTTCACGAAACCTATAGCCACGGCGAAGGCATGAGCCGCGAATGGATAGCCCCCGCGGACCTGCGCATCGAAGAGACGGAAGGCGCACGCCGGGCATTCCTCCTGTCTTCCGGCGCGGAAGTGAAGATCGGCTCCATCGAGAAGATGTCGAAGTCCAAGAAGAACGTGGTCGACCCGGACGATATCATCGCATCCTATGGGGCGGATACCGCACGTTTCTTCGTTCTGTCGGACTCTCCGCCGGATCGCGACGTCATCTGGTCCGAAGCCGGGGTGGAGGGTGCAAACCGCTTCGTCCAGCGCGTCTGGCGCATCATCGGCGAAGTTGCCGGGGAGCTGAAGAACGTCAAGCCGAAGCCGGCGACCGAGGGCGAAGGGTTGACAGCCTCCAAGGCCGCCCACAAGACGCTGAAGGCCGTTCAGGACGATCTGGACAAGCTCGCCTTCAACAAGGCGATCGCCCGCATCTACGAGCTCGTCAATGCCCTGGCTGGACCGCTTGCGGACGTCGCGGCAGGCGGCAAGTCTGACGACGCCAAGGCAGCGGCGCGTGACGCCGTTGAAATCCTCATTCGTATCATCGCCCCCATGACACCGCATCTGGCGGAAGAGTGCTGGTCGGCGCTGGGCAATGAGGGTCTCGTGGCCCAGACGCCATGGCCGGTCTTCGTTGCCTCGCTGGTCGAGGAAAATGACGTGGTCATGCCGGTGCAGGTCAACGGCAAGAAGCGCGGTGAATTGACAATCGCGCGCGATGCGGATCAAGATGCGGTCCGTGCGGCTGCCCTTGCTCTGGATGCCGTCAAATCTATTCTTGCCGGTGGCGAGCCCAAGAAAGTCATCGTGGTTCCTCAGAGGATTGTGAACATTGTTGTCTGACGTTTTTTCGAGATGGAGCCGCGTCGCGGCAGCAATTTCCGTCGTGATGATGGCTGGTCTTCTGGCGGGCTGCCAGGTGCGCCCGCTTTATGGCGAGGCCTCCGGAACCAAGGAGAGGCTGGCAGCCGTCAGTGTCTCCGAGGTTGGTGGCAGGGTTGGACAGGAAGTCCGCAACCAGCTGATCTTCCTGATGGCCGGCGGCGCGGGTGAACCGGCCACGGCGCAGTATAATGTAAAGATTTCCGTAAGCTCGAGCGCCACCTCCACGGAGGTCGAGAATTACGACCTGACGACCCGCACCAACAACAACTATGACGGCCCTTATCCCGGCCGCGTGGTGATGAGCGGTCAATATGTCCTGACGCGTATTTCCGATGGCCAGATCCTGCGCTCCGCACGCCGCAACGTGACGGCACAGGTGGACCTGCCGCAGCAGGAATTCGCCAAGATCAGGGCGACCCGCGACGCCGAAAACCGGGCGGCCCGGGAACTGGCTGAAATCATCCGCACCGATATTGCCGCCACCCTCGGCCGCTGAGAAGCGCGGCCGTGGCGGAGATAAAATCGCATGAGTTTGAGCGCTTCGCCGAAAATCCGGCGGAGCGCTTTCGCGTTTTCGTGCTCTATGGTCCGGATCGCGGCCTTGTGTCGGAGCGGGCAAGCCTCATCGCCAAAAAGACCGGCATCGATCCCGATGACGCCTTCGCATCACTGAAGTTGACCGCATCCGATCTGCAGGGCGATCCCGGTCGCCTTCTCGATGAGGTGAACGCCATCGGCCTTTTCGGTGGTGAGAAACTCGTTTGGGTAAAGGGTGCGGCGGCCGAAAAAGCGCTGGTGGACGCGCTCCAGATTTTGGCCGAGACTCCGCCTGAGGCAAGCTTCCTGATCATAGAGGCTGGCGATATCAAGAAGGGCACGGGGCTGCGCAAGATCGCGGAACCCGCGCGCTCAATCGCCGCGATCCCGTGTTATGCGGACGATGCGCGATCGTTGAACGCATTGATCGATCAGGAGCTTTCCAGCGACAATCTGCGCATCGCGCCCGCCGCACGGCAAAGGCTGATCGAATCCCTCGGCGGCGACCGCATCGCGTCGCGCAACGAAATCCGCAAGCTGGCGCTTTATTGCCGTGGCGCGGAAGTGATTGAAGAAGAAGACGTGCTGGCGATCATCGGCGATGCCAGCACGGTTTCCGCTGACGATGCCGTTGATGCCATCCTGAAAGGCGACAGGAACGCCTTTTTCCACGCCACCCAGAAGATCGTTGCATCTAAGACGCCGATCTTCCTCGTGCTTCAGGGGTGCCTCAAGCAATTCCAGCTGCTCGACCAGATGCGGGCGGAGATGGACGAGAAAAAGCAGCAGGCCGGGCAGGTGATGCAGACACTAGGACGCCACATCCATTTTCGCCGAAAGCCGATCATCGAAAGGGCGTTGCGGACATGGCAGCCAGCGGCGATCGCCCGCGAAATGAACCGTCTGCAGGCCGCCATACTGCAAAGCCGCCAGCGGCAGAACCTGGAAGACAGCGTGGCTCTTTTGACGCTGCTGTCGACCACCCTGCAATCCGGCCGCGGCGGATGACCTGCTGAACTGCAGCAAAAAGCCCTCGCGCCTGGGCTGCGAGGGTTTAAAAATAACAGCGCAGAAGACGCCCTATCGTTGAAAAATCAGTCGCCCTGTCCGGGCTCGGTGGAGAAATAAAGCTCCAGCTTACCTGCGACGCCGTCCATTTCCTTGGCTTCCGGCATCGGGTCACGCTTGATCGTAATGTTCGGCCAGATCGCTGCATACTCAGCATTGAGCGTCAGCCATTTGTCGAGACCCGGCTCTGTATCGGGCTTGATCGCCTCGGCGGGACATTCCGGTTCGCACACACCGCAATCGATACATTCGTCAGGATTGATGGCGAGGAAATTTTCACCCTCGTAAAAGCAGTCCACGGGGCAGACTTCAACGCAATCGGTGTATTTGCAGCGGATGCAATTGTCGGTCACGACATATGTCATGATGAACTCCAGAATATGCAGACCGGGTCTTTGGGCTTCGGAACACAAGCCGACGCCCGGAATTCAGACAGGGCAATTTCGCAAAGGACGTAATGCCTTTGACTTCAGATAGCAAGGATAAACAATTCTGAAAAACGGGTCCGGCCGGGAGGTTTATTCTAATCTTTGCTTCCGTCACTATCAGACAGAAACCTGTCGAGCGCCCGGCGCTCTTTTTTTGTCGGACGACCGCTGCCCGGTTCACGCATCGCCTGCTCCAGCGGACTAAACCGGTCGGATGGGTCGCGGGGCGGCGTCAGATCGTCATAGAGAAGTTTTGCTTCTTCGTAGGGTCCGCGCCGTGCCCCTCCGGACTTTACGACCAGCACCCTGTCCATGCGCTCGAAACCGATATCGAGCCTGTCACCTGCCTTTACCGTATGGCTGGGCTGGCGAATAGTGACACCGTTGACCTTGACCTGACCCGACTGAACGTAGCCCTGGGCAAGCGAACGGGATTTGGCCATGCGGGCAAAGAACAGCCACTTGTCCAGACGCTGACGCGTGCTCTCCAGTGGCTGTTCGTTGCTCCCCATGGGCTTACTTCTTCAGCTGCTCCTTGAGAGCAGCGAGCTTTGCGAAAGGCGAATCCGGATCGATCGGCTTCTCCTTGCGGGGTGGCTTGGCTTCGAAACGCTGCTGACCCTGCGGCTTTCCGCCGCGGTCGTTACGATCAGGCCTGTCCTTGCGCTCGCCACGATCCTGACGATCATTGCGATTGCCGCGATCAGGGCGTCCGCCATCACGCTTGCGCTCGCCCTCACCGCCGCGATTGGCAGCTTCGCGATTTGCTCCGTCACGATTTGCACCGTCACGATTGTCACGACGGCCTTCGCCACGACGCTCGCCCTGCTCGCGCGCTCCCTGTTCACGGCCCTGCTCACGACCATGACCGCGATTGCCGGGACGACGGTTGTCGCCGCGCTGGTTTTCATTGCGGCCACCCGGACGCCACAGAAGAACGGGCTTCGGCTCGGTTGCCTCAGCGCTTTCAGCGGGTACGGCTTCGCCGACAGCAGCCTCCTCGCTGACAGCTTCCGCAACCGGCGCTTCTTCAGCGGCTTCGACTTCCGCAACAGCCACCGTCTCGGATGCCTGCTCTTCGGAAGCCGGCTCGTCCTGCTCGGTTTCAGCGCTTTCCTCGTCGGCCGTCACCTGATCGGCAGTGGCCGGAGCAGCAGCACCGGCCTGATTGGCGAGGAAGGCCTGCGCCTCTTCCGCCGTCACCTGATCGGCGCGGTAACCAAGACCCTTGAGGATCTCTTCCATGTCGTCAAGCGTTGCGCCGAGAATGGAAAGCATCGCGGTCGTCGTCGTGAAACGGCGGCCGTCATAAGCGCCTTCCGGACGCGGCTGCTGGCCGGGCTTCCACTGCAACAGCGGACGGATGAGATCGGCCAGGCGCTCGAGAATGTCGATACGAACGGCGCGCTTTCCAAGGAAACGGAAACCGGCAAGCTTGTAGAACATCCGCTCGAAAGCGGGATCGGTCACCACCGAGGTGCGGCCGGCGGCCAGAACCGGAATGAGATCGCCATAACCCGGCTTGCCGAGGCCGTCATTCTTCAGCGCCCAGAGCAGCGTGACAAGCTCGGCCGGAGCCGGCTTCAGCAGTGCAGGCAGGAAGACGTGATAGGCACCGAAACGCACGCCGTAGCGGCGCATGGAGGCACGTGCATCCTGATCCAGCGACTTCACGTCTTCGGTGACGTCACGGCGGAACAGAACGCCAAGATTTTCGACCAGCTGGAACGCCAGACCCTTCGCCAGACCCTGAAGGTCTTCGGCGCGCGAAATGTCATCCAGTGGCTTCAGCACGGTCGCAATCTGATGATTGACGAAACGTTCGACGCGCGCCAGCGCGTGGTCACGGGCATTGCCGCTCAACTGTTCGTCGGCCAGCAGGATCACCCGCGGCTTCATGATGTTATCACCTGCCGAAAGGCGGGCCACCGGTTCGCCCAACCAGCGAACCAGACCATCGGAGCTCAAAGCGAGATCGCCGTTTCCACTGGCATGCAGACGCGCTGCACGCGCCTCGTACTCGAGAGCGAGCGCCTTCTGGGCCGCACCTTGCACGGCCTTCTGATCCGGCCCTTCCATTCCCGACACCGGCGTGAACCGGAATCCGGCCAATTGGCCGACGTGATGTCCTTCTACGAAGACATCACCATTTACACTGATTTCAGCTTCAAGCATCGCATTCTCTCTCAGGCGCCTCATGAGCACAGATGTCCTGCGATCAACAAAGCGTTTCGTCAACCTTTCATGTAGCGCATCGGACAATCGATCCTCGATTTCCCGCGTCTTTTCTTGCCAGTGTGTCGGATCGGCAAGCCATCCTGGGCGGTTCGATACATAAGTCCATGTTCTGATCTGCGCAATCCTCGCAGACAATGTATCGATCTCTCCATCCGTGCGGTCGGCGCGGCGCACCTGCTCAGCCATGAAATCTTCGTTCACCGCACCACGTTTCACGAGGTCAAAGTAAAGCGTCGAGATCAGGTCGGCATGCTGGGCTGGCGCGATACGGCGATAGTCGGGAAGCGCGCAGGCCTCCCAGAGTTTTTCCACCCGCGCATCGCTCGTCGTCACGTCGATGATTTCGGGGTAACGCGACAGATATTCCAGTGCCTGCTGGTCGATGGCGGGTAAGGCTCGGGAAAGTCCCTGGATTGTCGGCGCGGCATCAAGGCTCATACGCAGATTGGCGATGGAGGAAAAATCGAAATTTTTCGTCCGCCATTGCAGCACTTTCACCGCATCGAATTGATGGGTTTCGATCCGCTCCACCAGCTCGTCGTCGAACGGATCGACGCGCCCCGTTACGCCAAAGGTGCCGTCGCGAAGATGGCGGCCGGCGCGGCCGGCGATCTGGCCGATTTCGCCGGGATTGAGATTGCGGAACTGATAACCGTCGAATTTACGGTCCTGCGCAAAGGCGACATGATCGACATCGAGGTTGAGACCCATGCCGATGGCGTCGGTCGCCACCAGATATTCAACATCGCCGGACTGGTAGAGCCCGACCTGGGCGTTACGCGTGCGCGGCGAGAGCGCGCCCATAACCACGGCCGCGCCGCCGCGCTGGCGGCGCACCAACTCGGCGATGGCATAAACTTCTTCTGCCGAAAACGCGACGATTGCCGTGCGTTGCGGCAGGCGGGTAATCTTTTTCTGCCCTGCATAAAAGAGTTGCGACAGGCGTGGCCGCTCGACCACCGTAATTCCCGGCAGCAGCTTTTCGAGGATCGGGCGCATCGTGCCGGCACCCAGAAGCAGTGTTTCCTCCCGCCCGCGCAGGTGCAGCACACGGTCGGTGAAGATATGGCCGCGCTCCAGATCGCCGGCGAGCTGAACTTCGTCGATCGCGACAAAGGCGGCGGTCGTCTCGCGCGGCATGGCTTCCACGGTGCAGACGGAATATTTGGCTTTGGGAGGAGATATTTTTTCTTCGCCGGTGATCAGCGCCACATTCGGCGCACCCACCTTCTCCACCAGGCGGGTATAAACCTCGCGCGCCAGAAGACGCAGCGGCAGGCCGATAACACCGCTGCCATGCGCGACCATGCGCTCGATCGCGTAGTGGGTCTTGCCGGTATTGGTGGGGCCGAGAACGGCCGTGACACCGCGGCCGCTCAGGATCATGGGGCGAAAATTCAACGTACTATCCGCGAATCGACTTCATCTGCTTGCCGTGCCCTGCCGCCATCATGGACGTGGTCACGCGCACCACACATGGCAACGCCCGTCCGCAAAGGCAATAGGCCTTGATTGCAAACTGATGCAAGATGCCTCATTCCCGCAATTTTCCATGCAGATTCAGCCGGTTAATCAAGAAAAAAGAATCCGGCGAAAACGGAATCAGGCATGGCAAAGAACAGTCTGCGAACGAATCGAATACGAATCGCTGACTCACGGTGATTCAGCTTTTGTTCTCCGCAACATCTGGTTGGTGAAAGCACGGCCCATACAAGATTATGAATCCGGATAAGTCCTTGGCCGGATTCAGCTTTATGGCAAAACCTTCAGACAGAAAATACCGGAATCGACTGTCAAGCGGCAATCGCGGAAAAGCCGATCCGGAACCTGCGAAAGGGGCTGGATCAGAGCGTCTGGCCGGTAAGCAGGCGCGGCGCATTTGCATCCGTCGTGCCGGCTGCCTGACCAATGAAATAGGATTTCAGACCCGGCAAACGATCGACCACGCCAAGACCGAAATCGCGCATGATGCGGATGGGACCGACATCATTGGAGAAAAGCCGGTTCAGCACATCCGTCGTCACGCCCATTCGCAACGTATCGAAACGCCGCCAGGACTGATAACGCTCCAGAACATTGAGAGAGCCTATATCGAGACCAAGACGATCGGCCTCGACCACGGTTTCGGCGAGAGCCGCGACGTCCTTGAAGCCGAGATTGAGACCCTGCCCCGAGATCGGGTGAATGCCATGCGCCGCATCGCCGGCAAGCGCAAAACGAGGGGCGACAAAGGAGCGCGCCAGCGTCAGACCCAGCGGAAAGGCCCGGCGGGGGCCGACGGGGCGGATAGATCCGAGCTTATGGCCGAACCGGCGCTCGAGTTCCTCCTCAAACACCAGATCATCGGAGGCCACCAGCCTGTCGGCATCAGCCTTGCGTTCGGTCCAGACAAGCGACGACCGGTTTCCCTTGAGCGGCAGGATGGCGAAAGGTCCTGACGGCAGGAAATGCTCTTCCGCGCAGCCCTCATGTGGCCGCTCATGTTCGACAGTGGTGACGATACCGGCCTGGTCATAATCCCATTGCACGGTCTTGATGCCGGCCATATCTCTCAGCGCTGAGCGAACCCCGTCGCAGCCAATCAACAATCGCGCGTCAACAGATGAGCCGTCGGAAAGGCTGATTGCCGTCGACTGCGCACCCGCGGTGAAGCCGGAAACACTGAGCCCGTGGCGGATTTCGATGCCGAGGCGGTCGCACAGGCCCCTCAGCGCCCCGACCATCGCAACATTCGGAACCATATGGGCAAACGGCCTGCCCTCTTCCACCGCTCCATCGAAGGTCAGAAACACCGGGCGAACCGGATCGGCAGTCTTCGAATCGGTGACGATCATCCTGTTGATGGGCTGCACTTCAGGCTCGATTTCGCTCCATATGCCGAAGACATCAAGCATGCGCGTGGCCGCCGCAATAATGGCGGAGGCGCGCACATCTTTCTTCCACACATCATCAGGAGCAGCCTCAATCACCTGCACATTGAGGTGCCCGGCCGCCTGCTTGATTGCGACAGCAACCGAAAGGCCGACATATCCGCCGCCTGCCACCACCACGTCCAGCATCGCGCTTCTCCTCAAATCTTGTGCACGCATCATAGCCGCACTATAGACCATGTGACATCTTCCTACAGCCGGAGCAGGTCGAAAAAATGTCGCATCCCTCGCAAACGTCAGACCCGATGGTCAATCTCATTGCCACGCTCGATCTCGAGAAGCTGGAAGAGAACCTGTTTCGCGGCGAAAGCCCGCAAATCGGCTGGCAGCGGGTTTTCGGCGGCCAGGTCATCGCTCAGGCCCTGATTGCGGCACAAAGAACGGTGGATGATAACCGCCAGGTGCATTCGCTGCACTCCTATTTCATGCGCCCCGGCGATCCGCTGGTGCCTATCGTCTACCAGGTGGAGCGTATCCGCGACGGCGCAAGCTTCTGCACCCGCCGCGTGGTCGCCATCCAGCATGGCAAGGCGATTTTTTCCATGTCGGCGTCGTTTCAGATCTTCGAGGACGGTTTTACCCATCAGATAAAAATGCCTGATGTGACGCCGCCCGAAAAACTGATGAGTGAAGAGCAGATGCAGGCAGCCTTTCTGGCCAAGGCGCCGGCTTCGATCCGGAACTATTGGAGCAACAAGCGGCCGATCGAGATACGACCGGTTTCACTGACCCATTATATCTCGAAGGAAAAACTGGAACCGCAGCAGGACATCTGGGTCCGCGCCGTTGGCGACGTGCCTGACAATCCGCGCCTGCAATCGGCCATTCTCGCCTATCTCTCGGACATGACCCTGCTCGACACCTCGCTTTATGCCCATGGCACGACGATCTTCGACCCATCCATTCAGGTGGCGAGCCTCGATCATGCCATGTGGTTCCACCGTCCCTGCCGGCTGGACGACTGGCTGCTCTATACGCAGGACAGCCCCAGCGCCTCAGGCGCCCGCGGCCTGACCCGTGGCAATATTTTCACCAGACAGGGTGAACTGGTCGCATCCGTGGCACAGGAAGGTCTGATCCGCAAAAGGGCAACTGATTAAATAATGTGCTTTTTTCAAAAACCGCACATTTAATAGACGAAAACTGCGCGTCTTCGTGCCCGTTTTTCAGACGCCTGTCATATAAGTTTTATATTTCAATAAGTTAGACGCCCCATCCAAAACTGGCACGCCCTTTGAATGTATGTCCGCAGTCGCTGTTACTGATCTGCCAGCGGCAAGGAGAGTCGGCTCCGTGCCGAGGACAAACAAAGGATGGGAAACCAGATGAAAATTGTGATGGCCATTATCAAGCCGTTCAAGCTGGATGAGGTGCGCGAAGCGCTCACCGGCGTCGGCATCCAGGGCCTGACCGTGACCGAAGTGAAGGGTTACGGACGCCAGAAGGGGCATACCGAGATTTATCGCGGCACGGAATATGCGGTGAGCTTCCTTCCCAAGCTGAAGATCGAGATCGCCGTCGCATCCGACGTCGTCGACAAGGCTGTCGAGGCGATCGCATCCGCGGCAAAGACCGGGCAGATCGGTGACGGCAAGATCTTCGTCTACTCTATCGAACAGGCCGTGCGCATCCGTACCGGCGAAACCAACACAGAAGCGCTTTGAAGCACGGCTGACAGGGGAGTTTTCTCGCTATGCAATTCAACAAGTTTTCAACACTCGGCAAGCTGGGCGCCGGTATGGCAGCCCTGATGGCCCCGGCCATCGCCTTTGCCCAGGATGCCGCGCCGGCAGCAGCAGCGGCACCCGTTCCGGAAAAAGCCGACACAGCCTTCATGTATGTCGCGACGATCCTCGTGCTGTTCATGATCATTCCCGGTCTGGCGCTGTTTTACGGCGGCCTTGTCCGCACCAAGAACATGCTCTCCGTTCTCATGCAGTGCACGGTCGTTGCCGCAGTCATGATGCTCGTCTGGGTGATCTACGGTTACTCCTTCGCCTTCGGCGGCAGCACCGGTCCCTATTTCGGCGGCTTCGGCAAGCTGTTCCTGTCCGGCGTTTCGCTTGACAGCACCTCGGCGACCTTCTCGGAAGGCGTGGTGATCTACGAATACACCTTCATCGCCTTCCAGATGACCTTTGCGGCCATTACACCGGCGCTGATCGTTGGTGCGTTTGCGGAACGCGTCAAGTTCTCCGCCGTCATCCTCTTCACCATCCTGTGGGCCACCTTCGTTTACTTCCCGATTGCACACATGGTCTGGGACGCAAATGGCCTGATCTTCGGCATGGGCGCTCTCGACTTCGCCGGCGGCACGGTCGTTCACATCAATGCCGGTATTGCAGGTCTGATCGGCGCGATCATGGTCGGCAAGCGCACCGGCTTCGGCAAGGACATGATGGCACCCCACTCCATGACGCTGACGCTGGTCGGCGCAGCCATGCTGTGGTTCGGCTGGTTCGGCTTCAACGCCGGCTCCAACCTCGAAGCATCCGGCGGTGCGGTTCTCGCAACCATGAACACCTTCCTCGCAACGGCTGCCGCCATCGTTTCCTGGTCGCTGGTTGAAAGCTTCACCCGCGGCAAGGCCTCCATGCTGGGCGCCGCTTCGGGCATGATCGCCGGCCTCGTCGCCGTCACGCCTGCTGCCGGCTCTGTCGGCCCGATGGGTGCCATCGTTCTCGGCCTCATCGTCTCGCCGATCTGCTACTTCTTCGTCTCCGTGGTGAAGAACAAGTTCGGTTATGACGACACGGCCGACGTCTTCGGCGTGCACGGCATCGGCGGCATCATCGGCGCCCTCGGCACCGGCATCTTCACCTCGCCGCTGCTCGGCGGCACCGGCAAGGCGGACTTCTCCATTGCCTCGCAGGTCTGGACGCAGTTCGTCGCCGTCGCCATCACCATCGTCTGGTGCGCCATCGTCTCGGCGATCCTCTACAAGATCGTTGACGTGATCGTCGGCCTCAGAGTTCCGGTGGAAGCAGAACGCGAAGGTCTCGACCTCGCAACCCACGGCGAAGCCGCTTACCACTCCTGATATCTTGAAAAGGGGTTCTCCATCCCCTTTGCCAAAAAGAAAGGCCCGTTTCGACGGGCCTTTTTCTTTGCCGCAAATCTGCCGGCAACGTCAAAAATCCGCATGGTTAACACGACATTAACCAGCAAGCGGTTAGTTTTCCCTGTCAATCCGGGATCAGGTCAACTGCCGGATCTTGCCGAAACCACAAAAACGACGGGTTCAGGGACATGGGCAGAATGCAATCTCCGACATTCGATGGTCGTCACACGCGCTTCGTGCTGACGGCGTTTTTCGTGCGTCAGATCATGGCTCTGGCCGGTTTTGCCCTGCTTGCGACGATCGCGCTGGGCATTGCCGCTCTCGCCACATGGAATGTCGCCGATCCAAGCCTGTCCTACGCCACGGGGAACCAGCCCACCAATCTCCTGGGTTACGGCGGCGCCATCTTCGCCGATATCGTCATGCAGTTCCTGGGGCTTTCCGCAATCATTTCCTTGCTGCCGGTCATCGCCTGGGCAATCACCCTGATCGCGGGCCGCAAATTCGGCCGGCTACCCGCACGCCTCGTCGCCTGGGTCGCAGGCACCATCGTCTGCGCCGCCTCGCTTGGCTGTTTTCCCGCCCCCGTCACCTGGCCGCTGCCAAACGGCATCGGCGGCGTCATCGGCGACATGATTCTCCGCTTTCCCGCCCTTTTTATCGGCGCTTACCCAACCGGCACCATTGCCACCGTGCTGGGCGTCATATTCGCAGCGCCCGCCGCCTGGCTGATGCTGTTTGCCGCAGGCGTTGTCGGCGGCCTGGACGACGAACTCGAACGGGAAGAACCGGCGCCGGTTGCGAGCAAGGCTCGTGCCGCGCGTGAGATCGAAGAGGATGACGAAGACGACGGTGAGGGCTTCTTCGCCAACATTCTCGCCTTCGGCGCGCTCACACATTACTGGTACACCACGCAGGCGCGCTTACGCCGCCTGTTCGGCCTGAAGTCGAAGTCCCTGCACGATGAATTCGAACATCCCTACGATTTCAACGAATATGAATTCGGCACGCTGAACGAACCCTCACGCCTGAAGACCGCAATCAACCGCCTTGACCAGCGCTCCGAACCATCTTTCGAGGAACGCGCCGCATCACGCCGGCAGATGTCGCCTCCCTCCATCGCGCTCGATCATGATGGCGACATGGATGACGAAGCGTCTTTCGATACGGATGGACGCCGTCTGCCGAGCGGCATCCTCTCGGATGACGACAATGCCGACGAGGCCGATCAGAAATTCACCCCAAGACAGGCACCCGGACGCGGGCAGCCCAGAATAACCGCTGCCTCGGCACGCCCCAAACCCAGCGAACGCGTGGCAAGGGAAGCGCAGTCCTCGTTTATCGCCGCAGACGGCTTCCAGTTGCCCACCGTTCATCTTCTGGCGGAACCGAAGAATGTCGTGCGCGACAATATGCTGAGCGAAGAAGTACTCGAGCAGAATGCTCGCCTGCTGGAAGGGGTCCTTGAGGATTTCGGCGTCAAGGGCGAAATCATCCATGTCCGCCCCGGCCCCGTCGTCACGCTCTATGAACTTGAGCCGGCACCCGGCATCAAATCCTCACGTGTCATCGGCCTCGCGGATGACATTGCCCGCTCCATGAGCGCGATTGCCGCCCGTGTCGCGGTTGTTCCCGGCCGCAACGCCATCGGTATCGAACTGCCGAACCAGACGCGCGAAACCGTGTTCCTGCGCGAACTGATTGGCAGCCGCGATTTCGAAAACAGCAAGGCCAAGCTCGCAATGGCGCTCGGTAAGACGATCGGTGGCGAGCCCGTCATCGCCGATCTCGCCAAAATGCCGCATCTTCTCGTCGCCGGCACCACCGGTTCGGGCAAGTCGGTCGCCATCAACACTATGATCCTGTCGCTGCTTTACCGCATGTCGCCAGAACAGTGCCGCCTGATCATGATCGACCCGAAAATGCTCGAACTCTCCATCTATGACGGCATTCCGCATCTGCTTTCCCCCGTTGTCACGGATCCCAAAAAGGCCGTCGTGGCCCTGAAATGGACGGTGCGCGAGATGGAGGAACGCTACAAGAAGATGTCGAAGATCGGCGTGCGCAATATCGACGGCTTTAACAGCCGCGTGCAGCAGGCACTCGACAAGGGCGAAATCCTCACCCGCACCGTGCAGACCGGCTTCGATCGCCAGACCGGCGAAGCGATGTACGAGACGGAAGAGTTCGATCTGAAGCCCCTGCCCTATATCGTCGTCATCATCGACGAAATGGCCGACCTGATGATGGTAGCGGGCAAAGACATCGAAGGCGCGGTGCAGCGCCTGGCGCAGATGGCGCGCGCCGCCGGCATCCATGTCATCATGGCCACCCAGCGCCCGTCCGTCGATGTCATCACCGGCACCATCAAGGCCAACTTCCCCACCCGTATCTCCTTCCAGGTGACCTCGAAGATCGATAGCCGCACCATTCTTGGAGAGCAGGGCGCCGAACAGCTGCTCGGCATGGGCGACATGCTCTACATGGCGGGCGGCGGGCGCATCCAGCGCGTGCACGGCCCCTTCGTTTCCGACAACGAGGTGGAGGAAATCGTCGCCTATCTGAAGACACAAGGCTCGCCGGAATATCTGGAGGCGATCACCGAGGAAGACGACGAGGATGGCGCTGGCAGCGGCCCGGCCGGCACTGGCAACTTCTCCGATTCCGAAGACCCCTATGACCAGGCTGTCGCCGTCGTGCTGAGGGACGGAAAAGCCTCCACCTCCTATGTGCAGCGGCGTCTCGGCATCGGCTATAACCGCGCCGCCTCGCTGATCGAGCGCATGGAGCAGGAGGGCATCATCGGCCCCGCCAATCATGCCGGAAAACGCGAAATCCTCGTACCCACGGAAGCGGATATCATCGAGCGGTAATGGCATGCCCCCCGAAAGTGCATAGCGGTTTCGGGATAACGACATGCACAAGGCAAAGGCCCGACGCCTCGCGCAACCAAGCGGCGCCAAGAAGCGTTATTACACGCTTCCAACGTCATGAAGCCGCCGCCTTTTATGCGGACAATCGCTGCGATGAAGGAGAACAGAATGAACGACCTCACCACCGGCGAAACGGCCACCGCAAGCGCACCTGAAAACGGGATGACGCGGCGTGGCGTGCTGACGGCATTTTCCATGGCCGCGGTCATGGCGGGCCTGTCGCCGCTTGACGCCTTTGCCCAGGCAGCCGGCAATGGCGCAACCGCGCAGAAAATCGCCAATCACTTCTCGTCGGTCAAAACCATGATGGGCGAATTTGTGCAGTTTGGCCCGCGCGGCGAACAGACCGGCGGCAAATTTTACATCGAACGGCCCGGCAAGCTTCGCTTCAATTATGAAGACCCCTCACCCATGCGGGTCATCGCCGATGGCAAGAATGTCGTCATCGGCAACATGAAGCTGAAGACATGGGATCTCTATCCGCTGTCCAAGACGCCTCTCAGCCTGCTTCTGTCCGACAAGATCGACCTCGGCAACCAGAAGGTGCGGGATGTGAAGGAAGAATCGGACCTGACCACCATCGTTTTGGGCGACAAGAGCATCTTCGGCGATTCGACCATCACCCTGATGTTCGACCCGAAAACCTTCGATCTCAGGCAATGGACGACGACCGATGCGCAGAACAAGGACACCACCGTCATGATCTTCAACGTGCAGACGGGCGTGAACCTCGATGAGCGCGTCTTCAACATCAACTATGAGGAAGTGCGCAAGCGCGGCTGAGCACGCTCTATTTTGGAAAAACGATTCGAAGGCGGCCTTGCGGTCGCCTTTTTCATTTTGCCGCTAAAATACATTCCCGTTTTCATCGCGATGTTATAAGCCTGCGCCCCGGAAACATGTCTCGAAACAGCGGAGTTCGGGGCAGCAAACGCGGAGCACAGTATGTCGTTTTCGATAACCACCTGGAACATCAACTCTGTCCGGCTGAGAATGCCGATCGTTGAGCAGTTTCTGGTGCGTTACAAACCCGACATTCTTTGCCTGCAGGAAACGAAATGCCCGAATGGCGAGTTTCCGATGAAACCGCTGAAGGCGCTGGGTTATGAGCACGTTATCATCCACGGCCAGAAGGGCTATCACGGTGTGGCGATCGCCTCGAAAATTCCGCTGACCGAAGACCACCGGCAGGACTATTGCGGTATTGGCGATGCGCGGCACATCTCGGCGATTTTTCAGGTCGGATCGCGCCGCGTGCGGCTGCACAATTTCTACGTTCCGGCCGGTGGCGACGAGCCGGATCGGTCGATCAATCCGAAGTTCGGCCACAAGCTCGATTTCATCGAGGAAATGAAGGCGCTGCGCGCCGATGGTGTGCCCGGCACTTCCTCCATCCTTGTCGGCGATCTCAACATCGCACCGTTTGAAAATGACGTCTGGTCACACAAACAACTGCTGAAGATCGTCAGCCACACGCCTGTCGAAACCGACGGCATGCTCGATATCATGAAGCAGGGCAACTGGCTTGATCTGATGCGCCTGAACGTGCCGGAGACGGAAAAGATCTATACGTGGTGGAGCTACCGCGCCAAGGATTGGGAAGCGGCCAATCGTGGCCGGCGTCTCGACCATATCTGGTCATCGCAGGATCTCGGCCCCTCGCTCGAAAAAATCGACATATTGCAGGAGGCACGCGGCTGGAACCGGCCATCGGACCACGTTCCGGTTACGGCCCATTTCCGGTTCTGAAGCAGCGTTTTCCAGGCGGCCTCAAACGAAGCGGTTCTGTAAACGGGCCGCACCCGCCGCGAGCGCGGCGATGTTGTCACGGATGCGTGCCGACACGATATCGGCAACCTCCGGAAACTCCTCCACCAGCCGGTGAAACAGGATACGCGTTATCCGGATGACTTCGGAATCCTCCGCCGCAACGGCAGTGAACTTCCGTTCACAGAGGGTAAAAAGCGCAAGCTCGGACAGAAGCGCTCCTTTGCCCGGTGTTGCCTGCAGTTCGGGTTTGCCGTCCCGCCCCGCAGTAAAAAGCTCGAAATGGCCTGATGTCACCGCAAAGGCGCATTCCGCCGGCGAATGCTCCCGGAACAGCGTCTGGCCCGCCGATACCCTGCGGCGTTCCGCACCGAAGGCTATGAGCCGCAACTGATCGTCGCTGAACCCCGCAAACAACGGCACTTGCCCCAGCAGCATGATATCGTCCGTCAAGGCCATGTCGTTCGTTACTCCGGAAAACCGCCTGCATCACTATAGCGGTTTTCCAATATCAGCCTTCAAAATACAAGGTGTTAGAACGCCGCGCGCCCTTTCGGACGCGCGGCGTGAACCTTAAACTGCGACATATGGGGGACCTAGAGAGCGCACTGCTCAGGGTACGATCTTGTATCCGCCGTTCTCGGTGACCAGAATTTCAGCGTTGGAAGGGTCGCGTTCGATCTTCTGACGCAGACGATACACATGCGTTTCGAGCGTATGCGTCGTTACACCGGAATTATAACCCCACACCTCTTCCAGCAGGACGTCGCGGGTAACAACGGCGCTGCCGGCGCGGTAGAGATAACGGATGATCGCCGCTTCCTTTTCCGTCAACCGGATTTTCTTGCCGTCTTCGGTCGTCAAGAGCTTCTGGCTGGGCTTGAACTGATAGGGACCAACGGTGAAAACCGCATCCTCGCTCTGTTCATATTGACGCAGCTGCGCCCGAATGCGCGCCAGAAGCACGGCAAAGCGGAACGGCTTCGTCACGTAATCATTGGCGCCTGCTTCAAGCCCGAGGATCGTGTCGGAATCGGTGTCATGGCCGGTCAGCATGATGATCGGCGCTTTGAAGCCGCCCTTGCGCAACAGCTTCACGGCCTCTCGGCCGTCCATGTCCGGGAGGCCGACATCCATGATGAGGAGATCAACCTGGGCGGTCTTGGCGGTCTGCATCGCCTGCGCGGCATTTGCACCGCTCAGTAGCGAGAATTCCTCATAGGGAGACAATTGCTCGGTCAGCGTCTCCCGAAGATCGTCGTCATCGTCCACCAGAAGGATAGTGCGAGCCGTCATTCGGATTCTCAGCCTTTCTTACTTTAGCGCCTCGGCTCAAAAAATCGGGCTCGATTTTAGGGAAGCACGATGCCTAGTTTAAAAGAGTTAGAGCATTCGCTATGCATCGATAATGACGCGCGGCGCTCTAATTATCAGCCAATTCAGCGGTTTGCCGGTAAAAGGTCAACCCATTGCCATGATATAACGAAGTGCTATGACTTCACGTTAAATAACCTGCAAAGCAAAATCTCGTGAAAAACATGAGCAAACCCTCGCCAAGACAACGTAAACGCGCATCAACGCTCGTGGTTCGGCCGGCTCCGTCAAAAATCAGCCGTGCCATTGTCCAGCTCGGACACCTCACCTTTCCCGCCGCAATCGGGCGCAACGGCCGCACCGCGATGAAACGCGAGGGAGACGGCAAATCACCCATTTCCCTCACCCGCCTGCTGCACGGATTTTATCGCGGCGACCGTAATACCGGCATCACCACAACATTGCCGATGCAGCGGACGCGCGGGTCCATGCTGTGGTGCGACGAACCCCGTAACGCCAATTACAACAGGCTGGCCAAGGCGCCGTTTGCGCCAAGCCATGAGGAAATGATGCGCAAGGACGGTCTCTACGACGTTTGCTTGGTGCTTGACTGGAACATCACCTCGAGAAGCCGCAACCGAGGCTCGGCGATCTTCATGCATTTGATCCGCCCGGGATATGAGCCGACCGCTGGCTGCGTCGCCCTGCACGCCAGAGACATGCGGCGCATTCTGCCGCATATGCGCAAGGGCACGAAAATTCGCATCCTTTGAGACGCATCCTGCAATCGGATAACAAAAAACCCGCCATTCCGGCGGGTTTTTTTAGAAAGGAGAAGCCTTGTGTTAAGCGGCTTCGTCCTGAGAATCGTCCTCTTCAACAGCCTTGCCACGCTTGGGGCCTTTGGCAAGGTTGACTTCCACCAGGCGAACAGCCTCGGTTTCGGACATCTTGTTGACGGCGGCAATTTCGCGCGCCATGCGATCGAGAGCAGCTTCATAAAGCTGACGCTCGGAATAGGACTGCTCCGGCTGATTTTCGGCACGGTAAAGATCGCGCACCACTTCCGCGATTGCGATAAGATCGCCGGAATTGATTTTCGCATCATATTCCTGGGCGCGGCGCGACCACATGGTACGCTTCACGCGTGCCTTGCCCTGCACCACTTTCAGCGCCCGCTCGACAAAATCGCCTTCGGAAAGCTTGCGCATGCCGATGCTGACAGCTTTGGCGACGGGAACTTTAAGACGCATCTTGTCTTTTTCGAAATCGATGACAAAAAGCTCAAGCTTCATGCCGGCAACTTCTTGTTCCTCGATTGCAGAAATGGTACCGACACCATGAGCGGGATACACAATCGCTTCACCGGTCTTGAAACCGTGATGTGCTGGAGATTTCTTCTGCTGGGTCGTCATTCGTTCTAAAAACTCCCTGTTACATACCCGGCAATGCCGGGGTTGGGTCGGTCAGGCCCTGATGAGACGGGGGAACCGTCAGGTGACTCCGCACTGGTCCAGCCGTGCACGCAAAAAAACACCTTCCCGTCTTGCGGGGTTCGATAACGTAAACGCTCGATATGTCACGGAAACCGCGTGCAAAAGAGGTGTTGCTTTCGTGGTGTTTTTGGGCACACAAATGCCACGCTGTGGATCAGTGTCGTTGGTGTACCACAAAAATAGGCGCAAATCAATAATTTGCTTCGACCGTGGCCGCAACATCACATGGCGGCTCAATAACCGCCTAAAAATTAGCCGCTAAAATACTGTCAAATGCTTTGCAACAGACCCTCATGGCAAAAGAAGCAAAAAAATTTCACTTACCGACCAAAGAAATACGAAAGCCTCTTAAACTCTTCGTAATTCCACGCCAATATCCGATTCGACTGAAAAGGCAAAATCCGTAAATTGACGATGCTTTTTTACATTAAAGTGTGATTTTTGGAGGAATCCACGTCAAATGGGCTACAGAAATAATCCAAAACGCGAAAAACAGATCGAAAAAGCGCGCCAGCAGGCAATTGCCGAAAATGTCCAATTTCTTGATCCAGGTATTCTTTAT
Organism: Agrobacterium sp. ST15.16.024; assembly: GCF_027956545.1. NCBI lineage: Bacteria > Pseudomonadati > Pseudomonadota > Alphaproteobacteria > Hyphomicrobiales > Rhizobiaceae > Agrobacterium > Agrobacterium sp. ST15.16.024. Next base: position 247,337 of record NZ_JAQKGO010000004.1, read on the forward strand.
GGAAGGGCAAGTGCCGACGATATAGAATATTATTCCGCCGAGATGCTGGCTGCGAGCGCGGCTCACAGTTTCCAGGCGCTTTCGCATTGGTCCGGAGAGACACCCCACATCAGCATTGCTCAGGTAGAAGGTGTTTCGCCGCGCGAGATTCCGGTAACGGTCCTGACCATTATCGGCCGCAACATGCCTTTCCTTTATGATTCTGTCATGGGTGAGGTCACCAGCACCTATCGCGGCCTTTACCTCGCAGTGCATCCCATCCTCGTGCGTGATGACGAGGCGCAGGCCGGTTACCGCCTTGCAGAACCCGAGGATGATCCCGCTGACAATATCAGCCTCATCCAGCTGCATATTGCGCCGCTGACACAGCAGGCCGCCGCAACGCTGGAAGAACGGCTGCGCTTTGTTCTCACACAGGTGCAATCCGCCTATCGTGACTGGCGGCCGATGCTGGCGAAGCTTGACGAGGCGCTGGACGAATTGTCCAAGCGCGGCTCCTCGCGGCGCAAGACCGAGCGTACGGAAGCAGTCGAATTCCTCAACTGGCTTCGCAATGACAATTTCACCTTCCTCGGCATGCGGGATTACACCTATTCCGGCAAGGGGAAGCACGCCAAGATCGAACGCGGTGACGGCGTCGGCCTGGGCAGCCTCAGCGATCCGGATGTACGCGTGCTGCGCCTCGGCAAGAATGCCGTAACGACGACGCCTGAGATCCTTGCCTTCCTTGATGGCCCGGATTTCCTCATCGTCACCAAGGCCAATGTAAAATCGATCGTGCACCGTCGTGCCTATATGGATTACATCGGCATCAAGCGCTTTGACGAGGACGGCAACGTCATCGGCGAATTGCGCATCGTTGGCCTTTTCACGGCGACTGCCTATACGCGTTCAGTCAAGCAGATCCCGCTGCTGCGCGCCAAGGTCGCGGATGTCGAGCGGCATTTCGGCTTCGATCCGAACAGCCACTCCGGCCGCATCCTGCAGAACACGCTGGAAGCCTACCCTCGTGACGATCTCTTCCAGATCGAGACGGATCTTCTGATCCGCTTCATCGAGCAGATCATGGAACTGAGCGACCGGCCGCGTGTACGCGTCCTCGCCCGTATCGACCGGTTCGACCGGTTCGTTTCGGCGATTATCTTCGTGCCGCGCGAGGAGTACAATTCTTATGTCCGCGAGAAGATCGGCGATTATCTGAGCAAGGTCTATGACGGGCATATTTCCGCTTATTATCCCGCCTTCCCGGAAGGCGCCGTTGCCCGCGTTCACTTCATCGTCGGCCGCACGGAAGGCAAGACGCCGCGCATCGCTCAGGACAGGCTGGAAGACGCCGTCAGCGATATTGCGGCACGCTGGATAGACCACCTCGTCACCCTGTCCGAACCGGGTGCACCGGTGCTGGAGGTCGATCAGGCCTATCAGGAAGCCTTCACGCCCGAAGAAGCGATCGGCGACATGCCGGACATTCTGGCTGCCGCCAATGGTGAGCCGGTCCGCATTGAATTCTACCAGCAGGATGGCCAGTCCGCCGACACGCTGTCGCTGAAGATTTTCCACCGCGACGGCCACCTGCCGCTTTCGCGCCGCGTGCCGCTGCTGGAAAATCTGGGCTTCAACGTCATCAGCGAACGTACCTTCGATATCGGGGTCGTTTCAGATGACGGAAAGCGCGACATCGTGCTGCACGACATGGAGCTATCCGTTGCGACGGGCACGACACTCGACCTGCCGCATTACGGGCCGAAACTCGAGGAGGCCTTCCTTGCCGCCTTTTCGGCCAAGGTTGATAATGACAACTTCAATCGGCTGATCCTCGCCTGCGGTCTGTCCGTGCGCGAAGTCTCCGTTTTGCGCGCCTATGCACGCTATCTTCGTCAGACCGGCATTGTTTATTCGCAGGAGCATATCTCCGAAACGCTCTTCAAATATCCGGCCATTTCCCGCAATATTTTCGCGCTGTTCAAGGCTGGCTTCGACCCGTCTGTCGACGAAAAGAAGCGGCTGAAAAAACTCTCTGAAATACACAAGGCGATCGAAGCGGCACTGAGCGGCGTTCCCAATCTCGATGAAGATCGCACGCTGAGGCGTTACGTCAACGCCATCGACGCGACGCTGCGCACCAACTACTTCCAGAAAAATGCCGACGGCACGCCAAGAGACCTCCTGGCGTTCAAGTTCGATCCGAAACACCTGGACGGCCTGCCTGATCCGCGTCCCTTCCGCGAAATCTTCGTTTACGGAACCGAGGTCGAAGGCGTGCATCTGCGCTTCGGCAAGGTTGCACGCGGCGGTCTGCGCTGGTCGGATCGCGGCCAGGATTACCGCACCGAAGTGCTCGGCCTCGTGAAGGCGCAGCAGGTCAAGAATGCGGTGATCGTGCCGGTTGGCGCCAAGGGCGGTTTCTTCCCGAAGAACCTTCCCGCCGGCGGCTCCCGCGATGAGGTCTTTAATGCCGGCCGCGAGGCCTACAAGACCTATATCCGCACCCTGCTCTCCATCACCGACAATATCGTCGATGACGCCATCATACCGCCTGCCGATACGCTGCGGCTTGATGGTGACGACCCCTATTTCGTCGTTGCTGCCGACAAGGGGACGGCGACATTCTCCGATACGGCAAACGGCCTTGCCCACGACGCCGGCTTCTGGCTGGACGATGCCTTCGCATCGGGCGGTTCCGCCGGTTATGACCACAAGAAAATGGGCATCACCGCACGCGGCGCATGGGAAACGGTAAAGCGCCATTTCCGTGAAATGGACACCGACATCCAGACCACGCCGTTCACCGTGGCCGGTGTGGGTGACATGTCCGGTGACGTCTTCGGCAATGGCATGCTGCTGTCGGAAAAGATCAGGCTCATCGCCGCCTTCGATCACCGCGACATCTTCATCGATCCGGACCCCGATACCGACAGGTCCTTTGCAGAGCGCAAGCGGCTTTTCGAACTGCCGCGCTCCAGCTGGCAGGATTATGACCGCTCGGCCCTATCCGCCGGTGCGATGATCATCTCGCGTTCCGAAAAATCCGTGACGCTGACGCCGGAAGCCGTGGCTGCCATCGGCATCGACAAATCCGTCGCCACGCCCTTCGAGATCATGACCGCCATTCTGAAGGCGCCGACCGATCTCCTCTGGTTCGGCGGCATCGGCACCTATATCAAGGCGGCGGTGGAAACCAATGCCGAGGTGGGTGACAGGGCGAACGACCCGATCCGTGTCAACGCCACCGAACTGCGCGCCAAGGTCATCGGCGAAGGTGCCAATCTGGGCATCACCCAGAAGGGCCGCATTGCCTATGCGCTTTCGGGCGGACGTTGCAACTCCGATGCCATCGACAACTCGGCCGGGGTGAACTCTTCCGACGTCGAGGTCAACATCAAGATCGCCCTCGCCTCCGCCGTCAATACCGGCCGCCTGACGATGCCGAAGCGCAATCAGCTTCTTGCCTCCATGACGCCGGAAGTGGCGCAACTGGTGCTGCGCAACAACTACCTGCAATCACTGGCGATCTCTCTGACGGAACGGCTGGGGCTCGCAAACCGCGAAGAGCTTGGCCGCCTGATGGGCGCACTGGAGGCGACCGGGCAGTTGAACCGCAAGGTCGAAACCCTGCCTGATAATGCCGAGTTCAGCGAAAGATATGCCTCTGGCAAGCCGCTGACCCGACCGGAAATCGGTGTGCTTCTGTCTTATGCCAAGTTGACGCTGTTCGACGCACTGGTGGCGAGCCCGCTGCCGGATGAGCCTTATCTCCAGCATCTGCTGGTCGACTATTTCCCGGCCAAGATGCAGAAGAACTATGCCGACGATATCAAGGCGCATCGCCTGCACCGCGAGATCGTTGCAACCGCGCTCGCCAACGCCGTGGTCAACCGCGGTGGTCCGGGCTTCGTGCAGAAACTTGGCGATGCAAGCGGTCTTCTCGCAGCTGACGTCGTCAAGGCGGCCGTCATTGTCGAAGATGGTTTCGGCCTCAAACGTCTGTGGAGTGAGGTCGACGCGCTTGATGGCAAGATCGGTGGGCAAGTCCAGAACGGGCTTTATGCCACCATCGCCCGCATCTTCTCCGATGCGAGCAGGCTTTACCTGCAGACCCGAAGCGCAGGCGCTGCAACAGGCGACATGGCGACCGAGATCGAGCGACTGAAAACCGCCATCAAGACGCTGTCGCCGGCAGCGGCGAAATATCGCCGCGAGCTTGGCGTCACGGAAATCGACGGTGTTCCTTCCGCCCTTCTGGAAGAGCTGGATACGCTTTCCCTGCTGGTCTATGTGCCTGAAATCATGCGTATCGCCGAAAGCGCGGGCACGACGCTTGCCCGCGCCGCCGAAAGCTATGCCACCGTTTCCTCGACCTTCCGTGTGGCACGCCTGCTGGATGCCAGCCAGCGCATCGCACCGGCCGATCATTACGAGAGCCTGGCTCTTCTGCGCAGCCAGGACCAGATCTCCTCCTCCCGACGCCGGATCGTCATCTCTGCGCTGACGGAATATGCAAAGGAGAAAGATCCGGTTCAGGCCTGGTATGCCGCCGACCGCGTGCGGGTGAACCGCATCGTCTCCGAGCTGGGCGCGCTCAGTGAAAGCGGCGATACCAACCTTGCCCGCCTGACCGTGGCGGCGGGGTTGCTTGGCGATATCGTTCAGGCACGCTGATCGGCAGTCTTAAAAACGCCATCCGGGTTATCGACCCGGATGGCGAAAAACCAAGCGGATGACCGGCATCCCGCACTCTATCTTCCCGATTATCCGATAGGACGATGAATGACTGTCCCCTCCCAAAACGCGGAAACAGTGGTTGCCAAACGCGGCATCTGGGGCTGGGTCATGTTCGACTGGGCGGCGCAGCCGTTTTTCACCGTCGTCACCACATTCGTTTTCGGGCCTTATTTCGTCGCCCGTCTTACCGATGATCCGATTGCCGCGCAGGCGACATGGAGCAACATGGCGACGGTCTCCTCGATCATCATCGCCCTCTTCTCACCCATCCTCGGCTCCATCGCTGATCAATCCGGCGCGCGCAAACCGTGGATCGCCTTTTTTGCCATCATCAAGATCGTCAGCCTGTTTTTCCTCTGGTTTGCAGCGCCGGGCTCACCGCTTATCCTGCCGATCATCTGCATGATCCTTGCCTCCATCGCGGCGGAGTTTTCGATTGTCTTCAACGATTCCATGATGCCGCGACTGACCAACCCGCAAAATGTCGGCCGCATCTCCAATCTCGCCTGGGGGCTCGGTTATCTCGGCGGCATGGTGGTGCTGATTGCGGTGGTGACGCTTCTGGCCGCAAGCCCACAGACCGGGCTGACCATCGCCGGCATCAAGCCGCTTTTCGGTCTCGACCCGGCAACCGGTGAGGATGCCAGAATAACCGGCCCGCTCGCCGCGCTCTGGTACCTCATCTTCATTCTGCCGATGTTTCTGTTGACCCCGGACGCCGAAAAAGGCCTGCCTTTCAAGGCAGCAATCCGTTCGGGGCTGGGGGAACTGAAGATCACGCTCCGCGAGCTGCGCTACCGCCCCGTGCTTTTGCGGTTCCTGATCGCGCGCATGCTTTATCAGGATGGCGTCAATGGTGTTCTCATACTGGGCGGAGCATTTGCCGCCGGCATGTTTGGCTGGGCGACGATGGAAATCGGCCTCTTCGGCATCCTCCTCAACGTCGTCGCCATCGCGGGCTGTTTTGCCGCCGGGCGGGTCGATCACAAACTCGGATCGCGCATCACCATCCTCATCAGCCTGGTGTTGCTGCTACTCGCCACGCTCGGCATCGTCTCCACGGAAAAGGGCTCGACCCTGTTTGGCTGGATACAATTATCGACGGCGGACGATGGCGGCATCTTCGCGACAGGCGCGGAAAAAGCCTATCTGCTCTATGGCGTTTTGATCGGCCTTGCCTTCGGCCCCGTCCAGGCATCGTCCCGCTCTTATCTCGCCCGCAATATCACTGTTGCAGAAGCGGGCCGTTACTTCGGCATCTATGCGCTTTCCGGACGCGCCACGAGTTTCATGGCGACGCTGTCATTTTCCATGGCAACCTACATAAGCGGTTCCGCCCATATCGGCATGGCCACGCTTATCTTGTTCCTGGGAGCTGGATTTCTGCTGTTGCTGCGCGTGCCGGAAAGAACGGCAGGCTGAAACTTCGACGCAGCAGCCGATGCGGTTGATCAAACCCGGCATCGGCCCGCACAGAACAGGATCAGAGCTGATCGAGTTTTTGCTGCAATGCGCGCAGCTGCGCCTTCAGCTCGTCGATTTCGGACGCGTTCGGCTTGCGGGTTTCCTTCGGCGCCTGCGGCATTGCGAAAGGCGTAAAACCCTGCATCGCCTGCCGGAACAGTTCCGTATTGCGGCGGATCTGCTCTTCCATCATTTGCAGCGGCGCCTGAAAATTGCGGGCAAGCGAGCCGTCGCCGAACGCCTTGGCCATATGCTCCTGCATCTGGCTCTGCTGGTCCGAGAATGTCTTCATCGAATGTTCGAGAAATGTCGGCACGACCATCTGCATCTGGTCGCCATAATAGGAGATCAACTGCCGCAGAAACGCCGTCGGCAGCAACGTATTGCCGGTTTTGGCCTCCTGTTCGACGATGATCTGCGTCAGAACCGCATGGGTGATGTCTTCGGACGACTTGGCGTCCTGAACCTTGAAGTCCTCACCGCGCTTGACCATCTGCGCGAGATCATCGAGCGTCACATAGGTGCTCGTGCCGGTATTATAGAGCCGCCGGTTGGCGTATTTTTTAATGATTGTTTCGCCGTCGTGTTTCGCCATGCCCGCCTCCTCGCGATGATGGTATTTTCTTTTTTTTGGTCTTCGTGCTCTTCCCGGCGCAAAGTGTATGCGCAAAACGAGCCCTCTGACAAATGTTTTGTGCATCGCAACAGTTTGTTTTTTGCGCAGCAATTTTTCGCAAGATTCCCGGGTGATTTAGCAACATCTTTTAAAGCAACTTTCGGCATTTGACTTGTATTGAAAGCTTTGCCAGTCTCCGCCCGCATGTGAGGAGAATAGAGATGACCCTGCCTTCAATCGTGATTGCCAGCGCCGCGCGCACCGCCGTCGGTTCCTTCAATGGCCACTTCGCCAACACACCCGCCCACGAGCTGGGGGCAACCGTCATCAACGCCGTGCTGGAACGCGCGGGTGTTGCGGCAAACGAAGTCGATGAAGTCATTCTCGGTCAGGTACTGACGGCAGGCGAAGGGCAGAACCCGGCGCGGCAGGCGGCCATGAAAGCCGGCATTCCGCAGGAGGCGACCGCCTTCGGTCTCAACCAGCTCTGCGGCTCCGGCCTGCGCGCCGTCGCCCTCGGTATGCAGCAGATCGTTACCGGCGACGCGGCTATCATCATTGCCGGCGGTCAGGAATCCATGTCCATGGCGCCCCATTGCGCACATTTGCGCGGCGGCGTGAAAATGGGTGATTTCAAGATGATCGACACCATGCTGAAAGACGGCCTGACCGACGCATTCTATGGTTATCACATGGGCATCACTGCCGAGAACATCGCCCGCCAATGGCAACTTTCCCGCGATGAACAGGATCAATTTGCTGTCGCATCGCAAAACAAGGCGGAAGCTGCACAGAATGCCGGCCGTTTCGCCGATGAAATCGTCGCCTTCACGGTCAAAGGCCGCAAGGCTGATATCATCATCGATGCGGACGAACATATCCGCGCCGGCGCTTCGCTGGAAACCATGGCGAAGCTTCGCCCCGCCTTCGACAAGGAAGGCACGGTGACAGCAGGCAATGCCTCCGGCCTGAATGATGGCGCAGCCGCAACACTTTTGATGTCGGAACAGGAAGCGGCAAAACGCGGCATCAAGCCGCTGGCGCGCATCGCCTCCTGGGCAACGGCGGGCGTTGATCCGCAGATCATGGGCACCGGCCCCATTCCCGCCTCCCGCAAGGCGCTGGCCAAGGCCGGCTGGTCGATCAATGATATCGGCCTTGTCGAAGCCAACGAAGCCTTTGCCGCCCAATCCTGTGCGGTCGTGCGCGAACTGGGCCTCGATCCTGATATCGTCAACGTCAATGGTGGTGCAATCGCCATCGGCCATCCGATCGGTGCTTCCGGTGCACGTGTCCTCAACACCCTTATTTACGAGATGCGCCGCCGCAACGTGTCCAAGGGCCTTGCGACACTCTGCATCGGTGGTGGCATGGGTGTTGCCATGTGCATTGAGGCGCTCTGAAACGGCTGTACGGCTTTCCAAAAATCAATTCCTGTTCGGCGAACAATAGGGTAGAAGCGGCCTCCCATTGGCCGTATTTCTGTGGCCGTTGAGCACGGCAAAAGCAGTTCAGGACATGGAGGCCGATATGAGCCGGGTTACGTTGATTTCCGGCGGGACAAGCGGCATAGGCGCCGCGATTGCCCGCGCCTTGCAGGCGGCCGGCTACCGGGTCGCCGTCAATTACGCCTTCACGACCGACAGGGCTGAAGCCTTTCAGAAAGAAACCGGCATCCCTGCTTTTCAATGGGACGTTCGCGACTATGACGCCTGCGTAGACGGCATTGCAAAGGTGGAAGAGACCTTCGGTCCCGTCGAGGTTCTCGTCAACAACGCCGGCATCACCCGCGATGCGATGTTTCACAAGATGTCGCCGCAACAATGGCGCGAGGTGATCGACACCAACCTCACAGGCGTCTTCAACATGACGCACCCCGTCTGGCCGGGTATGCGCGATCGCGGTTTCGGCCGCATCGTCAATATTTCCTCGATCAACGGTCAGAAGGGTCAGGCGGGGCAAGCCAACTATTCCGCTTCCAAGGCGGGCGATATCGGCTTCACCAAGGCGCTCGCCCAGGAAGGCGCCAGCCGCAACATCACCGTCAACGCCATCTGCCCCGGCTATATCGGTACCGAGATGGTGAGAGCGATACCGGAAAAAGTGCTTGCCGAACGGATCGTCCCGCAAATTCCGGTCGGGCGGCTGGGCGAACCGGAAGAAATCGCCCGCTGCGTCCTGTTTCTGGTTTCCGACGAGGCCGGCTTCATCACTGGCTCCACCATGACGGCCAATGGCGGGCAATATTTCGCCTGAGATCGGCCACCCTTCACTTCGGCGACAGCCAAGTCAGTAAACTTTTCGTGATAATTACTTCCGTAATTTTGCCGCGCACAAAAACTTGAGCACGAAACACTGGAAAGTACCATTCGCTAAACCAATGAAAATACGACAGTTTTTGTATAGTTTAGAATGACTCTAGAAATTCCACTCCGATTCAAAAGGAGGTTTTTCTTGACATTTGGTGTCCTGTTTTGGTTTAAGAACGAAAACAACGTGTTGCGTCATACAGGCAGTCCATCATGCTGGTTTGCAGCTGCAATTACATCACCGATCACGATATCCGGGACGTCATCAACGAACTCCTCGACGAGGACTGTTGGCAGCTGATCGTTCCCGCCAAAGTGTATCATGCCATGGAAAAACGTGGCCGCTGTTGCGGCTGTTTCCCGACCGTTGTCGATCTGATCATCAAGACCACCGAAGAATATCACGCCCGTCGCCACTCGACTGAGGCCGATGTTTTTGATTTTATGTCCCGCCTGAAGCGATTCCATGAAGAGAACAGGAGAGCGGACATTGAAAGGCGACAAAAAAGTCATCGAGCGGCTTAACGAGGCCCTTTTTCTCGAACTCGGTGCAGTGAACCAGTATTGGCTTCATTACCGGCTGCTGAACGACTGGGGCTACACAAAGCTCGCAAAGAAGGAGCGCGCTGAATCCATCGAAGAGATGCAGCACGCCGACAAGATCATCGATCGTATCATCTTCCTTGAAGGCCATCCCAACCTTCAGACGCTGGCTCCGCTGCGCATCGGCCAGAACGTCAAGGAAGTGCTGGAAGCCGACCTGGCGGGCGAATACGACGCACGCACCTCCTACAAGAAGTCGCGTGACATCTGTTCCGAGGCCGGAGACTACGTCTCCATGAAGCTGTTTGAAGCCCTGCTGATCGACGAAGAAGGCCATATCGACTTCCTCGAAACCCAGCTTGATCTGCTCGGCAAGATCGGTGTGGAAAAATATGGTCAGCTCAACGCCGATTCCGCCAACGAAGCGGAATAAGCTTTCGACACTGGACAAGGAAAAGGCGGCCCATGGCCGCCTTTTTATTTATCTGCCGGAGAGGTGCCGGAACTCTGCCACCACCTGCTCGTAGACCGCGCGCTTGAACGGTACGATCAATTCCGGAAGGCTTTCCATCGGCTTCCAGCCCCAGGCATCAAATTCGGCCGTGTGGCCCGTCGGCGGCGGGTCGATCTGGATTTCACTTTCATCGCCTTCGAAACGGAAAGCGAACCAGCGCTGCGCCTGCCCACGATATTTGCCCCTTAAACCGATACCGATCAGTTCGGGCGGCAGATCGTAGTTGATCCAGTCACTCGCTTCCGCAAGCAGAGTCACCGTCTTCATTCCGGTCTCTTCATAAAGTTCGCGAATGGCCGCCGTCAAAGGCCGCTCGCCATCATCGATGCCGCCCTGCGGCATCTGCCACAATTGCGGTGAGCCGTCATATTCGGAATTGCCTTCACTGATGCGCCGGCCGGCCCAGACAAGGCCTTCGGCGTTGAGAACCATTATTCCCGCGCAGGGGCGGTAAGGCAAATCTTCTGCTTTGATTATCATGGGAAACCCGCATTGCTGAGCGCCGCAAAAGCGCATGAAATGGCCGCGCAGAAGGTTTACTGCCCCGCCGGCTGCGAAACAAGCGCAGAAACGCCAACGATCTCGATACCCCGCCCGCCCGCTTCCCGCGACCATTTGGAGATGGCGGCAATGCTTTCGTCGAAAGCCGAAGCCACACCGATCGCCTGGCCGTTGCGGCGTGCAATTCGCTCAAGCTCATCCAGCTTGCGCAGGATGGCGCTTTCAGTCACTTCGCCATCGAGCAGAACATCGGCAAAACCCTGCGGGGCGGAGATCGCCTTGGCAATCCCGCCGCTCAACGACTGTGCCGATGAAGCATCATCCAGAAACAGCAGCCCGCGCTTGCCGATATCGCGCATCACCGGCTCCAGCGCCGCCTGTTCCGCGAGGAAACGCCCGCCAAGATAGTTCATGATGCCAGTATAATTTGTGATTTTCGCCATGGAGCGATGCAGCCGGTCGATGTTGACCTTCGCAGGATCGCCGGCCAGCAGCGTGTCCGGCCCTGGGTTGGTGCCGGGATAACCGAAAGGCTCCAGCGGTATCTGCAGAAGGATTTCATGGCCCTCTCGACGCCCTTCCTGCATCCAGCGCTGCAGGCTGTTGCCGCTTGCGGCAAAACCAAGCGTCACCTCCGGCGGCAGATCCCGGATCGCCTTTTGCGAACCCGTCTGGCTGAGGCCAAGGCCGCCGACGACGATTGCCACCCGGGTGCCACGGGCACCCGACCAGGGCCGTGCATATTGCTCCATCGGCCGCAGGCCATCGGCGCCAACGACCGGCAGCGGTCCGAAAGCGGACTCTTCCAGCAACTCTTCATTGGGACGAGTGGCCATGCGCGGGTCCTGACCATAGGTCTGGCCACTCATCAGCACCGGCCCATTGCCATCGCGGGGTCTAGGAGAATAAACCGATACGACATTGCCGTCCGGCATGGTTTCCCGGTTGATGTTGGCGCCAGAACGACCGCTTTCGGGTTTCAGGCCGGCCGTCTCGGCAGAACCGGCCCCATCGGTAACCGCCGTTTCAGGCGCGCTGTGGGGCGGCTGTGGCTGAACATCCGGCCCGGGGCCTGTCTTCTGCAGGTTGCCTGGCGAGAGCGCGGTATAGACGGACAGCCCGCCGATTGAGAAAACCGCAAGCACGGACAAAACCATAATGACGGAAAAGCGCCGGTTGATACCGACGCTTTTTTTCTGACGACCCAGAAGCGGTTTTCGCAGGTCCGAAGGCAATGAACGATCCGTCCAAACGGTCAAAGCATGTCACGCAGAAAACTATGCGGCAGTTTGCGAGGATGACATGCGAAAAAACAGGGACTTAAAGCAAAGGCAGCGCATCTGGAAATCGCGACCCGCTCTAAGCAATCGAAAAAATGCGCCGGCTGGCCGGCGCATCTATCTTACTGCTTGTTGACCACAGCCTTGTCCGGGTTCGGCGGGAAAGACGGATCAGTCTTGCTGCCGCGCAACAGATCCAACGCATAGTTGAGCTGAATATCGTCCTTGGCTTCCGGCGGAACATAGGCGGAAGAGCCAGAACCTTCATCCGTTTCGCTCTGGCCCTTGATGTGACCAGAAAGACCGGATTCACCTTCGGTGGTCACCTTACCCTGCAATTCCGGCGGCAACGGCTGTTCCACCTTGATATCGGGTTCGATGCCCGTGCCCTGGATGGATTTGCCCGACGGCGTGTAATAAAGCGCCGTGGTCAGACGCAGCGCACCGGCTTCGCCGAGCGGGATAATCGTCTGGACCGAACCCTTACCGAAGGAGCGCGTACCGACAACGGTAGCACGACGCAGATCCTGCAGGGCGCCGGCAACGATTTCCGAGGCCGAAGCCGAACCGCCGTTGACAAGTACGATCACCGGCTTGCCGTCGGTCAGATCGCCTGCCGTCGCATTGAAGCGGCGGGTCTCATCCGGATTGCGGCCGCGAGTCGAAACGACTTCGCCACGCTCAAGGAAAGCGTCGGAGACATTGATCGCCTGATCAAGCAGACCGCCCGGATTGAGGCGCAGGTCAAGCACGTAACCCTTCAGCTTGTCGGCCGGCACATCCGCCTTGATCTTCTTGATCGCCTTTTCGAGATCGTCATAGGTCTTCTCGGTAAAGGAAATGACACGCAGATAACCGACATTGTCACCCTCAACGCGGGACTTGACCGCACGAACGGCAATGATGTCACGCACAACGGTGATTTCAAGCGGCTTGTCAGCGCCCTGGCGGATGACCGTCAGCTTGATCGGCGTCTTGACCGCACCGCGCATCTTTTCAACAGCCTGCTCCAGCTTGAGGCCGCGAACCGGTGTACCGTCAATTTCCGAAATGAAGTCGCCAGCAAGAATACCCGCGCGGGAAGCCGGCGTATCATCCATTGGCGAGATGACCTTGACCAGTTCGTTTTCCATGGTCACTTCGATGCCGAGACCGCCGAACTCACCCTTGGTCTGGGTGCGCATGTCGGTGGCATCCTTGGCATTCATGAAGCTGGAATGCGGATCGAGCGAGCTGAGCATGCCGTTAATGGCATTTTCCACCAGCTTCTCGTCATCCGGCGGCGTCACATATTGTGCGCGCACGCGCTCGAACACGTCGCCGAATATCGACAACTCCTTGTAGGTCGAAGGCCCGGCCGCCTGTGCCGGCATGCTCGCCGAATAAATCACGCTCATCGCCGTGGCGCCCATAAGCCCACCGATAAGGAGAAGCGAAACCTTACGAATCATTGTGCGCCCTTCCGGTATTTTTTGCGGTCCACCAAGGTTGGGAATCAACCGGCACACCATCTTTCCTGAACTCAATGTAAAGCGTTGGCCTGTCGGTTTCCAGCGCCAATGCTGCTGCACTCGCTACTCTTTTTGCACCCATGGAGGCGATGGGCTCTCCGGAGAACACGAACATTCCCTGCCGTGTCCTCACATTGTCCATGCCCGTCATCACCACATGATATCCATCCCCCGTGTTGAGGATGATCATCCGGCCGTAACTGCGAAAATCTCCGGCAAACACCACAAAGCCGTCTGCAGGCGCCGTCACGATGGCTTCGGGTCCGCTCGCAACGACAATTCCCTTGGAAAAATGGCCAGTACCGTCAGCATCACCAAAGCGCCTGAGCACCTCGCCCGCGACCGGAACCTCCAGTTTTCCCTTCAAACTCGCGAAGGGATATGCGGGCGCAATGCGGTTTTTATCAGGCATTCCAGCCGCAGCCGCAGCGCGCTCCTTTTCACGTTCTGCTTCCGAAAGACGGGCCACGCGCTGCTCTTCAGCCCGCGCTTTTTCCATGGCTTCCCGTACTGACGTAATCTCGCCTTCAAGCGAACTGACCAGACCTTCTAGACTGGTCGCTTTGCTTGCCAGTTCCTCGGATCGTTTGCGTTCCGCCTCAAGCTCTGCCGCCGTCTGGGTGTTCTTGCGCTCATTTTCGGCAATCAGCAGGTCGAGGCGTTTTTCCTCTTCCAGACTTGCCGTCATCATACCCGTAAGATCGTCCTTTTCGCGAGCGATTGCCTGCCTGAGATCGGTCAATTCTTTGAGAGCGGACACCAGCTTGTCGGTTTCACCACGAATGCCCGGAACGACGGCACCGAGAAGAATAGCACTACGCACGGAAGCAAGTGCATCCTCCGGCGAAACGAGAAGGGCAGGCGGCGGGTTTCTGCCCATGCGCTGCAATGCAGCCAAAACTTCCGCCAGAACGCCGCGCCTTTCACGTAACGACGCTTTCACTCCGTCTTCGCGAACGGAAAGCTTGGCGAGGCGATCCTCACCGTCACTGATCTTGGTTTCCAGGGCCTTGCGCCGCGCCGCAGATGCGATCAGCTCTTCCCGGATGCGGGCGCTGTCCTGATTGAGGGAAGCGATGCTTTCCTCAAGATTGCGGGTCTTGTCCTCCGAAAGGCCGATGCTGTCGACCAGTTCCTCCAGATCCTGGCGGTTCTGGTCACGGCGCTTCTCCAGTGTCTGCAACTCGTCCGGCGATGAATCGCCATTCTCGGCCGGAACCGCGCCCGCCTCGTCCCGCGAATAGGCTGGACCGGCCCCCATGACGAAAGCAGCAATAACCGCGCCCGCAAGGGCAGCGCGCTGTTTTCGTTGAGACCTTTTGTCCATTTGATCTTTCTTTGATGCCGAAGCAGAGGCGCTGATACTAGAGATTTTGCTGCGATCTTCCAAGAGGCCTGAAAGAGGGCAACGGCAAAGCCATCTGCGCCTTTTCGTGTCGCGGAGCTTCATGTTGAAATTGAGACGAGTTTTATACCCTAAACCCGCTCAAACCCGATGATACGGGTGACCGGAAAGGATTGTGACGGCGCGGTAAAGCTGTTCGGCGATCAAAATACGAACGATCTGATGTGGCCATGTGAGCTTGCCCAGATTGAGAACGGCCGCCGCCCTGTCGTAAAGCGCGGGATCGAGACCGTCAGCCCCGCCAATGGCAATGATAAGGTCCCGCTTGCCGCTATCGCGCAGGTCGCCAAAAAACGTGGCAAATGCAGGACTATCCAGCGCCTTGCCGCGTTCGTCGAGCAGCACAAGCACTGCACCGTCGGCCAGGTGTTTTTCAAGCATCGCCGCTTCTTCACGCTTGCGCGTCTCCGCATTCGACGCCCGACTTTCCGCGACCTCGATCACCCGCGAAAACTCCAGCCCGATTGCCGGGCCGGTCTTCGCGAGGCGTTCGATATAACGGGTCGCAAGATCCTTTTCAGGGCCGGTTTTAAGCCGTCCCACCGCAAAAATTGAAATCCGCATCGCAAACCTGTGACTGTCGTGACAAACAGGGTCACGCTCTTAACAGCATAGAATGCGGATTCCTATGCGGCCGGTTCGATTTCCGGCCAGAGACATCGTGTCGAAGGCGGAGATGGCCTTCGACAAACGCGATGCACTCGATCAAAGGCTCACCGCATCAATGCAGCGTTTCTTCCGACATTTCCGGCGTCGCCCACATTTTTTCAATGTTGTAGAAGGCGCGAATTTCCGGACGGAACACATGAACGATGACATCGCCGGCATCAATCAGCACCCAGTCTCCGATCTCCAGACCTTCGACGCGGGCGTTGCCGAACCCCTCGTCCTTCATATCCTTGAGAAGATGCTCGCAAATCGCCGAAACGTGCCTGTTCGATCGCCCGGAGACTACAACCATGTAGTCAGCAAGCGCCGATTTTCCGGCAATGTTGAGAGATACGATATCTTCAGCCTTGGAGTCCTCGAGGCTCGCGAGGACGGTTTCGAGGGCATGATCGGCGGCATCGTCGCCACTGTCCTGACCCTTCGGGATAGCAACAAATGCTTTTCCCTTGCTGTGTACTGTTGTCAGAGGTTTTCCCTTTCCAAGAATGACAAAACAGATACTGGGCGACGCGATTCTCTGCGTCACTTTATAAAGGTGGCATCAAAGCATTAACTTTTCAAGATATGGAGCCTTCAACGACCGCCGCATACATCATTTGTGATTATTGCGCAGCGCCGTGGAACTGAGCGTCGAACGCGGACCATGGATGAAGACCCAGGCGGGCGCCCGCTTTTTCCATAAAACCCCCGCATCATCCTCGTCTATCCGCGCCTGGCTGAAGGCCTGCGCCATGGTGGAGGAAAGGTAAGAAAGGGTGGAGCCGGGCCGGTCGATAACGGCAATAGGAAAAGTCTCGGCAATCGTGCGCCACTTCTGCCAGCGATGAAAGCTTTTCAGATTGTCGGCGCCCATGATCCAGATGAAGCGAACATGCGGATTTCTCGCCTTCACCTTGGCAAGCGTATTGGCCGTATAGCTGATGCCCAGCGATTTTTCGAATGCCGTCACCTTGATACGCGGATCGCTCACGAGTTTTTCGCAGGCAGCGATACGGTCTTCAAGGGACGCCAGTTCGGAGCGGCTTTTCAGCGGATTACCCGGCGTGACCATCCACCAGAGCTGGTCAAGACCGAGCCGGCGTAGTGCGATCTCGGCAACAAGCGCATGGCCGGCATGCGGCGGATTAAAAGAGCCGCCGAACAGCCCGACAACCATGCCGCGCTCCGCATGCGGCATGGTGAGATAACGTCGGTCCAGGCGCTTCTCAGTCGGCAAATATCAGGTCCGTGTCTGGCCGGTGCCATGCACACGGTATTTGAACGAAGTGAGCTGCTCGACGCCGACGGGGCCGCGCGCATGCATCTTGCCGGTGGCGATGCCGATTTCCGCACCCATGCCGAATTCACCGCCATCGGCAAATTGCGTCGAGGCATTGTGCAGCAGAATGGCCGAATCGAGTTCATTGAAGAAACGTTCGACCACGTGAGGATCCTCGGCGATCACCGCCTCGGTATGGTTGGAGGAATAGGTGCCGATATGATCGATCGCACCCGAAATACCGTCCACCACGGCGACCGAAATGATCGCATCGAGATATTCGGTGCGCCAGTCCTCTTCCGTCGCGGCCTTCAGACCCTCGACCACATGACGGACCGCCTGCGAACCGCGCACTTCGCAACCGGCTGCGATCAAGTCATTGACGAGCGGCGCCAGATGCGTGGAAACAGCGGCGGCATCCACCAGCAGGGTTTCGGCCGCACCACAAATGCCCGTGCGGCGCATCTTGGCATTGACGACAATACGCTTTGCCATAGCGAGATCGGCCGAGGCATCGACATAGATATGGCAAATGCCTTCCAGATGCGCAAAAACCGGCACCCGCGCTTCCGATTGCACCCGGGCAACCAGGCTTTTGCCACCGCGCGGCACAATCACATCGACGGTACCGTTCAATCCACCCAAAAGCGCGCCGACGGCGGCGCGGTCCGTCACCGGCACCAGCTGGATGGCATGTTCGGGCAGACCGGCAATCTTCAAACCTTCCACAAGGCAGGCATGGATAGCACGCGATGAATGTTGCGAATCCGATCCGCCGCGCAGGATGACGGCATTGCCGGCCTTGAGGCAGAGCGCACCGGCATCCGCCGTCACATTGGGGCGGCTTTCGTAGATAACACCGATGACGCCGAGCGGCGTACGCACGCGCTCGATCTTCAGCCCATTAGGGCGATCCCAGGCGGCGATGACCTCGCCGACCGGATCGGCCAGCGCAGCAACCGAGCGAATGCCTTCGGCAATACCGGCGATCCGTGCCTCGTTGAGGGTAAGCCTGTCGATAAAGGAAGCGGCAAGCCCGGCAGTGTCCGCAGCCGCCAGATCTTTCTTGTTGGCGGCAAGGATCACATCCCTCGACGCCTCGATGGCGGATGCCATGGCAAGAAGAGCACGGTTCTTTTGGTCCGTCCCTGCGATTGACAACGGTCGTGAAGCAGCTTTTGCCTGAGCGCCGATGGTCATCATCAGCGCGTCAATATCATGGCTCTGCTTCACGGCCTGCTCAGGCATGGACCTCATCCTTTTTTGCATGTTTCACTTTGACGGCGGCACCGGTCATCACAAGATCGTCGCGATGGATCATCGCCGCACGGCCGACATAACCGAGGATGGCCTCGATCTCGTTGGACTTGTGGCCGATGATGAGACGCGCCTCTTCCGCATCGTAGCCCGCAAGACCGCGCGCAACCTCCCGGCCTTCGACACCGATAATGGCGATTGCATCGCCGCGGCCGAAATTGCCCTTCACCACCCTTACGCCCGCGGGAAGCAGGCTCTTGCCGGCATAAAGGGCTTTTTCCGCGCCGGCATCCACATGGATTTCGCCGGCCGGCTGCAATTGTCCGGCAATCCAGGTCTTGCGCGCCGTCACCGGCGTGCCCGATGGCGCAAACCATGAGGAGCGAGCGCCGTTTTCGATCGCCTTCAGCGGGTTGAGCGTCTTGCCGGAGGCGATGATCATTCCGCACCCGGCAGCGGTCGCGATCTTGCCCGCATCGATCTTGGTGCGCATGCCGCCGCGCGAAAGCTCGGAAGCCGCACCACCCGCCATGGCCTCGATTTCGGGGGTGATGTCTGCAATCGTCTCGAGAAATTGCGCATCCGGATCGAGATGCGGCGGAGCGGTATAAAGCCCGTCAATGTCCGACAGCAGCACCAGCAGATCCGCACCCGTCATGGTCGCCACACGTGCGGCCAGACGGTCATTGTCGCCATAACGGATTTCGGTGGTCGCCACGGTATCATTTTCATTGATGATCGGAATGGCGCCGATCTTCAGCAACTGGTTGATGGTGGCGCGCGCATTGAGATAACGGCGGCGTTCTTCGGTATCGGAGAGCGTCAGCAGAATCTGACCCGCGACGATCTCATGCCGGGACAGGCTTTCCGACCATGCCCGCGCCAGCGCGATCTGGCCGACAGCCGCCGCTGCCTGGCTCTCTTCCAGCTTCAACGCACCGGAGGGCAGGCCGAGAACGGTGCGGCCAAGCGCGATGGCGCCAGAAGACACGACCTGAACATCCGCGCCGTTTTTCTTGAGCGCAGCGATGTCCTCGCAGATCGCGTCCAGCCAGTCTTTCTTGAGGCCGGTTTTACGGTCCACCAGAAGCGCCGACCCGATCTTGATGACGATCCGGTGGTGGCTCGCCAGCGGCTTGCGCGTCAGGCTCATAGGCGATCGTCCTCTTCCTCGACCTCGCTCTCATGCGGCATCGACCGGTCTGGAAGGGCGGTATCGCCGCCATTGCTTGCCGAAACGATGATATCG
The DNA here is from genome assembly GCF_027956545.1 of Agrobacterium sp. ST15.16.024. Lineage (NCBI taxonomy): Bacteria > Pseudomonadati > Pseudomonadota > Alphaproteobacteria > Hyphomicrobiales > Rhizobiaceae > Agrobacterium > Agrobacterium sp. ST15.16.024. The sequence continues at coordinate 266,635 of NZ_JAQKGO010000004.1, forward strand.
CGCAGGGCGCGCAGCGCTTCCGTCATGCCGATATGCGCGGCAGCCGACAGAAGAAGCGGCGGACGACCGCAGGCCTTTTCCAGTTCCTTGGCCTTTTTCTTCAGTTCTTTCTCATCAAGCACGTCGATCTGTGACAGCGCCACGATTTCGGGCTTGTCGGTCAACCCACCACCATAGGCATCCAGCTCGGCCTTGACGGTTTTATAGGCCTTGCCGACTTTTTCTTCCTGTGCGGAGACGAGGTGCAGAAGCACTCGGGTACGCTCCACGTGGCCGAGGAACCGGTCGCCGATGCCGACGCCCTCATGCGCACCTTCGATCAGGCCCGGAATATCAGCCAGTACGAATTCACGACCATCGATGGTCGCCACGCCAAGATTCGGATGAAGGGTGGTGAAGGGATAATTGGCGATCTTCGGACGCGCGCGCGTCACCGTCGCAAGAAATGTGGATTTACCCGCGTTTGGCAGACCGACGAGGCCGGCATCCGCAATCAGCTTGAGCCGCAGCCAGATTGTCTTTTCTTCGCCGGCCAGACCCGGATTGGCATGGGTAGGCGCCTGATTGGTGGACGACTTGAAGTAGGCATTGCCGAAACCGCCATTGCCGCCGGCGGCAAGACGAAAACGCTGACCTTCCTTGGTGAGGTCCATGATCAGCGTTTCGTTGTCTTCTTCGAAAATCTGGGTGCCAACGGGCACTTTCAGCACCACGTCCGAACCCTTGGCGCCGGTGCGGGTCTTGCCCATGCCGTGCTGTCCGATCGAGGCCTTGAAATGCTGCTGGAAACGGAAGTCGATCAGCGTGTTGAGACCATTGACCACTTCGACCCAGACGTCGCCGCCGCGTCCGCCGTCACCGCCATCAGGGCCACCGAATTCGATGAATTTTTCACGCCGGAAGGAAACGGCGCCAGCACCACCATCACCGGACTTGATATAGACTTTTGCTTCATCGAGAAATTTCATCGGACTGCCGTTCTATCGGTTTGCGGACGCAACAATCATGGCATTGCGTCAAACAAAAATATCGTCGTTTCGAATACAAGCGCTTCGTCACGAGGTCAAAGACTATCGTGCGGCAAGCCCCTGCGTGAGACAAGGCCGGTTTGGGGTAAACCGGCCTTGTTTTGATTGTCAGCGGTGCGGCCGGATGAAATCCTCTGCCGTGATCATCGTATCGATATGCGCCACCATCGCGGCCCGCGCCGTGGCGTAGATCTGGTGGCAACCGGTCACCCGGAAGCCGAGTTTTTCCTGCACACGCAGCGAAGCGGGGTTATCCGCAAACACGCCGGAATGAAGGATCACCCCGGGCATGCGGCGGAAAAACCGCTCGACCACGGCAGCAACCGCCTCGGTCATGTAACCCTTGCCCCAGTAGAAGCGGTTCAGCCAGTAGCCGAGATGCCACTCGCCATGCCGCAACTCCACCGAGACGATGCCGATCAGGGTATCGTCACCGCTGGTGATGGCGAAATCCCAGTCGGGCAGTGTACCGGAGGTACGCAGCACCAGCCATTCCAGCGCATCCTGCTTGTGGTAGGGCGCGGGAACGCGGGCCAGCATCTTCGTCACGGCGAAATCGCCAAGCGATTCCGCAATGCTGCCCGCATCGGAAAGTCGTTGCGGCCGCAACACCATTCGCTGCGTCTCGATGACGGGGCAGGGGCCGGGCGGCGCCACGGTGGTGGCAGCCCGGCGACGGGTCAGTTCGAGCGCACTCATCCCATGTCCCCCCAGCTCTTCAGCGAAACCCAGGTCTTGCGGTCCAGCCTGTACCATTCGACCGGCACCATGCCGCCGAGCGCCAGCGAGCCGACCATGCCGGACCCCTGGAACTGGAAACCGCACTTCTGGATGACGCGGCGCGACGCGATGTTGGTGACCCGGCAACGGGCATCGATCTGGTCGATTTCACGCGTGCGGAAGGCCATGTCGATCAGCGCATGCGCCGCTTCCGTCATATAGCCGCGGTTCCAGTAGGGTTCGCCTAGCCAGTAACCGATCTCCAGCGTCTTTTCGTCTTCCTGGGGTTCGAGCGCGCAGCAGCCCAGAAACTCGCCATTGTCCATGCGGGTAATCGCATAGACGCACTTGCCAATCTCGCCAGCTTTGGAGCGTCGCACAAAATCCGCGGCGTCTTTGGCCGTGTAGGGGTGCGGCATACGCGACACCATGGTCGCGATATTGGCATTGTTGGCAAGATGGGCAAGGGCGTCGATGTCTTCTTCGTGAGGCTTGCGTAAAACCAGCCTCTGCGACAGTAAAACGGGGCAATCGCTCCTCGACCGATCGGGCCTCGGCCGCTCTTCGGGTGACCGTGATTGGTCGACCCTTAACAATTCAGCTTGCATGGTTCAGTCCCTCCATGAGGTTAAAGAAAAAGGGGAGTTGGGTGGTGCCCCATCTCCCCTGTTTTCTTGACTGAACCTGATACGTCTCAGCCGGGTCGATGGGACACCGGCTGCATATGACGCTTACCGGCTTATTCTGCGGCTTCCGCTTTCGGAGCCACGGATACGAACACGCGGCCATTGGCCTTCGTGCGGAAGTTTACATTGCCAGCGGTCAGCGCAAAAATCGTGTGGTCCTTGCCGATGCCGACGTTGGCGCCCGGATGCCACTGCGTGCCACGCTGGCGCAGAATAATGTTGCCTGGAATGACGGCTTCGCCGCCGAACTTCTTTACGCCAAGGCGCTTGGATTCAGAATCGCGACCGTTACGCGAGGAACCGCCAGCTTTTTTGTGTGCCATTGGAGTTCTCCTTTAAACCTTGTTTCCCGTGTCGCGCCGATCAGGCAGCAACGATGTCCGTGATGCGGACGACAGTGTGATGCTGACGATGGCCGCGCGAACGCTTGGAGTTCTGACGACGACGCTTCTTGAAGGCGATAACCTTCTTGCCGCGATTGTGCTCGACAACTTCAGCCTTGACGATGGCTCCCTTGACGAAGGGAGCACCGAACTTGGCGTCGGCGCCTTCGCCAACAACGAGAACTTCGGTGAATTCTACAGTTGCGCCTGCCTCTGCTTCCAGCTTTTCGATGGTCAGCACGGCGTCGGCCGCTACGCGGTACTGCTTACCGCCGGTCTTGATGACTGCGAACATTTTTTATCCTTTCATGTTCGTTCCGGCTCTGCCCGCCAAAGCAAGCTCGCCGTCTTTTTATCAGTCGGAATTTGGTAGAAACCCGTCGGGACAAGAGGTCCCTTTGAATGTCTGCCGGTGAAGCCGCCTGTGAGGGCGGAATAAACAGAAGGCGCACTACGCCATCAATTTGGGTGCCGATTACGCGAGACGCCGGTTTATGTCAAGATGACGACGGCTTGAAAAGTAACTGTAACGCCAAGAATTTCATGCTTTTTCGGCGGGTGAAGCAGTCAGGTCTCGAAATTTGCGCAGCAAGTGTTTATATGGGCCTACCAACAAGGAGCAGAAATGGCCCGCATAGACCAGACCGACGATTGGCGGGACCGCCATGCGCCGACAATTTCCGCCTTCGAGTCGCTTGCGATCGAGGCATATGGCCACCTGCCAGAAGAATTCCGCGCCTTGACGAAGGATCTCATCATCGAGATCGCGGATTTCCCGACCGATGAAGTATTCGAGGACATGGCGCTCGAAACGCCCTTTGATCTCCTCGGACTATTCGAGGGTCGCGGCATCTCCGAACGTTTCACCATGGAAACGGGCGAGATGGTGAACCGCATCACACTTTATCGCCGCCCCATTCTCGACTACTGGGCCGAGAACGAGGAAACGCTGGGCGATATCATCACCCATGTCCTCATCCATGAAATCGGCCATCATTTCGGCCTGTCGGATGACGACATGGAGCGGATAGAAGAAAGCGCCGACGAGGCCGCTGCAGAGCGATAGCCCCGCCGCGGCGCGTCTTATTGCTCGCCGAGCTTCATATCCGGATGATATTCCTTGCCTTCGACCACCTTGGTCACGGCCTGGCCGCAATGCATGACACCGCTTGCGGCGTTGAAGGCATAACTCGGCGAACCCGCAAGTTCCCATCCCTTGTTCAGCGCTTCCGTGACCCGGTGACAGAATTTTGAGTCATCGGGGCCGGTTATGAAACGATAGACCTTCACGTCTTTTCTGCCTTTCTTTGGGCGATGATATTGGCCATGGCGACCAGCCTCTCAGCCTCAACCACATGCAGCCGCTCGATCATCCGCCCGTTCATGTTGATGACGTTCAATTCCACAGATTCCGGTTTTGCGAAAGCGGCAATAATCTCGCGAGCTTCCGCAACCGTCGCCTCATCCGGGCCGAATTGCCGGTTGGCGGGTTCGATCTGGGCGGGATGGATCAGCATCTTGCCGTCAAAGCCCATCGCTCGCCCCTGTTCGCATTCAACCTGAAAAGCCGCGACATCGAGGAAATCATTGGAGACGCTGTCAATGATATCGAGGCCATAAGCTCGGGCGGCAAGCACCACCTGCATCATCCATGGTACAAGATAGGCGCGACCGGGCAAGGCCGGAACACGGGTTTCCTTGCGCAGATCGTTGAGACCGATGACGAAAGCGGCAAGCCGCGCATCCGGCGTGTGGGCGGCATCGGCAATCGACGCAGCGTTGAGGACACCGAGCGGCGTTTCGATCATCGCCCAGATCTTCATGGCCTGCGGCGCATCCGCCTCCGCCAGAAGGTCGGCCACTTCATGAATATTAGCGGGCTGCTCCACCTTCGGCAGAAGAACCGCATCCGGCCGGCAGGAAAGAACGAGCTGCAAATCCGCCTTCCCGTCCGGAGTGGAGAGCGGATTGATGCGGATAATCGCCTCGCGCCCGGCAAAGGGTGCGTCTGAAAACAGCTTTTGGAGATTTTCCCGCGCCTTGCCCTTCATGTCGGGCGCGACGGAATCCTCAAGATCGAGGATCACGCCGTCGCAATCGAGATCGCGGATTTTTTCGAGTGCCCTGACATTGATGGCCGGAACCGACAGCAACGAGCGACGCGGTCTCACAAGAATATTTTCAGAAAAATTGACCATGCCGCACTTGTGTCAAGCTTTTGTGACATCTGCAAGCTGACAATCCACTGAATCCTCTTGCAAGCCGGAAGAAGAAGGCCCACATTCGTCTGGAAAGAAAGGTTGAATCATGCAAGGCATCCGTTCATTTTTCATCGCCGCCTCCGGCATCGCAATTCTGGCCATGGCTGCTCTTTTCACGGCATCGCTCACGGTCGCTTTCATCGGCGTGCTCGCCGTTCTCAGCGCTGCCCGTATGCTTTCCGCGCGCCTTAAGCCGGCCCCCATTCCGGTCAAGCCCCGCCACCAGCGCGACATGCGCGTCTGGAACGATGGCAAAGGCACGATTATCGATCTCTGAGATCGTTTAATCGGGTCAAAATGCGAGGACGCCGCACGAGGCGTACCGAAGAACGCGGGTTTGCGCTTCTAAAGCGCTGAGTTTTGCAGTATTTCCCCAGAAAGAACATCCGGCAGGCATTGCCCGTGCCGGATCTGTTCAAGGGAAACACGGGAAGCGACAGATGGAAAAATTCACCAAGCTGACGGGCGTCGCCGCGCCCATGCCGGTGGTCAATATCGACACCGATATGATCATTCCGAAAGACTATCTGAAGACCATCAAACGCACCGGCCTTGGCAAGGGCCTCTTCGCCGAGTCGCGTTACCTTGAGGATGGTTCACCCAATCCGGATTTCGTGCTGAACAAGCCCGCTTACCAGAACGCCCAGATTCTTGTCGCCGGCGACAATTTCGGCTGCGGCTCTTCGCGCGAACACGCGCCATGGGCGCTTCTTGATTTCGGCATCCGCTGTGTGATCTCCACAAGCTTTGCCGATATCTTTTACAATAACTGTTTCAAGAACGGCATCCTGCCGGTTGTAGTTAGCGCCGAGAACCTCGAAAAACTGCTTGATGACGCCTCGCGCGGATCGAATGCCGTTCTGTCCATCGATCTGGAACGCCAGGAAATCAGTGGTCCCGATGGCGGCACCATCACTTTCGAGATCGATGAATTCAAGCGTCACTGCATGCTGAACGGCCTCGATGACATCGGCTTGACCATGGAGCATTCCGGCGCCATCGACACTTTCGAAAAGGCGAATGCCTCGGTCCGCCCCTGGGCCTGACCGCATTTCCGCTCTTCAAAAAAGCCGATCCCGTACCAAACCGTACCGGATCGGCTTTTGCTTTGCTTGAAAAGCCCTTGAGGCGGAGATAAGACGCCCTCGATCCCGTCCAGCTGCTGTACGACTTGGCATGCATAGGACGGAACAAGTTTGACGCCGCGCTCGCCGCCACCGAAAACCCTTCATGATGTTTTCCGGCGCGCCGCCCAAGGAGGGTTCCCATGACAGTCCGTTCGCTTTTCCTGCTGCCCGGTGACGGTATCGGCCCCGAAGCCATGACTGAGGTCCGCAAGCTGATCGATTATATGAACAGCGCGCAAAATGCCGGCTTCACCGTTTCAGAAGGCCTCGTCGGCGGTTCCGCTTACGACGCCCATGGCGTGGCGATTTCCGATGCGGACATGGAAAAGGCGCTTGCCGCCGATGCGATCCTGTTCGGCGCCGTCGGTGGCCCGAAGTGGGATGGCGTTCCCTACGAGCATCGCCCGGAAGCGGGCCTGCTGCGCCTGCGCAAGGACCTCGAACTTTTCGCCAATCTGCGCCCGGCCATCTGCTACCCGGCACTCGCCGCCGCCTCCTCGCTGAAGCCGGAACTGGTCGAAGGCTTGGATATCCTCATTGTTCGCGAACTGACCGGCGGCGTTTATTTCGGTGAACCGAAGCAGATCATCGATCTCGGCAACGGCCAGAAGCGCGGTATCGACACGCAGATCTACGACACTTTCGAGATCGAGCGCATCGCCAGCGTCGCTTTCGAACTGGCCCGCACCCGCGACAACCGCGTCTGCTCGATGGAAAAGCGCAACGTCATGAAATCAGGCGTCTTGTGGAACCAGGTCGTCACCGAAACCCACGCCGCCAAATACAAGGACGTTCAGCTGGAGCATATGCTGGCCGATGCCGGCGGCATGCAGCTGGTGCGCAAGCCCAAGCAGTTCGACGTGATCGTGACCGACAACCTCTTCGGAGACATGCTCTCCGACGTTGCCGCCATGCTCACCGGCTCGCTCGGCATGTTGCCTTCCGCCTCGCTTGGCGCACCTGATGCCAAAACCGGCAAACGCAAGGCCATGTATGAGCCGGTGCACGGTTCTGCCCCTGACATCGCCGGCAAGAGCATCGCCAACCCCATCGCCATGATCGCCTCCTTCGCCATGTGCCTGCGCTACTCGTTCAACATGGTTGACGAAGCGACGAAGCTCGAAGCGGCAATCGCCAACGTGCTGGACAAGGGCATCCGCACCGCCGACATCATGGCCGATGGCTGCCGTCAGGTCGGCACCGGTGAAATGGGTGACGCGGTTCTCGCTGAATTCAAGGCGCTTTCGGCGTAACGCTGACAGGAACCGGTTGGGCAGGCGGCACCGCCATCTGCCCATCCTCCTTGGGCAGAAGATGCTCGTAACGCCGGTCGGTCAGCGTCTTCAGAAAAGCCACGATGGCATCCACCCGCTTGTCGTCCAGCGCCGGCGCGGATGTCAGTTCCGTCATGGCGATATTCTCAGGCACCTCAGGCGCATCCCAGGTCTTGCCGGTTTCCGGATTGATCTGTCGGCTGGGCTTCTTGCTTTTATATTTCACGTAAAACAGCACCACCGTGCGCAAATCCCTGAACACGCCATTGTGCATATAAGGGCCGGTGACGGCGACATTGCGCAGGGTCGGCACCTTGAACTTGCCGCGTTGTGCCGGATCGCCGGCCACTTCAGGATTTTGCGCCAAACCCAGATCGATCGCACCTGGTTTCGAACCATTCACGGCCCTGACCGCCCTATTGGCGGGAACGCCGATATTGAAATATTTGTGGTTGGTGAACAGGCCGTCTTCCAGCCCCTTGGCGCCGCGGATTTCATGGCACGTATTGCAATTGGTAAATTGCGTCGAGGAAATCAGAACCCGGCCCAGCTCTTCCTGATCCGTCAGCTTTTCCTCGCCGCGCAGGAAGCGGTCATATTTGGAATCGAAAGTCGAGAATTCGTCCGAGCGCTCGAAACTCGCCAACGCCTTGGTCATCGCGGCATAGGCGGTTTCATCGCTCTGGAAGACATCATTGCCGAATTGCGTGCCGAAGGCTGCGACATAGTCAGGATTTTCCCTCAGCCGCTTTACGACAGAGGCTTTGTCCGGCATGCCCATTTCAAGCGGATTGAGCGGCGGACCGCCCGCCTGGTCTTCCAGCAGCGAGGCCCGGCCATCCCAGAACTGCCCGCCGACATACTCACCCGCCGCATTCTTGCCGAAAGGCGGCGTGAACCTCGCATAGGTCGCCGTCGGGGCATTGCGGTCGCCGAGCGAAATACCGTCATCACCCAGAGAGACATCCCGACCGACCTTCTCGCTCTCCCGTGCATCGGAAAACCCGGCCGCCTGCATATGGCAGGTGGAACAGGCCATGGTCCGGTTCATCGAAAGATTGGGATCGTCGAACAGCGCTGCGCCCAGCTTTTCCAGCGTCGCATAATCTTCGCCGCCGTGAGCGAACATGCTGTTAATCCCCCCACCGAAGGGAGCCAGCAGAATGGATGCAGCAAGAGCGGCAGAGAGAAAAAATCGGGGCTTTATCATCGGTAGGCACGCTCGGACAAAATGCGCGATAGCAGGCTCGGGCCGGAAAATATGAAACAGCTTTCAATCCGACCAGACTTCACGGAACATGTATTGCAGGCGCTATTTCCACTTTTCCATGTTCCCTGAGGCGATCTATAGCACTTTCCAGTGGCCAGAGCCTACAAACTTTCGCAGCTTGCTCCACTTTGCCGCACATCCCATGGAAAGGTTATGACGCAGGCCGATCAGCCGCTTCTGGCAATGGCGTGGAAAAAGGTGCCCGAAACGAGACCTCTTCTGCCACCGGATGGCCCGAGCGGACGGCCCTGCCCGTCGGCGATCTGGGCAAACGGCTCATCACGGCCGGGATCGGTAACCCGCGCATAATGAAACTCATGGCCGCGCAGAACATCCCCCGCCACGCCGAGCGGCCCACTTGCCGCAATCGTTGCCTGGCGATAACCGAGATTCATCTTGCGCGTCGCAAAGCTGGTGGCATGTGACAGAAGCCCGGTCATGGCATGGGTCACCCCCTCGGCATCTTCCAGCGCCTCGCCAAGCACCATGTAACCGCCGCACTCGCCATGAACAGGCCTTGTCGCGGCAAAACGGGCAATACCTGCCTTGAAACCGGTAGCATCGGCAAGTTTTCCGGCAAAAAGTTCGGGATAGCCGCCCGGAAGCCAGCAGACATCGCAGCTCTCGTCAGGCCCCTCATCAGCCAGCGGCGAAAACGGCACGATCTCTGCCCCGGCCGCATGCCAGTGCTTCCTGAGATGCGGATAAAGGAAGGTGAAAGCCGCATCCTCCGCCAGCGCGATGCGCTGGCCGGGCGGTGCAATCGCTGCGTCCACCGAACCGGAAGGCACATTCACCGGCGCAGCGAGTGAAAGCAAGGCGTCAAGATCGATGGATTTTTCCATCGCATCCGCCAGCCGTTCTATATGCGCATCGATTTCCGGGTGTTCGCTGGCCTGCACCAGCCCCAGATGCCGCTCAGGCAGGATAAGCGAGGGATCGCGCAGGACACAGCCGGCAACGGGCAGGCCAATTTTTTCGATGGCTTCCGTGCAGAGTGTCCGGTGTCTTTCACTGCCGGCCCGGTTCAGCACCACTGCCGCCATGGTGACATCAGGGTCGTAATGGGCAAAACCATGGGCGACAGCGGCAGCCGTCTGCGACTGGCCTGACACATCCAATACCAGCAGCACGGGAATGCCGAACAGCCGCGCCAAATCCGCCGCTGAACCGGTGCGGTTTTCCGCCACCGGAATACCGTCGAACAGGCCCATGGCGCTTTCGATCAGAACGAGTTCCGCATCCTCGGTCTGCTGTGAAAACAGATGCCGCAGCAAATCCGGCTGCATGGCCCAGCTATCCAGATTGAGACCGGGCGTGCCGGTGGCGAAGGTGTGGAAACCGGGATCGATATAATCCGGCCCCGTCTTGATGCCCCGCACCTTGATGCCCCGCCGGGCAAATGCCCTGAGAAGACCGATGGTGACGCTGGTCTTGCCCGACCCCGAACGGGGTGCACCGATGATGATCGCCCGCGACGTCATGATCCTGAAACTCCAAGCCGTTCCCGCATCGAAACAATCTCTCCGATGACGATAAGAGCCGGCGCATCGAAGTTTTCCCGCTTTGCATCGTCAGCTATGCTTTCCAGCTTGCCGATAAAAATTCGCTCCTGCCCAGTCGTCGCCGACATGATGACCGCAACCGGCGTGACGCCTGAACGGCCGCCCTGCATCAGAAGTGCAGCAATCGAGCCGATATTCTTAAGCCCCATGTAAACGACGATGGGTTCCTGCGTTTTCGCCAGCGCCAGCCAGTCAAGATCTTCTTCAGCGCCCGCCGCATGGCCGGTGGCAAGGGTCACGGCGCGGCTGATACCGCGCATGGTGGCCGGAATACGGGCAGAAGCAAGAGCCGCAAGCGAAGAGGTCATGCCCGGCAATATGCGGAATGGAATGCCGGCGCGGACAAGCGCCTCCGCCTCTTCGCCACCGCGTCCAAAGATGAAGGGATCGCCGCCCTTCAGCCGCAGCACCTTTTTGCCTCGGGCGGCGAAATCGATCAGCGACGCGGTAATGTCGTCCTGCGTCGCCGAGGGCTTGCCGCCGCGCTTGCCGGCGAAAACGATTTCAGCTTGAGGTCCAAGAGCGACGACATCATCGCTGACCAACGCATCACGCACGATGACATCGGCTTGCGAAAGCGCCAGCGCCACTTCCAGCGTCAGATACCGCACGTCGCCAGGCCCTGCGCCCGCGAGCCAGACGTGACCGGCCTCAAAGACCGGACCTTTTGCGGCAATGCTGTTTAAAATCTGCGGTATCGACATTCTTTTTGGCTGCTTTTTAACGATGACGGAAAAAGCCGTCCCGGCTATAGGAATTCATATGGAAACGGATGGAAAGACCCTTCGCCGCGGCTGGACCACGGGCACCTGCGCGGCAGCCGCCACGAAGGCGGCCTGCGCCGCCCTTCTGACCGGCAAATTTCCTTACCCTGTCGAGGTCGAACTTCCAAGCGGCGCACGGCCGGCATTTTCCCTCGCGACAGAGGAAAAAGGTGAAAACTTCGCCCGGGCCGGCGTCGTCAAGGATGCCGGAGACGATCCCGACGTCACCCATGGCGCCCTGATTGAAAGCACGGTCAGACGGGGAGAACCCGGAAGCGGCATCACCTTCAAGGCCGGCAAGGGCGTCGGCACCGTTACCCGGCCAGGCCTGCCGCTGCCGCCGGGAGAACCCGCCATCAACCCAGTACCGCGCAGGATGATCGAGACGGCCATTCGCGAAGTGGCGGGAACAGATGCCGATTTCGAAGTCGAAATTTCCGTTCGTGACGGAGAAAGACTGGCGGAAAAAACCCTGAATGGCAGGCTCGGCATTCTCGGCGGCATTTCCATTCTCGGCACCACCGGCGTCGTCATTCCCTTTTCCTGCTCGGCCTGGATTCACTCCATCTGGCGCGGTATCGATGTGGCGCGGGCGACCGGCTGCACCCACGTGCTCGGCGCGACCGGCAACACCTCCGAAAAGGCCGGGCAGGCGCTGTATGGCCTGCCTGAAACGGCGCTGATCGACATGGGCGATTTTATCGGCGGCATGCTGAAATATCTGCGCAGCCACCCGGTCGAGCGGGTGACGATTGCCGGTGGCGTTGCCAAGATGACCAAGCTCGCCCAGGGCATGCTCGACGTGCATTCCAAGAAAGGCCTTGCCGACCTTGAAGCACTGGCGGCTTTGGCCACGGAGGCGGGAGGGGATGACAAACTCGCCATTGCCATCCGTCAGGCCAATATGGTCGCGCACGCCTTTCAACTGGCCGAAGGCGCGGGGATAGACCTCGGGGCGACCGTTGCGGAAAAAGCCTGGGTAACCGCGGCGGCGGCGCTGAACACGCCCACCATCGCGCTCGATATTGTGGTTTTCGATCGTCAGGGCGCGCTCAAGGGGCGCACCGCCTCCACACCGTCGCATCAGCCCGCCGCATCTCCTTTCGGAGAACGGAACCGGCGGACATAGTCGGTACTATAAAGTGCACTCTCGCGAAAATCCGTCGAGGCAAGCCCGCGCCCGACAAAGATCAGCGCCGTGCGCTCCACCGGCTCCGCTGCAAGCCTGCCTTCAATATCGAACAGCGTGCCGCGAATGACCCGCTCATCCGGCCAGGAGGCGCGCACCACGATGGCAACGGGGCAATCGGACCCGTAAAGCGGCGTCAGCTCCTCCACCACCTTGCCGATGGCATGGATGGCGAGGTGGATGGCGAGTGTTGTGCCCGTTGCGCCGAAAGCCTTCAGCGTCTCACCGTCAGGCATCTTCGATGCACGGCCGGAAATGCGGGTCAGCACAAGGCTCTGCGCCACTTCCGGCACCGTCAGCTCCCGCTGCAGGGCGGCGGCAGCGGCGGCGAAGGAGGGCACGCCGGGCGTGACGGTATAATCGAGTCCCAGCCGTTCCAGCCGACGGATCTGCTCACCCATGGCGCTCCAGACGGAAAGATCACCGGAATGCAGCCGCGCCACATCCTTGCCTGCCTCTGCCGCGGCAACAAATTCCGCCTCGATCTCATCAAGCGAAAGTGCAGCCGTATCGACGATGCGGGCATCCGGCGGGCAATAATCGATCAAGGCCTTCGGAACCAGCGAACCGGCATAAAGACACACGGGGCAGGCAGCGATCAGATCGCGCCCACGCACCGTGATGAGATCTGCGGCACCCGGACCGGCGCCGATGAAATGAACCGTCATTCTTCTTCTCCGTATTCAATAGCGCAGTCGTTACCACGTGGCGCATTGCCCGTCGTTGCGATAGCCACAGTTACATCACCGACGATGAGGCGGGGCGCAACCAGCCGTGCACCTGCTCCAGCTGCCGCAAGCGCCGAGGCTTCACTGACGCTGGGCGTTCCGGCGTGATCGAGACTGGCCTGTGAAAATGTCATCGTCTCGGCGGCAACTGCCTCGAGCCGTTCCTGCGTTACGATTTCAAGCGACAGCGATAGGGCTTTCGCCGCTTCCGCGAGGCCAGCTTCCCCGGCCTTGAGCGGAGCAGTCGCCAAAGAGTTAACCTTCATGCCAAGGGTTCGCTCGGCGGCGCGTATGGCCGCGATGATCGCATCCGAAGGAACGCCTTTGCAGCAGCCTATACCAGCCACGGTCACCATGGCTTGACCCAGCTCCATTGCGTCACCGGCATGGCTGGACGCCAGCCGGACATGGAACCGACAGCCGCTACGCGAGAAACCTCCAGCCGGATCATCGAACCGCCAAACCGCGCATTCGCATCCAGCAAGACCGCTTCCATTTCCAGCGTCACCGCATTGGCGACCAGCCGACCGCCGGGTTTCAGCGCCTCCATGGCAGCCTCGAACACACCTGCTTCACTGCCGCCACCACCAACAAAAATAGCATCCGGCGTGGGCAAGCCTTCAAAAGCTGCCGGGGCCACACCGATCATGACCTCCAGCCCCGGAACACCAAAAGCATCAGCATTGCGGGCGATTCGTTCCGCCCTTTCCGGATGTTGCTCTATGGCGATGGCGCGCAGCGAAGGATGCGACAGCATCCATTCGATGCCGATCGAGCCGGAGCCCGCGCCAATGTCCCACAGCAATTCTCCACGCCGGGGCGCCAGCGAGGAGAGCGTCACCGCCCGGATTTCACGTTTGGTGATCTGCCCGTCATGTTCGAACAGGCTGTCATCGAGCCCTCGCGTGAACGGCAGGACACGCGCATCCTCATCCGCCACGACATCAATCGCCACCACATTCAGCGGGTCGATATCATCAAAGGAAAAATCAGCCGCCCGGGCTTGCCGCCGCCTTTCACGCGTTCCGCCCAATGCCTCGAGCAGAATGAATTCCGACCGGCCAAAACCGGACGCAGCCAGCAACCCCGCAATCAAAGTCGGGTCACGCTCATCCGAGGTCAGCGCGATGATCCGCGCACCGGGCTGCAGATTCGGCCGCAAAAGATCGATGGAGCGCCCGTGCAGCGAAACGCATTCGGCCGATTGCAGCGCCCAGCCAAGCCGTGCCGCAGCCAGAGAAAAGGCGGAAGGCGAGGGATGGCAGACTGTCTCCCCGGAAGGAATCCGCCGCAGAAGCGTAACACCGACGCCATAGAAAAACGGATCACCGGAGGCGAGCACACACACCCGGCGGCCACGCAATGCGAGAACACCGCTCATCTCCACATCGAACGGCACCGGCCACGGGCGCGCCTCGCCCTGAATGGCCGCAGCCGCCAATTCCAGATGGCGTTTGCCACCAAAAACCACCTCGGCCACTTCGATCGCCCGGAGTGCATTTTTGCCGAGCCCATCAAGTCCGTCTTCGCCTATGCCGACGATGGAAAGCCACGGCTCTTTTTTCTTTTCTGCGGCAGCGCTCTTTTCATTAGAAGCTATCTTTTCAGTAGAAGAACTGGCCGTTCCGGAATATTCAGACGTCATGACACGCTCCATACTCATCCTTGGCGGTACGGCGGATGCCCGCATTCTGGCCGGCAGGCTGGCAGAGGACTCCGGCTACCGAATTCTGCTGTCCATGGCGGGCCGCACGCTCTCGCCGGTCGAACAACCGGTACCAATGCGCAGCGGCGGTTTTGGCGGCGCGGCGGGGCTGGCGGATTTCATCCGCTCCGAGGGCTTCGATATTCTGGTTGATGCCACCCATCCCTATGCGGCGAGAATTTCCGTCAACGCGGTTGAAGCGGCAAGGCTGGCCGACATTCCTCTCGTCGCGCTTTCGCGCCCCGCCTGGCAGCAGCAGCCGGGTGACAGGTGGCAGAGCGTCGAAACCGTCGAACAGGCCGTTAATGTGCTCGGAGATGAAAGCAGGCGTGTATTTCTGGCTCTCGGCCGCCAGGAGCTTCTTCCCTTCGAAGCCGCATCCCGGCACAATTATCTCATCCGCAGCGTCGACCCCGTGGAGCCACCGCTGAACGTACCGGATGCGCGCTACATCACCGCGCGCGGCCCCTTTGCACTGGATGACGAAATCCGTATGCTGGAGGACAACCGCATCGAGACGGTGGTTTCCAAGAATTCTGGTGGCAGCGCCAGTTACGGCAAGATCGAAGCGGCGAGACGGCTTGGCCTGCCGGTCATCATGATCGAGCGGCCGCAACCTCTCGGTGACGCGCCCCTGAAGGGCGCGACGGTGCCGGACATAGCGTCTGCGCTCACCGCCATCCGCCATCAGCTCTCCCTTTTCGAAAACCGCGGCGAATAAACGATAGGTTCCTTGCCGGAACGCTCGATCAGACGAGTTTCCACCGAACCGACGATGATACACGTGGCCATATCAGCCATATCACTCGATGCTTCCGACAGGGGCACGACCCGAATGCGCTCATCCGCCCGACCTGCGGCGCGACCGAAGATCACCGGCACCGATCCGGGCAGATGCGCACGCAAAAGATCGAAAGCAGTGCCGAGCTGGTGCGGCCGCGCCTTGCTAACGGGGTTGTAGAAAGCCATCACGAATCCGGCTTCCGCTGCCGCGATCAGTCGCTTTTCAATGATGCCCCAGGGCTTGAGATTATCCGACAGCGAAATGGCGCAGAAATCATGGCCCAGCGGCGCGCCGGCCTTTGCGGCAACCGCCAGCATGGCGGTCACACCCGGTACTACGGAAAAATCGATGTCGCGCCATTCGGACGGGCCATTCTCAATCGCCTCGCAAATGGCCGCTGCCATGGCGAAAACGCCGGGGTCGCCACCGGAAACCACGCAGACCTTGCCGCCTTCGGCCGCAAGCCGCAGCGCCTGTTCGGCACGGGAAATTTCTTCACGATTGTCGGAGGCATGTCGGCGCTGGTGAGGACCAAGCGACAGGCGGTCGAGATAAGGAATATAACCGAAGAAATCTTCCGAAACCTCGACGGCAGCCAGCGCTTCCGGCGTTACCTGCGCTGCGCTGCCGGGGCCGAGGCCAACCACGACGAGGCTGCCGGTCATGGCTTTTCACCTGTCGAGGGTCTGGTTTTCCAGCCGGGAACCAGAACCAGCGAAAAATAGGGGGCCGGCGATGCGTCACGCTCGATGAGCGGCACCGCATGGCTGTTTGCCATGGTGCCGCGCTCCACATAAAGCGCCTCGCTGAGCTTGCCGGCCTTTTCCAGCGCCCGACGGATTTTCGGCAGGTTGCGCCCGACTTTCATGATCACGGCTCCATCCGTGCCAGAAAGACGTTCCGCGAGAATATCTTCCGCCAGCGTTCCGGGAAGCACGCTCAATATGTCGTCGCCCTGCACCAGCGGCAGCCCGGCCATGGACCAGCAGCCGGACATGGCAGTGATACCCGCAACCACCTCTGTATAATAGGACGGCGAAAGCCGCAGATGAAGGTGCATGTAGGAGCCGTAAAACAGCGGATCGCCTTCCGAAAGCACGGCCACATTGCGCCCGGCCTCGAGATGGGCGGCGATGTCTTTCGCCGACTGATCAAAGAATGCGGCAATCGCGCCGCGATAATCCTCGCCGTTCTTGTCGCTTTCGACGGTCACCGGATAGACCAGCGGCATTTCCAGCGTGCCGGGGCGGATGAAGGCTTCGACAATGCCACGACCATTGCCGCTGCCGCCCTTTTTGCAGAAGAAGGCAAGCACATCGGCATTTTCAATGGCGCGCACCGCTTTCAGCGTCAGAAGCTCCGGATCGCCCGGCCCGGTGCCGACACCGACCAGTTTACCTTTGGCATGTTCAAAAAGAGCCGCACTCACAGGCCTGCCCTCGCAACCGCATTGATGGCAGCGGCCGTCATGGCCGAACCGCCCATGCGCCCCTTGACGATGGCATAGGGAATGCCGAGCGCACTTGCCTCCAGCGCATCCTTCGATTCCGCCGCGCCGACGAAGCCAACGGGCATGCCAATGATGGCGGCAGGACGCGGCGCACCCTTTTCCAGCATCTCGAGAAGATAAAACAGCGCCGTCGGCGCATTGCCGATAGCCACCAGAGCGCCCTCCAGATGATCCGCCCAGAGATCGAGTGCGGCGGCAGAACGCGTATTGCCGATCTTTTTCGCAAGCTCCGGTGTGCGTGGATCACGCAACGTGCAGATGACGGCATTGTTAGCCGGAAGCCGGGCGTGGGTCACACCATGGGCAACCATTTGCGCATCGCAGAGGATGGGTTTTCCCGCCAGCAACGCACCCCGCGCAGCGGCAACGAAGTCAGCCGAGAAACGGAAATGGCTGGCCGCTTCCACCTGCCCGCAGGCGTGGATCATGCGAATGGCGATATCCGCCTGCTCTTCGGTGAAGGCGGATAAATCCGCTTCTTCACGGATAATGGCGAAGGAGCGCTCATAGATCGCATTGCCATCGCGAATATAGTCATAGTCGGTCATCGGTCATCCTGTCGAAGCGCCGCACCAATTGCTTGCCTGCCAAGGCGGGCGAGCAGGGTGGCGCCGTTTTCTCCGGGCTTATGTTCTTTTTCGTAAAGACGGGCAAGCCGCGAAAGCGCCGTCCTCCGCTGTGCGAAAGGTAAAATCCCGTCAGGCGGGTCGCCGGCGCGGCCGGAAACGGAAAAGGCAAGACCATCAGCCGTGCCGCAAAAGGCCAGAAGCGACGGGGCAGGGTGCGCACAACCTTTGCCACAGCCGGAAATATGCAGCGTGAAAGAACCGTCGAGCAACGAGGCGCATTCCCGGGAGGCAAAGGCGGCCAATTCATGGGTGGGAAGAAAAGCCGATGCACAGCCCGGCGCGCCGGGACAGACGGCGATGGAAGATCGCGCATCGCCGGGCTCGGTAACGAAACCACATGCCCCTGCAGCCTCAAGCAATGCATCGCAAGCGGATTTCGATCCGAAAAATAGCATGCTGTGGTTTGGTGATGGCCGCAAGGCCCTGATGCCGAGCATATCGGCCTCCTGGCAGAGACGCGATAAATCCGAGCCTCGAGCCTGCCCGAAAGCAAGCGCGGCACCGGCGGCAAAAAGACCCGTGCCCGCCGCCATCAATCCCAGCGGCGAAGAAGGTGCCTGGACGGCCTCGCTCTTTATCACCCGATCCAGCAGCCGATCACCACAAACCGATTTAATGATCGAAGCGTCCAGATCGCGGCCACGGGCGAGCGGCCCCTTGCCCGCGAGATAAAGGAGAAGCGGCAGAACGACATCCACCGCCGAGTCCGTCTCGACCAATCCCGCATTCAGCGCTTTGCTTTCCGGCCCGCCGACAAGCAATTGCCAGAAAGTCTGGCTGCCCAGCCGGATTGCTTTCAGGCGAATATCTGCGAGTAATTCCCCCATGGAGAGATATCCGCCGGCATCGATGATGATGGAAATCTTGGCGGCGAGCTTTTCATGAAGAGCGAGCCGGTCGGCCTCTTTCCGAATCTGGTCGGCAAGAAAACGTCCATCGGCGATTTCCGCATCATCCCGGCCGGCAAGAGGCGAAGTCTCGACCGCCAGCCCTTCGCGCAGCGGCAGGCCAAGCGCCAGCACATCCTTTTCCAAGGCGCATGCGCTTTCCGGCGTCAGGCCACGGAACTGGAGGCTGCCGCGTGCGGTGATGTCGAGTAGCCCATTGCCATATCGCTCGGCGAGATCGCAAAGCACCACCATCGCACGGGGCGATATATCCGCCTCGAAAGCTACTCGCGACAGAAAACCGTCGCCGGTCCGCATGGGTGCCGAGAGCGCCGGGCAAAGACCGCGGCGACCGAATGGCTGAACGGGATCGGCAACAGCAGCCATCATGCGCCCACCCTTTCGGAACGGGGCATGATCAGCATTTCAAGCTCCGCATCCACCGCATTTCGCCGGCTGTGCCACAGGCCGCGACGGCGAGCGGACAGGAAACGTTCGGCCATCACCTGTGCTGCCTTCGGATTTTCCCGCAGGATGAAATCGCGCACCTCTTCGTTGCCGAAGTAGGCGTCATAAAGCGCCTCGATCAGCGAGGAGGAAACCACATTGGTGGTTTCGGCAAAGCCAACGAGCCTATCCACCGTTTCGGCAAATTCCGCCGCTCCGCGTGGGCCATGCCGCATCTGGCCGGCAATGAAGCGCGGGTTGACGGCGCGTGCGCGCACTACCCGCGTCAGCGCCTGCGTCATCGACCTTGCACGCGGGCGGGCCGGATCGGTCGTATCCAGCGCCACAATATCGGCTACACCACCCAACGCTGCCTTCGCAGCAGAAAAGCCGCCGATGAAGGCCACATCGGAAGAACCATCCAGAAGATCACGGCCGGGGTCGTCGCCGGTATGGACAAGGAGATCGGCCCGACGCACCAGCTCTACAAAACCGGCATCATCAAAAATCTCCAGCCCGTCAGCACCGCCGAAAGCATGGCTTGCAGCATCGAGATAGGCCTGCCCCAGTTCCTCGCGTTCGTCCCATTTTCCGCTAGCGAGTTTTTCCTCGATACCTGCACCATAGGTGCCGGGCGCGGAGCCGAAAATGCGCGCAGGAATATGCCCGAGCGCGGCCGCCTCTTCCGCCAGCGGATTGTCGCCCGGCGCTTCATCCCGCCGTGCCACGGCCTTGGCAGCCGCATCAAGCAGCGCGATCAGTGCCGGGAACATGTCGCGAAACAGGCCGGAAATGCGAAAAGTGACATCGACCCGCGGTCGCCCGAAGCTCGCCGGCGGCAGAACCTCGATGCCGGTAACGCGGCCGGTCGCCGTGTCATGGATCGGCCTTGTACCCATCAGATGCAGCGCCTGCGCCACATCCTCACCGCCATTGCGGAGACTCGCACTGCCCCAGAGATCAAAAACCAGATGTTTCGGCCAGTCGCCATGGCTTTGCAGATGATGGCGCAGCACCTCCTCACCCGCCATGCGGCCGAGCTCGAAGGCCGTCGGCGTCGGCATGGTGCGCGGATCGGCGGCATAAAGATTACGGCCGGTGGGCAGCACGTCGAGCCTTCCGCGCGCGGGTGCGCCGGAAGGGCCGGGGGGAATGTGACAACCGTCGAGCGCGGCAAGCAGCGCGGCTTTTTCCGCCTTCGCGCTTTCAAGCCTTAACGGATCGGCCTCGCCTTCCGGGTGCCGGCCGAAAATATGCTGGCCATCCTTGATGGCGAAATCCTTGAGGTCGCAGAGAAAGGCGTCGATGCGCGACAAAGCCGCATCGGCATCGTCCTTCGCACCCACGCCCGCCTCTGCCGCAAGCCCGGTTTCCAGCGCCTTTTCAACGATCAGTTTCGCCAGCCGATCGCGGCGGCGGCGATCCAGCCCATCGGCCTGCGCATATTCGTCAACCAGTTGTTCCAGCGCCGATTGTTCCGGCGAGAGCCCAGCATTGACCAGCACCGGCGGAACATGCCCGATGGTCACAGCCGCAATCCGCCGTTTTGCCACCGCCGCCTCGCCGGGATTGGAGACGATAAAGGGATAGACCACCGGCAGCGGACCGGTGACGATTTCCGGAAAGCAATCGCGCGAAAGCGCCACCGTCTTGCCCGGCAGCCATTCCAGCGTGCCATGCGCGCCGACATGCACGATGGCGTGTGCAGCCGCTACCCGCTGCATCCATGTGCCGAAAGCGACAAGCGCGTGACGCGGCGGCAGGGCAGGATCGTGGTAATCCACCCGCCGATCCTCATTGCGACCCCGGTCCGGCGCAAGCGCCACGAACACATTGCCAAAGCGGGCAACGCGAAAGCGGAATGCGCCATCAACAAGCACATCGTCACTTTCCGCAGTTCCCCATGTTGCATTCAGGGCAGTTGCGGCAGCGGCCGGCAATGCGGTCAGGAAATCGCGATAGTCGGAAAGATCGACCGTCGCTTCCTGCTGTTCAACGCAGTCGAGCAGCGCCCGCGCCGTGTCTGGAATATCCGACACCGCATATCCTGCATCGGAAAGATCGCGCAGCATTTCAAGCACGCTTTGCGGCACATCCAGACCGACGGCATAACCCGTGCGCCCCGGTGCCGCACCCGGATAATCCGGCATCAGAATGACGATACGACGATCCTGCGGCGGCGCCTGTTTCAATCGCAGAAACGCCCCGATGCGGTTCGCCACCTGTTCGATACGATCCGCTTCCGGCACATTCAGGAGGCTGGCACCGCCATCCGCCCGCGCCTGCTTGAACGAAATCGCACCGGCGAGAATCCGGCCATCCAGTTCCGGCAGAACCACGTGCATGGCAAGATCGGAGGGGTTGAGGCCACGCGCATTTTCCGCCCAGCCGTCACGCCAGGTGGTCGCCATCACCACCTGAAAAACAGGGACACCGAGGCGGTCGAACAGCGTCCGTCCGTCCTCATCCGTCTGGCTGGCAAAAGCGGTCGCAGCAATGATGGCGGCAGGCTGCAGGTCAGGCAACACGCTTTCGAGAAAACGGATCGCCTCCCCGTCCTTCAGACCGCTGACGAAAATCGGCAATGGCACAAAACCGCGCCCGGAAAGCGCATGGAAGAGCGCATCCACGGGTGCTGCATCAGCCGCCAGCAACATCGAGCGGTAAAAGAGAATGGGCAGTATGGCTGCATCGGCTGGAAAACCGGCAATGGCTTCCGCTTGACTGACGACACCCTGCCCCGGCCGGTAAAATCCGGTCTTCGGCAGAGGCTCGGCCTCAATATCCGGCCACGCGCCATCCTCTGCCAGAGCCGCAAGACCAGTTGCAAGGCTACCCATATTCGCCCTTCCCCCTTCACGGAAAAAGGAAAGGGCAGAGGCCAGTATCTGCCTGTCCACGGTCGAGGCCGCTTCAAGCTTTTCGTCCCTGTCGCTGCACTCGCCCGGCAATAGCAGAAGCTTGATGCCGCGCCGTCGGGCCATCATGGTAAGCTGATCGACGCCGTAGCGCCATCGATCAGCTCCACCGAGAATCCGGATAAGGATAACACGGGCATGCTCCGCCGTCTTTTCGATCCACAGATCGACCGACATGGGGTGCCGAAGCTCGGAGAGGTTGGCGGCGGAGAGCGACGGGAGAGCATTTCCAGCCTGCCGCCAAGCCCTTTCCAGCCCGGCAAGATCGCTTGCCGAAAAAGACAGCATCACCACATCCGAACGGGGCTGGTTGAGATCAACCGGCTCGATCAGATCGTCCAGGGACGAGGATGTGGTGGCGAGAATATGCATCTAAGGCATTCCCAGTAAAAGTCCGTAGCGGTCAGGCGGCCAGCATCTGCTCGATCTTTTCGCGGTTGATGCCCTTTTCACCAATGATAACGAGCCGGCTGCGGCGTTCTTCACCCGCCGCCCATGGGCGATCATAATAGTGATTGACGCGGCTGCCGACAGCCTGCACCTGCAGGCGCATCGGCTTTGCGGAAACTTCGATGAAACCTTTGATGCGCAGGACATTTTCCGCAGCCGCCGTCTCGGCGATGCGGGCTGCCAGCGCCTCCGGGTCGCTCACGGCCGGCAGGTCGATGACGAAGCTGTCAAAATCGTCGTGTTCATGGTCGAACGCGCCATCGTGATGGGTACGGCGGTTTTCGATATCCTCTTCCACCGCAAGGCCAAGGCCGATCAGCACGGCAGGATCGATGGCGCCATTCGACGCGACGACGATCTTCGCCGCCCTCGGCAGATGTTCGAGCACATGAGCCTTCGCCTTCTCGAGACCGACATCATCGAGAAGATCGGCCTTGGTCAGCACGATGAGATCGGCGCAGGCGACCTGATCCTCGAAAACCTCTTCGACCGGATCATCGTGATCGAGCGCCTCGTCATTGGCCCGCTGGGCGGCAAGTGCTTCCATGTCGTGGGCAACCTGTCCCTCGGCAAGGGCTGCGCCATCCACCACGGCCACCACGGCGTCCACCGTCACGCGGCTCTTGATCGCCGGCCACTGGAAGGCCTGCACCAGCGGCTTCGGCAGGGCGAGACCCGAGGTTTCGATAAGGATATGCTCCACCTTCGGCTGGCGGCTGAGGATTTGTTCGATAGCGGGCTGGAAATCATCCGCCACCGTGCAGCAGATGCAGCCATTGGCCAGTTCAACGATATTTTCTTCCGGGCAGCTTTCAATGCCGCAGCCCTTGAGAATTTCGCCATCGATGCCGATATCGCCGAATTCATTGACGATGATGGCAAGCCGCTTGCCATCCAGCTTTTCGAGAAGGCCACGCAGCAGCGTGGTTTTTCCGGCCCCCAGAAAGCCGGTGACGATGGTGCAGGGAACGCGGTCCAGAAGGGTGCTCATGATCTCTCCTCGGTAAAATTGAATGGGGGAATGCGCGCCACCATGCCGCGCTTCAATGGTTCGGGGCGGCCGCGCCATGGCATCAGGCCGTCTGCGGAGGCAGCCAGCATATGCGCACCTGTCAGCAGGTCTTCGGCGTCATTGGGCGTCAGCCCGCCAAACACATAGGACCAGCCGTCGGCGCCACGAAGCACGGCGCTGAGGCCGCGCTTGCAATTGGCAAGGCAGTTGACTGAGCGGACGATGGTGCCGGATGCTTCCGCCTTCGCGATGACGGCTTCGGCGAGACGCGAACCAGCGCGTGGTTCGGCATTGGGATCGGCTTCATCGCGACAGCTTCGGCAAACGAAGACCACCACACCAGACGCCGTGTCAGCCTGCGTGTTTCCGCCTGCACATGAAGATGTCGCTGAAATATCCAAACCGTTTCGCTTCCCGCGCCTTTAAAAAAATCGTCGGGGTGCGGGTATCGAAAACGGTATGCGCAGATGCGCAAACCCAATATTCGATCTGACCGACTGACCGGAGCACCCCGCCCGACAGACGTTTTTCTGAAACGGCAGGTCTCCTGGCTTGCGGCTTCAAAACACCCGGACACCGCCTTCCCGAACCCATCTTCAAAGGTCCAGTGGCTTTACGGTGCAGGCTTACCGCTTACAGTTGCGGGGGCAGCCACGGAATGACCCATTGTCCGGGTGGAACCGTGTTCCCTCTTAGCTTTTCCCGTTGCCGGGAAAAGACCGTCAGTCCGTTACCATTAGGCTGAACGAGGGGGAGGGTCAATGCCGTGGCCTGCCCCTCACGCATTGCCGGGTGCGGCAAATTGGGTATAGTCGCCGCTCCGAATGGCAGGGGCATCCGGCCCCGCACCGCAGGATGAGAAGGAAAACGCGATGACGCGCGACATCAGCGATAACGAAGCCGAACGCCACCGGCAGAAAATGGTCAACCGCAAAACGGTTCAGGATGCCGAAGTTGCGGCAAAGACCATCGAAAAAGGTCTGCTGATGATCAATACCGGCCCGGGCAAAGGCAAATCCACGGCGGCCTTCGGCCTTGCTTTGCGCATGCTCGGCACCGGGCGGCGGGTCGGCGTCGTGCAGTTCATCAAGGGCGCATGGTCAACGGGCGAACAACAGGCCCTGACGCTTTTCGGTGACAAGGTTGTCTGGCGCACCATGGGCGAGGGTTTCACGTGGGACACGCAGGATTTGAAACGCGATGTTGCCGCAGCCACAAAGGCCTGGGAAGAAGCCAAGGTCCTGATGGCCGACGAAACCATCGGCCTCCTGATCCTCGACGAACTGAACATCGCGCTGCGTTACGACTACCTGCCGCTGGAAGAGGTCGTTGAAACCCTGTCCAGTCGCAGGCCTGATCTGCATGTCATCGTCACCGGCCGTAATGCCAAGCAACCGCTGATCGACGCTGCCGACATGGTGACGGAGATGACGCTGGTGAAACACCACTTCAAGGCGGGTGTGAAGGCGCAGGCCGGGATAGAATTCTGAAATGACCGCACGGGTGCTGATGTTTCAGGGAACCGGCTCGGATGTCGGCAAATCGCTGATGGTGGCCGGCCTTGCCCGGGCATTCACCCGGCGCGGCCTGTCGGTGATGCCGTTCAAACCGCAGAACATGTCTAACAACGCGGCGGTAACCGCCGATGGCGGCGAGATCGGCCGTGCCCAGGCGCTGCAGGCGCGGGCGGCGGGCGTGCCGCTCTCCGTCCACATGAACCCGGTACTCCTGAAACCACAGAGCGAGACCGGCGCACAGGTGGTGGTGCAGGGCAAGATCGTCGGCAATGCCAGAGCGGCCGATTATCAGCACATGAAAGCCGGGCTGATGCCGCGTGTGCTGGAAAGCTTTGAGCACCTGAAACAACAGGCCGATCTGGTGCTGGTGGAAGGGGCGGGCAGCGCGTCTGAAATCAACCTGCGCGCCAATGATATCGCCAATATGGGTTTCGCCCGCGCAGCCGATGCTCCCGTCATCCTGATCGGTGATATCGACCGTGGCGGCGTCATCGCCAGCCTCGTCGGCACCAAAGCCGTGCTCGAAAACGATGACGCGGCAATGATCGCGGGCTTCATCGTCAACCGCTTTCGCGGCGATCCCACATTGTTTTCTGATGGCATGCGGATGATTGCGGAAAAGACCGGCTGGGTCGCCATCGGGCTCCTGCCGCATTTTTCCGATGCCACGAAACTACCGGCGGAAGATGCGCTCGGTCTTTCCGGCCCTGGCCAGCAGAAATCGGGCGCAAAAATCCGCATCGCGGTGCCAATCCTGCCGCATATCTCCAATTTCGACGATCTCGATCCGCTGGACATGGAGCCGGATGTGGAACTGATCCGCATACGGCCCGGCGAAACCATCCCCACCGATTGCCAGCTGGTGTTGCTTTGTGGTTCGAAATCCACCATCGCCGATCTTGCCGTGCTGAAAAGCGCGGGCCTCGATATCGATATCAAGGCCCATGCCCGGCGCGGCGGTTACGTTCTCGGCCTCTGCGGCGGATACCAGATGCTCGGCAGAACCGTTGCCGATCCTGACGGCATAGAAGGGCCGCCGGGAACGGCATCAGGGCTTGGCCTGCTGGATGTCGATACGGTTTTGACCGGCGACAAGCGGCTGGTTTCCGTGCGTGGCAGGAGTTTCGATGGAATTGATTTATCCGGCTATGAAATGCATGTTGGCGAAACGAAGAGTACTACGGATAGCCCACCGTTTTCGATGATCGAAGGACATGCCGATGGCGCCATTTCGCCTGACGGCCGCGTCTTCGGCACCTATATTCACGGACTTTTCGCAGATAACCACCAGCGCAGCGCGTGGCTGAAGCGACTTGGCGGCCAGCGTTCGGAACTGAATTATGATGCGCAGGTGGAGGCCGTCCTCGATCGTCTTGCCGCGCATATGGAGCAGCATCTCGATCTCGACAGGCTGCTTGCTATAGCGAGATGAGAATTGCCAGAAGCGCGAACAGGCCGATCAACAGGAAATCTGCGATCCTTGCCAGCCGAAGCGCCGTGCGAATATCGCTGGCAACCAGCGCCGCCCTCCCGCCTTCACCCATAAACCGCGCCTCGATCATCTGCCCGCCATAGGAGCGCGGGCCAGCGAGCGCAAAGCCAAGAGCACCGGCCAGCGCCGCCTCCGGCCAGCCGGCATTGGGAGAACGGTGGTGTCGCGCATCGCGACGGATTGCGGCGATTGCCCCGCGCGGAGAAGCGCCTTTCACAAAAAACGCGGCAATGACGAAAAGACCGCCGCTTAATCTTGAGGCGGGCAGATTGACCAGATCGTCCAGCCGGGCCGAGGCCCAACCAAAGGCTTTATGACGTGGCGAACGATGGCCGATCATGCTGTCAGCCGTATTGATCGCCTTGTAAGCCGCACCGCCCGGCAGACCCAGTACGCCGAGCCACAGGGCGGGGGCGACGATGCCATCGGAAAAATTCTCGGCCAGACTTTCAATCGCCGCCCGGCAGATCGCCGCCTCGTCCAGCTTTTGCGGATCACGACCAACGATCATCGATACCGCCTTGCGGCCACCTTCCACTCCTTCGCGCTCCAGAGCGGTGGCGACAGCTTCCACATGCTGCTCCAGACTTTTCTGAGCCGGAAGCGAAGCACCGAGGATTGCAACAGCCAACAGGCCGAAGGGCAGGAGAAGCAGAAATGATTGCACAGACCATGCAAGAATGACGGTGAGACCGACAAAAACAGCCAGTGCCGCCACGCCTGCAGCCTTACGCTGCGAAAATGACGCGCTCTCCCGGTTCCATTTTTTGTCCAGCAGCGCGATAAGCGAACCGATCCAGGTGACGGGGTGGCCGATACGGTTGAACAACCAGTCCGGATAACCGGTCAGGCGTTCGATCACGAGCGACAGGAAAGCGAGAGCAAAGAACATGGGCGAAACAGTACCAGAAAAGGCTCAAGGAGCGATCCGTCACGGCGGCAATCTCGGCAAGGCGCGGCTGATGTTCCCTGAAGCGCCTGAACCTTGGATCGACCTATCGACCGGGATCAATCCGCACTCCTATCCGCATTCGCCCGTTCCCGCCAGCGCATTTGCCCGCCTGCCGGAACCTGGTGCCGCCGAGGAGTTGAAGCACCTGGCAGCAGCCCATTTTGGCGCGCCGTCCGCCTCGCATATCACGCTTTCACCTGGCACCCAGATGCTTATGCCGTTGCTGGCTCAAATCGCGCTTTCCCGTGGGGCAAAAAGCGGGGCCGTGCTTTCTCCCGCTTATGCGGAACATGCCCGCACCGCGCGCATGGCCGGACTGACTGTGACCGAAGTTGAAAATCTTGGTGACCTGTCGGCTCACGATTACGCGGTGGTGGTCAATCCCAACAATCCCGACGGCCGCATCACGGATCGAGACGCTTTGCTGTCTTTGGCCGATTCGATGCGCGGTAAAGGCGGCCTGCTCGTCGTGGATGAAGCCTTTGTCGAAGCAGGAGGGGCGGAAAGTCTCGCAAATGCTGCGGATCACGATGCGCTGATTGTGCTGCGATCCTTCGGAAAATTTTATGGCATGGCAGGCGTACGGCTCGGT
Source organism: Agrobacterium sp. ST15.16.024 (assembly GCF_027956545.1). Lineage (NCBI taxonomy): Bacteria > Pseudomonadati > Pseudomonadota > Alphaproteobacteria > Hyphomicrobiales > Rhizobiaceae > Agrobacterium > Agrobacterium sp. ST15.16.024. The sequence continues at coordinate 294,525 of NZ_JAQKGO010000004.1, forward strand.
TTCGCGATTGCGCATCCCACTACCACCGCCGCACTGGATGCGAGGCTCGGACCCTGGGCAGTTTCCGGCCCGGCACTGCATATTGCGACCGAAGCTTTGGCAGACGAGGAATGGCAATCATTCATGCGCCTCCAGCTCGCGAAAGAAGCCCGACGCATGAATGACCTACTGAAAAAAGCGGGGCTGGAAATCGCCGGCGGCACGTCCCTCTTCACGCTGGTCCGGGACAAGCACGCCGCAGCACTATACGAGCATCTTGGCCAGCGCGGCATTCTGGTCCGCGTCTTCGATGAAAGGCTGAGCGATATTCGTTTCGGCCTCCCCGGCAGCGAAGCGGAGTGGCAGCGCCTGGAAGCGGCGCTGCTCTCTTTCAATCATGCCTCGAAAGTGTAGGTCTCAATCGACTCAGGCTTCATTTCGATGGAGAAGCCCGGCAGTTTCGGCGGCATGTAAGCGGCGTTGCGGATATCGCAAGGCTCGATGAAATGCTCGTGCAGGTGATCCACATACTCGATGACGCGGCCTTCCTTGGTGCCTGAAACCACCAGATAGTCGATCATCGACAGGTGCTGCACATATTCGCAAAGCCCGACGCCACCGGCGTGCGGCCAGACCGGCAGATTGTATTTGGCGGCAATCAACAGCACCGCCAGCACTTCGTTGAGGCCACCCATACGGCAGCTGTCGATCTGCACCACATCGATCGCGCCTTCAGCGATGAACTGCTTGAACATGATGCGGTTCTGGCACATTTCGCCCGTCGCCACCTTCACGGAACCGATGGCTGCGCGAATCTTGCGATGGCCGGCGACATCATCCGGGCTGGTCGGTTCTTCGATGAAGAAGGGCTTGGAAAAGGCGAGCTTATTCACCCACTCGATTGCCTGATCAACTTCCCACACCTGATTGGCATCGATCATCAGGTAACGGTCGGGGCCGATCACCTCGCGGGCAATGGTGAGACGGCGAATGTCATCTTCCAGATCACGGCCAACCTTCATCTTCACATGGTTGAATCCGGCATCGATGGCTTCCTGGCAAAGACGGCGCAACTTGGCGTCGTCATAACCGAGCCAGCCGGCTGACGTCGTGTAGCAGGCATAACCCTCGTTCTTCAGCGTCTCAATACGCTCCTTCTTGCCGCTCTCGGCCTTTTTGAGGATCGCGAGCGCATCGTCGCGGGTCATCACATCGGTCAGATAACGATAATCGACGATATCGGCGATTTCTTCCGCGCTCATATCGGCAACAAGCTGCCACACCGGCTTGCCCGCCTTCTTCGCCAGCAGGTCCCAGACCGCATTGACGACGGCACCGGTGGCGAGATGCATCGCCCCCTTGTCCGGGCCGATCCAGCGCAGCTGGCTGTCGCTCGTCAGATGCCGCCAATATTTGCCGGGGTTCTCGGTGACGGTGGCGAGATCGGTGCCGACCACCAGATGCCGCATCGCTTCGATGGCCATGCAGCAAATGTCATTGCCGCGACCGATGGTGAAGGTCAGCCCGTGGCCCTTAAGGCCCGGCTCATCGGTATCGAGAATGACATAAGCCGCCGAATAATCCGGGTCGGGGTTCATCGCATCCGAACCGTCAAGGCTCTGGGAGGTCGGAAAACGCAGGTCGAAAACACGCAGATCTGTAATTTTGGTCATGGCCGGTTACTCGCGGTCAGTGTCAAAGGAAATCGTTCAATCGTGGTGAAAGGTTTCTTCCATCATCGCCCACCACTCGTCTTGCTTGCGGCTTTCGAGCGGTTGCTGGCAGGGAATGGTAAAAGACCACCATTCCTGGTTCTTGGGGCTTGCGGCTATCTTCGCCATATCGGCACTGAAATCCGTGCCGTGATATTCCCAATAACCGAACAGCAGATTTTCCGGTTCGCGCAGGAAGATCGTATAGTTGCGAATGTTGCTGTCGCTGATGAGCGCCAGAACTTCCGGCCAGACGGCAGCGTGCAGCCTTTTATATTCCGCGATCATCTCAGGTTTGACGCCTATGACCATGCCCATCCGCTGCATGAAAAACTCCGTTATTGCTTTATGGTGGCGAGTGCCGCACGCAGCCCGCGTTGCGGCAGGTTCAATCCCAGCCGTTCTGCAGCAGCGATGATCGGGATGAATCGGCGGCGCTTCTTTTCATCGTGATTACCGGCGATATCTGCCAGCCGATGCGCGAGAAAAGGATTGCGCAGACGTTCGCGCAGCACGCCGATATAAACCGCAGCCTCATCTCCCATGCCTTCGGCAGCAAAGACCGGCAGAACCTCATCCCGCCACAGCGTTTCCAGATCCGTAACGAGAGCGTCGTCGCCCATCGCCTGACGAACGGTCTCATCCTTCGCGCGGGCATCCTGCATCCAGCGCTCAGCCAGATAGGAGTGGCCGAGATTGAGCAGAAAAAGCTTCAGCTTTTCGTAATGGTCGAGATCATCCGTCAGCACGATCGCAGGGTGCGTGCATGGCAGAACGAGCCCTTCCTGCCTCTCGATTGCCCAAAGCGCATAGGGTTCCGCCACCGCACCAACAGGATCGATCGGCTCGGAGACGATGCGATCGACCAGACTATTGGCGAAACGGCATTTCTCGTTGAGATAAAAGGCAAAACCCGCCGGCAACTGCCACTCGTCTGCAAGCTGGCGAATGACGTGCTGCAGCCTTTCGCCATTGCGCGGCACAAGCTCGCAGGGGAAGATCGACAAAGGCGCTTCCGGATTGCGCTGAAAACGCTCCAGCAGCAACATGCAGAGCTTGGCAGGAAAGCTTTTCGGCACCACCGTGAAATCGGCCGCAAGGCCAGGCCCGTCAGCGGAATCCAGCTCATAACCACGATCACCCGTATTGGACAAAATGACCTCGGCCACGCACGCGAGACGCCGCACTTCGGCCCAGTCGGTTGCGGCGGTCAGCGCGCGTGCGACAGCCTTGCCAGGAATTTCCTCGTCCACTTCCTGCCCATCGCGGATACCGCGAATGCGCACAGGGTAGGGGGCACCGCTATTCAGTGCGGCAACACGCTTAAGGCTTTCCGCATTGCCGGTCGTCTGGACAATAGTAATATGTCCAAGAGCCTCGCCTTTATCCAGCGCCTGCGAAACGAACAGATCCGCATGCGCCAGAAGAAAGCGGCTGGTGCCAAATTGCAAAATGGGGGTGTCAGCTGTCATGCCACCTCCACCATGCCCTTGATGACTCCGGCTTTCGGATCGGTCAGACCGGCGAATTTGGAAGGCACATCGGCAAGCGTCATACGGTGGGTAATCAGTGCTTCCGGCACCTTGCCTTCCCGCAGCGCCTGCAACACCCGCTCGAAATCCTCAAGCGTTGCATTGCGGCTGCCGAGCAGCGTCGTCTCGCGCTTGTGAAACTCCGGATCATTGAAGCTGATATCGCTGGCGACGATGGATACCAGCACATAGGAGCCGCCATGCCCGACGAAGGAAAACCCGCGCTCCATGGCTTTCGGATTGCCCGTCGCATCAAAAACCGCATCGAAGAAATCACCGCCGGTAATATCGGAGAGGCGGTCCTTATCACCCTCACCGAGCGTTACCGTATGGGCGACGCCGAGATGCTGCTTGCAGAAATCCAGCCGGTCGGTGCGTCCGTCGATCATGGTCACCTCGCCACCATCGAGAACCGCAAAAACCGCAACCGCCATGCCGATCGGGCCAGCGCCGACGATCAGGACCTTCTGCCCTTTCTCGACCGCGCCACGGTGCACGGCATGCGCGCCGATCGCCAGAAATTCGGTCATGGCTGCCTGATCGAGGCTCAGCCCCTCCGCCTTCAGCACGAATTGCTGCGGCACACTCAGATATTCGACCATGCCGCCATCGCGATGAACGCCGAGCACGCCAATGTTCCTGCAGCAATTGCTCTTGCCTTTCAGGCAGGCACTGCATTTTCCGCAGGAGATATAGGGAATGACGGTGACGACGTCGCCAACCGAAAGAGGACTGCCATCAGGCGTTTCTTCCACCGTGCCGGAAAGCTCGTGGCCCATGATGCGCGGGTAGGAAAGATAAGGCTGGTTGCCGGTGAAGATATGCAGGTCAGTACCGCAGACACCGATGCGGCGAATGCGCACCAGCACTTCACCTTCACCACGACGAGGCTTCGGCAGATCCTTGGCGGTAAGTTGACCGGGAGTGTCACAGAAAATCGCCAGCATGCATCACCTGTCAGAAAGGGAATAAAAACGGATGGCGTTGCCGCCAAAAACTGCCGCATGGTCCTCTGCCGGCACGATGTCGCGGCAGAAATCCAGCCAGGCCTGGTAATCACCGGCCAGTCGCAACACCGGCCAGTCGCTGCCGAAGATCACGCGGTTTGCGCCGAAGAGTTCCAGAATGGTTTCGGCATAAGGCCGCACCGCTTCCGGCCGCTGCTCGCCACGCTCGGTCAGCAGACCGGACAGCTTGCAATGGACGTTGGCAAGAGCCGCCAATGCCGCCATGTCGCTCCGCCAGTCGCTGTAATGGCCGGTGGCGATAAACGGCTTCGCACCATGATCGATGACAACAGGCAATTGCGGATGGCGACGGGCAAATGACAGGAGATGCGGCAGATTGGCCGGCAGAACCAGCGCATCGAATACCAGCCCGTGTTTCACCAGCGCGTCCACCGCAGCATCCAGCGCCGGATCGTCGATCCAGGCCACATCCTCAATGCCCTGCAGCATGGGGCGCACGCCCCTGAAGGCTGGATGTTTTGCCCGGCGGGCAATTTCCGTCGCCGTATCGGGGGACTTCATGTCCACCCAGCCGACCACGCCCTTGATGAAATCGGTCTTTTCCGCCAGCTCCAGCATGAAATCGGTATCGGCGGCAGTCTCCATTGTCTGCACCAGCACCGTGCCCGAAACCCCGGCCGCAGCCAGCAAAGGCGAGAGATCGGCCGGAAGAAAATCCCGGTAGATGGCGGCAAGCGACGGCGGCGGCCATTGCCCGGCACGGTCCTTCATCAACCAGAAATGCTGGTGGGCGTCGATGAGCATGGCCTTCAGGCCTTTCCGCCGGGCACGGGCGAACCTTCGGCAATCAGGCCGCGCCTGTGCAGCTCGGACCAGAACTCATCCGGGATAGGCTGTTCGAACCATTCAATATTGGAAGCAAGTTGTTGGGCGTTGCGCGCGCCTGAAACGACCGTGACCGAAGCGGGATGGGCGAGCGGAAATTGCAGCGCCGCCGCCTGCAACGACACGCCCAGCTCCTCGCACACGCCCTGCAGCGCATCGACGCGCGTCAGGATATCGGCAGGCGCATCGGCGTAGTTGAACTTGCGGTTACCAGCCAGAATGCCCGAATTAAAAGCACCGGCGACAACGATGCCGACGCCGCCTTCAGCGCAGCGGTTCATGAAGGCAAGGCTCTGCTGTTCCAGGAGCGTATAACGGCCGGCAAGCATGGCAACGTCGATATCGAAGACATCCATGGCATCGCTGACGATCTGCCATTCGTTGACGCCAAGACCGACAGCTCCGGTTGAGCCTTCCTCACGCAGTTTGCCAAGCGCCCGGAAGCCGCCGCCAGTGGTCAGCTGCTCCCAGTAATGCTGGTGCTTTTCGCCGTGGGTGAAGGAGCCGATATCATGCACATAAAGAATATCCGGGTTCAGAACACCGAGCCGCTGCTGGCTGGCTTCGAAGGAACGCAGGATACCGTCATAGGAATAATCATAGGTCGGGCGGAACGGCAGGGGCGCAATATAGGCGTCCTCTTCCGGGCCAACGGTTTCATCCGGAACCATCACCCGGCCGACCTTGGTGCTGAGCGTATAATCGTTCCGCTCATGCTCCGTTACCATGGTGCCGAGACGACGCTCCGACCGCGTATAACCGTAAAACGGCGCGGTATCGAAATAACGCATGCCGCTTTCCCAAGCCGTGTCGAACGCACCTTTGGACTCCTCATAGGGCGTGACGCGGTAGAGATTGCCCATCTGGGCGCAGCCGAGGCCCATGACCGTAACGTCAACGGCGCGGCGCGGCAATTTGCGTGTATCGGAGACTTTCATCGCAGGGACTTTCCGGGTTTTATTTGAAAAGGCGCGCCGTCGCAAAGCGGCGCGCCGTCATGCATTAATAAAGAACGTTCTTGGCTTCCGGCTTGTCGACATTGTCCTTGGTGACAACAACGACGCCGGTGTCGACGAACTTCTCAACCTTTTCCTTGTTGATGAGCTTGGTGATGGTTTCCACGCCCTTCTCACCCATCTGGTAGGAACCCTGAACGACGATGCCGGCCAGCGTGCCATCCTTGACGAAGCCCTGAAGGTCCTGATTGCCGTCGAAGCCGATGCCAACCACCTTGCCGGCCTTGCCGGTCTGGGCGAGCGCGCGGCCAACGCCGATTGCCGTCGGCTCATTGGCGCCGAAGATACCCTTCAAATCGGAATTGGCGGCCAGAACGTCGGTGGTCTGGTTCAGCGCGGTCGCCATCTGCGACTGCGAATAGAAAGGACCGACGATCTTCAGGTTGGAATTCATCTGGATGTAATCGGTGAAACCGCCAACGCGGCCGATTTCCGAACCGGCACCGGCGACGTAAGACATGACGGCGATCTTGCCTTCCTTGCCAACCTTGTCGATCAGCGCCTGCGCTGCCAGTTCGCCGGCTTTCTTGTTGTCGGTTGCGAGGAACGACTGGTAATACTGCTCCGAGCCGCTGGCCAGCTGCGAGTCGATCAGAACGACGGGAATACGGGCTTCCCAGGCCTTCTTGACGGCCGGAACCAGCGCATCCGGATCGGAAGGGGCAAGAACAATGCCCGCGACCTTACGGTTGATGGCGTTTTCAACCATGTTGACCTGGTCGGCGATCGCAGATTCGGCAGCCGGACCCTGGAAGGTCATGGTGTTGCCGGCAGAGTTCTTCATCGCCGCATCGGCGCCCTTCTGCACGTTCTGCCAGAAAGTGGAATTGACGGTCTTGACGATGACGGCGATTTCGCCGGCCTGCACGGTGGAAACGCTCCACAGCGCGATTGCGGATGTCAGAAGGGCGGTCGCAAGTTTGTTCATTTCTTCCTCCGTGATGTCGGCATACCGGGCCTCCCCTTGCCGATCTTTTTTGCGGAAAGGGTCCGCAGGCCCTTGATCAGCGGCGGTTGCGCAACTGGTCGATCCAGACGGTGACCAGAATGACGAGGCCGATGATGATCTGTTGCGTGAAGGCGGAGACGCCGTTCATATTGAGACCGTTGCGCAGGATGCCGATGACGAAGGCGCCGATGGCCGTGCCGGAAATGGTGCCCACACCGCCGATCAGGGACGTGCCGCCAATGACGGCGCTGGCAATCGCATCCAGCTCATACATCACGCCTTCATTCGGCTGGGCGGTGACGAGGCGTGACATCAGCACGCAGCCCGTCAGTCCAGCCAGAGTTCCGGACAGGATATAGGTGAAGTTGGTAACGCGGGCGACATTCACGCCAGACAGCCGCGCCGCATCCGCGTTGGAACCGACGGCATAGATATGACGGCCGAGGATCGAGCGGTTGAGCATGAAGGAAACCGCAAGCGCAATCACCACCATCAGGATGACGGGATAGGGGATACCCGGAAACACCACATTCGGAAAGCCGTCATCACCGATGTTGACGATGCGGAAGAGCGCGCCATTGCCGAGTTCGCCGAAGGATTCGCCGAGACCGGACACGGCGCGAGCACCGGTGATCTGCAAAGCTACACCGCGGGCAATCAGCATCATGCCGAGTGTGGCGATGAAAGGCGGCAGCTTGAAGCGCGTGACGAGCAGGCCGTTGATGAAGCCGCAGAGAGACCCCGTCAGAATACCGAGAAACATGCCGACCGGCACCGGCATGCCAAGTTCTTTCACCGCAAGGGCGGCAACGACGCCGGCAAGCGCAAGCACCGAACCGACGGAAAGATCTATACCGCCGGTGATGATGACGCAGGTTGCGCCGATACCGAGCAGCGCAATGGACGTGACCTGCAATGCGATCGTCATGCCATTATTGACGGTGAAGAAAGCGCTGCTGGTTGCGGAAAAGACTGCAACAAGCGCAACGAGGCTGCCAAGCGCCGCAAATTTCTGGATGATGTCCTTCTGGCGGTCGCTGAAAGCGAAGCTCTTCTTGGGTTCTGCAATATTGGCCATGTCGTTCCTCACTGCGCGGCCCGGCCGTAACCGGACGCATACCGCATGATTTCTTCCTGATTGGTCTTGGCGGTCTCAAGCACGCCCGTGATCCGGCCCTGGTGGAAAACGGCGATGCGATCCGTCAGCCCGAGAATTTCCGGCAGCTCCGAACTGATGAGAACAACGCCAATGCCCTTCGCAGCCAGTTCGTCCATGATCTTGTAGATCGCGAATTTCGCGCCGACATCAATGCCGCGCGTCGGCTCATCGAAGAACAGCACGCGCGACTGCCGGAACAGCCATTTACCGATGATGATTTTCTGCTGATTACCACCTGATAGCAGCCGCACCGTCTGCTGGATGGAGGGTGTGCGAATATTCAGAAGGTCGACGTAACGTCTGGCGACATCGTCGTGTTTCTTGAAATCAATCAACCCGAAACGGTTGGAAACTTCGCCGATATTGGCAAGAGTGGTATTTGCGGCAACGGACATCTTGATGGCGAGACCATCGCTCTTTCTGTCTTCCGACAGATAGGCAATGCCTTCCCTGATGGCGTCCTGCGGTGAGCGGATGGACAGCTCGCGGCTCTCAAAGGTGATTTTTCCACTATCGAGGGCATCGGCTCCGAAGATTGCACGCGCCACCTCGGTGCGTCCGGCCCCCATCAGTCCGGCAAAGCCGAGAATTTCGCCACGCCGCAGCGAGAAAGAGACATCCTGAAACACGCCCGCGCGCGTCAGTCCCTCGGCAGAGAAAATAATGTCTTCCGTCGGCTTCGATGTGCGCTCCGGAAACTTGTCTTCCAGCGAGCGCCCGACCATGCGCGTGACGATATCGTCAACGGTGATCGACGCAAAATCGTCGGTAGAGATATAACGACCGTCGCGCAGGACCGTCACGCGATCAACGATCTCGGCCATTTCATCGAGACGATGAGAAATATAGACGATGCCGACACCGGACGCCTTAAGATCGCGAATGACCTTGAACAAGAGCCGCGTTTCCTGCTCGGTCAGCGAGGAGGTCGGCTCGTCCATGATGAGCACTTCAGCGTCAAGAGAGAGCGCCTTGGCGATCTCCACCATCTGACATTGGGCGACCGAGAGGCCGCGCACGATCTGGTCGGGGTCGATATCGACTCCCAGCCGATCAAGACAGCGTTTGGCATCAACGCGCAGCTTTTTGCGGTCAACGAGAAAGCCACGGCGCGGCTCGCGCGCAAGATAGATGTTTTCGGCAACGGAGAGATGCGGAACGAGGTTGAGTTCCTGATGGATAATAGCGATGCCGGCCGCTTCGGACTCCAGCGGCGATGCATATTGCACCTTCACGCCCTTGTGCAGAATCGTGCCGTCGCTCGGCTGGTAGACGCCGCTGATGATTTTCATCAGTGTCGATTTTCCCGCGCCATTCTCGCCGCAGACAGCGTGCACTTCACCGCTGCGCAGATCGAAATGCACATTCGACAGCGCCTTGACGCCCGGAAATTCCTTGCTGATGTTTTCAAGACGCAGGAGGGCCGAACGCTCCGCGCCCGTCTCCTCAGGCGAAAAATCGCCCCGAATTGTCGATGCGCCCTGCGACATCTGGAAACCTCCCACCCGTGCTCCCCGCTCCACCGGGGGTGCCTTCAACAGGCCAAATGGTTAGGCCGGTTTTTTTGAATGGTCAAGCCAATTTGGCCAAAATTTGAAGTACGGTTTTGAAAGCAGCGGAATGTCAACCTATAGAAAACAGGTATAACACTTTAAATTCATATATTTAAGTAATTTCTTGCGTATTGATACGCTTGGCGTTACGGTAAGGCCAAATAGAGAGTGCACATAGGGCTTATCGAAAAACACATGAATGGTCAGGCCAAAATAGCGGAACCGCGCCGGCTCTATCAGCAGATAGCGGACCAGATACGTGAGCTCATCGATCTCGGTGAGTTTCTGCCCGGAACACGGCTTCCGGCCGAACGGGAACTGGCGCAGAAGCTCGGTGTATCGAGACCCTCGCTGCGAGAGGCACTGATCGCGCTTGAAATCGACAACACTGTCGAAATTCGCATGGGTTCCGGTGTCTATGTCTCGACGGAGGCTCTCCAGAATACCCATCACACCAAATCGCTGGGCGACAGCCCTTCCGAACTAATGCAGGCACGCGCTGCGCTGGAAGGCGCGACCATCGTGCTGGCGGCCAGCCGCATGACCGACGAGACGATCGCAAACCTTCGCCAGATCCTGAATACGATGCAGAAGGAAATCGAGGCGGGACGCAAACCTCTGGATCAGGATCGGCTGTTTCACGTCACCATTGCCGAACAATCCGGCAACAGCGTCCTCACACGGCTGGTTGCAAGCCTTTTCGACGAACGACACAGCCCCATTTCAGCCCAGTTGCGGGTCAAATTCGAGGATCGGGATACCTGGACCCATGCGCTTCAGGAGCACGAAGCCATTCTGGCAGCTCTGGAGCTCAAAGATCCGCTATTGGCGCAGGCCGCCATTCATACCCATCTGGAAGGCTCCAAACGGCGCTGGGTCGAAAGCTGAGTTAAAAACATAGCAGGCAATATACCGGGAGGAGGAAAACCCGTGAGTGAGAATTCCGAGGCAACCATTTTGCTGAACGCCAACGACAATGTTGCGGTGGCGCGCCGGTCCATTCCGGCCGGTGGTGCGACGGGCAGGGGCGATCTGACGGCTCGCGAACTGATCGGACGCGGGCACAAAGTGGCCCTGAAATACATTAAATCCGGGGACGAGGTGCTGAAATACGGCCAGGTGATCGGTATCGCCACGCAGGATATCGAGCCGGGCCGGCACGTGCATCTTCACAATCTCGCGATGGTGCCTTCCGAACACGCACATCAGTTCAGTGTCGATATCGAAGAAAAGGGCATGGTGCCGGAAACCGAGCGCCGCACCTTCATGGGTTATGATCGTGGTCTCGGCGGCGTGGGCACACGCAATTATATCGGCGTCATCGCATCGGTGAACTGTTCCGCCACGGTGTCGCGTTATATCGCCGACTACTTCAACAAGCAGGGCGGACTTGACGGTTTCGACAACGTCGATGGTGTCGTCGCGCTGACCCACGGCGGCGGCTGCGCGCTGAATACCAAATCGGAAGGTTATCGCCTTCTGATCCGCACCATTCAGGGTTATGCCCGTCATCCCAATTTCGGCGGCATTCTGCTGATCGGCCTCGGCTGCGAAACAAACCAGATCGCCCCCATCCTCGAACATTACAAGATGGAAGAGGGTGAGCGACTGCGCACCATGACCATCCAGCAACACGGCGGCACGCGCAAGACAATCGATGCGGCGATTGCCGAGATCAAGGCCATGCTGCCGATGGTCAATGCCGCCCGTCGCACCGAGCAACCGCTTTCGAAGCTGAAAGTGGCGCTGGAATGCGGCGGTTCGGATGGCTACTCCGGTATCTCCGCGAACCCGGCCCTGGGGTATGCATCTGACCTTATCGTCCGCAATGGCGGCACGACGGTTCTTTCCGAAACACCTGAGATTTACGGCGCCGAGCACCTGCTGACAAAACGTGCCATCACCCCGGCGGTCGCCGAAAAACTATTACAGCGTATCGACTGGTGGCGGGATTATACCGCCCGCAATGGCGACGAGCTGAACAACAACCCCTCCCATGGCAACAAGCTCGGCGGCCTCACCACCATTCTGGAGAAATCACTGGGTGCAGTGGCCAAAGGCGGCTCGATGCCGCTGAAGGCGGTCTATGAATTCGCCGAAACCGTCACGGAGCAGGGTTTCGTTTTCATGGATACGCCCGGCTACGATCCCGTTGCCGTCACCGGCCAGGTCGCCGGCGGCTGCAACGTCATCTGTTTCACCACCGGCCGAGGCTCGGTCTCGGGTTTCAAGCCATCGCCCTGCATCAAGATTGCCACCAATTCCGAAATGTATGAACACATGAAGGAAGACATGGATATCAACTGCGGTGAGATCGTTACCGGCGCGGAAACCATCGAAGAATCCGGCAAACGAATTTTCGAACATATTCTGGCCGTGGCTTCCGGCGACAAAACCGTCAGCGAAATTTACGACTACGGCGACAACGAATTCGTGCCGTGGCAGGTCGGCGCGGTGACCTGAACGAAAAATCGAAACTGTCCCACGTGAAACAAAGGGCCCGGAAAGCGATTTCCGGGCCTTAACAATTCCTGACTATAGGTCCGCGGCTTAATGGCGGAAGTGACGCATGCCGGTGAACACCATCGTCACATTATGCTCGTTTGCAGCGTCGATCACTTCCTGGTCACGCATGGAGCCGCCCGGCTGGATGACAGCTGTGGCGCCAGCGGCAATCGCAGCAAGCAAACCATCGGCGAAGGGGTAAAAGGCTTCCGAAGCAACGGCAGACCCGCGCGTCAGCGGCTCAGTAAGGCCAAGCGCCTTGGCCGCATCTTCCGCCTTCTGGGCGGCGATGCGGGCGGAATCCACCCGGCTCATCTGGCCTGCGCCGATGCCTGCGGTCTGCCCATCCTTGGCATAGATCACAGCATTTGATTTCACATGCTTGGCGATCTTGAAGGCAAACTTCATGTCTTCAAGCTCCTGCGCCGTCGGCGCGCGCTTGGTGACAACCTTAAGGTCGAGATCTTCGACCATGCCATTGTCACGGCTTTGCACCAGCAGGCCGCCAGAAACGGTCTTTGCGGTAATGCCGGCTGCGCGTGGGTCCGGCAGACCGCCAGCAGTCAGCAGGCGCAGGTTCGGCTTGCGAGCGATGATGGACTTTGCTTCTTCGGTGACATCAGGTGCGATGATGACTTCGGTGAAAAGCTTGACGATCTCTTCCGCTGTTTCCGCATCCAGCGTTTGGTTCAAGGCAATGACGCCTCCAAAGGCAGAGACGGAATCGCAGGCCAATGCCCGCCTGTAAGCTTCGGCAAGCGTCGGACCGGTCGCAACGCCACAGGGGTTGGCATGCTTGATGATGGCGACTGCCGGCGCATTTTCAGGCAGGAATTCCGCCACCAGCTCGTAAGCCGCATCCGTATCGTTGATATTATTGTAGGAAAGCTGCTTGCCCTGAAGCAGCGTTGCCGTTGCGACGCCGGGACGCTTTTCGCCGGTCAGGTAAAAACCGGCGCTCTGATGCGGGTTTTCGCCATAACGCATCTTTTCCTTCAGCGTTCCGCCGATGGCACGGTAATCCGGCGTCTCAATCGAAAGCGCTTCAGCAAACCAGTTGGAAATCACGGCGTCATACGCAGCCGTGCGGGCATAGGCCTTGGCGGCAAAGCGCTGGCGCAGCGCATAGGAAGTCTGGCCATCATCCGCCTGCAGGGCTTCGACAAGCGCGGGATAGTCGGACGGATCGGTAACGACGGTGACATAAGCATGGTTCTTGGCGGAAGCGCGGATCATCGCCGGGCCGCCAATATCGATGTTTTCCACCGTCGTCGGATAATCGCCGCCCTTGGCGCGAACTTCCTCGAAGGGATAAAGATTGATCACCGAGAGATCGATCGCCTCAATGCCATGCGCCTTCATCGCCTCGACATGTTCGGCATCATCCCGGATCGCCAGAAGCCCGCCATGCACATTCGGGTGAAGAGTCTTGACGCGACCGTCCATGATCTCGGGAAAATCGGTCACCTCGGAAACATCCGTCACCGCCAGTCCCGCATCGGCAATGGCCTTCGCCGTTCCACCAGTCGAAAGCAGCCGGACGCCCAGCTTGGAGAGAACCGTCGCCAGCTCGATGATGTCAGTCTTGTCGGACACGGAAAGAAGCGCCGTGCGGATTTTGACTTTATCGGGGGCGGGGATTTTTTTGGACACGACGGCCATCGGGCATACTCCGTTTAACGGGGAGGACAGGCTGAAATGGAATTGATCCAGCAATTGCCGCCGCGTTAACACAGCTTACCGGATTAATAAACAGCGGGGATGACGGAGGGTGAAATCTATCGGCAGTTTTCGTGCTAAATCGCCCCGATTGCGGGACGAGATACGGCTCAGGCCTTGCGTTCGATGATCCAGCGGATTTCCCGCGTATTGGCGAGATTGAAGGGCAACTCGATCTGTTGCGAAGGCCGCATGCCGGACGCATCAGCCATGAACACATCTTCCGTCACGAAAACCTCCAGCCCAGGCGCCGAAAACAGCCAGGTGGTTCCATCCGCCGCTTCCAGATAAACCGACTCCTCATCCCGCTGGTGCAACTGAATATGAGGATGGATATGGAAACGCGAAACCGCTGAGATCAGCTGTGACTGTGTCTTCGTCGTATTCTCGTCGGCTCTGAGCAGGTCACGGCCTTTGATTTTCGTGCCGGCCGCATTTAACTCGATTTCCCGCTCATGATAGCAGCCAAAGTTCTGCAGATAGCCATCATGCGACGCCCGCAGGACGTCGTTGCCGTTTCCATCAGTTCCACGCTCGCTATCCACCTGGCTGACGCCGGAAATCATGATCGGCCCAAGCAATCTCGAGCGCGACAGCCTGCAAGACGACGTGTCTGCAAGCGTGACGGTGGAATGGGCGGCCGTTGACCGGCTGGCTCGCTGATATTCCGGAGCTGCGTTTTTCGGAAAGCCCGAATTGACGATGAACCGATTCTTGCCGCAGGACATTTCAAAAGACAGGCAACCCGAATGGGCACTACGGGAAAGCTCTGCCGAACCGGGATACCCCGTGTCGACGATGATGACGGTCTCATCTGTCGCAAGCCGATGGTAATTGACATCCGGCAACATTTTCGAAGGCCGACCGGCGGTTTCGTCATAACGCAGCACGGAGACAAGCTCATTGGCAAGTGTCGCCGTTGCACCGTTGAACAGCGCCAGATCACCACCCTGATGCCGGAAAAACCGGATCGCCGGAAACATCCGGTCTATCGCCGGCACCAGCCCGGAGGGCAGATCGTGACCAAGATTGATATAACTTTGCCGAAGCGGCAGAAGATCGAGCAGTAGATCCAGCATGACCCGCGGATTACGGGACACATGCCCACCATCGGGCAAGATCTGGCGCTCCATTTCCTGAGCCAGCTTCATTCCATGCCGGGTGATGCGAGAAAGGCGTGTGGGCATGGCGATGGAGGCCATGGCAAGCGCAATCCTGATCCGCAGCCGCGTCTCGCCATCCGGCGCATGTTTGACGATCCTGTCCAGATAACGCACATGAAAGGCGAGACTTTTGAGGAAACGGCGATAAAAGCCGGCATCGGCCTCGAATAAAACGACGGGCGAATGGGACAGCCAGGCGATCAGCCGCTGGGCCGCGATCTCCGGAGACCAGCCTGTCCCGGTAACACGCCTGCCGTTCAGGGCAATCCATTCGGCAACGATGCGACGCGCCCGCTTGCAAGCCTCACTCGACCTGTCGGAGCGGATATGCCGCAACCACCCGAAGGCGTGTAGCCGCTCCTCAAAAACAAGCGAGGGATAATCCACCTGAAAGGGCGAAAGGCCGCCCGTTTCCACGACGCGACCGGCAAGCGCAATCCGCCCACGAAGCAATTCCTCGGCAAAATAAGGATCGATAGCCCTCAAATCCGTCGGTGCCGCCACCAGACCATCTGGAACACGATTGGCAAACCGCGACACATGCAGACGCAAAGGTGTGAGGCCGACACACAGATGACGATACGCCATCCGTGAAAGAAGACCGGCCGCATTCATGCTGCCTGCAAAGGACCCTAACAAGCTGTGTTTCCCGCTTCACATGTTTTGTTTTTATCAGTGAACCGCGATGACCGGAACATTATCGATAAATATCAATGATTCGCGAAAGCTTCGCTTTTTTCTACTTCTTAAGCAAGACACTGCTAAAAAACCCGTCGACACCGCCGAACATATCCGGCGTCGTTCGCAGATCACCCTCGGAGCTGACAGCCGATTCCATTCCCGGCCAGTCTTCCTTGCGAACGGCAATACGCTCCACATCTGGATTTTCCGCCAGAACCTGCGCAATCATCTCTTCGCCTTCCGAAGGATCAAGCGAGCAGTTGGAGAACACAACGATACCGCCAGACCCCACCAATGTCAGTGCATGCCGCAACATCTGGCCCTGAAGAGCCGCAAGTTTGGCAATGTCCGTTTCATCCTTGGTCCAGCAGACATCGGGATGTTTGCGCAGCGTCCCGGTTGATGAACAGGGCGCATCGAGAAGAACAGCGTCAAACAGTTGCTCCGGCTGGTACTTCAACATGTTCACCTCCACCGTTTCGGCATGGAGGCCAAGCCGGTCGAGATTTTCCCTGAGGCGTCGCAAACGATTGCCGGACTGATCCAGCGCCGTCACTTTAGCGCCCGCCAGCGCCAGCTGGGCCGTTTTACCGCCTGGGGCGGCACAAAGATCGGCAACACGCTTGCCGGAGATATCGCCCAGCAGCCGCACCGGCATGCTGGCGGCGAGATCCTGCACCCACCAGGCGCCCTCGGCAAAACCTTCAAGCGAGGGAATCTGGCCTTCGAAATCTCCAAGGCGCACACTGCCATTCGGCAAAACGGTGCCGCCCAGCTTTTCCGCCCACAGGGTCGGATCGGTCTTGACTGTAAGATCAATGGAGGACGGCGTCAGCTGCGCTTCGGAAATCCGTTGTGCCACGTCATCGCCATAAGCGGAAACAAGCCGCGCATAGAACCAGTCCGGCAACACCGGCACGTCGGCAATGGCTTGCTCGATTTCCGTTTTCTCCCGGCCAAGCCGCCTGAGAACCGCGTTGACCAGCTTCACGAAACGCTTGTTGCGGGGGTCACGATGCGCCTGTTCCACCGCCAGATCGACGGCGGAGTGATCGGGGACATCGAGATAAAGCATCTGCGCCGCGCCGACGACAAGTACATGTTGCAGCGATCGCGCACCCTGTGGCAGCGGCCCGTCAAGCAGCATCGACAATGCCGTCTCAAGGCGGGGGAGGTGGCGAAGCGCACTGTTGACGATGGCTCTCACCAACGCCCTGTCCGCAATGGAAAGCGCCCGATAGACCGGATTGCCATTTTCGCTATCCAGCATGCCATCAAGCGAGGTCTTCTTTTCCAGAACGGCAGCGAGAATTCGAGTCGCGGCGATGCGCGCAGCAAGGCCTGGCTTATCCTCGAACGACGAAGGGCCGTCTTCGCGGCCCCTGCCTTGTCCCGGTCTCGCTTGTCCAGATCTCGTTTTTTTGGACCGGGCCGGCTTATTCTGAATATCGGATGTCAAGACCACGGTCCCTTGCGCTCGTTTTCGTTGCTTCGTCCCGTATTGGGAACGGAGCCTGATTTGCGCAGAGGTCTACCACCCGATGGCGACGGCGTCGATGCTCGCGGGGAAAACTCCTGTGCCATGGCATGCAGCGCTGCCACGCGGTTTTCCGTATTCGGATGCGTGGAGAAGAGATTGTCCATGCGCTCACCGGAGAGGGGGTTGATGATGAACATGTGCGCTGTTGCCGGGTTGCGCTCGGCATCGTCATTGTGAATTTGCTGCGCCATACCGGAGATTTTCTGCAACGCCGAGGCAAGCCACAGCGGGTTCCCACAGATTTCCGCACCGCGGCGGTCGGCGGAATATTCCCGCGTACGGCTGATTGCCATCTGCACCAGCATCGCGGCGAGCGGCGCAACGATCATCGCAACCAGCACACCGATAAAGCCGAGCGGATTATTGTTATTTTCGCGGTTGCCGCCAAAGAAGAAAGCGAAATTACCGAGCATGGAGATAGCACCCGCCAGCGTGGCCGTGATCGTCATAGTCAACGTGTCGCGGTTCTGCACATGCGCCAACTCATGCGCCATAACGCCGGCCACTTCTTCCGGGGTAAGACGCTCCAGCAGACCCGTGGAGGCCGCCACTGCGGCGTTCTGCGGGTTACGTCCTGTCGCAAAGGCGTTGGGCTGGGGGCTATCGTAAATATAGACCTTCGGCATCGGCAGGTCGGCATTGTGCGAGAGATCGCGGATCATGTGGAAAAATTCGGGTGCATTGGCCTCGTCAATCTCCCGCGCGCGATAGGCGGAGAGGACCATTTTATCCGAATTCCAATAGGAGAAGAGGTTCATACCCGCGGCAATGAGAAGGGCAATCATCATGCCGCCCTTGCCGCCGATCAGAAAACCGACACCCATGAACAATGCCGTCATGAAGGCCAGAAGCATTGCCGTGCGCATCATGTTCATCCGTTAAAATCTCCTTGTCGTTCATCAGAAATCATTGTGGGGTTTCTAAACCCCAATTGATTATATAATCTGGTAAGCGCCAAACATATTTCAATATCCCGTCATAGGGAGGATTTCTCATGCAAGATGCGGATAATGACAACGGCGCGGAAACGCCGAGACGGCTATCGCCGGCAGCTGAACGCGCCCTGAAAGAAGCCGAAGAGAGACGCCGGCAACAGGCAGACCTTCAATTGCCGCCGGAAACAGGCGGCCGCGGCGGTGCCGAACCCGTTCGTTTCGGCGACTATGAAATAAAAGGCCGTGCAATCGACTTTTGAGCCGCGCCAAAACGAAAATACCCGCCTTAAGCGGGTATTTATCAACAAAAACAGATAGTTGACTATTTTTGTTCCAGAAGCCGGCAGACCGCTTCCAGCTGTTCAAGCGTCCGGTATCCAATGCGGATTTGCCCCGAACCACCCTTGTGGCTGATCTTCACATCAAGCCCCAGGGCGTCCGACAGGCTGCGCTCCAACGCAACCGTATCAGAATCCTTCTCAGCCGCCGGCCGCTTCTCCGTAACGTCACCCTGTGACTTGATATCGTTCTGCGCCAGACGCTCAGCATCACGCACCGACAATCCCTTGGAGACGATCGTCCGCGCCAGATTTGCCGGATCAGACGTGGAAACAAGCGCCCGCGCGTGACCTGCGGATAAGGAACCGTCTGCAAGCATATCCCGTACCGGATCAGGAAGTTTCAAAAGCCGAAGGCTGTTTGCAACATGGCTACGGCTCTTGCCAATAATCTCGCCGAGATCATTCTGGGTATAGCCGTGTTCGGCGATCAGCTGTTCATAACCCATCGCCTCTTCAAGCGGGTTCAGGTCTGAACGTTGAACGTTCTCAACAATGGCCAGCTCCAGTGCCGTGCGGTCGTCCACATCGCGAACGATGACAGGCACATCGGTAAAACCAGCCAGCTGCGCCGCACGCCAGCGTCTTTCACCGGCAATAATCTCGTAACGGTTGGCTGCAACCGTCCGCACGACCACAGGCTGCACAATTCCATGCTGGCGAATGGATGCGGCCAGATCCTGCAATTCATTCTCGTCGAAATGACGTCTTGGATTTCTCTGGCTGCGAGCGATGAATTCAATCGGAATGGTGCGGTCAGCATTGACGGTGCGCTGCGGCTCGCCCACTGGCATAGGCTGATCCATTTCGCCGATCAATGCAGCAAGACCGCGCCCGAGTCGACGCTTGGAAAGATCATCACTCATAAGATATTACTCCATACATTCCGGCAGACGTCAGGCGGCTTTGCGCAGCCGCTCTCTCTGGATCACTTCCGATGCCAACTGCAAATAAGCCTGGCTACCAGCGCATTTCAGATCATAAAGAATTGCCGGTTTACCATAGGACGGCGCTTCTGACACACGAACATTACGCGGAATAAGCGTGTGGTAAACCTTTTCTCCCAAATGAGTTCGCACATCCGTAACAACCTGCTGCGCAAGATTGTTCCGCGCATCAAACATCGTCAGAACAATACCCTGTATATCAAGCTGCGGATTAACCGAGCCGCGGATCTGGCTGACAGTATCCAGCAACTGGCTAAGACCTTCCAGAGCAAAGAACTCACACTGCAGCGGCACCAGCACAGAGTGGGCGGCCGTCATGGCGTTCATGGTCAGAAGATTGAAAGAGGGCGGGCAATCGACAAGAATATAGGAATAATCTCTTGCCTCTTGCGTTTCCATGGCCGCGCGCAACAGAAAGACCCGGTTGGAAACATTGGCAACCTGCATCTCGAAACCGAGCAAATCCATGGTCGACGGCACAATATCGAGATTTGGAACTGCCGTCGGAACGGCGACTTCGCCGATGGTGTGATCGCCCACCAGAAGATCGTAAGAAGAAAGTTTACGTTCCTTGCGGTCAATCCCCAGCCCCGTGCTGGCATTTCCCTGCGGGTCCAGATCAACGATCAGTACGCGCTCACCAATAGCAGCCAGCGCCGTTGCCAGATTAATGGCGGTCGTTGTTTTTCCAACCCCACCTTTCTGGTTTGCGACTGCGATAATCCGGTTTTTTTCAAAAGTCATGCCGCACCTGGCCAGCTTGTCAGCGTCTCAAAGTGAGGTTGCTGATTTCAAGAACAACAGAATCTGCCTCAATGGCACTCTGATGTTTTACCAGATCAAACTGCCAGCGACCATGCGCTTTCTGCACTTCGGAATCATAATCCCGGCCTTTATTAAAATAGGCCTTGAGGTTTGGATTATTCTGCGCCCAGGGATGAATATAGTCGAAAAGCAGATCAAGCTCGGCCAGTGCTCGCGCGGAAACGGCATCGCAGGTTTTGACAATTTCAGGCGCTTTTTCGATCCTTATCGGATGAACGCTACCTCTCGCCCCGGTTTCCTTTAGGGCAATCCGCAAAAATGCAGCCTTTTTATTGTTGCTTTCGACCAGATCTACCCAACCATCCCCGAGTTCCGCGAGAAAGATAGCGGTTATAACGCCCGGAAAACCGCCGCCGCTGCCTAAGTCAGCCCATCGTTGTACCTTGGGAGAGAGCTGGAATATTTGGGCGCTGTCGGCCACATGCCTGCTCCAAAGCTCTGTGAGAGTGGAGGGCGCGACCAGGTTGGTGGTTTTATTCCACTTCTTAAAAAGCTCGACAAAGTGTTCGAGCCTCTCATGTGTTTCACGTGAAACACTCTGGCCGTTTATCTTCATAATCCGACTCGCTATTGGTGCATGCGTAATTTTTCGCCTTGCCCAGCGGAACTTTTTCGCAGTAGGGCAAGCAGCAGCGATATAGCAGCCGGCGTCATACCGTCAACACGTGCAGCCTGCGCAATGTTCTCGGGGCGGACCTTTTCCAACTTTTGTTTCAGTTCATTGGAAAGACCTGAGAGACTTTGGAAATCGAAATCATCCGGGATTTTCCTGTCTTCATCCCGTTTGATATCAACAATATCCGCGCTCTGCCGCTGCATATAAACCGCATAACTTGCTTCAATTTCCAGAGTTTCCGCAACCTTGCCGCGAAGCGACTGCAGCTCCGGCCAATGCTGCGTAAGAACATCCAGTGTTATATCAGGGTAAGCGAGCAATTCATAAACGGAACGGCGCTGACCATCCTGATTGAGCTTCAATCCCTGTTTCGCCGCCTGGGAAGGGCTGATGGTCGCTGCCTTCATCAGCTCACGACCCGCTTCCAGATCAGCAATAAATGCCTCAAAGCGCTTTTCGCGCTTGGAACCGATAATCCCGGCTTTTTGGCCAATTGGCGTCAGCCGCAAATCGGCATTATCCACACGCAGGGAAAGCCGGTATTCGGCCCTCGATGTAAACATCCGGTAGGGTTCGCTTACGCCCTTCGAGGTCAGATCATCGACCATGACGCCGATATAGGATTCCGTTCGGCTGAAATAGAGCGGATCGGTATTGCTAGCATAAAGAGAAGCGTTCAGCCCCGCAACAAGACCCTGAGCGCCGGCTTCTTCATAACCAGTGGTGCCGTTGATCTGCCCCGCCAGGAACAGGCCGGGAATTTTGCGGCATTCAAGCGAGGGCTTGAGCTCCCGCGGATCGACATAGTCATATTCGATGGCGTAACCGGGCTGAAGAATAGTGACCTGTTCGAGCCCTGGTATCGTACGAATAAATTGTTCCTGCACGGAAGCGGGAAGGGAGGTTGAGATACCGTTCGGATAAATAGTGTGGTCGTCCAGACCCTCTGGTTCTAGAAATATCTGATGCCCATCCCGCTCCCCGAAACGAGTGATCTTATCTTCGATGGACGGGCAATAGCGTGGGCCAACGCCCTCGATCTGCCCGGAATACATCGCTGAAAGATGAATATTGTCCTGGATAATCCTATGACCGGCCGGCGTCGTGCGGGTTACGCCACACTCGATCTGCGGGTTGAGAATCCGATCCGTCATGAAGGAAAAAGGCACCGGATCTTCATCCGCCCCCTGTCGATCGACGGCATCCCAGTGAATGGTGCGACCATCGAGCCGGGCAGGCGTGCCGGTTTTCAACCGCCCCATGACCAAGCCAAGACGAGAAAGTGTCTCGGAGAGACCCACGGATGGCTTTTCGCCGACACGACCGGCAGGAATCTTTTCGGAACCGATATGAATCAGGCCACGCAGAAAAGTGCCGCTGGTCAAAACAGCCGCACCACACGGAATCCGGCTACCATTCGCCATAATAACCGCGGAGACACGCCCATCCGCCATCTCGATATCGAAGGCATCGCCCTCGATAATCGTCAGATTTTCAATCGCGT
Source organism: Agrobacterium sp. ST15.16.024 (assembly GCF_027956545.1). Lineage (NCBI taxonomy): Bacteria > Pseudomonadati > Pseudomonadota > Alphaproteobacteria > Hyphomicrobiales > Rhizobiaceae > Agrobacterium > Agrobacterium sp. ST15.16.024. The sequence goes on from NZ_JAQKGO010000004.1 coordinate 317,051, forward strand.
CGATTTCACGCTGCATCGCCTCGCGGTAAAGTCGCCTGTCAGCCTGCGTCCGCGGCCCGCGAACGGCCGGACCCTTTTTACGATTAAGCATACGGAACTGGATGCCGGCAGCATCAGCGACCCTGCCCATCAAGCCGTCAAGCGCATCAATCTCACGAACCAGATGCCCCTTGCCAAGACCGCCAATTGCGGGGTTACAGGACATCACGCCTATCGTCTCGCGCTTATGGGTGATGAGGGCAGTTTTTGCACCATGACGCGCGGCGGCGGCGGCGGCTTCACTGCCGGCGTGGCCACCGCCAATAATTATGACATCATATGATTGGTGCATGTCCCTGCGCCTTATCCTAAATCATCCACATAGCCACCGCGGTAGCCAATGTTTCACGTGAATCATTTTCCTATGCAGAATTCCGAGAAGATTACGCCCAGCAGATCCTCCACATCAACACGGCCGGTTATGCGCCCAAGCGATGTCGCCGCAAGCCGTAAATATTCTGACCTTATCGCAAGGTCCATGGCTTCGGAATCCAGCGCATCACTAACATAGTTCAGCGTCTCTTCAAGCCGTTTTTTGTGACGGGCGCGGGCTGGAACCAGCGTCTGGCCAGTACCAACCCGGTTCCTGATCTCCTGGGTGATCACCGCTCGCAATTCATCCAGCCCATGTCCCTCTTTGGCAGAGATAGAAAGGTCAAAGGCATTTTCTGCGGAATCTGTAGAGAGAGCCGACTTCGTGCGCAGATAGAGGTGACGCGCATTACCAAACGAAATGAAGGATTGTTTCGGGGGCGAATCGTTATCCTGAAGCAGCAAAATGAGATCCGCATTCTCAGCTGTTAACTTCGCTCGCCGCACGCCCTCCTGTTCCACGACATCCTCGGTCTCCCTAATACCTGCGGTGTCGAATATCCGGACAAGATAACCATCCAGATTGATATCGACACTCAGGACGTCTCGCGTTGTGCCCGCTATATCGGTAACGATCGCAACATCACGGCCGCTCAAAGCATTAAGCAGAGTGGATTTACCGGCATTCGGCTCACCCACCAATGCGACCTTAAACCCATCACGGATGATTTCGCCACCATTACCCTGGCGAAGATGATCGTCAATCTCCCCCCGCAACTGCGACATCGCCTCCCACACCTGAGTTGCGACCGAATCCGGTACATCGTCTTCATCGGCGAAGTCCAGCTCCGCTTCAATCAAGGCACGGGCACGCGTTAAGCGACCTGCCCAGCCATCGTAGAGCGCGGAAAGCTTTCCGGTGCTCTGTTCCACCGCAAGGCGCCGCTGCATTTCGGTTTCCGCCTGTAGCAGGTCGGCCAGCCCTTCGACTTCGAGAAGGTCCATCTTGCCGTTTTCAAAAGCGCGGCGGGAAAATTCACCGGCATCCGCAGGACGAAACCCCTCCAAATTCTCCAGCTCGGCAAAAACTGAGGCGAGCACCGCGCGGCTACCATGGCTGTGTATCTCGACGCAGTTTTCACCCGTGAAGGAATTTGGCGCAGGAAAAGCGAGGATCAGTGCCTGATCAATGATTTCATCGTTTCGATCCCGAATCGAACTCAAAACAGCCCGCCTTGGTGACGGGATTTCTCGACCTGTCAGCGTCGTTAGAGCTAGGAATGCTTGGGGACCACTGATCCTGATCACGGCAACGCCCGCCGGCAGAGCGCCGCTTGAAAGCGCATAGATCGTATCGGCGGAAGCTGGCATCACTCACCTCGGTTTAAAACAGTCAAGCCGCATCCGAATAAACGGACGCGGCTTCAAGGTTTTCAGATGAATCCGGCTAAACTCCGGATCAGGTATTCATCGATTCGAAGAAATCGGAATTGTTCTTGGTCTGCTTCAGCTTGTCGATCAGGAACTCGATGGCATCCATCGTTCCCATCGGCGCAAGAATACGACGCAGAACAAAAATCTTCTGCAGGTCCTGACGCGGCACCAGCAGGTCTTCCTTGCGGGTACCGGACTTGAGAATATCCAGAGCCGGGAAGATACGCTTGTCGGCAACCTTGCGATCAAGCACGATTTCCGAGTTGCCGGTACCCTTGAACTCTTCGAAGATCACTTCATCCATGCGGCTGCCCGTGTCGATAAGTGCCGTTGCGATGATCGTCAGCGAACCGCCTTCTTCGATGTTACGCGCAGCGCCGAAGAAGCGCTTCGGGCGCTGCAGGGCGTTGGCATCCACACCACCGGTCAGAACCTTGCCGGAAGAGGGAACAACAGTGTTATAGGCGCGGCCGAGACGGGTAATGGAGTCGAGCAGGATCACAACGTCACGGCCATGTTCGACAAGACGCTTCGCCTTTTCGATGACCATTTCAGCGACCTGGACGTGACGGACAGCCGGTTCGTCGAAGGTGGAGGAAACAACCTCGCCCTTAACCGAGCGCTGCATGTCGGTGACTTCTTCCGGGCGTTCGTCGATCAGGAGAACGATCAGATAACATTCCGGATGGTTCGCCGTGATGGAGTGCGCGATGTTCTGCAGCAGAACCGTTTTACCGGTACGCGGCGGCGCGACGATCAAACCACGCTGGCCCTTGCCGAGTGGTGCTACCAGGTCGATCACGCGCGACGACAGATCCTTCGATGTCGGGACATCCAGTTCCATCTTGAAGCGCTCATTCGGGTAGAGCGGCGTAAGATTGTCGAAGTGAACCTTGTGACGGATCTTTTCCGGATCATCGAAATTGATCGTGTTCACCTTCAGAAGCGCGAAATAACGCTCGCCTTCCTTGGGGCCACGGATCGGTCCCTCGACAGTGTCACCGGTCTTCAAAGAGAAGCGGCGGATTTGCGAGGGGGAAATATAAATATCGTCCGGACCGGGCAAGTAGTTTGCGTTTGCGGATCGCAGGAACCCGAAACCATCCTGAAGGACTTCAACGACACCTTCGCCGATGATTTCGATGTCCTGGCTCGCGAGAACCTTGAGGATTGCGAACATAAGCTCCTGCTTGCGCATGGTGCTCGCATTTTCAACTTCCAGGGATTCGGCAAAAGTCAGCAAGTCGGTAGGCGATTTGCTCTTAAGTTCCTGAAGCTTCATTTCAGCCATGAAGGGAAGACCGTCTAATAATGTAATGTCGGGGGAGGGCGTGTTCGCGAATCAGATGCTGTGGGAAATGCCGCAGATGACTGAATAATTCACATGCCACGAAGATGAGTGGCCTGAAAATAGCGACTGAATACGGTCGCTGCAAGAGGAAAGCACGAATTCCGCGAAATTTATCGTGAAAACCCCTTAACCAAACGGTTTCACAACCACAAGTATGACAATGAGGATCATCAGCACGGTTGGAACCTCGTTCATCAACCGCCAGTGACGGGCAGGTCGGGTGTTTTCATCCCTCGCGAAACGTCTGGCGCTGCGGGTGAAATAAACGTGAGTGGCTGTTAGAAGCACGACCAGCCCGATTTTCGCGTGTAACCAGCCGCCCGAAAAACCATAAACCGACCATCCCAGATAAAGCCCCAATATCCAGCTTATCATCATCGCCGGGTTCATGATCACCTTGATCAAGCGCTGCTCCATCACCTTGAAGGTTTCGGATTGCTGCGAACCGGCGGGCGCGTCGGTGTGATAGATGAAGAGCCGCGGCAGATAAAAAATCGCCGCCATCCAGGAAATGACCGCGATGATATGCAGCGCCTTGATCCAGAGATAGAGATCGGCTGGATCGGCGTAAAACAACAGCGCAACAAAAACCGCAAAGACACCGAGTGCGATACCAGCCCGCAGGGCTGCCCTGTTTCCGGAGCGGGCGGAGGTCTGTTTCTCCTCGCTCATACCACGGCTCCGCCAGCACGCACCCGCTGCACCAGTCTTGCAACGTTTTCCGGGTCGGCCTGCGGCGTGATGCCATGGCCGAGATTGAAAATCAGTGGGCCCTGTCCGAGCGCCTGCAGCACCGCATCGATGCCATCCTGCAACGCCCTGCCGCCCGCCACCATCAGCATCGGGTCCAGATTGCCCTGCACAGGGCCTTCCTTCTGCAAGTCCCGGGCGAAGGTCAACGGCACAGACCAGTCGAGCCCGATGGCATCTGCGCCCGTTTTACGACGATAATCCTTGAGAAGATAACCGGCACCCTTGGCGAAAGCGATGATCTTTGCTGAGGGCCGGCGAGCACGCACCGATGCGATAATACGGGCAACCGGTTTTACCGCATATTCCTCGAATTCCTTTTCACCGAGCACGCCGGCCCAGGAATCGAAAATCTGCACCGCATCAGCACCGGCATCGATCTGCGCCACCAGATAATCGGCGGAAACATCGGCAAGAAAAGCCAGCAGCTTTTCCATGGCTGCGGGTTCCTGATACCCGAACAGCCGCGCTGGCGCCTGATCCGGTGTCCCATGGCCGGCGATCATATAGGTCGCAACTGTCCAGGGCGCACCGCAGAAGCCAAGAAGCGTCGTTTCATCCGGCAACGTCTTGCGCAGACGCGAAACGGTTTCGAAAACGGGCGCAAGATGCGCCATCACATCCGTCGAATCCAGCTTCTCGATGCCGCGTACATCGATCGGATCCATGGCCGGACCCTTTCCTTCGCTGAAGGATACATTGCGATGAAGCGCATCCGGTATCACCAGTATATCGGAAAAGAGAATGGCGGCATCAAGCCCGAACCGGCGAATGGGCTGAAGGGTCACTTCACTTGCCAGCTCGGGATTATAACAGAGATCAAGGAAACTTCCCGCGCTCTTTCGCGTTTCCCTGTACTCCGGAAGATAGCGTCCCGCCTGACGCATCAGCCATATGGGTGGCGGTGTGACCGTCTGCCCGTTCAACACCATCATTACCTTGCGTTCGCTCATGGCACCCAACTTCTAAAAAATAAAATCAAAGAGATTTAAAAGATTTTCTATTTCTTAGAGTCTGTGGGTAGCAAGGATTAAAATCATTCCAGTCGAAATGCCGCAGCCGCAGGGTTTGATGAGCACCAACGGATATTGCTCGGCGCAGCATCACAAGCTAAATGGGAAAACAGATATTTTCAAAATAATTTCAGTACTTTAGATTTCCAACTGAAATCATCCCATCTGTGGATAATCTGGGGAAAAGTTTGAACAGTTTTACATTCTTCCAGTAATTCACAGGCACGCCGGGCAGGATTGCAGCCACTTGCGGATTGTGGAAAAACACCACCTTATTCACGTCGCAGCTCGGCCCTCAGGACAATTTTGAAGTTTGTCCCGGTTTATCAACAGCGGGAGAAAAACAGCGTGGAGAACAAAAAAAGTTTCTTCCATCTGCACCTGATTTCGGACTCAACGGGAGAGACTCTCATGTCGGCGGGTCGCGCCGTCTCGGCCCAGTTCCATGCCTCAATGCCGGTGGAACATGTTTATCCAATGATCAGGAACCAGAAACAGCTCGGCCAGGTCGTGGATCTCATCGACAAGGAACCGGGCATTGTTCTTTATACCATCGTCGACCAGCAGCTGGCCGAGTTCCTGGATCTGCGCTGCCATGCGATCGGCGTCCCCTGCGTTAATGTCCTTGAACCGATCATCGGCATTTTCCAGACCTATCTCGGTGCGCCATCGCGACGACGGGTGGGGGCGCAGCATGCGTTGAATGCCGATTATTTTGCGCGGATCGAAGCGCTCAATTTCGCCATGGATCATGATGACGGGCAAATGCCGGAAACCTATGATGAGGCCGATATCGTCATCATCGGCATCAGCCGCACGTCAAAAACTCCAACCAGCATCTACCTCGCCAACCGGGGAATAAAGACCGCGAATATACCTGTTGTTCCCAATGTGCCCCTGCCCGATAGCCTCTATGCAGCCACCCGCCCGCTGATCGTTGGTCTTGTCGCGACGTCAGACCGCATATCGCAGGTGCGCGAGAACCGCGAACTCGGTGTGACGGGCGGATTTGACAGCGGCCGCTACACGGATCGCGCCACCATCATGGAAGAGCTGAAATATGCCCGTTCGCTCTGCGCCCGCAACAATTGGCCGCTGATCGATGTCACACGCCGTTCCATTGAGGAAACGGCCGCTGCCATCCTTGCCCTTCGCCAAAGGACACGATAATCCGAATCTCACCATTCGGAGCAGACAGTCGATGAAACAAGAGTTGATCCTCGCCTCGTCCAGTGCATCCCGCCAGATGTTGATGCGCAATGCGGGGCTGACATTTTCTGCAATACCCGCGGATATTGATGAGCGTGCGCTCGATGAGCAGCTGGAACGAGACGGCGCGAGCCCGGAAGAGGTCGCGCTGGAACTGGCAAAGGCAAAGGCCCTTGCAGTCGGCAGGCTGCATCCGGCGGCGCTGGTTCTTGGATGTGACCAGACCATGGCGCTCGGGACCCGTGTCTATCATAAGCCGAAAACCATGGCGGAGGCCGAAGCCCATCTGCTGTCATTGTCAGGTAAGGTTCATCGGCTGAACAGTGCCGCCGTTCTCGTTCATGGCGGTGAGGTGATATGGCAGACGGTCTCCAGCGCGGAACTTGCCGTGCGGATTTTGACCGCCGAATTTGTCTCCCGTCATTTGCAGCGGGTGGGTCACAGAGCCCTGACCAGCGTCGGCGCCTACCAGCTCGAAGGGGAGGGAATCCAGCTATTCACCTCCATCGAGGGGGATTATTTCACGATTCTTGGCCTGCCGCTCCTGCCACTTTTATCGAAACTGCGCGACATGGATGTCATCGATGGCTGATTCACGTGAAACATTAACCATAAACGCCTTCGTCGCGGGTTACCCGATCAAGCATTCGCGCTCACCGATCATCCATTCCTACTGGCTAAAGAAATTCGGCATTGCCGGGTCCTACAGGGCTGTGGAAGTTTCTCCGGACGATTTTCCGAATTTTGTGGCCACACTTAAGGAAGCCAAACCGGGTACGGCGGTTGGAGGCAACGTCACCATTCCGCACAAGGAAGCGGCTTATAACTTAGCCGACAGCCCCGATGCTCTGGCAGAAGAACTGGGTGCCGCCAACACCATCTGGGTGGAAGAAGGTAAGCTCCACGCCACCAATACGGATGGTTATGGTTTTGTCGCCAATCTCGATGAGCGCCATCCCGGCTGGGACAAGACCGACCGTGCGGTGGTTTTGGGAGCCGGCGGTGCGAGCCGGGCGGTCATTCAGTCCCTGCGCGATCGGGGCATTGCCGAAATCCACGTCCTGAATCGTACGGTTGAGCGCGCCCGGGAACTGGCCGACCGTTTCGGCCCCCGGGTTTTTTCGCACCCGCAAACGGCACTTCATGAAGTCATGCGGGGTGCCGGGCTTTTCGTGAATACGACATCACTCGGCATGGACGGCACCGAAGCGCCTGCATTCGATTTTTCGCCACTCGCCACCAACGCCGTCGTGACTGATATCGTCTATGTACCGTTGAAAACACCAATTCTGAAGATGGCGGAAGCGCAGGGCATAACAACGGTGGATGGGCTCGGCATGCTGCTTCACCAGGCAAAACCCGGCTTCCAGCGGTGGTTCGGTGAAATGCCGCAAGTCGATGAAACTCTCCGCTCCCTGATCATTGCGGACATGGAGAAACATTGATGATCGTCATCGGTCTCACCGGCTCGATAGGAATGGGGAAAACGACGACGGCGAAGCTGTTTGCCGAAGAAGGCGTTCCTGTTCTGGATTCGGACGAGGTCGTACACGCGCTTTATCGTGGACAAGCGGTTCCGCTGATTGAAGCGGCCTTTCCCGGTACCAGCATTTCCGGCTCTGTGGATCGGCAGAAACTCGCTGAAGTTCTGCGCGGGAATCCGGCTAATTTCAGCAGACTCGAAGCGATTGTCCACCCGCTGGTCCGTGAAAGCCAGGAAGCCTTTCTGGCGGAGGTGAGGGAAGATGGTCGCCAGTTCGCCCTTCTCGATATTCCACTGCTGTTTGAAACCGGGGCGGAGAAGCGTGTCGATAAGATAGTGGTGGTGAGCTGCGCGCCGGATATTCAACGGCAGCGGGTTTTATCCCGGCCCGGCATGACGCAAGAGAAATTTGAAATGATCTTGGCCCGGCAGATGCCAGACGCCGAAAAACGCCAGCGCGCCGATTTCGTCATCGATAGCGGAAATGGTGTCGAAGCGGCACGGGATCAGGTAAGAGGAATATTGCAGAGATTGGCCAAGACGGGTCACGGAGAGAATAATGCGTGAGATCATTTTCGATACGGAAACCACGGGCCTTGAATCGAAACTGGATCGTGTGATTGAAATCGGCGGCATTGAGCTGATCAACCATTTTCCGACCGGCCGGACGCTGCATCTTTATATCAGCCCGGAAGACCGCAAGGTTCATCCGGACGCGCTTGCGGTTCACGGCATCACCGATGACTTCTTGAAAGACAAGCCGAAATTCGCCGAAGTCGTCGATCAGATCCGCGATTTTTTCGAGGGTGCCCGCTGGGTGGCGCATAATGCGACATTCGATATGGGTTTCATCAATGCGGAATTTGCCCGTCTCGGCATTGAGCCAGTTGCAGCCGATCTGGTGACGGACACGCTTTCGCTCGCCCGTCGCAAGAACCCGATGGGACCGAATTCCCTGGATGCGCTTTGCCGGCGTTACGGTATCGACAATTCCCATCGCACAAAGCACGGCGCGCTTCTCGACTCCGAATTGCTTGCAGAAGTTTATATCGAAATGATCGGCGGGCGTCAGACGGCCCTCGGTTTCGGTTCCGCCGCCAAGCAGGAAGCAGTCATCATTGAGGACGATGTGCCACTCGAGCCGCTACAGAGGCCGAGGGCATTGGCGTCGCGGCTGGATACGGAGACGGTTGCAGCCCATGGCAAGCTCGTTCTCGGCATGGGCGACAAGGCGATCTGGAACCGTTACCAGAATTGAAGATCTGCTCAGACCCAAAAAACAGCGAATGCCGAAAAAGAAAAATGAAGGCAAAGAAAAACCCGGGCGAAGAACCCGGGTTTGTTTTTTTGAAGACTGTTGAAGGCTTCAGTTCGGTACGGCCTGAACCTTGGCTCTGGCCTGCTCTTCGGCAACGCGCTGGGCGAACATCTGAGCGAAATCGATCGGGTCGATCATCAGCGGCGGGAAACCACCGTTGCGGGTAACGTCCGCAATGATCTGACGGGCGAAGGGGAACAGCAGGCGGGGGCATTCAATGAACAGCACCGGCAGCATGTGCTCCTGCGGGAAACCGGCAATGCGGAACACGCCGCCATAAACCAGCTCGGCCGCGAACAGGACCTTGTCACCATCCTTGGCTTCCGCATTCAGCGACAGAACAACATCGAAATCCGAACCGGAGATCGGGTTTGCGTTGACATTGACGTTGATGTTGATCGCCGGCGCATTGTCACGAGCCTGAAGCGAACGAGGTGCGCCCGGATTTTCAAAGGAAAGATCCTTGATGTACTGGGTAAGAATGTTGAGGGAAGGACTAACTGCGCCCTGTGCACCATTTTCAGCGGTCATTACGTTTCCTCGCGGCGTGAATTCGTGGATGGCGGTCTATCATTTCGACCGGAGCCTTACAACCCTTCGTGATCGGGGCCTTACATCGGTTCTGAGGGGCAGATCAGGGCTTGGGCAGATCGCGATCATCCGGCTTGTGCGACCATGGAGAGCCCTTCTGCTCTTCACGGTGAAACTCCTCCTCGTCCAGATCAACCACCTTCGAATTGTCTGCAGGTCCCGGACCATTGCGGAACCCAGAATAGTCTCCCGGCTGTGGACCGGCCTGATGACCTGATTGCCGGCCCGATTGGCTGAACGAACCCGCCACGACGACACGCGGTCCAAAAGCCTTCCAAAAAAAACGCCGCACCGTGGTCGAAAGAAGCAGAAGGCCGAGGATGTCAGTGATGAAACCAGGGATGATAAGCAGGATCCCGGCAACGACCCGCATGGCGCCATTGACCAGCTCGTCCGCCGGCTGGGCGCCGGTGCGTCCCGCATCCTGGAGATTTCTCACCATGCCGATGCCGCCGAGGCGCAGGATGAGCAATCCGAGAAACGACGTGAAGAGAACGAGTGCCAGGGTCAGCCAGAGGCCTATGGCTTTGCCGACAATGATGAAGCCGGCAATTTCGAGAATGGGCATCATCAGGATGACAATGGGGAGAAAGGAAAAACGCATCTTCTAGCCTTGCGTGTGCATCTCTGGCAGATTGCCGGTTCCTGAGGACACCCTAGGACACCAATGATTGAATCTGCACATTTGAATGATGATAAGATGCAGACTATATGATGGTGTGGTTTTCGAATTTAAATGGCGGTTTTGGTAAAAGATGGGCTTTAGCGACTTTATCACATTGTTTTTTCTCGTTGCGGCGGTGCTGATATTCCTTCAGTTGCGCAGCGTTCTCGGCCGCCGGACGGGCAATGAGAAACCGCCATTCGATCCCTATAGCCCGCGCGATGTCGCCAAAGGCCCTGTAACGGACGATAACAAGGTTGTGACCCTGCCGAAACGCGGTGAGGCCGAGGATGAAAATCCCTTTGCCGAGGCGGATGCTCTGGCGCCCGTGGATTCTCCCCTGAATGCGTCCCTGCGCGAGGTGATGACCAAGGACCCGACGTTCCGGCCCAAGGAATTCCTGAACGGTGCTCGCATGGCCTATGAGATGATCGTCATGGGTTTTGCCGATGGCGACCGGAATACTCTCAAGAATCTCTTGTCGAAAGAGGTCTTCGAAGGCTTCGACGCGGCGATCTCTGAACGCGAAAGCCGCGGTGAGGTCGTGAAATCCACTTTTGTGGGTATCGAGAAGGCCGATATCACCCAGGCCGGCATTCGCGATTCCGAGGTGCAGATCACGCTGAGGATCGTCAGCCAGCTGATTTCGGCAACCTATGACAAGGACGGCAAGCTGGTGGATGGCGACCCGGATGCGGTTGCGGAAGTTGACGATATCTGGACCTTCTCGCGTGACATGCGCTCGCGCGATCCGAACTGGAAGCTGATCGCCACCGAATCCGAGCAATGACCGCGCCCTTTTCGATCGAGGAAGTTGCTTTCCAGAACCTGCCCGGCTGGCAGGAAGACGATCCCGGCAAGCTTTTTCCGGTGATGCGGACGGTTCTGTCTCATCTCCGGAATGCGAAACCTTACAGGAGCGGTGCGCTGGGGCTGACCGCTGCTGAGCTGGTTTCTCTTCTGGAAATGGCCGATGAGAAGGACGGGGCTAGTCCGGAACAGGCCCGCCACTTCTTCGAGACGAATTGTGTACCCTTTAAAATTTCTCCATCTGGAGGAAAAAGCGGTTTTGTAACCGCCTTCTATGAACCCGAGCTGGAAGTATCATCCGTTCGTGATGATGTATGGTGCCACCCAATCTATCGAAGACCGCCTGAGCTGGTGGATATAAACGACGATAATCGTCCCGCCGGTTTCGATCCATCCTATGCTTTTGCAAAAGCGGAAGAGGATGGCATTTCCTATTTTCCCGATCGCCGGGCGATCGATGAGGGATATCTGGAGGGCAGGGGTCTTGAGATCGCCTGGGTGAAATCGAAGGTCGACCTGTTTTTCGTCCACGTTCAGGGTGCGGCCCGTCTGGTGTTTCCGGATGGTACGGTAAAACGCATCACTTATGCGGCCAAGGCCGGGCATCCGTTTTCACCGATCGGGCGGCTGCTTCTGGATCGCGGCGAACTAGATCCGAAAACGATCTCGATGCAGACGATCCGTAAGTGGCTTGCCGACCACCCGGATGAGGTAAATGAGGTGCTGTGGCATAACCGCTCCTTCATTTTTTTCCGCGAGGCAGATGTCGTCGATCAGGACATGGGACCGATTGCCGCCGCCAAGGTGCCGTTGGTTGCCGGGCGGGCGCTGGCCGTGGACAGGCTTATCCATACTTTCGGTTTTCCCTTTTTTATCCATGCGCCAACCCTGACCCATCTGGATAATGGAAAACCCTTCGCCCGGCTGATGCTGGCGCTCGATACGGGCTCGGCTATCGTCGGCCCGGCGCGGGGCGATATTTTCACCGGCTCCGGTTTCGAGGCAGGAGAGCTTGCCGGCACGGTGCGTAATGAGGCCGATTTTTATATACTGCTGCCGCGCGTTGCTGCGGAAAGGTATCGGCGATGAAAGGCAGTCGAAAGCTTGGCAAGGAAGAACGCATTCTGTGGGGCAAGGTCGCAAGAACCGCGCGGCCTATCTCCGGCAGGCTGGAGGATTTGCTGGCTTTCGACGACATAGAAGAGGCGCCGACGGAGGCCATTATCCCGCAAAGCGTCAGCAGCCCTTTTCCGCGCATGCTCGCAGAACCGGTCGACGTGCCTCCGGCAACCTTGGAGAAAAAGCCGAAAATTCATCAGCCGATGGAAAAACCGGTCAAACGCAAACTAACCCGTGGCCGGTTGCCGCTGGAAGGGCGTATTGATTTGCACGGCATGTTTCAGAGCGAAGCCCATGCAGTGCTCTTGGATTTTCTATTGCGTGCGCATGAACGGGGTCTGAGGCACGTGCTCGTGATCACCGGCAAGGGGCGCTCGATCGGCAGCGACGGCGCGCTGAAAAGAGCGGTGCCCATGTGGTTTTCCAAACCGGAATATCGCCACCTGATTTCGTCCTACGAGGACGCATCCGCCAATCATGGCGGCGACGGCGCCCTCTATGTGCGGCTGGCGCGCCGGCGGGGCGAAAAATCATGACGCCGTTTGCTGAGGCCGTGCGGCAGCTTCGCGAACGCAAGGGCGTGACGCAGAAGCAGATGGCGGCGGCAATCGGTGTGTCGCCCGCCTATCTCTCGGCGCTGGAGCATGGCAAACGCGGCAAGCCGAGCTTTGATCTGCTCCAGCGTATCGCCGGATATTTCAACATCATCTGGGACGAGGCGGAGGAATTGTTCTTTCTGGCTGGTTCGTCCGACCCCAAGGTGGTGATCGATACGGTCGGGCTTGCGCCGCAATATACGGCTTTCGCCAATCGCCTGGCGCGGGATATTCGCAAGCTGTCGCCGAGTGTGATAGAGGAACTGTCAGCGGTGCTGCAAAAAAGCCGTTCTTTCGATTGAAACCCCCTCTATCCCCTGCTTTATGCAGCATCCTGAAGCATGCGGCCTTTGGGATTGGGTGTAGAATTTCTATAGTCGCATGTCGGATTTGAGTGATTCGCTGGCTTCAGGCCTTCTCACTGGAAAACCTGGCCAGGAAACTTTGGAAAGAGTACTTATGACCGAAACATCGTCAAGCGAAGTCGGCGTGAACACGGAATACGGAGCCGATTCGATCAAGGTCCTCAAGGGTCTTGATGCCGTGCGCAAGCGGCCCGGCATGTATATCGGCGATACAGACGACGGTTCGGGCCTGCACCACATGGTCTACGAAGTGGTCGACAACGCCATCGACGAGGCGCTTGCCGGTCATGCCGATCTGGTGACGGTGACGCTGAACGCCGATGGATCGGTGACGGTGACGGATAACGGACGCGGCATTCCAACCGATATCCACCCTTCCGAAGGTGTTTCCGCTGCCGAAGTCATCATGACCCAGCTGCATGCGGGCGGAAAGTTCGACCAGAATTCCTACAAGGTGTCTGGCGGTCTGCATGGCGTGGGCGTCTCGGTGGTCAATGCGCTGTCCGTTTGGCTGAAGCTCAGAATCCGTCGTAACGGCAAGCTGCACGAAATCGGCTTCACCCATGGTGTTGCCGATGCACCGCTTTCGGTGATTGGCGAATATGAAGGTCGCTCCGGCACGGAAGTTACCTTCCTTGCAAGCCCTGAAACCTTCACCATGACGGATTATGATTACGGCACGCTGGAACACCGCCTGCGCGAACTGGCGTTCCTGAACTCTGGTGTCCGCATCCTGCTTACCGACAAGCGCCATTCGGACGTCAAGCAGCAGGAATTGCTGTATGACGGCGGGCTTGAGGCCTTCGTCCGTTATCTGGACCGAGCCAAGAAGCCGCTGGTGGACAAGCCTGTTGCCATTCATGGCGAGAAGGACGGTATTACCGTCGAGGTCGCGCTGTGGTGGAACGACAGCTACCACGAGAATGTGCTCTGCTTCACCAACAACATTCCCCAGCGCGATGGCGGCACCCATATGGCCGGTTTCCGCGCGGCGCTCACCCGTCAGGTCACCTCCTATGCCGATACGTCAGGCATCATGAAAAGAGAAAAGGTAAGCCTGCAGGGCGAGGACTGCCGCGAAGGCCTGACGGCCATTCTCTCGGTCAAGGTTCCTGACCCCAAGTTCTCCTCGCAGACGAAGGACAAGCTCGTTTCGTCGGAAGTGCGCCCGGTCGTGGAAAGCCTCGTCAACGAAGCGCTCTCCACCTGGCTGGAAGAGCACCCATCGGAAGCGAAGATCCTCGTCGGCAAGGTGGTGGAAGCGGCCGTCGCCCGTGAAGCCGCCCGTAAGGCGCGCGAATTGACGCGTCGCAAGGGCGCGCTCGATATTGCTTCTCTGCCCGGCAAGCTTGCCGACTGCTCCGAGCGCGATCCGGCCAAATCCGAACTCTTCCTCGTCGAGGGCGACTCCGCCGGCGGTTCCGCCAAGCAGGGCCGCTCGCGTGAAACGCAGGCCATCCTGCCGCTTCGCGGTAAGATCCTCAACGTCGAGCGCGCCCGTTTCGACAAGATGTTGTCCAGCCAGGAAATCGGCACGCTGATCACCGCGCTCGGCACGTCGATCGGCAAGGACGAATTTAACGCCGACAAGCTGCGTTATCACAAGGTCATCATCATGACGGATGCTGACGTCGATGGCGCCCATATCCGTACCCTGCTGTTGACCTTCTTCTTCCGCCAGATGCCGGAACTGATCGAGCGCGGCCATCTCTATATTGCCCAGCCACCGCTTTATAAGGTGACACGCGGCAAATCGGTGCAGTACCTCAAGGATGAGAAGGCGCTGGAAGAATATCTCATTTCCATGGGTCTTGAGGAAGCATCGCTGACCCTCGGCACCGGTGAGGTTCGCGTCGGCGCCGATCTTCGCGAAGTCATTCTCGATGCGCTGCGCATGCGCTCGCTGATCGATGGTCTGCATTCCCGCTACAGCCGTTCAATCGTTGAACAGGCTGCCATTGCCGGTGCGCTTAACCCGGAGCTTTCGGCCGATGCGGCCCGTGCTCAGGAAACCGTTGCCGAAGTGGCCCGACGTCTGGACATGATTGCGGAAGAAACCGAGCGCGGTTGGTCCGGCACGGTGCTGGAGGATGGCGGTCTGCGCTTCGAGCGCATGGTGCGCGGCGTCAAGGAAGTCTCGACGCTCGATATGGGGCTGCTCGGTTCGGCTGATGCCCGCCATATCGATCAACTCACGGCCCGCACCCGGGAAATCTACGCCACGCCGCCGGTCCTGCAACGCAAGGATGGCGCACTGGAACTGGCGGGACCGCGCGCCCTTCTGGATGCGATCTTTGCCGCCGGTCGCAAGGGTCTTTCCATGCAGCGTTATAAGGGTCTCGGCGAAATGAACGCCGAGCAGCTGTGGGAAACGACGCTCGACGCCAATGTCCGCTCGCTGCTGCAGGTCAAGGTCAACGATGCGACCGACGCCGACGGCCTGTTTGCCCGCCTGATGGGTGACGAGGTGGAACCGCGCCGCGACTTCATCCAGGAAAATGCGCTCAGCGTCGCCAATCTCGACATTTAATCCTGTGCAGCATCTCGCGTAGCGATTCACGTGAAACGAAACTTTAACAAAAGGCCCGGCGATCAATAATCGCCGGGCCTTTTGTTCTCAGAATTGCCCGATATCAATCGGCCTTGCCGGTGAAGCGCCCCTCGAAAGCCACGTCCGCAAGCGGCAGGCGCTTGCTCGGCACTTCCCTTTCCGCCAGATCGTCCGGAAGGACGGAACTGTCGGTCAGCTTACCGATGGCGATCCCGGCTTCCACCTTGTAGCCTTCAGGGATACCCAGCGCCTCAACGATCCTGTCCTTCAGGATACCGCCCATGCCATGGGCATGATACCCGAGCAGATGCGCCTGCATCGCGAGTGAAAACCAGGCGGCGCCAGCGTCGAAAGAATGGGTTGCGGAAGGTTTTTTCTCGCCTTCGCGGGAGATATTGTAGCCCCGGGAAACCACGAACAGCAGCACTGAGGCATTTTTTGCCCAGCGCTGGTTTCCTTCCATCAGCAGCTCCACGAAGAGCGGCCAGTCTTCGCTGTCCTTGTGGGCATAGACAAATCGCCATGGCTGCAGGTTGGATGCCGAGGGCGCCCAGTGAGCCGCATCCAGAATGGTCAGCAGATGTTCCTGCGATATGGCGCTGCCATCAAAGGCGCGCGGAGACCAGCGGTCGAGGAAGAGGGGATCGACGGGATATTCGGATTGCCGGGAATTGCTGTTCGTCACGGGCCATGTCCTTTTGGTTGACGGGAAGGAAAAGGTATTTTTCGAAACTTGCCGCAGTCAAGGGGTGACAAGGATGAATGCATCGTTCATATATGCATCATCTTGTCTGACAACCGGGAGAGAGTTCCATGAAATTGATGCGCGTTGGCCAACCCGGCCAGGAAAAGCCTGCCATTCTCGACGCGGAAGGAAAAGTCCGCGATCTGTCCGCCCACGTGAAGGATATCGGCGGCGACGCCATCTCTCCCGAAGGCCTCAAGAAGATTGCTGCCATTGATCTTGCCACGCTGCCGGTTCTGAACGAAGAGCGTATCGGCGCCTGCGTTGCGGGAACCGGAAAGTTCATCTGCATCGGCCTTAATTTCTCCGACCATGCCGCCGAAACAGGTGCGACCGTACCGCCGGAGCCTGTCATTTTCATGAAGGCGACCTCGGCCATCGTCGGCCCGAACGATGACGTTACCATTCCGCGCGGCTCCGAAAAGACCGACTGGGAAGTCGAGCTTGGTGTCGTCATCGGCAAGACCGCGAAATATGTCTCCGAAGCTGATGCCCTCGATTATGTCGCTGGTTATTGCGTTTCCCACGATGTTTCCGAGCGCGCCTTCCAGACGGAGCGTGCCGGGCAGTGGACCAAGGGCAAGTCCTGCGACACCTTCGGCCCGATCGGCCCATGGCTGGTGACGAAGGACGAAGTTACGGATCCGCAGAACCTCGGCATGTGGCTGAAGGTGAATGGCCAGACCATGCAGGACGGCTCCAGCAAGACCATGGTTTATGGTGTGGCCCATGTGGTTTCCTATCTCAGCCAGTTCATGTCGCTGCATCCCGGCGATGTCATTTCCACCGGCACGCCTCCGGGCGTCGGCATGGGTCAAAAGCCGCCGCGTTATCTGAAGGCTGGCGATGTCGTGGAACTCGGCATCGAGGCCCTCGGTTCCCAGAAGCAGACGTTTGTCGCCGACATCTGATTGCCGCCGGGCATTCAACTGAAATTGAGGCGTCGGCGGGAAACTGCCGGCGCCTTCGATTTTGTGCACATGCGAAAAGCTGCTATGGTCAAAAAAAGAGCTTGATCCGCGAGGGAGGCGTCATCAGTGTTCTACCATCTTTATGAAATGAACCATGCGGCCATGATGCCGCTGCGCGCCGGTGCCGACATGATGCGCCAGGCTTGCAATAATCCGCTGAACCCGCTTTCCAGCACTGCCTTCGGCCGTAGCCTCGATGCCGGTTTCGAGGTGTTCGAGCGACTGACCCGACGTTACGTCAAGCCCGAATTTGGTCTTGGCAGCACGATCGTTGATGGCCATAGCGTCACCGTGGCCGAAGAGATTGTATGGTCGCGTCCGTTCTGCAATCTCGTTCATTTCAGTAGAGAACTTGATGTGGCTCGTCAGTCCGATCCGAAGGTTCTGCTGGTGGCGCCGATGTCCGGTCACTACGCCACCCTGCTGCGCGGGACGGTAGAGGCCCTGTTACCTTCAGCGGATATCTACATCACCGATTGGACCGATGCCCGCACCGTGCCGGTGAGTGAGGGGACTTTCGATCTCGACGATTACATCAGCTATGTCATTGAGATGTTGCAACAGATCGGCCCGGGCGCACATGTAGTCGCAGTCTGCCAGCCATCGGTGCCGGTTCTGGCCGCCGTCTCCCTGATGGAAGCGGATGGAGATCGTTTTGCGCCGGCATCCATGACGTTGATGGGCGGGCCAATCGATACGCGCATCAATCCCACCGCCGTCAATGGTCTGGCCAAGGCCAAGCCGATTGAATGGTTCCGCGACAACGTCGTCATGCAGGTGCCGTGGCCGCAGCCTGCCTTTGGCAGAAATGTCTATCCCGGCTTCCTGCAACTGTCCGGTTTCATGTCCATGAACCTCGACAAGCACATGACGGCGCACAAGGATTTTTACCTCAACCTCGTCAAGAATGACGGCGATTCCGCCGAAAAACATCGCGAATTTTACGATGAATATCTGGCAGTCATGGATTTGACGGCGGAATTTTATCTGCAGACGGTGGAAACCGTCTTCATTGACCATGCGCTTCCCAAGGGAAATATGCAGCACCGGGGCAGGGCGGTTGATCCCACCGCCATTCGCAATGTGGCATTGTTCACCGTGGAAGGTGAGAATGACGATATCTCCGGCGTCGGCCAGACAAAGGCCGCCCATGATCTTTGCCGGAACATCCCCGATGAAAAGCGCGCGCACTATATGCAACCCGATGTCGGCCACTACGGCGTGTTCAACGGTTCGCGGTTCCGCAAGGAAATTGTGCCGCGCATGCTGGATTTCATCCGCAAACACCAGACCGCATAGGGGTGAGACCTCGGGCGGTGCCGCGCATTTGCATGGCCAAACCGGCGGCGAATCGGCTATGAACAGCGCATGTTTTCGCTCTTCGGAAAATCCGTGAAATCGCCGGCAGCCAAAAAGGCCGCACCCAGCCAGCGTACTGTCGCCGTGGCGGGCAGACAGGTGCCGATCACGGTAAGGGAAAACCCCCGTGCCACCCGCATTACCCTGCGTATTGAACCCGGTGGCCGGGCGCTGAAGCTGACGATTCCGATGGGACTCCACCACGGCCAAGTTGATGATTTTCTCGAACGGCATCAAGGCTGGCTGGAAGGCAAGCTTCTGAAATTCAGCCCCGATGACGGTCTGCGTCCCGGCGCGACCATCGATATTCGCGGCATACCCCACCGCATAGACCACACCGGCAGCCTGCGCGGCCTGACCCATGTTGCTGAAGACGCGGACGGTGCGGCTATCCTCAAAGTCAGCGGTGCGCCGGAACATCTGAGACGGCGGATCGCAACTTTCCTGAAAAAAGAAGCGAAGGCAGATCTGGAAAGGCTGGTTGCGATCCATGCGCATGCGGCCGGCCGGCCGGTGCGCTCCATCAGCATGAAGGATACCCGCAGTCGCTGGGGCTCGTGCTCCCATGATGGAAATCTGAGTTTCTCCTGGCGCATCGTCATGGCCCCGGAGAAGGTCATCGATTATCTCGCCGCCCACGAGGTCGCTCATCTCAGGGAAATGAACCACGGCCCGAAATTCTGGGCTCTATGTGAAAAGCTTTGCCCGCACACGGAAGAAGCCAAGGGCTGGCTGAAGCGCCACGGCTCTAAACTACACGCCATCGATTTCGATTGAAACTTGAGGTGCGGATCGCCATCTGGATTCACGTGAAACATTCCATAGATGAATGCGATTTGGCTCGACTCTCGTCGCATTTCATGTCAGGTCGCGGGTATGAAACCGGATATCAAGATTTGCGGATTGAAGACACCGGAAGCGCTGGAGCGCGCCGTCAGGCGCGGCGCGTCCCATGTCGGTTTTATCTTCTTTGAAAAAAGCCCGCGCAACATCGAGCCCGATATCGCAGGCAGGCTGGCGGACGACGTCCGTGGCGCCGCCAAGGTCGTCGCCGTCACCGTCAATGCTGATAATGATTATCTCGATGAGATCGTCGATCTCGTAAAGCCGGATATCCTGCAATTGCACGGTAGCGAAAGCCCGGAGCGACTGCTGAACATCAAGGCGTTATATGGCCTGCCTGTCATGAAGGCCATTTCCATTCGTGATGCCGCTGATCTTGCCAAAATCGACCCTTATATCGGTATAGCCGACCGTTTCCTGCTGGATGCCAAGGCGCCCGCCGGTTCCGACCTGCCGGGCGGTAATGGTGTTTCCTTCGACTGGACCATCCTGGGCTCTCTTGACGGAAGTATTGATTACATGCTTTCCGGAGGGCTGAACAAGGACAATGTCGCGGAAGCCCTGGCGGAGACCGGGGCAAGCGGATTAGATTTATCGTCCGGTGTCGAAAGCGCACCAGGCGTCAAGGATCTGGCCATGATCGACGCATTTTTCGATGTGGTGAATGATTGGTCGAAAGGCCCAAAGGGAGCTTGAAGTGAACGACGCGCCAACACCCAATTCTTTCCGCGCTGGTCCCGATGAGGACGGCCGTTTTGGCATTTACGGAGGCCGCTTCGTTGCCGAAACGCTGATGCCGCTTATTCTGGATTTGCAGGCAGAATGGGACAAGGCCAAGAACGATCCCGAATTTCAGGCGCAGCTGAAATATCTCGGTGCTCATTACACCGGTCGTCCGAGCCCGCTTTATTTTGCGGAGCGCCTGACGGCGGAACTCGGCGGCGCGAAGATTTATTTCAAGCGCGAAGAGCTGAACCACACCGGCTCGCACAAGATCAACAATTGCCTTGGTCAGATCCTGCTTGCCAAGCGCATGGGAAAGACCCGCATCATCGCCGAAACCGGTGCCGGCCAGCATGGTGTGGCCTCGGCCACCGTTGCCGCGCGTTTTGGCCTGCCTTGCGTCGTCTACATGGGCGCGACCGATGTTGCCCGTCAGGCCCCGAACGTGTTCCGCATGAAGCTTCTCGGTGCTGAGGTGAAGCCGGTAACGGCTGGCCACGGCACCCTGAAGGACGCCATGAACGAGGCGCTGCGCGACTGGGTCACCAATGTCGATGATACCTATTATCTGATCGGCACTGCTGCCGGCCCGCATCCCTATCCGGAAATGGTCCGTGATTTCCAGGCCGTCATCGGCGAAGAAGCCAAGGCGCAGATGCTGGAGGCGGAAGGCCGCCTGCCGGATCTGGTCGTGGCGGCTGTTGGCGGCGGCTCGAACGCTATCGGTATTTTCCACCCGTTCCTCGATGACAAGAATGTCCGCATCGTCGGCGTTGAAGCCGGTGGCAAGGGTCTTTCAGGCGATGAGCACTGTGCATCGATCACCGCCGGTTCGCCGGGTGTTCTGCATGGCAACCGCACCTATCTGCTGCAGGATGAGGACGGCCAGATCAAGGAAGGCCACTCCATTTCCGCTGGTCTCGATTATCCCGGCATCGGCCCTGAACATTCCTGGTTGAACGATATCGGTCGCGTCGAATATGTGCCGATCATGGACCATGAGGCGCTGGACGCCTTCCAGATGCTGACCCGCCTCGAAGGCATCATTCCGGCACTGGAGCCGAGCCACGCATTGGCTGAGGTCATCAAGCGCGCGCCGAAGATGGGCAAGGATGAGATCATCCTGATGAACCTTTCCGGTCGCGGCGACAAGGATGTCCACACCGTCAGCAAGTTCCTTGGAATGGATGTATAAGATCATGACTGCACGTATGGACAAGCGCTTCGCCGATCTGCGCGTTGAAAATCGCCCGGCCCTGATCACCTATTTCATGGGCGGCGACCCGGATTTCGAAACCTCGCTCGGCATCATGAAGGCGCTGCCGGAAGCGGGCGCCGATATCATCGAACTCGGCATGCCGTTTTCTGATCCGATGGCGGACGGCCCGGCTATCCAGCTTGCCGGACAGCGGGCGCTGAAGGGTGGCCAGACGCTGAAAACCACGCTCGATCTCGCACGTGAGTTCCGCAAAGGTGACGATGCAACGCCGATCGTGATGATGGGATATTATAACCCGATCTATATTTACGGTGTCGACCAGTTCCTTGAAGATGCGCTGGCAGCTGGCGTCGACGGTCTGATCGTGGTCGATCTGCCGCCGGAAATGGATGATGAACTTTGCGTTCCGGCTCTTGAGCGGGGTGTGAATTTCATCCGCCTCGCGACCCCGACGACGGATGGCAAGCGTCTGCCTGCCGTTCTTAAAAATACCTCAGGTTTCGTTTATTATGTCTCGATGAACGGTATTACCGGTTCCGCGCTGCCCGATCCCTCGTTGATCTCGGGCGCGGTCGGTCGTATCAAGGCGCATACGGAACTGCCGGTCTGTGTCGGTTTTGGTGTCAAGACGGCCGATCATGCGAAAGCAATCGGTGCGGTGGCGGATGGTGTGGTGGTCGGTTCGGCCATCGTCAACCAGATTGCCGGCAGCCTGACCAAGGACGGGAAGGCGACCGCAGATACCGTGCCGGCCGTTACGACGCTGGTAAAGGGACTTTCAACGGGCGTGCGTGCGTCGCGCCTTGCCGCTGCGGAATAAGCGCGGCTCAGTCAAGGAGTAATTGATTGAACTGGATCACCAATTACGTTCGGCCCCGGATCAATTCCATGCTTGGCCGCCGTCCGGAGGTTCCGGAGAACCTGTGGATCAAATGCCCGGAAACGGGTGAGATGGTCTTCCATAAGGATCTCGAGGATAACAAGTGGGTTATCCCGGCCTCGGGCTATCACATGAAGATGCCGGCAAAGGCGCGTCTCGTCGATCTTTTCGATGGCGGTGTCTATGAGGCTCTGCCGCAGCCAAAGGTGGCGCAGGACCCATTGAAGTTCCGCGATTCCAAGAAATACACCGATCGCCTGCGTGACAGCCGCACGAAGACCGAGCAGGAAGACACGATCCTTGCCGGCGTCGGCCTCCTGAGAGGCCTGAAGATCGTTGCCGTCGTGCATGAATTCCAGTTCATGGGCGGCTCTCTGGGCATTGCTGCCGGCGAAGCCATCGTCAAGGCATTCGAGCGCGCCATTTCCGAGCGTTGCCCGCTCGTCATGTTCCCGGCCTCCGGCGGTGCCCGCATGCAGGAAGGCATTCTTTCGCTGATGCAGCTGCCGCGCACGACCGTTGCAGTGAACATGCTGAAAGAAGCCGGCATGCCCTATATCGTGGTTCTGACGAACCCGACGACCGGTGGCGTGACCGCTTCCTACGCCATGCTGGGTGATGTTCATATCGCCGAGCCGGGTGCTGAAATCTGCTTTGCCGGCAAGCGTGTGATCGAGCAGACCATTCGTGAAAAGTTGCCGGAAGGTTTCCAGACATCGGAATATCTTCTGGAGCACGGCATGGTGGACATGGTGATCGACCGTCGCGAAATCCCGGACACGCTGGCCAATCTGCTTAAGATCATGACCAAGGCGCCGGCTGACAACGCAAACGCTGTCGTACCGCTGGCCGCTTCGGCCTGAGCAAGAAAATATGTCGCCCGAAGGCCTGAACGGCCTTCGGGATGATGCTATACGTTGCATGATTTCATCTTTGGTGCGGCGGACAAATGGCAAGCAAAACGCCTGAAAGGCGAACAGAAGACATGACGAAGCCCGCGATCAGTGAGGCCGAGAAGATCATTGAAGAGCTGATGCAGCTCCACCCCAAGGGGTTTGATCTTTCACTCGACAGAATTTCCCGTCTTCTCGAAAAGCTCGGCAATCCCCAGAAGAGGATGCCGCCCGTTATTCATGTGGCAGGCACCAACGGCAAGGGTTCGGTCACCGCCTTTTGTCGTGCTTTGCTGGAGGCTGCAGGCCTTTCCGTCCACGTCCATACCTCTCCGCATCTCGTAAACTGGCATGAACGCTATCGCATCGGCGTTCCCGGCGATAAGGGCCGGTATGTCGAGGACGAGGTCTTTGCGGATGCGCTGCGCCGTATTGAAGCTGCCAATGGCGGCCAGATGATAACGGTTTTCGAAATCCTGACCGCCGCGATGTTCGTGCTTTTTGCGGAACAGCCTGCCGATGCCGCCATTGTCGAGGTTGGTCTCGGCGGTCGCTTCGATGCGACCAATGTAATCAACAATCCTGCCGTGTCGGTCATCATGCCGATCTCGCTGGACCACCAGGCCTATCTCGGCGACCGTGTGGAGCTGATCGCTGCCGAAAAGGCGGGCATCATGAAGCCCGGTTCCCCCGTTATCATCGGCCATCAGGAATATGATGCGGCTCTGGAAACTCTGGTTGCCACGGCCGAACGCCTGGGTTGCCCGGCATCGGTCTATGGTCAGGATTTTTCCGCCCATGAAGAATTCGGCCGCATGGTCTATCAGGATGAATATGGCTTGACCGATGCGCCGCTGCCGCGGCTTCCCGGCCGCCACCAGCTTGCCAATGCCGCCGCCGCGATCCGCGCCGTCAAGGCCGCCGGTTTCGAAGTAACGGAACGGATGATCGAAAAGGCCATGACTTCCGTGGAATGGCCCGGCCGTCTGCAACGCATCCAGACCGGCAAGATTGCCGAGATGGCTCCGAAGGATGCGGAAATCTGGGTCGATGGTGGTCACAACCCCGGCGCTGGCGAAGTGATTGCCGAGGCGATGGCCGGGTTTGAGGAAAAGACGCCCCGGCCGCTGTTCATCATCGCCGGCATGATCAATACCAAGGATCCCGTGGGCTATTTCAAGGCTTTCGCCGATATTGCCGAATATGTCTTCACCGTACCGATCGGTGGCACGGATGCGGCGATTGATCCTGTCGTGCTCGCCCATGCGGCCTTTGATGCCGGGCTGGTCGCGGCACCGACCTCATCGCTTACCGAGGCGCTGGACGAACTGTCCCGCCGCCTCGATCCGGAAGGACCACCGCCGCGCATCCTGATCGGCGGATCGCTTTATCTTGCCGGAAATGCCCTTGCATTGAACGGCACGGTCCCCCAATAAAAAAGCCCGGCAGTGATGCCGGGCTTTTTTCATTCCATAAAATGGCTTATGCGGCGCCGGAAATCCAGGCAGAAAGCGCTGTCTTGGGTGCAGCACCTACCTTGATATCGGCCACTTCGCCGCCCTTGAACATGGCGAGCGTCGGGATCGAGCGAACGCCGAACTTGGCGGCCAGTTCCGGGTTTTCGTCGATGTTGAGTTTCGCGACCTTGACCTTGCCGGCAAGCTCAGACGCGATTTCTTCAAGGCTCGGCGCGATCATCTTGCACGGACCGCACCATTCGGCCCAGAAGTCCACCACAACGGGTTCGGAGGATTCGAGGACTTCGGACTGGAAGTTGGCGGCGTCGACTTTTACGGTAGCCATATCTGGCTCTCCTTTCAGCTAAACTTTTCCGCTATCGATGTGATGCGGGCGCGTCGGAATTTCAATGCCCCGGTATCTCACTTTGTCTTTATTGCGGCAAGAGCCTCTCTCATCGCAGCATCGCCAACCGTCACAAAACTGGCATTTTCCGTATAGATCAGCGCGCAGACAAATTCCTTGCCGGGATAAAGCGGTGCCAGAATTTCCCGATAGATGGCAAGCTGGGCCACGTGGGAGTAGGGGATCTCACGGGCTTCACGTGGAGGAACACGGTTCGTTTTGTAATCCACCAGAATGACGCGGTCGCCATCCACCGCCAGCCGGTCGATACGGCCGGACACGGCATATTGCTGCCGGCCAATCGTCATCGTGCCCATGATGGATATTTCCGCACGGCTGTTGGCGGAAAAGGCCGGTTGCACCGCCGGTTCGGACAGAACCCGCAAAACCGCCTGTATCAAATATTCGCGCTCGGCAGTAGGCCAGAAACGGGCCGCCCGTTCCGCATAGCGCCGGGCCGCCGCTTCCCGTTCACTCTCGGCGAAATCCGGCAGGGCCTGCAGCATGCGATGCACCAGTCGGCCCCGTTGCAATGCCAGAGAGGAGACATCGGCTTTTTCGCCAAATAGCGGTGAACGCACGGCCAGATCGTCTGCGCCGTCGTCGATGATAGTGCCCGCACCGGAAGGACTGAGCGGTCTCGGCAGCGAAGGCAGGGCCGGCAAGGGGGCAAGAAGTCCCGCCGGAAGAGCGTAAACTTCATCTTGCTGCGGTTCTGGCACCCTCTGCGGCGCAGGTGTCGAGCGAACTTCGGACTTGCGCCAGACAAGCCCCTGCCATTCTTCGCCATCGGCTGCGAACTGCTGCGGCTGGCAGTGATCCTGATTATCCGCAAGCGCTGCCTTGACGATGGCGTGCCAGCATTCGGGATTTTCTTTCTGGCCGCGATAACCACAGACGACCAGATGATCGGCGGCACGGGTCATCGCCACATACAGCAGCCGGCGATATTCGTCTTCGGCGGCCGTCTTCAGGCGTTCCTCATCCAAGCGAATGAGATGATTGGAAAAGCCGCTGCCGGGCAGCCAGACAGGGACGGCGTCCCCTTCCGCTTCGATGAAGCGTAGCTTCGGCACATGACTGTGGTTGAAGGCTTTCGAACCGCCATCGACGACAAAAACGACCGGTGCTTCCAGCCCCTTGGAGGCATGCACGGTCATGATCCGCACTTCGCCACGGTCCTTGTCCTGCTCACGCTTCACTTCGGGCGAATCGGTCTCCAGAACGGACAGGAAAGCTTGCAGGCCGGGCAGGCCGGTTCTTTCATGGTCCAGCGCAAACGACAGGAACTCGTCCAGAACGTCGCTTGCCTCGTTGCCAAGCCGCCCGAGGAATTTTTTGCGCCCATCATGCAGTGTCAGAACCGCCGCGAAGAAATCATGTACGGTCGCCGTTCTTGAAAGCGTGATGAAGCTTTGCAGTTTGCCGGTGACGACGGAAAGGTGGCTGTTCTCTTCCCGTGAAAGCACCTGCAGCCGCTGCCATACGCTCTCCGTCTCGGATCGGGTCGCGGCGATCTCGAAGACATCATCCTCGGTCAGGTTAAAGAGTGGGCTCTTTAACAGTGCGGCAAGCGAAAGATCATCCTCCGGCAGCACCACGAAACGGCCAAGCGCCAGAAGATCCTGCACGGCAATGTGGTCGGTCAGGCGAAGACGGTCGGCGCCAGCGACAGGAATGTTTTTACGCCGTTTCAACTCCCGCGTCAGCGCATTAACGAAGGCATGGCGTTTTCTCACCAGCACCAGAATGTCGCCCGCTTCGACGGCGCGTTCCACGCCTTTTTCGATAATAGTTTCGCTTCCGATCATGTCGGCGATCCGTGCGGCGATACGGCGGGCGACGATGGTAGCGGGTGCGCTTTCCCTCAAGGCATCGAAAGGCGCCGTCCAGTCTTCTTCGTCATCGGCAGTTTCCGGCGCCACCATGTCCCACACTTCCACGGTGCCAGGGTGCCCTGCGCGGTTGGAGCGGTGTTCGACGGGCTCGTTATCGGCACTGAGGCCACTGGCATTTTGCGGGATCGAGAAGACCTGATCGACGGCAGCCAGCACGTCCTCCGTGGAGCGGAAGGAGAGCGGCAGACGTATGCGGTGAAAAGCCTGCTCCACCTGATCGACGCGCCTTTTGGTCTCATCGCGCTCCTGCGAGAACCGTTCCGGCCGCGCGCCCTGAAAGGAATAGATCGACTGTTTTTCATCACCCACGGCAAACAGCGTGCGCCGCCCCATGCGGGCGCTTTCGCCGGTGAAGAAATCCGCCGCCAGCGACTGGATGATCGACCATTGTACCGGGCTTGTGTCCTGCGCCTCGTCGACGAGAATATGGTCGATGCCCTGATCCAGCTTGTAATGTACCCATGCGCCGGCCGTATCACGGTTGAGGAGATTGGCGGCGCGTTCGATCAGATCTTCGAAATCGAGCTGGCTACGCTGCTTTTTCAGATCCTCGAAATCACCGATCAGCCTTTCGGCCAGAACAAGCGCGCATTTCGTCGCCGCCAGCATCCGCACCAGACGATATCGGTTGCGACAGGTAACGACATGATCCCGCGCCAGTGTCAGCGCGTCCACAAGATCGGGGGCGGATTTCTGCATGCCCTTGTTGATGACATAGGCATCCGATTTCTTCTCGCCCTTGGCCGTCAGCAGCGCTGCTTCGATGAACTCCATCCGCCGCACCGGGTCCGTCTGCCGTTTCGCTTCCCGTAGCGCATAAGCGACATCGATGACGCGCGATCCGCCCACCTCATCGGCAAGCGTCAGATAGGTGTCGAGCGCAAGGCCGGAAAGACCGGGCAGGGGCCAGAAGGCCGCGGCCGCCGTTTCCTCGGTTTCCTCATGATCGATCTGCATAGCCTGCCGCAAACGGGTATCGATGCCGCCGGATTGTTTTGCCTCGAGCAGAAAGGCGCGAAGGGCGCTGCGATTGGCGATAATGGCGGAGAGCAGCGATTCCAGCCCGCTTTCGTCGGCGAGATCAAGCACATAGGCAAGCGACTGCGCCAGTTCCGTGTCGCCTCCTGTCGAAACCGCCGTCAGAAGGGAGCGGCGGGCCTCGGCCAGCAGGGTAGTGGCTGCGCGGTCATCGAGAACCGAGAAATGGCCGGCGACATTGGCTTCCAGCGGAAACTGATGCAGCAGGGCCTCGCAGAATGCGTGGATGGTTTGAATTTTCAGCCCGCCCGGCGTTTCCAGCGCCTTGGCGAACAGCCGCCGCGCTTCGGCAAGCTTTATGCGATCTGGTGCTTTGCCTTCAATGACTGTGATGCGATCCCTGAGATCGGAATCCGGCAAAGTTGCCCATTCCGCCAGCCGGTCGAAGACACGGCTCGACATTTCAGACGCGGCAGCCTTGGTATAGGTGAGGCACAGGATCGCCGAAGGGCGGCATCCGGCCAGAAGCAGACGGATGACGCGCTGCGTCAACACATGTGTCTTGCCGGAGCCGGCATTGGCCGACACCCATGCGGAACTTGCCGGATCGGAGGCAAGCCGCTGCCGGGCGCTGGTCCAGTCGATCCAGCTTTCGGGTGTATCGGCGGCGGGGCCGTGATCGACAGGATCAATCGTCATCGCCGTCTCCCGGTTCCGCCGTGGACCATTCCGAAACCCGGGCGAGATGGTCATATTCCCCGCCATAGGATTGTTGCTCTTCCGGCACCAGCCGCGAGGCGAAACCGTTCTCGCCTTCGCGCAGCGAGCGCACGAATTTGGCAAGTTGCTCGATCGATTCCGTCGCCAGCTCGATGGCCGATTTTGGCGGTCTTTTGCCGCTGCGACTGGAATGTTCGTTATTGACCTGGTCGGCAAAAAAACGATCGCCCGGTCGCAGGCGCACATAGATAAGGTTTTCCGGCGTGGGCGAACCGGCTTCGCGGAAGGCGCCGCGCATCAGCGCCGCCGCTTCCAGCGCCAGTTGTGGATCAAGCAGCGCGCGCGCCTGATTGACGGATGGCGCAAGCCCGGTCTTGTAGTCGATAATATCCGCGTGACCGTTTGACCTGATGTCGATGCGGTCGGCAATTCCGGTCAGCCTTATCCCCGCCTCAGCTATTTCCTGGCCGGCGCGTGCCTCGAAAAAGCTGTGGCGAATGGATGGATGACGTTCCTTCTCCCAGTCGATGAAGGCGCGTGCCACCGCCGCAAAACGTGGCCGCCAGATGACATCCACATGCGGCGGCAGGTTTTCCGCGTCGAAACATTCGTCCAGAATGCGTTGCATGGCATCGAAAGAAGCCGGCGTGCCGGGGATGTGCCCCTCACGCGAATAACGCTCGATGATCGCGTGATAGAGCGTGCCGCGATCAGCGGCGCTTGGATCGCGGTTGAAGGGCTCGAGCGGCTCAAGCTTCAGGATACGCCGCGCATAGATCGAATAGGGATCACGGCGCAGCCGTCCCACTTCGCTGAAGGAATAACGGGTTGGCTGCAGATCAGCCGGCGGCTTGGGGGCAGGGCGCTTTGCCGCATCCTGATCGATGCTTTCATCCATCAGACCGGCCCAATGCCGATAGGTCTCGCCACGCTTCTTCAGCTCTCCGGCGAAATCCTCACCACCCAGTGCCAGCAATCGTTGCAGCCAGCGAGAAGCGACAGCCGGCGTCGAGCCCTGCCTCAACGCCCTGGTGTAAAAGATTTGCCGGGTGCCGTTGGCCATCTCAAAGTCATGTGCCAGCTGGCCGATGCGCCGTTCCGGAGGCTCCAGTCCGATAGCGGTCTTCATGGTGCGCGACAAGAATGGGTTATTCGCCGTCTGGCCCGGCCAGAGGCCTTCATTGAGGCCGCCAATGACGACGGTGTCGACGCTTTGCAGGCGGGCTTCGAGCGCACCGAAGATAAAGATGCGTGGATGACGCATGGATCGCGGCTTGATCGATTCCCCGGCAACCAGCGCCGCAAATATGTCAGCCCATTGCGGCCCGTCCGCATCGAGGATTTCGCCGCTTTCCATCAATTCGCCGAACAGGCCGGAAAGCGTATCACCAGCCTCACCGGACCAGAGCGCGGCAAGATCGTTGTTTTCATCCGCACAGATCGCTTCGATCACGCGGCCCGTCCGCTCCGCCCAATGGGAGAGGGGCAATTTGTCGGTAAAGGCCCGGCCATATTGATCCCGACGCACGAATGCAGAACCAAGCGGCTCGGTTGCAACGGCGATCCGCTGCGCCAGATCGCGAGCTGCTTCAAGGCTTCCTTCCGGCAATGCCAGCCGCCAG
Source organism: Agrobacterium sp. ST15.16.024 (assembly GCF_027956545.1). Lineage (NCBI taxonomy): Bacteria > Pseudomonadati > Pseudomonadota > Alphaproteobacteria > Hyphomicrobiales > Rhizobiaceae > Agrobacterium > Agrobacterium sp. ST15.16.024. Next base: position 347,370 of record NZ_JAQKGO010000004.1, read on the forward strand.
GCGGGCGGGTGCCGGTCATCGTGCTGCGCCAGCAGCTGCGCCTCCAGAACCGCTTCCAGATTGCCGATTTCGGTTTCGACGCGGCCACCACGCAGTGCTATGAGTTCCAGCGCTTTCGAGGCTTGTGTGAACGCCGCCTCCGAAAGCCCGAAACGGGAGAGTGGATGCTTCAGAAGCGAAATGATCGGCACTGGGTCTCCGGGCCGCAGGGTCGCTTCCAGCGCCAGTTGTGTCAGCCCGGCCTGCGGTGTGGCAGAAAGTGGCGTACCGGCCGAATCGTCGGCCTCTATGCCGAAACGCTGCAATTCCGTCGCCACCCGCCGCGCCAGTCCACGGTCGGGTGTTATCAGCGCTGCCTGCGAAGGGCGTCCGGCACCCGGCGCTTCCAGCGCCAGCCTGAGCGCCACCGCGATGGCGGTTGCCTCTTCACGCTCGTTGGCGGCCTCTATCAGTGTGGCCGCCGCAAAAGCTTCGTCGAAGAAACCGAGGTCCCTGTCTTCGCGCCACCGGTTCCAGTCGCTGGTGGACTTGGCCGGCGCGAGCGCCGCTGAAAAAACGGCCGCGCGTTTTTCAAGATCGCTACCGATAGCTCCGATCTGATCCACGTCGTCGCGTAGGATGCCGAGCTTCTGCAGCAGCATATAGAGCCCGTATTGCGAATGGGTGCGGCTGGAAGGGTCGGTCGGGTCTTCGGCAATTGCCTCCCATTGCTCCTCTGACATGGCAAGATCAAGCCCCGGAAGCACGACGACGCCCTGCGGCAAGGCGGCAACGGCGGCGATGAGGTCGGCTGCGGCCGGAATGGAGCCGGTAGACCCGGCCACGATGATCGGTCCCGTATCCGGCAAATTGGCAAGTCGGTTTGCCTCGGCCCGCAAGATGCCGTTTCGATGCCGGCCGGCCGAGGAGCGGTTGAGTTCGGCAAGGCGCGCCGGCCAGAAGACGCTGGCGATCTTCAGGAAATCCGCCGTCAGCTGCCACCATTGCGCATGTTCGCCGGTATCGAGATGCTGAAGCGCTTCCCAATCTTTTTCTTCCGTATCCATGGCATCGATCACCTCGCCAAGCGCACGCGCCAGCCATATGGCATCGGCGGGGCTGGCGGGGGCGACAAGCGGCGAATCAGAATGGATTGCCCGGATGGCGTCCGGCAGGCTGTTGCGCCAGGCCAGAATAAGACGCGCCAGTTCGATCAGCCGGCCGGTGCCGGAAATCGGTGGTGCGAGATCCATGATCTCAGGATTTTCGATATCGAAAAAGCCGCTATCATCGTCCGTTTCGCCGAGCGGTCGGATCAGCGGCAGAATGGCGGATCTGCCTCCCAGAAGGTCGACGAATTCGGAGCGCAGTACGCGGGCGGAACGTCGCGTCGGCACATAGATCGTCACCTTGGCCAGTGAAAGCGGGTCGGCTGGGTCATATCTATAGCCGGCTGTCAGTGTCCCGTCACACAGCGTTTCCGCGAGCGTTTTGAGGAACGGTGTTCCCGCAGCGATCGTCAGGACGCGCTTTTCGTGGCGGGACGTGTTCATGCAGAGCGTTTTTCCCTGAATTGCTGGATGATGTTTTCTGCGTCTTCTATCGCATCGGGCGTGCCGACGGTGATCCAGTGCCCATCAAGCGAAATCCCGGAAAGCCGGTCATTTTTAATGGCGCGGTCAAAATAGATGTTGAGGTTGAAAGCATCCGTCGGCGCATCTTCAAGCAGGCGCGAATCCATGGCAATGGCGCCGGCATAAACCACCGGGTTCGGATCGCCATCGCAATACCGCACCAATTTACCGTCGTCAGAAAGGTTGAAATCCCTTTTGCCGTTATGACCGGTGGTGCGATCCATATCAACACAGAGCAGGGCCATATCCATCCGCTCCGGATCGAAGAATTGCGCAAGCTTGCGCAGGTTGCTGACCGCACTCAATTGCTCGCCGATCCAGAATAGATCGGCGTTCATGACGAAGACCGGGCCGGGTTCCAGCAGCTTCAGACCCTTGGCAAGCCCGCCGCCGGAGTTCATCAGTTGCGCCCGCTCGTCTGAAATCAGGATTTCGACGTCGGAGCGGTGCTCCAGATGAGCGATCATCTGATCCGCATGGTGATGCACATTGACGACGATCGTCTCAGCCCCAGCTTCCACAAGCGCGTCGAGCGCGTAATCGATCATCGGCTTGCCGGCAATCTTGACGAGCGGCTTCGGGATCGTATCGGTGATCGGGCGCATCCGCGTGCCAAGCCCGGCGGCCAGCACCATGGCGTTTTTGATCGTCATCGTCGTCAACCGTCTTTCAGTCGTTGAATTCCATGCCCATGCCGACACACCAGTCTCGAAGAGGCTGAAGCTCCGGATGCGAAAGCGCCGCGGCAAGATAGCGGAACGTCCTCGGCATATGTTTCATATAACCGGGTTTTTGATCCCGTTCCAACAGCCTCACCCAGATACCGGCAAGCTTGCAGTTACGCTGCGCCGACATGATGGCGAAAGCCTTGAGGAAAGCGGCTTCATCGAATGAAGGTGTGTTTCTTCTGCTGTCGAGATAATGCGAGAGCAGACGCGCCTGCAGCTCGGGTTCGATGGTAACCCGGGCATCCTGCACGATGGAGGCGAGATCATAAGCGGTGGGGCCGATCATCGCGTCCTGAAAATCGATCAGGCCGACCTGCCGAATACCGCTATTCTGCGCCTGCCAGAGAAGGTTGGGTGAATGGAAATCGCGCAGCAGAAGCCCTGTTTCACAATCAGCGAGCGAGTCGATCAGGCTATCCCACAGGGCGTAATAGTCACTCTTCTCGCTATCGGTGAGCGGCTTGCCGCGTTTGTGGGGAAGATACCATTCCGCCAGCAAAGAGACTTCGATCTTCATCGCCTGCCGATCGAAAGGGGGAACCTCATAGGTGCTGCCGTCAATCACCGGTAACAGGTCGGGTCGCGGGGTCTGATGAAGGGCTGCGAGGCAGGCAACGCTCTGCAGATAACGTTCTTCTATCGGCGTTCCCTTGGGCGCAAGCACCCCGTCGCGCCCCAAATCCTCCAGCAGGAGAATGCCCTGATCGATATCCGCTGCCAGAAGCTCTGGCGCGCAAAAGCCGCTGTTTCGCAGATACTCGCCGATCGCCACGAAAGAACGCGCATCCTGGGCAAGATGGGCGATTTCCGCATAGGTCTTGCCATCCGCAATGATCGCGCCTCTCAAGGGGCGCCGCCAGTCCATCAGGATAAGATCCGGGTCATCGCCGGAAATGGTCTCATAGGCACGTGTGGAAGCGTCACCACTCAGGAAACGGCGGGTCGCATCGCCCCTGCCATTTTTCGCGAGGAATTCGCGAATGGCGAAAACACGCTGAAGCCGCGCTTTCAGTTTTGCCGGAGCTTCGATGGAAGCCAGCCGTCCTTCGCCGGAATGCGTCAGCCGAAGCGTGACGGTCTGTTCCGGCGGCAGAACCTCGGCGGCGATATCCGGCCATTCGATCAGGCAGACGCCGTCCTCCAGCATCTCGTCGATGCCGAGCTCGTCCAGTTCGGAGACATCAGAAAGCCGGTATAGATCGAGATGGGCAACCGGAATGCGAGCGGAATAGGTCTGGATGATCGTGAAGGTGGGGCTTGGAACTTCGAGATCCGGCTCATTCGCCATCGCCCGGATGAAGGCGCGGGCGAGTGTCGATTTACCGGCGCCGAGATCGCCGATCAGCGCCAGGCAATCGCCGGGTTTCAATGCCAGCGCAAGGTCTTCACCGAGCCTGATGGTATCTTTTTCTCCCTCAAGGGAAATGGTGATCGGCAAGATGTCTTGGCTCATTCTGCGGCGATGGAATGCGGGCGCGTGCCGGAAGGAATGCGGCAGGTGACGATGGTGCCATTGCCGGGGCGGCTATCGATGCTGACCGTGCCATGATGGAGGCTGACAAAGCTTTCGACAATGGAAAGGCCAAGCCCTGCGCCGGTCCGCCGACCGCCATTGCCGCGTGTCGCGAAGCGGTCGAAGACTGTTTTCAGCATGTCTTCCGGAATGCCCGGGCCCTTATCTGCCACCGAGAACAGGAAGTCGCCCTCGCTGCGCTGGCACGACAGTTCAACGGCGGAACCTTCCGGGGCGAAGTTGATCGCATTGGTAAGCAGCTTGATGAGGATCTGCTTCAGACGCTGATGATCGGCGACCAGGCTGCCAAGATGGGTCGGCGCGACGATTTCAAGCGAAATACCGCTCTCCTGCAGCCGGTCGGCGATCTGCACAGAAACGTCTTCGAGCAATTCGTTCAGATCATTGTCTGAATAATTCAGCTGCATGATGCCGGCATCGACGGTCGCAAGATCGAGAATATCGTTGACGATGGTCAAAAGCACCGAGGACGAAGTGGAAATATGATCGAGATATTCCGCCTGCCGGTCCGTCAACTGGCCGATGCCGGGCGTCTTCAGGAGGTCGGTGAAACCGATAATATTCGTCAGCGGCGAACGCAATTCATAGGAAACATGCTGAACGAAATCATTCTTCAGCTCGTCGGCCTTCAGAAGTGCATCGTTCTTTTCCTTGAGCGCCCTTTCAGCCCGCACGCTGTCGGTCATGTTGACGAAGGTCAGCATGGTCTGCGCATCCGGCAGCGGAATGATAGCGAAATCAAGCACGAGACCGGAGAGCAGTTCGAGCGTTCCCTGTTTGGATGGGCGCTCATCATCAAAGCTGGTGATGAACTGGCTGAAGGCGCGCCAGCCGTCCGGCCTGTCATAGGATTGTGTGCAGGCGGTTTCGATGGCGCGGATATGGGTGCCCGTTTCCGCCTCTTCGGAGGTTACACCCCAGAGCGCCCGGAATGCCGGGTTGGAGAGGCGAATACGGCCATCGGCACCGAACACCGCCACACCTTCGGCCAGATGATCGATGGTTTCGCCCTGTACCTTCACCAGCGTGTTGTAGCGCATCTGCAGGTCGACCTGTTCGGTCAGGTTCTCAAAAACCCAGGTCGCGCCGCCCTGTGGATGGGCGGTTGCGATGACCCGCAGTGTCTGCCCATTCGGCAGGTGCCAGAGATCGGTTTTGGTATCGAGCGAACGGTAAACGGCGAGCGCCGTCTCCTTCCAGTTTTTCCAGTTCAGCTGCTCGGGCAATTTGCCGGCGGTGCGCAGCCTGTCCAGAAGCTCGGAATTGTCAGGACCGGATTCGAGGAAAACCAGATCGAGACCCCAAAGGGTTGCAAAAGCCTGATTGTAGAATTGCAGCCGCTGCCGGCCGTCGAAGATGGCGACGGGCGTTGCCAGATGATCCAGCGTTTCGGCGTGGCTTTTCAGAACCCGCTTGAGTTCTTCGCTGATGGTTTCCGCTTTGGTGGCATCGATGGCGATACCGGCCGAACCCGCCGCAGTCTTGATATCCACGACGTCGAAGAAGGTACGGTTGCCGGAAACCACAGTCGAAATGCGGTCATGATAGGGTGATTCCGGCGTCGCGGCCGCGCGTATCTTCTGCCGGGTAACCGTGTTCAACAGCTCGCGTTTTTCAAGTACGGCCTGGTCGGCATCGCGTGCATCCACGGCCTGCGCATAGGCGTGGTTGACCCAGGTTAGCTCACCTTCGCCATTGCGGCGCCAGACGGGCTGTTCGATGGAATCCAGAAGGTCCTGAAACGTCGAGACCGAGGTGATCAGACGCTCGCGTTCCACCTGCAATTCTGCAAGCTCGGCGCGCAGATTATTAAGCGCGACGAAACGTGCAAATGCATTGCCGCCGGAAACCCGGCCTTGAACTTCAATGACTTCGCCGCGCTGCGTCTCGATGGTCAGATCGAAACTCTGCGCATGGCTGCGAAGTTTTTCGAGGGATTTTTCAAGCTGGCTTGCAGAGGATGGCTTTAGCCAGCGCCCGAAGGCCAGAAAATCATGATCCGCCTGCGGTGCGCCGGTCTCCACGGGCAATTGCCCCAGAAATTCGGGCCGCTTGTCAGCGCCATCCCAGATAACAATGCGCCGGCCCTTATCGGAAATCAGCGCCTCGTATTTGGCGATCTTGTGGTGGGTCTCGGCAAGCGCCTTGCGGTATTCACTGCTTTCCGACTCGATATTGCCGCGTTGGCGCACCAGCCAGACGACGGAAAACAGCGTCGCCGAAAGCATGCCGACAAAGAGCGAATAGGTGATTGTTTCGCCAGAGGAGAACAGCCGCGCACCGGTCTTGGCAACAAGGCCGTCCTGCGCCAGCGAGACACTTGCCGAACCGGCAAGAATGGTCCCCGACATCAGCACGGGAAGCCGCGAAATCCCTGTCCGGACCGCGCTGATCGCCAGCCGGCAATGCGCCAGAACCTGCGCGCTCAATGCCACGCAGCCTTGCGTGTTTTCAACGCGTTGAACTGTCTGCTCGCGCAGATCCGAATTGTGAACCGTCATCCCCGGTCTGTCTCCGTCCTATGTGCCGCATCTTCGACAAGACATCCCATTTCGTCCCCGCCGCCCTTTGGCGTGTCCGAATCAAGTCCGATGACAATACCGCCTTCATAAATCTGCGGAAAGGGATGGCGCAAAAAAGATGCCGCGCACTTTGTCAAGTGCGCGGCATCTATATGTTGTGTAATTTCAGTGGAAATTAACTATGATATTAATATCTGTAGTGTTCAGCCTTGAACGGGCCTTCCTTGGAGATGCCGATATAATCTGCCTGCAGATCGGAAAGTTCTGTTAGCCGCACACCGAGCTTCTCGAGATGAAGGCGCGCAACCTTCTCGTCGAGATGCTTCGGCAGCACGTAAACCTCGTTCTTGTATTCGCCCTGCTTGGTGAAGAGCTCGATCTGGCCAAGCACCTGGTTGGTGAAGGATGCAGACATGACGAAGGACGGGTGGCCGGTGGCATTGCCGAGGTTCAGCAGGCGGCCTTCGGACAGAAGGATGATGCGGTTGCCCTTCGGGAACTCGATCATGTCGACCTGCGGCTTGATGTTCGTCCACTTCAGGTTCCGCAGCGAGGCGACCTGAATTTCATTGTCGAAATGGCCGATATTGCCGACGATAGCCATGTCCTTCATCTCGCGCATATGCTCGATGCGGATGACGTCCTTGTTACCGGTGGTGGTGATGAAGATATCGGCGGAAGAGATGACATCTTCCAGACGAACGACTTCAAAACCGTCCATGGCAGCCTGAAGCGCGCAGATCGGGTCGATTTCGGTGACCTTCACGCGGGCACCGGCGCCCTGCAGCGAGGCGGCAGAACCCTTGCCCACATCGCCGTAACCGCAGACGACGGCGACCTTGCCGGCCATCATCACGTCGGTTGCACGACGAATGCCGTCCACCAGCGATTCCTTGCAGCCGTATTTGTTGTCGAACTTCGACTTGGTGACGCTGTCATTAACGTTGATCGCCGGGAAGGGCAGGAGGCCCTTCTTGCTGAGATCGTAAAGACGATGAACGCCCGTCGTCGTTTCTTCGGTAACACCCTTCAGCGCGTTGCGCTGCTTGGTGAACCAGCCGGGAGAAGCCTTCAGGCGCTTGTTGATCTGCGCGAAAAGAATTTCTTCTTCTTCAGAGCCGGGATTGGACAAAACGTCTTCGCCGGCTTCGGCACGTGCGCCAAGCAGGATGTACATGGTGGCATCGCCGCCATCGTCGAGGATCATGTTGGACAGACCGCCATCGGTCCACTGGAAGATCTTGTCGGTATATTCCCAATATTCCGTCAGGCTTTCACCCTTGACGGCGAAGACCGGAATGCCAGCCGCTGCAATGGCCGCTGCTGCATGATCCTGCGTCGAGAAGATGTTGCAGGAGGCCCAGCGAACGTCCGCGCCCAGTTCCTTCAGCGTTTCGATGAGAACGCCGGTCTGGATCGTCATGTGAAGCGAACCGGTGATGCGTGCGCCCTTCAGCGGCTTGCTTTCGCCGAACTCCTTGCGGCAGGACATCAGGCCGGGCATTTCGGTTTCGGCGATGTCCAGCTCCTTGCGGCCAAATGCGGCAAGGTTGATGTCGGCGACAATGTAGTCCTTCTCAAGGCTCATGAAGTTCTCCAGATCAGAATGCCGCGCCTGTTGGCCCGGCTTTTAAACGTAGCAGCGGTTTAGCAGGCCACAAACGATCTGGCAATGATGATATAAAGAGGTCTTTATGTCTTTATATGTTGCTGGCTCAGGCTTCTTCGCCGAAGCGGTCGGCCACCAGAGCTTCCAACGCGGCCAGCGCCTCCGACGCCTGATTGCCGCTTGCCTCGACATAGACGCTGCAGCCGGGGCTGGCCGCCAGCATCATCAGGCCCATGATGGAAGTGCCGCCGACGGTCATGCCGTCCTTGGAAACCGTGATCGTTGCGTCGAAGCCCTCGACCATCTGAACGAATTTCGCAGATGCCCGGGCATGGAGACCGCGCTTGTTGATGATCGGCAATTCCCGGGAGAGAGGCGACATGGGCTGACTTCTCACTTGCCGCTTAAAACGCGGCTGGCGACGTTGATATATTTGCGGCCGGCATCGGATGCATCCTGAAGGGCCTTGTCCATATTGTCTTCGCTGCGAACACCGGCAAGCTTGATCAGCATCGGAAGATTGACCCCGGCGATGACTTCGACATTGCCGTTATTCATGACGGAGATTGCAAGATTGGACGGTGTGCCACCAAACATGTCCGTCAATATGATAACACCATTGCCATCATTGGCACGCGCAACGGCGTCGATGATATCCTGCCGGCGCTGATCCATGTCGTCTTCGGGACCGATACAAACCGTCTCGATCAATTTCTGGGGACCAACGACATGCTCCAACGCATGGCGAAATTCCTCAGCCAGCTTGCCATGGGTGACAAGCACTAGTCCGATCATGAAATGCTCCCTTGCACACGCACTCTCATTGCCGACTATCGCAACGCGGCAATCCTGTCCATCGGTGGGATTTCATCTTGATGAGGAAAATGCGAATCGCAAGCCTAAAATCGCCCGAATCATCGTCACTTCACATTCGTTTTAAAAAGATTCTGAGCAAGTGCAGCAAATTTTCCATAGGGCGTAAGACTTGCAAGCGGTATGCGCAGAAGTGGAAGATGCCCACCACAGGGCAGCAAAAACACTTCGTCATCTTCGGGAAGTCTGGGATTTTCCGGTGAAAGAACTGTCGTGACGGCAAAATGGAGTGGAGCGCTCGCAACGCTGCTGAGCGAAACAATGCCGCTGCCGCGCAATTCCAGCAGGCCGGCAATCGCTTGCGGCCGCTCGGCAATGATGTCTTCGCCGTCGCGATACACGAAAATCTGATCGTCCGCGATCAGCGCCGCCGGCAATCCGCAGCGTTCAGCCTCGGTCAGAAAACTGAAGGCAAGCTCGCTCTTGCCGCTGCCGGATGGTCCCGTGAAGAGGATTCCCGTGTTTTGAACGGTGATGGCGGTGGCATGCAGGTTGAAGCGTTCAGCGTTCATGGGTTTCGGCCGCCGGCAGCGACAGGGTGAAGCGTGCGCCTGATATCACGCCATATTTGTCGACGACATTTTCCGCCCTCAGGCTGCCGCCATGGGCTTCGGCGATCTGCCGGCTGATGGAAAGACCAAGGCCGGAATTCTGGCCGAAGCCTTCGCTCGCCGGTCTGTCCGTGTAAAACCGTTCGAAAATCCGGTCGATATCTTCGGCCTGAATGCCGGGTCCGTTATCTTCCACCTGCACGAGGCAGCGATCCTTGTGGCGGGAAAGACGCACGGTGATGCGACCACTTTCCTCTGACACGAAAGAACGGGCGTTCTCGATCAGATTGGTGACGATCTGGCTGAGGCGAAGGTCGTGGCCATTCACCACGAAGGAGGTTTTGGCTCCGGCCTTCCGGTCGGCTACATAGTCGATTGCCACGCTTTTCTTCTTGGTGCTGATCTGGCGGGATATGTCTACCAGCCCTTTCATCAGCACATCAAGGTCGAGCGGCGAGGCATCGGCGCGCGCCAGTTCGGCATCGAGCCGCGACGCATCCGAAATATCGCTGATCAGTCGGTCGAGACGCCGAACGTCATGGAAGATGATCTCGGTCAGCCGTTGCTTTGATTCTTCGGTTTTCGCGCGCGGCAGGGTTTCCACGGCGCTGCGTAGCGAGGTCAGCGGGTTCTTGAGTTCGTGGCTGACATCGGCAGCGAAGCTTTCGATCGCGTCGATACGGTCGTAAAGCGCCGTCGTCATTTCACGCAGCGCAATCGAAAGGTTGCCGATTTCATCCTGACGGGCCGAAAAATCCGGTATCTCCTCGCGGGTTCGCGCCCCGCGGCGCACGCGGATCGCGGCGGCGGAAAGCCGCCGCAGCGGCGTGGCGATGGTGGAGGACAGAAGCAGTGACAGAACGATATTGACGAGGGTGGCGATGCCGAAAACACGCATGATGGCCAGGCGCTCCGCATGCACGATCTTGTCGATATCGCCCGCTTGGGTGGAGAGCAGCAATACGCCAAGCACCGCCCTGAAGCGTTGCACCGGCACGGCGACCGAAACGATCAGCTCACCCTTTTCGGTGACGCGAACGACTGCGCCGCGCACGCCGGTCAACGCATTCATCACTTCCGGATAAATCGAACCGTCGCCACCAGGCGCTTCCTTGTATTGCGGCAGACTGCTTGGCTGCAGCATGCGGTTGAACATGCTGGTGAACCACTCACCCCAGGTCTGGGTTTCCGGCGTTACCGGCGGCAGATCGAAGCGCAGAACCTGTCCGCGCGAATAAAGATGGCGGGAATCGAGCAGCAGATTGGCATCGGCATCGAACAGTCGCGCGCGGGTGCGCGTCGGTGAAATCAGCCGCCGCAGCACTGGTGCCACCCGTTCGGGATTGATCGGAAAACTTAAGTCCTCGTCATTGGGAGCGGGCGTGATGCTTTGCCCCGCCTGCAATTCGAGAAGCTTTTCGGGGTTGATGGTGATCGAATTGGTATCGACCGAAGCGGAGGCCGAAATCGCGCCGGCGATGATTTCGCCCTGCGTCAGAAGGCTTTCGACGCGCGCATCGATCAGCCCCTCACGGAACTGGTTGAGATAGAGAATACCGCCGACCAGAACGACCGTCGCCGCGACATTGAAGAAAAGAATGCGGCGCGTGAGGCTGGAAAACACCGCATTGCCGAAAATGCGCCGGATGATCGTCAGCGGATGGATACGATGGCGGCGTTCGCTGCCGCGTTCTTCGGCATCGTCGCTATCCGAGACGGTTTCCGGCGTTTTCTTCAACACGTATTTAAGTCCTCGCCACCACTCTTCGGGTGGTCTCTTCCGATTTGCGTGCCGATTCAGGCCGCTTCGCGGAAGCGATATCCTACGCCATAAAGCGTTTCAATCATATCGAAGTCGCCATCGACCAGTTTGAACTTCTTGCGAAGGCGCTTGATGTGGCTGTCGATGGTGCGGTCATCCACATAAACCTGCTCGTCATAGGCGGCGTCCATCAGCGCGTCGCGGCTTTTCACCACGCCCGGCCGCTGCGCCAGCGAGTGCAGGATGAGGAATTCGGTAACCGTGAGTGTCACCGGTTCGCCCTTCCAGGTGCAGGTATGACGCTCCTGATCCATGGCGAGTTGCCCGCGCTCCAGCGTGCGGGCCTGCTGGTCCGCCGTCGGCTTTATTGCGCCGCCGGCCGCTGGCGCGGCATCGCGGCTGCTGGCGCGGCGCAGGATCGCCTTGACGCGTTCAACCAGAAGGCGCTGCGAGAAGGGTTTGGTGATGAAGTCATCCGCGCCCATTTTCAGGCCGAACAATTCATCGATCTCCTCATCCTTGGAGGTGAGGAAGATCACCGGCAGATCCGATTTCTGACGCAGGCGCCGCAAAAGCTCCATGCCGTCCATGCGGGGCATCTTAATATCGAAAATGGCGAGCTGCGGCGGACGGGCGATCAACCCGTCAAGCGCGGAGGCGCCGTCCGTATACGTTTCGACCCGGTAGCCTTCGGCTTCGAGCGCGATCGATACCGAAGTGAGAATATTCCGGTCATCGTCGACAAGCGCGATCGTCTGCATGTAGTTGGTCTCCATCGTCATTTTCTCGTAACTCCCGACATTCACCCAGCCAGGTTGTGCGCCGCGAGCCACTCTCTTGAGTATAAAGGTGGAACAAATTGTGGCAAAGGAAAACTCGCCCCAAAATCGTGCGGGTGCGGTGGCCGGATTTCGTGAAACCGCCGCAGCTGGATTTTAATGCGTCTTCAACCGATTTAAAAAGAAATAAAATCTTTTAAATCGATTAATATATTGAAATCACTAAGTTTTTTAAAGTTCGGCTCTTGCGTTTCCAAAAGCTGCCACGTATTTTCCGTGAAAATTTCAACGGCCTTATCGTCATTTACAAGGAACGCGTCATGAACGAGCTTGGGGTTCATAATCCTGCCAATGGAGTTGCGGAACTCGGACTGGGCGAGGCTTCCCGCGTCTTTTATAACCTCAACGAGAGCGAATTATACGAAGAGGCGATCCGCAACGGCGAGGCCGAACTGACAATCGATGGCGCTCTTCGCGCCGTCACCGGCCAGCACACCGGCCGTTCGCCGAAGGACAAGTTCGTTGTGCGCGACGCTTCCACCGAGAACACCATCTGGTGGGATAACAACAAGCCGCTGTCGCCGGAAAACTTCGAGCTGCTGCATAAGGACATGCTGGCCCACGCCGCCGGCAAGACCCTCTATGTTCAGGATTTGATCGGCGGCGCCGATGAGGAAAATGCGCTGCCGACACGCGTCGTCACCGAGCTTGCCTGGCACTCGCTGTTCATCCGCAATCTGCTGATCCGTCCGAAGCAGGAAAAACTGGCTGGTTTCAAGCAGAAGCTCACCATCATCAACCTGCCGAGCTTCAAGGCTGATCCCGCCCGTCACGGTGTGCGTTCGGAAACCGTCATCGCCTGCGACCTTACCAACGGTCTCGTCCTCATCGGCGGCACCTCCTATGCCGGTGAAAACAAGAAGTCGGTCTTCACGGTGCTGAACTACCTTCTGCCGGCCAAGGGTGTGATGCCGATGCATTGCTCGGCCAATGTCGGTCCTGAGGGTGATTCCGCCGTGTTCTTCGGTCTCTCCGGCACCGGAAAGACCACGCTGTCTGCAGATCCATCACGCACCTTGATCGGTGATGACGAACATGGCTGGGGCGAACATGGCATCTTCAATTTCGAAGGTGGCTGCTATGCCAAGGCGATCAAGCTTTCGTCCGAGGCAGAGCCGGAAATCTACGCCGCTACCAATCGTTTCGGCACGGTTCTCGAAAACGTCGTGCTGGACGAAAACCGCGTTCCCGATTTCAACGACAACTCGCTGACGGAAAACACCCGCAGCGCCTATCCGCTGCACTTCATTCCGAATGCATCGGAAACCGGCATTGCCGGTCATCCGAAAACGATCATCATGCTGACGGCGGATGCCTTCGGTGTGCTGCCGCCAATTGCGCGGCTGACGCCGGAACAGGCCATGTACCACTTCCTTTCCGGTTACACCGCAAAGGTCGCCGGAACGGAAAAGGGCGTGACCGAACCGGAAGCCACCTTCTCCACCTGCTTCGGCGCACCCTTCATGCCACGCCACCCAGCGGAATATGGCAACCTGCTGCGTGAACTGATCGGCAAGCACGGCGTTGATTGCTGGCTGGTCAACACCGGCTGGACAGGCGGTGCTTACGGCATCGGCAAGCGCATGCCCATCAAGGCGACACGTGCGCTTCTGACGGCTGCACTCACCGGCGAGTTGAAGGATGCACAGTTCCGCACCGATGCGAATTTCGGCTTCGCGGTGCCGCTGTCGCTTGATGGCGTCGATAGTGCAATTCTCGATCCGCGTTCAACCTGGGCCGATGGCGCAGCTTACGACGCGCAGGCTAAGAAGCTGGTCTCGATGTTCGTCACGAACTTCACCAAGTTCGAAGATCACGTCGACAGCAAGGTTCGCGACGCAGCCCCGGGCCTTCTGCTCGCGGCTGAATAATAAAGCCTCATTTGTGAGGAGGAGGGGACCCGGCCTTGTGCCAGGTTTCTTTTTGCCGGTCTCTTGATTCTGGCCACTGTTTTCATTTCACGCGTTCTGTGGCATCACCGGCGCGGAGAAAGATCATGGCCAGCGACCCGCTTTACATCAGTAACCGTATCACTATCGCCGGCTGGGAGCTGACGGAGCAATTCGTGCTGGCCGGTGGGCCGGGCGGCCAGAACGTCAACAAGGTCTCGACGGCGGTTCAGCTGTTTTTCGACATCGCCAATTCACCCTCCCTGTCGGATCGGGTGAAGGTGAATGCCCTGCGCCTGGGGGGCCGACGTGTTTCGAAAGATGGCGTGCTGATGATCGAGGCAAGCCGGTTTCGCAGCCAGGAGCGCAATCGCGAAGATGCGCGTGAGCGGCTGAAGGAGCTGATCCTCGAAGCCGCCGCCCCGCCGCCGCCAGTGCGCAAGGCCACCAAACCCACCAAGGGATCAGTCGAGCGCCGCCTGAAGGCGAAATCCGGCCGTTCCGATGTCAAGAAAATGCGTGGTAAGCCCTCGGGGGACTAGGTGGCAATCCTGCGCGAAATCTTTCGCCCTTGTCATAGAGCTTCAAATATCGTCTGGTAATCCTCCCTACAACCAAGGAGGGTGCTATGGGTCTGTTCAATTTCATCAAGGAAGCGGGAAAAAAGCTTGGTATCGGCGGCGATGACGCACCTGATGTCGATGCGGTCAAGAAGGAACTCGCTTCCCACGATCTCGGCACGGACAAGGTTCAGGTCGAGGTGGTGGACGACAAGGTCGTTCTGAAGGGCGAAGTGGCCGATCAGTCTGTTTTCGAAAAGGCGGTCATTGCAGTCGGCAATACGCTCGGCATTTCCAAGGTCGAGGCCGGTGAACTGAAAGTGGCCGAAGCCCCGGCAAAAGAACCCGTCTTCTACACCGTCAAGAAGGGCGACAATCTCTGGAAGATTGCCGAAGCCCAGTATGGCAAGGCAAATGGCGCGAAAAACAACATTATCTTCGAAGCCAACAAGCCGATGCTGACCTATCCCGACAGGATCTATCCCGGCCAGGTTCTGCGTATTCCCGACCTCGCATAATAACGGGTTTAGCCACTGGAGATGCCGCCCACGCGCGGCATCTTTACAGTTTGCGAAGCGCTACCGTATCGATCAGGTGGTTCTTTCCCTTTCGCAGAATAAGGTCCGCACGCGGGCGCGTCGGAACGATGTTCTGGCGCAGGTTCTTCAGGTTGATGTTCTGCCAGAGACCCTCGGCAATGCTGAGCGCCGCTTCTTCACTGATCGACGCATAACGGTTGAAGAATGAATTGGGATCGCGGAAAGCCGTGTTTCTCAGATTCATGAACCGGTTCACATACCAGTTGTGAATGAAATCCTCGTCGGCATCGATATAGATTGAGAAATCGAAGAAGTCGGAAACGATGGGCACGATCCGCCCGCCCGCCGGCAGGTCCCGCGATTGCAGCACATTGATGCCTTCGAAAATAAGGATATCCGGCTGGTCGATGACGGTGAACTCGTTCGGCAGGACGTCATAGGTCAGGTGCGAATAACGCGGTGCCTTCACATTCGGCTGGCCTGCCTTGATGGCCGACAGGAAACGTAACAGCGCGCCGATATCGTAGCTTTCCGGAAAGCCCTTGCGCTCCATCAGGTTTTCACGCCGCAGCACCTCATTCGGATAGAGAAATCCGTCTGTGGTGATGAGATCGACCTTCGGGCTGGAGGGCCAGCGCGCCAGAAGCTCTTTCAGGATACGCGCTGTCGTTGATTTTCCAACCGCGACTGAACCGGCAATACCGATGACGAATGGTGTCTTGTTGACATCCCCCATGTTGAGAAAGCGGTTGCGCTGCTCGAAAAGCAGTTGCGATGCTTCTACATGCGAAGATAGCAGGCGCGACAGCGACAGATAGATGCGCCGCACTTCGTCCAGATCGATCGGATCATCAAGCGAGCGCAGCCGTTTGACCTCGTCGGCGGAAAGCGTCAGTGGCGTATCGGCGCGAAATTTCGCCCATTCTTCCGAACTGAAGAAGTGGTAGGGCGAATATTCATCGGGCCGGAAATGATCGATTGTGCTCGGCATGCCTCTCTCCCCACTGCCTGCCGTGACATTCATGATTTGGGCCTCGCCGCCTTTTCCGCAAGGCCGGTCTGGCCCGTCCGGCGCTCCAGCTCGGCAAAAACGTCGCTCAAAGGAATGTCGGCGATCTTCAGTACCACCAGCAGATGGTAAAGCAGGTCAGCGGCTTCATTCTTCAGCCCGTCGCGGTCTTTCGCGATGGCAGCGATGACAGCTTCCACTGCCTCTTCACCGAGTTTTTTAGCCGCCCGTTCCTGCCCAGCCGCGACAAGTTTGGCCGTCCAGGATTCGTCAGGAGATGCAGCGGCGCGGGTTGCGACGATGCGTTCCAGATCGGAAAGGGAAAATGCGCTCATGAGATGTTCCTGCAATCAGTCGAGACGCATGGCGATGCCATGCTCGGCCATGTAGCTCTTGGCTTGCCCGATCGAATAGGTGCCGAAGTGGAAGATGGAGGCGGCGAGCACCGCCGTCGCGTGACCATCACGAACGCCTGCCACCAGATCATCCAGCGTGCCAACGCCGCCAGAAGCGATGACGGGGACACGAACCTGATCGGCAATACTGCGCGTCAAGCCGATATCATAGCCGCTCTTGGTGCCGTCGCGATCCATCGAGGTAACGAGCAATTCACCTGCGCCGCGCTCCACCATCTTGATGGCAAACTCCACGGCGTCGATCCCGGTTGGCTGGCGTCCGCCATGGGTGAAGATTTCCCAACGGTCGGCTTCTCCGTCCTTGGAAACCCGCTTGGCATCGATGGAAACGACGATGCACTGGTTGCCAAACTTGTCGGCAGCCTGCGCCACGAAATCCGGATCCTTGACCGCTGCGGAATTGATCGAGACCTTGTCGGCGCCGCACAGAAGCAGCTTGCGAATATCCGCAACGCTGCGAACCCCACCACCAACCGTTACCGGCATGAAACAATGATCGGCCGTGCGCGAAACCACCTCGAAGATCGTGTCGCGATTATCCGAGGAGGCGGTAATATCGAGAAAGCAGAGTTCATCGGCTCCCGCTGCATCATAGGCTTTCGCCGCCTCGACGGGATCGCCGGCATCGATCAGATCGACGAAGTTCACGCCCTTGACGACGCGGCCGTCCTTTACATCGAGGCAGGGAATAATACGGGCTTTGAGGGTCATGCGCTTACCTCCTTCGCAGCCTTGATGAGGGCAAGCGCCTCCGAGGGGTCGATACGCCCATCATAAAGCGCGCGGCCTGAAATCGCGCCTTCGAGCTTTGCAGCATCCGGCTGCAGCATGCGCTTGATATCATCGATGGAGGCAAGGCCGCCGGAGGCGATGACCGGAATGGAGACGGCATCGGCCAATTCCAGCGTCGAGGCCCAGTTGATGCCGGCCAGAATGCCGTCGCGATCGATATCGGTATAGATGATGGCGGCGACGCCGGCACCCTCGAAGCGCTTGGCAAGTTCGATGACGCCGAGTTCGGAGGCCTCGGCCCAGCCTTCAACGGCAACCTTGCCGCCCTTGGCATCGATGCCGACGGCGACCTGGCCAGGGAAACGCTTGCAGGCTTCGATGACGAGAACCGGATCGCGCACAGCGACGGTGCCGAGAATGACACGGGCAAGCCCGCGGCTCAGCCACGCTTCAATGTGATCAAGCGTGCGGATGCCGCCGCCAAGCTGCACCGGGTTTTTCGTAGCTTTCAGAATGGCGTCGACCGCCTCGCCATTCACGGTCTGGCCGGCAAAGGCGCCGTTGAGATCGACGACATGCAGCCATTCGAAGCCTTGGTCTTCGAAGGCCTTGGCCTGTGCACCGGGATCCTCGTTGTAAACGGTGGCCTGGTCCATATCACCAAGTTTCAGGCGAACGCACTGGCTGTCTTTAAGGTCGATTGCGGGAAAAAGAATCATGTCAGGGCTTCCAGCGCAGGAAATTGGAAATCAGGGCAAGGCCGAGCGTCTGGCTTTTTTCCGGGTGGAACTGCGCGCCGGCCATATTGTCACGACCGACGAAAGCAGTCATCGCGCCACCATAATTGGTGGTGGCGATGACATCCGTCGAATGCTTGGCCGCCAGATGATAGGAATGCACGAAATAGGCGTGCAGCCCGTCCGCGCCGGTCTTGATGCCGTCAAACAGCGGGTGGGCGTGGCGGATTTCCAGCGTGTTCCAGCCGATCTGCGGGATTTTGAGGCTGGTATCGGAGGGCGTCATTTCCACGACGTCGCCCTCAATCCAGCCAAGCCCGGCACTGACGGTCTTTTCCAGGCCGCGTGAGGACATCAGCTGCATGCCGACGCAGATGCCGAGGAAGGGATGGGCTTTTTTCTCGACGGCTTCGACAAGCGCCTCATGCATGCCGGGAACGGCATCAAGACCGGCGCGGCAATCCGCATAGGCGCCGACACCAGGCAGGACGATGCGGTCCGCCGTAGCGACGTGATCCGGCCTGTCGGTCAGATCGATGGTGGCATTGATGCCGGCCTCGCGGGCGGCACGCTCGAAAGCTTTGGTGGCCGAACGCAAATTGCCCGAACCGTAGTCGATGATCGCGACACGCATGTCAGCGCCTTCCATTCAAGTCGAAAAGAAACGATCCGGCGGGATCGTTGATGAAGTTTTTGTCACCGTTCTTCTGCGGCGAAGCGGTCCAGACCGGCTGTGAAAGCTGTTCCGTCGTTTCGGTGTTTTCTGAGAGCTTGGAGAAATATATGTCTTCCGCACTCGAAAGATCAGGGGCGGAGATGATCGATGTCATCTTCCAGCCTTTTCGGATCAAGTGCCGCACGAGAAAATCGCGTCCCTCCAGTGCGATGATGAGGGAAATGGCAAAGCCGCACAGAATACCGACCGGTTCGAATCCGGGTAACGTTGATGCCTGACCGGCCAGAACGAGGGCGATAAAAACGACCACCGCCGCCAGCCACGCGCGGTTGATCGCGAGCCACAACCACGGCGCAATCAGAGCCAGCCAGACGAAACGGTCTGCAATGAAACGGGTCGTTTTGTGGTCCCTGTCCGGCCCGTTTCGGGCTTCCAGAACGAGATAGCTTGTCATGGGCTTCCTGACAGCTTTGGCGTCAGGCCAGCATACCCTTTGTGGAGGGAACGCGGCCTGCCTGCCGGGGGTCGATCTCGGTTGCCGTGCGAAGAACGCGGGCAACGGCCTTGAAGCATGTTTCGGCGATATGATGGTTGTTGGCGCCGTAATGGTTCAGGATATGCAGCGTAATACCGGCATTCTGGGCCAGCGCCTGAAAGAACTCGCGCACCAGTTCCGTGTCGAAAGTGCCGATCTTCGGTGCAGAAAAATTGACGTTCCAGACGAGAAAGGGCCGGCCGGAAATATCGACGGCAGCCTTGGTCATCGTCTCGTCCATGGCAAGATCAAGCGAGGCATAACGGGTAATGCCGCGACGGTCACCCAGCGCCTTGGCAATGGCCTGGCCGATGGCAATGCCGGTATCTTCCACGGTGTGATGATCATCGATATGCAGGTCGCCCTTGACCTCGATGTCCATGTCGATCAGCGAATGGCGGCTCAGCTGGTCCAGCATATGGTCGAAAAATCCCACGCCGGTGGAAATTGTCGACTTGCCGGTGCCGTCGATATCCACACGCACCGAAACCGCGGTCTCGTTGGTGGTGCGGATAATCTCGCCTTTACGTTCTGCCATTTTGGCCGCTCCGTGAAAATGTTGCCGTTCCTTATCAGCACGGGACATAAATATCCAGTTGTTCCATCGTCTTGCCCGACATGCCGAAAACGGTGCGTCGCCTCGAAGATTGCAATCGCGAAAAGCAAACTTACATAGAACTCGAGAAGGGCCGCATACCGGCCCGTTAACCGCAGGCCCGACAGGGCAGACAGGTGTTTGATGACAACGATTATTACAGTCAGAAAAGGCGGCAAGGTCGTGATGGCTGGCGATGGTCAGGTAAGCCTCGGCCAGACCGTCATGAAGGGCAATGCCCGCAAGGTTCGCCGCATCGGCAAGGGTGAAGTGATTGCCGGTTTTGCTGGCGCGACCGCGGATGCCTTCACGCTGCTCGACCGTCTTGAAAAGAAACTCGAGCAATATCCGGGCCAGCTGATGCGCGCCGCAGTCGAGCTCGCCAAGGATTGGCGCACCGACAAATATCTGCGCAATCTCGAAGCCATGATGCTGGTCGCTGATAAATCCACCACGCTCGCCATCACCGGCAATGGTGATGTGCTGGAGCCGGAGCACGGCGCGATCGCCATTGGTTCCGGCGGCAACTACGCCTTTGCGGCTGCCCGCGCCATGATGGACACGGACAAGTCGGCCGAAGACGTAGCGCGCCAGGCGCTCGATATCGCCGCCGATATCTGCGTTTATACCAACCATAATCTCGTCGTCGAAATGCTCGACGCCGAATAAGCGAATTTTCTCAACCATGGGTCCTGTGGGCCGGGCCGGAATGGCCGGCCGGAACAGGAAAGCCGAGAGGATAGAATGACCACTTTTTCACCCCGGGAAATTGTCTCGGAACTGGACCGCCACATCATCGGCCAGCATGATGCGAAACGTGCGGTCGCGATCGCACTGCGCAACCGCTGGCGTCGCCAGCAACTCGATGAGAGCCTGCGCGATGAAGTGATGCCCAAGAATATTCTGATGATCGGGCCGACCGGTGTCGGCAAGACGGAGATTTCCCGTCGTCTTGCAAAGTTGGCCGGCGCCCCGTTCATCAAGGTCGAGGCGACCAAGTTCACCGAAGTCGGTTATGTCGGCCGCGATGTCGAACAGATCATCCGCGATCTCGTGGAAATCGGTATCGGGCTCGTGCGTGAAAAGAAGCGCGCCGAAGTGCAGGCCAAGGCGCATGCTAGCGCTGAAGAACGGGTACTCGATGCGCTTGTCGGTACGACCGCGTCGCCCGGCACTCGCGAAAGCTTCCGCAAAAAGCTGCGTGATGGCGAGTTGGACGACAAGGAAATCGATATCGAGGTTGCCGATAGCGGATCGGGCATGCCCGGTTTCGAAATTCCCGGCATGCCGGGCGCCAATATCGGCGTCCTCAACCTGTCGGAAATGTTCGGCAAGGCCATGGGCGGACGCACCAAGAAAGTGCGCACCACGGTCTCGAAATCTTATACCGATCTCGTCCGCGATGAATCCGACAAGCTGCTCGACAATGAAATGATCCAGCGCGAAGCGGTGAAGTCGGTGGAAAATGACGGCATCGTCTTCCTCGACGAGATCGACAAGATCGCGGCGCGCGATGGCGGCATGGGTGCCGGTGTTTCGCGTGAAGGCGTGCAGCGTGACCTCCTGCCGCTTGTCGAAGGCACGACGGTTTCGACGAAATACGGCCCCGTCAAAACCGATCACGTCCTGTTCATCGCGTCAGGCGCGTTCCATGTGGCAAAGCCATCCGATCTTTTGCCGGAGCTTCAGGGTCGCCTGCCGATCCGTGTCGAGCTGAAGCCGCTGACCAAGGAGGATTTCCGCCGGATCCTTACCGAGACGGAAGCAAGCCTCATCCGCCAGTACAAGGCGCTGATGGCGACGGAAGAACTCGACCTTGATTTCACCGATGATGCGATTGACGCTTTGGCCGATGTGGCCGTTCATCTCAATTCTTCGGTTGAGAATATCGGTGCGCGTCGCCTGCAGACGGTGATGGAGCGGGTTCTGGACGAGATTTCGTTCAACGCGCCGGATCGCGGTGGGTCTGCCATCAAGATCGATCAGGAATACGTCAAAAAACATGTCGGCGATCTGGCCGCCGATACGGACTTGTCGCGTTATATTCTCTGAAGACTTCAGGGAAAACGAAAGAAGAGTGCGGCCATATTTGCCGCACTCTTTTATTTTATCTGCCTCATCTCGCATTCAGCCCGCATTTTGTTTATGGGAAGGGCTGCATTCCGGTTGGAACCGCTTTCGTGGAATGGTCTGGTTTTCCTCTTTCGCAGGGAAGCCGCAGGCTTGAGAAAAGGCATTCGCTCGTGCGCAAAACTCTTCTGGCATTTGCCGCTGCTTTGACGTTCACCGTCGTCTCGTCTTCTTACGTCGAGGCCGCAACGGTCGTTCCGCCGGGCAATCGCAATGCCGAACAGCCCGGTGTCCCCGGTGCTTCCGCGCGCAGGACGAAGGCGTCCAACAGCTCTTTCGAACGTAAATATCAGAAGGTGATCGACCTTTTGTCCTCCGACAAGGCGCTGATCGCCAAGATCAAGTCGACGGCCGGGCGCTACGGTATCGATCCGATCCATATGATCGGCGCCATCGTCGGCGAGCATACTTATAATGTCGATGCCTATGACCGGTTGCAATCCTACTATGTCAAAGCCGCCTCCTATGCCGGCAGCAGCTTCCGTTTCGGCTATAAGGACGAAACCATCGCGCAGTTTCTGACGCGCTCGCAATTTACTAAATGTCAGTCGAAGAAGGATTCCTACGGCCTTTGGAACTGTCGGGAAGATGTCTGGGACGACGGCTTCCGTGGCAGGACGGTCGATGGCGTCGCCTATCCGAACAACCGTTTCAGCGCCGTATTTTTCCAGCCCTTCTATGCCGGTCAGACCTTCGGTCTTGGCCAGATCAACCCGCTGACGGCGCTGATGTTGTCCGATATGGTGTCGAAAACATCGGGCTATGACAGGTTGGACGAGAACGACGCCACAGCCGTTTATACGGCGATCATGGACCCTGATCGTTCGCTGGCCTTTATGGCCGCCTCCATCCGCAAGTCGATCGACGATTACAGATCGATTGCCGACATGGATATTTCGAAAAATCCGGGCGTGACCTCCACGCTTTATAATGTTGGCGGCTCACAGCAGCGCGCGGCCGCTCTCGCCCAGAAGAACCGCCAGCGCGCCGTAGGCGGCGAGCAGCCCCTGATGCCGGAGGAAAACTACTACGGCTGGCTGGTGAATGACCGCATCAAGGACTTGCAGGCGCTTTTGTAGAAAAAGACGACTATCGGCCGCATTGTTTCCAAAATGGAAATAATATTTGGCTGCATGCCGCAATTGACGAGCGCCCTCTTCAACGTCCAATCTGGACGCGTAGAATAGAGGAGGCGCATGTGAGCCGCACGAATAAATTCGGTC
Organism: Agrobacterium sp. ST15.16.024; assembly: GCF_027956545.1. Taxonomy (NCBI): domain Bacteria; kingdom Pseudomonadati; phylum Pseudomonadota; class Alphaproteobacteria; order Hyphomicrobiales; family Rhizobiaceae; genus Agrobacterium; species Agrobacterium sp. ST15.16.024. The sequence goes on from NZ_JAQKGO010000004.1 coordinate 370,442, forward strand.
TTTCCATCGATGACAAGCTTTATGCTTTTTTGACGGATGAAGTGCTGCCGGGCACGGGTCTGGACAGCGAGGCTTTCTTCGAAGGCTTCTCGGCCATCGTCCACGAGCTTTCTCCGAAGAACCGTGAATTGCTGGCAAAGCGCGATGCGCTGCAGGAAAAACTGGATGGCTGGTACCGACAGAACGGCGCTCCGGTGGATTTTGCTGTCTATGAGGGCTTTCTGAAGGAAATCGGTTACCTGCTGCCGGAAGGCCCCGGCTTCCAGGTGGAAACCGGCAATGTCGATCCGGAAATTGCTGCCGTCGCCGGCCCGCAACTCGTTGTTCCGGTCATGAACGCGCGTTATGCGCTGAATGCCGCCAATGCCCGTTGGGGTTCGCTTTACGACGCGCTTTATGGCACCGATGCCATCTCCGACGCCGATGGTGCGGAAAAGGGCAGGGGCTACAATCCGAAGCGCGGCGAAAAGGTCATCATCTGGGCGCGCAACTTCCTCGATGAATCGGCACCGCTCGAAACGGCAGGCTGGTCCGATGTGTCAGGCTTCAAGATCGTTGACGGCCTGTTGCAGCTTGCAATCGGCGACGCCACGACGGGGTTGAAGGACGCCGCACAATTCAAGGGCTTTACCGGTGAGGCGGAAAAGCCGGCAACGATTCTGCTCGGCAGGAATGGTTTGCACACCGAAATCGTCATCGATCCGTCGACGGAAATCGGCAAGGGCGACAAGGCGGGCATCTCCGATGTCATTCTCGAATCCGCGCTGACAACCATCATGGATTGTGAGGATTCGGTCGCTGCCGTCGATGCGGAAGACAAGGTTCTGGTTTACGGCAACTGGCTTGGCCTGATGCGCGGCGATCTGACAGAGGAGGTTGCGAAGGGTGGCAAGACCTTCACCCGCAGGCTGAACCCGGATCGTTATTATACCGCGCCCGATGGTTCGGCGCTCACTTTGCCGGGCCGTTCGTTGATGCTGGTGCGCAATGTCGGTCATCTCATGACCAATCCGGCAATCCTCGACAGGGATGGCCGCGAGGTTCCGGAAGGCATCATGGATGCTGTCGTCACTGCACTGATCGCGCTTTACGACGTCGGCCCGTCCGGGCGGCTGCAGAATTCCCGCGCCGGCTCCATGTATGTCGTCAAGCCGAAAATGCACGGCCCGGAAGAGGTCGCTTTCGCCAACGAGATATTCTCGCGCGTCGAAAACCTCATCGGTATGACGCCTAATACCATGAAGATGGGCATCATGGATGAGGAACGCCGCACCACGGTCAACCTCAAGGAAAGTATCCGCGCTGCGAAGGATCGCGTTGTCTTCATCAACACCGGCTTCCTCGACCGCACGGGCGACGAAATCCACACCTCGATGGAAGCGGGGCCGATGATCCGCAAGGGCGATATGAAACAGGCCGCCTGGATTACGGCTTACGAGAACTGGAACGTTGATATTGGTCTGGAATGCGGCCTTTCCGGCCACGCGCAGATCGGCAAGGGCATGTGGGCCATGCCGGACCTGATGGCGGCGATGCTGGAGCAGAAGATCGCGCATCCGAAAGCGGGCGCCAACACCGCCTGGGTGCCATCGCCGACGGCGGCGACGCTCCATGCCACACATTATCACAAGGTCGATGTCGCAGCGGTTCAGGAAGGCTTGAAAAGCCGAGGTCGCGCGAAGCTTTCCGATATTCTGTCGGTGCCGGTCGCGCCGCGTCCCAACTGGACGCCGGAGGAAATCCAGCGCGAACTCGACAATAATGCGCAGGGCATTCTGGGATATGTCGTGCGCTGGGTCGATCAGGGTGTCGGTTGCTCCAAGGTGCCTGACATCAACAATGTCGGACTGATGGAAGATCGCGCGACGCTGCGCATCTCCGCACAGCACATGGCGAACTGGCTGCGCCATGGCGTGGTGACGGAAGGGCAGATCGTTGAGACAATGAAGCGCATGGCTGCCGTGGTCGACGGGCAGAATGCCGGCGATCCAGCCTATCTGCCGATGGCGTCCGATTTTGAAGGATCGATCGCATTTCAGGCGGCTGTCGAGCTTGTGCTGAAGGGCCGCGAACAGCCGAATGGCTACACCGAACCGGTCCTGCACCGCCGCCGTCTGGAACTGAAGGCGAAGCAGTCAGCCTGAAACCGAGCCAGGCGTTTAGATAAATAAAAAAGCCGCCGGGAAATTCCACGGCGGCTTTTTCTTTGTCTTCTATCTGATCTTATTGGATCACGACGACCTTGGAGCTGCGGCCCGGGCGGACACGGCTGTAAAGATCCATGACATCCTGGTTGATCATGCGGATGCAGCCGGAAGAGGCGGCGGTGCCGATCGAAGCCCATTCGGGCGAACCATGGATACGGAACAGCGTATCCTGTCCCTTTTCGTTAAAGAGATACATGGCGCGCGCGCCGAGCGGGTTGGACAGGCCGGGGCCCATGCCTGCCTCGACATATTTCGCGACTTCGGGCTTGCGGTCCGCCATTTCCTTCGGCGGATGCCACATCGGCCATTCCTGCTTCCAGGCAACATAGGCTTCACCGGCCCAGGCAAAACCTGCCTTGCCGACGCCGATGCCGTACCGGACGGCGCGGTTGCCGGACAGGATGTAATAAAGGTAACGATCGCGCGTATTGACGATGATCGTGCCGGGACGTTCGTTCGTCTGGAACTCAACGATCTGGCGACGGAACTTCTCGTTTACGCGATTGATCGGAATGGCCGGCAGCGCATAGCCCGCATCGGTCACGGGACCGTATACGTCATTGAAAATCTGGACGGTTTCGACCTTCGCCGGAACGGGGTCGGCAACCGGCACTGACGCCGCGATCTTGCCGGATGTCGGGCGAGTTGATTGGGAGGTGGTTTCAGCGCAGCCGGCCAGAGCCAGTGCTGCCGTCAGACCAAGTGCGGTCAATGAAGTACGGATGCGCATGTTGTTCTCGCGGAAAATTCGCCAAATTGTGCGAAGGAGTAGGCTTAATTGGATAAATCGGTTATTTTCCATTCAGCCGCTCTTGGCAAGCCGTTGCGCCGCCGCGAGACGGTCGCGCATTTAAAATTACCGGTTGATTGCCTTTTTGCAACAATAGGCCAAACGCTTCAGCAGCCTTTATCCATGACTATTCTTTCCGTTACCAACAATAATCCCTTAATAGACGGTCGCCAGTCGGACAAGGCGATGCTGGTACGTCGCGGCGTTCAGGTCCTTTTGCACGAGATGCGTCATTCGGTGCTGCCGGAACTGCCGCTTGCGAGCGGACGAAGGGCGGATCTCATCAGCCTGTCGGTCAAGGGGGAGATCTGGATCATCGAAATCAAATCTTCGATCGAGGATTTTCGTGTCGATCGCAAATGGCCGGAATACCGATTGCATTGCGACCGGCTGTTTTTCGCCACCCATCCGGAAGTGCCGACCGATATCTTTCCGGAAGAGTGCGGATTGATCCTTTCGGATGGATATGGTGCCCATATGCTTCGCGATGCGCCGGAGCATAAATTGCCGCCGGCGACCCGCAAATCGGTGATGCTGGATTTCTCGAGAACCGCTGCAACCCGGTTGATGCTGGCGGAATGGACGACCGGGCGCAGCTTCGGAGAGTGATTACTTCGGTGCGCGCTTGGCGAGAATGCGCTGCAAGGTGCGCCGGTGCATGTTGAGACGGCGGGCGGTCTCTGAGACGTTGCGTTCGCACATTTCATAAACGCGCTGAATATGCTCCCACCGCACCCGGTCGGCTGACATGGGGTTCTCAGGGACTTCGGTCTTTTCGCCCTTGCGCTGCGTCAGGGCATTAAAGACATCGTCCGCATCGGCGGGTTTGGCCAGATAATCCAGCGCTCCAAGCTTCACGGCGGTAACGGCGGTTGCGATGTTGCCATAACCGGTCAGAACGACGATCTGCGTATCGTCCCGGTTCTGCCTGATGGCTTCGATTACTTCCAGTCCGTTGCCATCGGCAAGCCGCAGATCGACCACCGCATATTTAGGCGGTGCGGCCTTGGAGCGGGCAATACCATCGCTGACCGTCTCGGCAGTGTCGACGGCAAAGCCGCGCGTTTCCATTGCCCGGGCAAGCCGGCGCAGAAACGGGCCGTCATCATCGACGATCAGCAGAGATTTGTCGGGTCCGATGGGGTCGATATCGTCCGCAGCTGCGCTGGTGGTTGGGGTCTGGTCTTCTGTCTTCATGTTTCCGGCCTTCCGGCAACTTCGTCGGCTTTGTTTCTTCTTCTTATCGCCGCTTCAACGTGGATGGTAAAGTCAACGGTTTCTTTTATCGTCCATAAGCGCGCGAGGCCAGATGATTGTGACCCGCGCCCCGGTTTTGCTGGAGCCGCGATTTTCGAAGGTAACGGCGGCGCCGGATCGCTCAAGCAGTGTCTTGGCGATAAAAAGGCCAAGTCCCAGCCCGCCCGCCCGGGTGTCGTTGTGCCGTTCCGTCACATAGGGCTCACCGATACGGGCAAGCACGTCATGGGCATAACCCGGCCCATCATCCTCGATGAGGACCGCGACATTCTGCGAATCATGCTCCACCGTCACCGTCACCTTCTCCCGCGCATAGTCCACGCCGTTTTCGATGAGGTTGCCCAGTCCGTAGATGATGCCGGCGTTGCGAATGCCGACCGGTTCGTCGGCCCGGTTGCTCTTTTCCACGAGCTCAAGGCGAATGCCGAATTCCCGGTGCGGCGCCATCACCTCCTCGATCAGCGAAGACAGCGGCAGGCGGCGCATATGTTCCTCATTATCGGCGGAAAGGGATGTGAGGCGGCGCAGAATATCGCGGCACCTTTCACTCTGGCTGCGCAGCAGCGCTATGTCTTCGCCATATTTTTCATCATTTCCGAGTTCCCGCTCCATTTCCTTGGCGACAACGCTGATGGTCGCAAGCGGCGTGCCGAGCTCATGCGCTGCGGCGGCTGCCAGCCCATCCAGCTGCGAGAGGTGTTTTTCCCGCTCCAGCACCAGTTCGGTTGCAGCCAGCGCGTCCGCCAGCTGATTGGCCTCATGCGAAACGCGATAGGCATAAAAGGCCGCAAAGGATGTGGTGGCGATGATCGCGACCCAGGTACCGACATGCAGCAGAAGCTGGATCGGCAAGACCTCGCCGGGATACCAGGGAACCGGAAACGGCGAAAAGGCGATCGCAGTCGAGCAGATGACGGCAAAAGCAAGAAGAATAAGCGAATGCCGCAGCGGCTGCGAGGCAAACGCGATGATGACCTGCACGCAGATCAGCGGCGCGAAAGGATTGGAAAGGCCGCCGGTAATATAGATCAGCGCCGTCAATTGCAGCAGGTCGAAGGCCAGCAGCAATGTCGCTTCCCAGGGTTCCAGGCGATAGGTGGAGGGAAAGCGGGCGGTGAGAAACAGGTTGGCAAGCGCCAGCGCCGCAATCAGCAGGCCGCAGGCCAGCAGCGGCAGGGGGAAGTTCAGCCCGAAAGCAACGAAAAGGATCGTCGCTGTCTGTCCAGCAACCGCCAGCCAACGCAGCCAGACAATCGTCTGCAGCCTTATTCTGCGGCTGGCGCGGCCAAGCCTTGTGGTTTCGATCGGATGACCAGCCACCTTCGTCTCCTTTACCCTATTCATCGTCTTCACGTCCCGCGCGGTTTCGCGCGGCTGGTCGGCAGGGCCGCTGCCGGGTCCTCCGGCCATGGATGGCGCGGATAACGCCCACGCATATCCGCCCGCACATCTTTCCACGACCCCGCCCAGAAACCCGGAAGATCGCGAGTGGTCTGTATCGGCCTGTGTGCGGGCGAGGTCAATTCCAGCAGTAGCGGCAAGCGCCCCTGCGCGATCGCGGGGTGCGACGTCAGCCCGAAAAGTTCCTGCACGCGAATGGAAAGGGTCGGTTCGCTGGCGTCGTAGCGGATTGGATGCCGCTGGCCCGTCGGCGCCTCGAAATGTGTCGGCGCTAGTCTTCCGAGGTCTCGCGCCACCTCGTGTGGCACGAGAGACATAATCCCTTCGGAAAGGCTGCCGGGTCGAATGTCCTGCAGGCTACGCGCACCGTGTTGGAAAGGAACGAACCAATCTTCAAGTCGCGAAAGCAATGCCGTATCGCTGACGTCGGGCCATGGTTCACCGATGCTCGCGTTCAGAAAACCGATCCGGTCGCGCAGCTGCTGGGTTTCTTTCGAAAAGGGCAGAATGCCGATGCCGAATTCCTGAATGCCATTGGCCAGCGCCTGTGCGGCCTTTTCGCCTTCCGGGCGGGGCAGGGGCGTTTCATCGAGGATGATGGCGCCGAGGCGCGTGACCCGGCGCGCACGTGCCTGGCCGCTTGCCTTATCAAAGAGCAACTGGTCCTGCTGAACGATAAGGTGTGGCATCCGCTCTTCTATATCGGCCCTGTCGATGCCTGCTGCCGCAAGGATGCGCGGCTGCGCCGCTCGCCCGGTAATGTCGGCCACGACAAGCATCCTGCTCGCCGCCAGCCGCTCGGTCTCGGCAAGTTCGGCACCCCGGCCATTCGCCATCACATAACGGCCGCGTGCTCCGCGCTGAAGCGCGATCCTGTCCGGATAGGCGTGCAGCAGCAGGGGGCCGGCTTCGCTTGGCAATTCGGCTGCCGTCTTTATATCGCCAATCGCGTCGAACAGCCTTGATGCCAGCTTGCGCGCCGCCTGCGCCCTTTCGCTCCTGCCGGAAACAAAACGCCGTAGCCGTTCATCAAGATCGAGATCGTTTCCGCCCAGCCCCTGTTCCGTCAGCATGACGGCGAGCATCGCCGCCTTTTTCCCCGCACCCTCGCTTGCCGCTGCAATCACCATCGCCGCCAGCCGTGGCGGTAGTGAAAGGCCGCGCATCAGGCGACCGCGCTGTGTCAGTGCGCCACTTTCATCGAGAGCGCCGAGATTTTTGAGAAGCGCCACCGATTCCTTGAGCGCTGCTTCAGGCGGCGTGTCCAGAAAGGCAAGCATGGAAGGGTCGTGAACACCCCAATGGGCGAGATCCAGCGCAAGGCCGGAAAGATCATTCGCCAGAATTTGCGGTGGCGTAAAGGCATTAAGCGCCGCCGTCTGTCCTGGATGCCACAGGCGGATTGCAACGCCGGGTTCCGTTCGCCCCGCACGGCCCGCCCGCTGATCTGCGGAAGCGCGCGATACCCGCACGGTCTCCAGCCTCGTTATTCCCGTTGCCGGTTCGAACACGGGTAGTCGCTGCAACCCGCTGTCAATCACCACACGCACACCGTCGATGGTGATCGAGGTTTCCGCAATGGAGGTAGCAAGCACGATCTTGCGTCGCCCGGCCGTCGCCGGCTTGATCGCTGCGTCCTGCTCCTTTTGTGACAGGTTACCGTAAAGCGGGATGACGTCCGTATCATTGGAAAAGCGCCCCTCCAGCCGTGCGGCCGTGCGGGTGATTTCCGCCTGCCCCGGCAGGAAAGCAAGGATGGAACCTGTTTCCGCCGCATGGGCTTCGATAATTGCCTTGGTGACTTTCTCTTCAACCGGCGCGCCCTGCCAGCGATCCTCATAGCGGATATCGATTGGGAATGTGCGGCCGAGGCTCTGAACCACTGGCGCGTCGCGCATCAGCGTGCTGATGCGGTCCACATCAAGGGTGGCGGACATAACGAGGATACGCAGATCGTCTCGCAATCCATCCTGAACGTCGAGTGCCAGAGCCAGACCGAAATCGCCGTCGAGTGAGCGTTCATGAAACTCGTCGAAAATCACAGCCGAAACGCCGGCAAGTTCCGGATCGTCCAGAACCATTCGAGCAAACACCCCTTCGGTCACCACTTCTATCCGGGTTTTCGAAGAAATACGATTGTCAAGCCGCATGCGGTAGCCGACCGTTTCTCCTACGCTTTCATGTAACAGATCAGCCATGCGCCCGGCCGCGGCCCGCGCGGCAAGCCGGCGCGGTTCAAGAAGAATGATCTTGCCGTCACCTCGCCATTCCTGCCGCAGCAGGTGAAGCGGGACCAGTGTCGTCTTGCCTGCGCCGGGAGGAGCCGAAAGAACCGCGCGCTTCGCGCCTGCCAGCGCATCGGCAATATCGCCAAGAACGTCGCTGACGGGAAGCTCGGGCAAGTCGTTCTTTATTGGGGCTGGTGTTCTGGTCATGCGAAGAGGCCTGCGGCATTGGGTTGGTATATGAGCGTCTTCATGCCGTTCTAAAGCACGACCCGGCGCTTGGACAGCGGACTATGAGGGTTTCGTCAATGCGCTTCTGGCAAAAGCAAGATCGCTCGCGCCCTATCTCGCATGGGAGATGGAAGGGTCACATCGTGTGCTTGATGAAAACGGCGAAAGATTCCGCCTTTCCGGCGTCTTGTGGTGCTTTTTGTTAAAGTGGTTAGTGATTTCAGTTAGTTAGCAAAAATGTCAGTTTTTTGACGATGGGTGTGTTGACTTGTTTGAGGTGATGGATTTATAAGTCCGCTCACTGAACGAGGGCGGCGGCGCTGCTGGCGACGACGACTTTCGTTCTAAAGAAATCAAGTT
>NZ_JAQKGO010000035.1:0-560 GCF_027956545.1 Agrobacterium sp. ST15.16.024
CCTATGCGCTTATTGCTGTCGCCGCGATTGCGGCATTTGCTCTCCTGCGCGAACACTGGTCACATGTGGCAGGCTACTGGCCATATCTGTTACTGCTGCTTTGTCCGCTCATGCATCTTTTCCACGGTCACGGGGGGCATGGAGATCATCAACATCACGGAAGTGAAAACGATAAAAAAAATTAATCCGGCAGACGGGACCGCGTCGCGGTCCCGTTATCAGTCCAGGTATCGTTCGTAGTCTCTGGCATGCGCAAAGGCATGCTGTTCGAGTTTGTTATCAGCGGGTGCCGCCGTCCGGAACGCCAGTGAGTTAACAGGATTGTTATTGATGACCAGCTCGTAATGCAGATGAGGACCGGATGAACGTCCGCTGTTACCGGATAACGCAATAGCGTCTCCCCGGGTAACCCTGGCCCCTTTAGTAACGAGTATTTTATTGAGGTGGAGATAGCGAGTTTTAACACCGGCTTTTCCCGTTACTTCAACAAAATATCCCATGGTACTGTTGTATTCGGCCCGGGTGATTTTTCCGTCGATGACGCTGACTATTTTCGTGTT
>NZ_JAQKGO010000036.1:0-452 GCF_027956545.1 Agrobacterium sp. ST15.16.024
CAGATCACCGTCCAGAAGCATTTCCGGTGCATATAACCCCGTCTCGTCCAGCATCGACGAGGCGATGAGAGCTTTCGTGTAGGGATGCTTGGGCGCGCGGAAAAGCTCTTCGCGGTCGGCGATTTCAACGATGCGTCCGAGATACATCACGGCAATGCGATCACAGAGATAACGCACCACGCGCAGGTCATGAGAAATCATCAGAACCGTCAGGCCGTGGCGGCGCTTCATGTCCATCAGGAGGTTCAGGATCTGCGTGCGCATCGAGGCGTCGAGTGCCGATGTCGGTTCATCACAGACAAGGAAACTCGGATTGAGAAGAAGCGCACGGCCGATGACGACGCGCTGCAACTGGCCGCCGGAACACTGGCTCGGATACCGATCGTAAAAGGAACCGTCGAGACCGACTTCCTCCAGCATTCGGAAAACACGCGCCGTGCGCTCCTCGCGGG